>JBBRNC010000010.1:0-96724 GCA_038230495.1 Verrucomicrobiales bacterium
GGCGTTGCCTGCACGGTGAAGATACCGGAGGTCGGTGCGGTCTCGGTGACCGAGCCGATTGTGACGGTGGCAGTTCCTGCGTTGCCGAAGTCGGTAGCGCTTACTGAGGTGGCATCCATATCCTCGCTGAAAGTGACGGTGTAAGTCACTAAGGTATTTGGGGTAATCGGAGCGCCGCCTTTGTCATCGACGATGGCGCTGGCGGTGAGCGTGGGTGCGGTGCCGTCCACGGTGAGAGTTGTGTTGTCGAGGATAGCCGCGGCGGTGTCGAGGTTGTTGCCCGCGACATCTTTCAATACGGCTCCGGCATTGACTTTGAGTTGGAGAGTTCCGGCGCTGGTCGGTGTGGCTTGCACAGTGAAGACGCCGGAGGTCGGTGCGGTCTCGGTGACCGAGCCGATGGTGACGGTGGCGGTGCCTGCGTTGCCGAAGTCAGCGGCGCTCACGGAGGTGGCGTCCATGTCCTCGCTGAAAGTGACCGTGTAAGTCACCAAGGTGTTTGGGGTGATCGGAGCACCTCCTTTGTCATCGGCGATGGCGCTAGCAGCGAGCGTGGGTGCGGTGCCGTCTACGGTGAGGGTCGTGTTGTCGAGGATGGCCGCTGTGGTATCGAGGTTGTTGCTTGCCGCATCCTTCAAAATGGCCCCAGCGTTGACCCGCAGTTGCAGCGTCCCAGCGCTGGTCGGCGTGGCTTGCACGGTGAAGACGCCGGAGGTCGGGGACGTTTCAGTGACGGAGCCAATGCTGACGGTGGCGCTGCCTGCGTTGCCGAAATCAGCGGCGCTTACCGAAGTGGCATCCATGTCCTCGCTGAAGGTGACGGTGTAAGTCACCAGGGTGTTTGGGGTGATCGGAGCGCCGCCTTTGTCATCAACGATGGCGCTAGCAGCGAGAGTGGGAGGTGTGACGTCGCTGCCGTCGGTAACGACATTGAGCAGCAGGCTGTTTCCGGAGATGGAGACAGTGGCGATCCACCCTGCGGGCAGATTGACGGTGGACGGTGCGGAGCCGGTGATGTTGTTGCCACCGGTGATGAGGGTGTAGGTGCCGGGTGCGGCTCCGCCGCTGGAGTTGATGGTGAGTTCCGAGGCTCCACTGAAGCCAAAAGATCTGCCGGCGGAAATATCGAGCCTGTCATGGCCGGCGACGGTGGTGCCGAGGTTAAATTCCAGCTTGCCTCCTGCGGCGATGGTGACATTGCGTCCGATGGTGCCAGTGCCGCCGAGGGTAGCTCCGGTGTTCACATTGAGTGCCACGGCGACGTTGCTGAGGCTGCCGTTGATGAACAGCTTGCCTCCGCTGACGGTGGTGATTCCGGAGTAGCTATTGCTGGTGCCGGTAATGGTGAGGGCTCCCGCGCCGTCTTTCACCAGCGCGCCGGCACCGGTGATCGCGCCGCCGAGAAGCTGATTGGCGGAGCTGTTGTATTTGAATGTGCCGGAGTTGGTGGAGGCGATGGAGATGGCGCCGTCGTAGGATCCGCTGGCCAGCGTTCCGCCGCCGCCGATCTCAAGAAGGCCGCCGCTGATGGTGGTCGTGCCGGTGTAGCCGTTCGTGCCGGAGAGGGTCCAGGTGCTGGAGTTGGACTTGGTGACGTTCAAGGGACGGCCAGTGGTGAGTGCGTCCGTGGCATTCGTGATGGCACCCGTGATCCGGTTGTCCGTCGAGGTGCCGTCGAGCACGAGAAATGGAATGCCCTTCCCAGCATTCCCTGCCGCCATTTGGACGGTGCCAAGAGTAACATTGGCGTTACTTGGTTGGAAAGTGGTGGTCGAGTTCACCCCTACGCCTTGAAGGTTAGCGTTGTTCAGAACCACACTATTGATTTGCAAGCGGTAACCATTGGCCCCCGTTATGGCATAGGTGCCAATGTTGCTCGTGGTGTTCATAGACCCCACGTTGAGTGCTGTCAGAGAAATCGTGCTGCCCGTTGTCGTGCCGCTGCTGGTGCCGCCGTTGGCCGTGTTGTTGTTGCCGACAAAGAACGTGTGGGTATTACCGGGGCTATTGTTGACTGAACTGGTGACGGTGGCCGAGAAAGCGACGGTGCTGCCGTTGACCCCGCCAGTGTCATCAAGCAGCCTGAGGGTGCTGGCGGCGGAGCTGGTATTCGTGTTCATCACGAATGTGGTATTGGCCGAGGCTGCCTGACTGCCCGCAATGGTGAGTGTGGCACCATTGTAGTTAAAATTAGTGTTGCCAGAGTAAGTATTGGTGCCGGAAAGCGTGAGCGTGCCTCCACTGATGGTGATTCCTCCGGTATGGCTCATATTGCCAGTAATGTTCCATTTGCCAGCTCCGGCCTTCTCAAGGGAGACCGTGCCGGAACCGTTGATGATGGCACCGGCAAAGGTGTTATTTCCCGTGTTGGCACCACCGAGTTCAAGCGTTCTGGCTCCCGCGTTAGGGGCAAGCAGGTTGGTGTTGATGGTGATGGTATTGGCGTTGGAGTTGGCGACGTTGTCGTTCTGGATGACGCCTTTACCACCGCCTGCGGTGCCAAGCTGGAACTGGCGGGAGTTCAATACCAGAGGAGCGGTGGCACCGGTTCCATAACGGAAGTTGGCCTGACCATAGTTACTTCCCGAACCTGCTTGTGTTCCGAGGTAAACGATTCCTCCGTCCCCGATGCTATTGAAAATGATGGTTCCCGGCTGGATGCCGCTGGCGAGTTGGATATTGCCGGTGAAGGTATTGGCGGTGCTGGCCAGCGTGAGAGAGGCACCAGACTGGTTGAAGGGAGCGATGCTACCAGTGCCGGTCACCGCTCCGTTCACCGTGATGACGGCGCTCGCAGCATTGGTAATAAGACTGGCTCCGTTGTTCAGGATGAAGGGACGGTTGAACGTGAACGGGGTGGGAAGATTGATCGTGGCGTTTGCGTTCACGGTGACAGTGCCCGCTGTGAAGCTGCCGTTGGTCGCACCCAGATTGCCATCGCTCGAAATGGTCACGTTGCCGGCGTTGATGACCAAGCCACCTGAAAAAGTATTCGCACCGGAGAGGGTCAGGAGGCCTGCCCCGTCCTTGGTCACGCTGCCGGTGGTGGTGCCGATGATGCTGCTGATTGTGAGGTTGCCTGCGCCGCCGAGGGTGAGTGCTAATCCCGCTCCGGTGATGGTGCCGGTGTTGCTGAGGGTAAGTGTTCCAGCGTCGGAATTGATGCGGGTGGCACCGGTCAAGGTCACGAGTCCGCCGTAGATGTTGGTTCCGCTGATGTTACGCAACGCGCCGGTGTTGGAAACGCCGGAGCCGTCGAGACTCAGTGACTCGGCACCCACGGTGATAGACCCCTGAATTTGCAGGGCCGCGCCGGAAGACACGCTGGCGCCGGCTGCCAGCGAGCCCAGCGAGGTGGCCTTTTGGATGTTCAGAACGCCGTTGTTGATGATCGTCGTGCCGGTGTAATCAGAAGTATCTGGAGTCGGACTGAGAATCACGGTTCCCGTGCCCGACTTGGTGAGGTTGCCGCCACCACTGATGGTGCTGGAAGCGGTGAGCGCGCTGGCGGAATTGTTGGTCCATGTTTGGTCAACACCCAAAGTGACCGGGCTGATGATCGAGACGGCAGCCGCAGTCGAGTTGGCCGTGATGCCGCCGTTGATGGTGAGCGCCTGGCCTGTGGTGCCGAGGGTGTAGGTGCCGGTAAATTGATTGAAGGTCAGTGAATTGACCGTCTTGGGGCTGGCGAGGGTGACGGCTCCGCCTGCGGTGTTGGGACCACCGAAGATCGCATTGGAGCCGTCGGCCCAAGTTTGATTGGCTGAACCGTCCCACCATTGGCTGGCTCCTAGCCATGCGCCCGCACCGTTGGTCTGGCCTGCGGTGATGCCGTTGGCATCCCATGTGAGGGAGTAAATGAGCTCCACGGTGGTGGAGATGATGGAAGTTTTGTTAGCGGAATCGGTGACCTTGAGCTTGATGGTATTTAGGCCCTCGACCATTCCCCAGGTGCTGGTCAGCGTGGCTAAGCTGATGGCCGATGGGGTGGCACTGGTGACATCGGTGAAATTATCGTCGTTGTTCAAATCCCACTCATAGGTGCTAATGGTTTCTCCATTTGAGGGCTGGGAATTGCTGCCGTTGAGCGAGAGCGATTGGCCGATCAATACCTTGTAGGGGCCACCGGGCACAGCGAGCGGGTTGGCCCGCAAGACGGTGAGATCCTGTGGCACGCCAGTGGCGGCGTTGTAGTTGGTATTTCCCGCTTGCGAGGCTGTGAGGGTGGTGCTGCCCGGGCCAACGATGGTGACGGTGCTTCCGGAGACCGTCGCGACGGCGGTGTTGGAACTGGTGTAGGAAACGGTCAAGCTGGAGTCGGCGGTGGCGGTGAGGTTGAAAGGTGCCGCGTTATCCAAGACTGGACTCAGGGCGGCGAAGGTGATGGTCTGCGAGGCCTTCTGGATAGTCAGGCTACTCGATGCGCTGCCGGTGTAGTTGGGATCGGTGATGGTGGCCACCACGGCGTAGGAGCCTACATTAATGGGTGCGGTGGAGGAGCCGGCGTAGGTGATTGAGTATGAGAGTCCAGAGGGTGTCGTGCTGACGGTCGCGGTCCTAGCCGATCCGTCGTAGGTTTGTAAGAGGCCGCTAAGGTTGACGCTGGCTGATAGTGGATTGACGGTTAGTGCAACGCCCCGTGTCGTGTTGCCAGTGCCGTTGGTGGAGTTGGCGAAGGATACCGTGTCGCTGTAGGCGCCTGCGTTCAGCGAGTTTGCTCCGCTGTTGATGGAGACGGTGACGGTGGTGTTAGTCCCTCCGGCCAACGTGCCGCTGGTGGCGCTGAGTGTCACCCATCCTGCGGTTTTAGTCGCCGTCCAGTCGATGGAAGTATTTCCCGGATTGCTGAGTGTGTATTGCAGTGAAGACGGCGAGAATGTGCCGCCATAGTTTCCGGAAGAGGTCAAGCCGCCCGCAGCGGTGACCACCAAGCTGCCGGGCCCCAAACCTGTTCCGGTTAGGGCTATATCGAAAGGGTTTTCATCCGCGTCATTGCTGGCGATGTGAATGGCGGCGGTTCGGGAGCCTGAGGCACCGGGGCTAAACGTGACGGTGAAGGTGGTGCTGTTACCCGGAGTCACTGTGGTGGCTCCCAGGCTGCTCACGGTGTAGTCGGCGCTATTGGTGCCATCCTTGGAGATCGAGAGGCCGGTGAGGTCATCCGTGCCGAGGTTTTTCACGGTAAAGGTGACCGGCGAGGAAGAGCTTCCTACATTGACCGAGCCAAGGCTGATGCTGGCACTGCCATCGACAAGGTCGGTTCCGACAGGCTGCTCGACGGCGATCTCAGGGTAGATCGTAGGTGCATAGACCACTTGATCGACATATGCGGCATCGGAGCCAGTGGAAACGCTTCCATCCTTGGAGTAAGTCCATTTCACGTTCTGGCTGCCGGAGGGAATGGCGACGTTTTTTTGAACCCAGTCCACTTCGCTTGAGATTTTGGCCAACGTGCCAGTTTGCTCGACATTGTTGATGAAAAATTTGAGGTAGTCGTATCCGGATTCGGAGGAGACTTTCCACCAGAAGGTTAGAGTGCCGGGACCGGTGAGCGTGGTCTCCACCGAGCTGCTCTGGTTGTCCAGTATGGTTCCACTCTTGGCGGCATCGACGCCGTCATGGGTGGTGGTGGACTGATTGATCCAATTCGCGTTGCCACTGGTAGTCCATGTGAGTCCGGTCGTGTCCAGCGCGATGGCGAGCGGCGAGTTGCCGGCGACCGTGATGGTCGTGTCGTCGGCTATGGCCGTGGTGGTGTTGAGGTTGGTGCCTGCGGCACTCTTCAAGACGGCGGCGGCATTGACCTGGAGCTGGAGGGTCCCAGCGTTGGTGGGCGTGGCTTGCACGGTGAACACCCCCGACGTCGGTGAGGTTTCGGTGACCAAACCAATCGTTACCGTTGCGGTGCCCGCGTTGCCGAAATCGGCAGCGGTGACGGTGGTTGCGTCCATGTCCTTATTAAAAGTGACGGTGTAAGTGACGAGGGTGTCGATGAAAACCGATGCCCCGCCCTTGTCATCGACGATCGAGCTGGGAGCCAGCGTTGGCGGACTGCCGTCGTCCGTGTTAGCGATGGTGACGGTCGCGGAAAACGGGGAGCCGCGAGTGTAGCCGGAACTCGCAAGCACGGTGAGAATGACTGTTTCGTCACCTTCGTTCAAAGAGTCGGTCAGGGGAGACACCGGGATGACCACGCTGGCGGATGCGGCAGGAATGACGACGGACGAAGCCAGAGTGGTGTAGTCGACGCCGTTGGTCGCGGTGCCGGTGATGCCCAAGTTTACGGTGAGATCGCCCAAGGTGCTGCCAGCGCGAGTGACGGTAAACGCGCCGGGATTGTTTAACTCCGCCGCATTGGCGTCACTCGCGACAATGCTAATGATCATATCAACTTCGTCATCGGCAATGGTAACCGTCGCACTGTTTGCCGCGCCAATCGTGTAAACACCGGGCGCGAGCGTCAGAATCACAGTCTCCGCCGGCTCGATCGCGGTGTCGTCCACTGGGGTGACGAGCACGGTCGCCGTGCTGGCTCCCGCAGCGATGATGACGGTGTTGGCGATATTCACGTAATCAGCTCCGATCGTGGCGGTGCCGCTGACGCTGAAATTCACCGTGAGCGAGGCGGCAGTGGATCCCGTCCGCGTCACCGTAAAGAGGCCGGTGTCGCTGCCTGGTTCGGCAGCGTTGGCATCGGTGGCCACGATGGTGACGGTCGCCGCGTCGTCGTCGGTGATGGTGTAGGTGAAAACAGAATTGGCGTTCAGTGCTGCTCCCACAGGATTGCTCAGCGTCAGGATGATCGTCTCGTTCGACTCGGCGGATGCATCATCGATGATCGTGTTCGGGATCACTTTCACCGTCTCTCCGGCTGCGAAAGTGAGCGTGCCGGAGGTGAGGGTGTAGTCGACGCCTCCTCCTGTTGCGGTGCCGCCGGTGACGGCGTAATCCACGGTGACTGCGGTGCCTTGCGCTGTGCTGAGGGCGACAGTAAGGGGCGCGATCGGTTGTGATTCCAACCCGCTGCCCGTCGTTCCGGCAAAGCCGACGGTCACTCCCGGCGGCGCGTCGTTGTCCGTGATGGTCAGCGTGTGCGAACTGGTGCCGAGTTTGGCGTTGTTGGGATTCGTGAGCGCGATGACGAGCGTCTCGCTGCTCTCTGGCAGAGTGTCGTCAAGGATGGTAACGGAGATGTTTTTTGAGGTGTCACCTGGCAGGAAGGTGAGCACGCCGGGGGTGAGCTGATAGTCAATGCCGCCGGCGAGCGCGTTGCCGCCGTTGATGTAATACTCCACCGTCACCGTGCTCGCCGCCGCGGCGCTGAGCGTCACGGGGATGTTCACCGTGCCCGCGTTTTCCGCCACGCTGCTGCTCGCCGCGGAGAAACGCACCTGCGTCGCGACCGAGGCGGATTGGCTGTCCGTGATGTAGCGCGTCGCGGAACCATTGCCCGCTGCGTAGGAGGCACTGGGCGTGACAGTGAGGATGATCGTTTCGGTTCCTTCCGCGAGGGTATCGGCGAGCATCGACACGTCCACGAAGGCACCCGTGGCTCCGGCAGCGATCGTCACGCTGCCGCTGGGCGCGGTGTAGTCGGCACCCGCCGTCGCGGTGCCGCCGAGGGTGTAGTTCACCGTCAGCGCGCTGGCTGTGGAGCCGGTGCGGGAGACAAAAAACTTCGCGAGGCTGCCAGTGGTTTCGGTGAAGGTATCATCGGTCCCCGAGACGTTCACTTGCGGGGCATCGTCGTCTTGAAGATTCATCGTGGCGGACGCATCGACCGCGAGTGAATAGGCGGGGTCGGGAGTGAGCGTGATGGTAACGGTCTCGTAGCCCTCCACTAAGCTGTCTTGAAGCGGCGTGATGGTGATGTTGCCAGTTGTGTTTTTTGCTATTGATAGCGTGCCGCCAAGCGTGGTGTAATCGACGCCATTGGTCGCGGTGCCGGTCACTGTGTAACGCACGGTGATGTTTCCGCTGCCGGTGCCGGTGGTGGTAACTCGGAAGACGCCCGCTGTCCCACCCTCGATCGCTGGGCCCGTGGTGACAGCGATGGAAGCGTAGGGCAGGTCGTTATCGGTGATGGTGACCGTCGCATTGCTCGCCGCACCGACCGTGTAGCCGATTCCGCCGCGAAGCTGGAAGACCACGGTCTGGTCGGGTTCGCCAATGGTGTCATCGATGGGCGTGATGACCACGGTGCCGACTGAACTGCCCGCCGGAATCGTCAACACGCCCGGCAGTGCCACGTAGTCGGTGCCGTGCAGCGCGCTGCCGGTGAGGCCGTAGTTCACGGTCAGCGCCGCAGCGGTGGAGCCGGTGCGGGTGATGGTAAAGACGCCGGGATCATTGCCCGCCTCGGCGGCGGCGCTGTCCGTCGCGACCACGGTGAGGACCGGCTGGTCGTCATCGTGAAGATTCACCGTCCCCGAATAGTCCGCGCTGGAGGCGGCTCGGGTGTAGGCGGCGTTGGTGTTGATGGTCAGGATGACCGTCTCCATGGTCTCGACAATCGTGTCCTGGAGGGGCGTGACATTGACCGGCACGGACGACGCGCCCGCTGGAATGGTGATGGTCGTGGGGATGGTGGCGTAATCGGTCCCGTTGGTCGCGGTGCCAGAGAGCGTGACGCTGACATTCAGCGAGGCGGCCGTAGCCCCGATTCGCTCGATGACAAACTGCCCGGGGTCTCCGCTTTCATCCGCATCGCGATCCGTCACGCGGAGTCGCACGAGCGGATTTGCCGTGTCGGTGTCGGCGATCCAGAGCGTGGCAGCGGCGGCGCCGAGCACGTAGTTTGTCGAGGGCATTAGCTCCAGAATGACGCTCTCGTAGCTTTCCACGTTCGTGTCGTCCAGCGCGGTCACGAGCACGTCAAGGAAGGCCGCCCCAGCCGGAATAGTGAACGTGCCACTGGGACTCGGAAGCAGCGTGTAGTCTGTATATAGCGTGGCGGAGCCGCTCGTTGCGTTGAGCGAGACGGCGAGTGCTGCCGCCGTGGAACCCGTGCGTGAGAGGCGGAAAGAGCCCGTATTGGAACCCTCGGCGCAGTCGGCATCCTGGAGCGCGATGTTGACTTGTGGCTGATCCGCTGCGGTGAAATTCATACCGCTCTTGTTTGGTCCTACGGTCACGCTGGCACTGCCTGTGGGCGTGAGGGTGTAGCCGTAGAGTTCGGTGGCTACGGTGTAGGTCCCCGCAGCGAGCCTCATCAGCGTGTAGGTGCCATTGGCGTCGGTGTAAGCTTCGCGATAACTGGTGCCGGTCAGTGAATTATGGACGCGCACATTCGCGAGCGGCTGCCCGCCCGCCGTGATCGTGCCTGCGATGCGATACGTCGTCGCCGGTGACCCGATGGTGATGATCACCGACGCGCTGGCCGTCTTCCCCTTCATGTCGGACGCGGTGCAGCGCACGCGATATTCACCTGCGGTGGCCCAAGATTTCGATACGACAGGGGAGTTGGTGGTGCTGAAGCTCTTGTCTCCGTAATCCCACGCGTAGCTCAGCACATCGCCGTCGATGTCGCTCGCGGTGGCGGTGAAAGTGACTGCGGCATTCGTGGCCGCGCTCGTGGCACCACTCACCGCCACGACGGGCGCATTGTTGTCCGTGAACATTCCGAGATTCACCACCACATCCGCGCTCGGCGGTGTGGTCGCGTTCTTCGCGATGGGCGTGATGTGGATGCCGGTCTCTGGATCGCTAAAGGTGCGGCCGATGACGATGGTTGCATCATTCTTGCCATCGATGGAGCCCGGCGTGGTATCGAGCAGATGGGAACCGCTCGCGCTTGAGGCCCACGGGCTCCAATGGAGGAAAACGCCGCCCTGCACCCACGCGTTGGTCGTGAACAACTGCCGGAAATCGATCCAATAGTCGCGGTCGGCATCCTTGCGGGTCTTGATCGCATAGCGCAGTCGCGGGTTCTGCGCCGGCTGATCCATCTGGTGAATGCGATACGTCCCGCTCGCGGTGACATCATGGACGAGCGCGGTGGGGAGCCAATTGAGGAGGTTCTTTTGGTAAGCGTTGTATTGGTAGTCGCCGGCACTGGCGCTGCCCATGGTGTCGAAGCTGTCCCCATACTCGACATGCGAGCCGCCGCCGATCGCTGAGCCATTCGTTGTGCTCCAAAAGTTCGCATGCCAGAGGCCGAAGTTGTGCCCATACTCGTGGGCCGCGACGCCGGTGTTGGTGCCGGTTTTCAGCCAGCAACCTTTGCCACCGACGTAGGCTTGTCCGCCGAAGCTGCCCGGGCCTCCCGTGTAGATCACCGTGTCGAAATTGAAATTCGCCGGATCGAAGCCCGCCAGTTTTGCTGCAGCACGCGCGTCGGCGAGCACCTCGTTGGCACCGCCAGTGGTGTCCTGGTCTATATACCAAGCCTCGCTCCGTGGCAGCACAATCAACGGACTCACGGTGGTCATAAAGGTCATCGCCCCGTAGCTCGTATCCACAAACCAATCCTGAACCGTCTTGCCGAGATCGTGGCCTTCCTTCTCAGTCACGCTGGCTTTGAGCGCCTCGGGGAAGGCGACGCGCATCAGCAGGTTCGTCTTGTAACCAGTGCTCTGCGTTGCTGAGGGCGGGCTTGTCGGCAGCACCGGACCGCCGTTGCCGCCTTCGCGCAATACAAGCTGCTCCTCAAACGCATGGATATGGCCACCGGAGCACAGGTAATGAAACTGCCCGGCTGCTTCGATGACGATTTCTGTGGCTGACACTGCGCCGCCATCCTCAGTCCTAGGTGCCGCCGTGCTCAGCCCGGAGATCGGACAGGTTTCAACAACATCGCGCGGCGGAGCGGGCGAGGTGCGCAGTTCGCTACCTTGGGAGAAACCCTGTTCGTCCACCAGCGTTGCCGTGCGGCGTCGCGTCAGATTGTTCGGGTGATTGGGAATTTCGCCGCTCGCGACTGTGCGCAGCGGCCTCTCATCAATCGCCATCCTGTCATCCACCGCGATGCCTACGATGGAGGCTTTTTCAGTCGTGCGCTGGCTCAAGCGGCGACCATAGACAAAAGCGCGGTAGCGTCCGCCATCGCTCGTCTGCACTTCGCGCCGGTAGGCCGGCGTCGCCGGATATTCCTTCGAGGGCACCGCGCCGAGCACGCCGAAAAATCCTACTTCATTCACGCGCTCCTCGAGCCGTTCCACGATCGCGGCGGGCAATTGCTGACGCAGCACCGGTGGCACTGCGTTTTCGATCGCCCGACGGGGATCGGTTTCGATCAGTTGCTGTAACTCCGTGCGCCGCATCTCAGCAATTTTGACTCCTTCATCCATCAGCTCGCGACGTTCTTCTTCAGTCGCCGCCACATAGCGGGCTGCCCACTCGTTGAAGCGCTCAAACCCGGACGAGTTTTCCTGCAGCTTGATGGCAGGAGCCTTGATGGATGGGGTCTTGGGCGGAGATTTGAGCCCCAAAGCAGGCTGATCGGAAATTTTGTCACCCGTGGATTTATCGGCACTACGCGGTGGTGGTGTTGCCTGATTTGGTTTCAGCAATGTCCCTGTGGGGCGCGGCCAGATTCCGATGAGCAACACCAGAAGCGCGAGGCCGCCAAGCAGGAGAAATAACCGAAGCGAGTTTTTCATCAAAAAATGGGAGACAGATTAATTTGTAGTCGATGAGTGAAGGATTGGGTCTCGTATTTTCGAGATTATTTGGCAGGATTATACAACATCGGCCTGCCTCCGCCCAGTTAAAAAAAAGACAAGGCCGTCGCGAGGGCGGCGTGCATTGCGACATCACAGCATAAAAACACCACGGAAATTATTAACCAACGATAGTAATAGACGAAATATCGGGAGCACTGGATTTGTGAGTTGCGGGAATGCATGCACCCTAAAGTTGAACCACTCGCACAGACTGTTTACGAATTGGAGTGAAGTGGCCAGAACGCAAATCTCGCATGGAAATTTACTGGCATAAGAGGGAAGGCAAGCTCGGGGAAAAGCATTACGTTCTTACTGTTTGGACACTGTGAGTCTGACGAAGAACCGTGCGGGAACAGTTCCAGCGATCGTGGCTGTGACGGAGGATATGCCCACGGTTGGAGTGTTCGGCACAGCCGCGAAGGTCATGTAGTCCCACCTAAAATTTACCACTGCGGTGTCCTTGCTTGCATAGTTCCAGGCCACATGAGCGGTGTTCGATGTGCCGACTCCACCGATGCTGGCACTGTTGCCTACGCTTCCGATATCAACAGTCCCGCCATCCCACCGCCGTGTTCCAGCCTGTGCCGAAGTGAGGGAGAGCGCGAGCACGGTAAGCGCTTTAGTCAGGTAAATTAGGATATTGGCGGGAGTTCTTGAAATCATTTAGTGGGCTATTTCGAGCTTCTGTGAAGTGGTATACGCTACAAATAAATTATGGTGCGCTGAATTTCTTGCCCTATCAATACATTTTCAAAACATAACTATCCCATTTTACATCAAGTTATTGAGTCGCGCCGCAGGCATGTTCGACATTCTGTTCTGATTACCTGAGTAAGCCTAGCAGTGTCCTCCTCCATAATCCCGGCGTCAGCTTTCAGTCGCTTACATTTCATGGAGAGAATAAATGACGAATGAGTAAATGGGCAAAGCAGCATGACACTTGCTTTGCGTTTGCATCACTTGATGCACTGCGCTAACAGACATGGTGAACCGTGATATTTCTGACAAATGAAGATCGCTCTTGATGCCATGGGCGGAGACTTCGCGCCCCAAAATCCCATTAGCGGCCTGAAACTGGCGCTGGAGACTTTGCCGCATGTGGAGAAATTCTATCTTACTGGCCCCACCGACTTGATCGCGGCGGAGTTGGACAAACAGCAAGTAGGGGATCGTGGACGGATCGAGATCGTGAACGCCACGCAGGTGGTGGCGATGGAAGACTCGGGAATCGATGCCGTGCGTAAGAAAAAGGATTCGTCGGTCACGGTCGCGGTGAATTTAGTGAAACAGGGCGAGTGTCAGGCCATCGTGAGCGCAGGGCACACCGGCGCGGCGGTGACGGCTTCGACGCTGATGCTTGGCCGCATCGAGGGCGTGGATTTTCCCGGCATCGCCAGTCCCATGCCGAACGAGCACGGAGTTTGCTATATACTCGATGCTGGGGCCAACCCAGACGCGAAAGCGAGCCATCTCGTTCAGTATGCCATCATGGGCACGGTCTATTCCCGCCATGTGCATGGTCGGGAAAATCCCATCGTGGGCCTTATGTCCGTTGGCGAAGAGGACTATAAAGGAAACGAACTCACCAAACATGCCTTCCGCCTCCTGCGTGAAGCGCCCGTTAATTTCAAGGGCAACATCGAGGGCCATGACGTCTTCGAGACGCCGTTAGACGTGATCGTCTGCGATGGGTTCACCGGCAACGTGGTGCTGAAATCCTGCGAAGCCACGGCCAAGATCATGATGAAATGGCTGAAACAAGAACTCACAGCCACTCCTATCCGCAAGCTGGGTGCACTGCTGGCTCATCAAGCTTTCCGCGCTGTAAAAGCGAAGGGCAGCTACGAAAGCTACGGCGGCAGCCCCTTGTTGGGATTGCGTGGCGTCGTTATCATCGGGCATGGAAGCAGCTCGCCAGTCGCCATTATGAACGCGCTCCGTGTGGCCTGCGAGGCTGTGGAGCACAAAGTTAACCCTCACATCGAAGCGGCCATCGCCGCGCACGCCTTTACTCATGCCTAAATCAAAAACTTGCGTCTGTAGCATCATCGGCACCGGCAGTTATATGCCGGAGCGCGTGCTCACCAACCACGATCTGGAGAAGATTGTGGACACATCCGACGAATGGATTTTTACGCGCACCGGCATCCGGGAGCGTCGCATCGCTGCGGAAGATGAAGCGACTAGCGACATGGCATCTGCCGCAGCGCGTCATGCGATGGAAATGGCCGGAGTTAAGCCTGAAGACTTAGACCTCATCATCGTGGCCACAGTCACGCCAGACATGTTTTTCCCTTCGACGGCTTGCATGGTGCAGAAGAAAATCGGCGCAAAAAACGCCGTGTGTTTCGACATCAGCGCTGCGTGCTCAGGCTTTCTATACGCTTTGCAGACCGCGCGTCATTATCTCAATGGCGGCCCGCGTGTGACTGCGCTCGTCATTGGAGCGGAGAAGCTCAGCAGCCTCATCAATTGGAAAGATCGCAATACCTGTGTGCTCTTTGGCGATGGCGCGGGCGCAGTTGTCATGCGCACGGATGCCAGTGCCAATGCACCGGGACGCGTGCTCTCCAGCGTCATGGGTAGCGATGGTAATCTGTCCGATCTCCTCAAAGTCCCCGGAGGCGCAGCGGCCCAGCCCATCACCCCGGAGAATGTCCTTTCCCGACCGAACACGATTCACATGGAAGGGCGCGAGACCTTCAAGCACGCGGTCACTCGCATGTGCCAAGCCAGCGAAGAAGCTTTGGCACAGGCCGGACTCACCGCCAAGGATGTGGCTCTTGTCATTCCTCATCAGGCCAATGCGCGCATCATCAGCGTCATCGCGGACCGCTTGGGCGTGCCCGAAGAAAAGACCTTCATCAATCTGGACAAATACGGCAACACCAGCGCCGCGACCATACCTGTCGCCTTAGACGAAGCCAATCGCAGCGGGCGCATCAAGCGCGGCGATGTCATCCTGCTCGTCGCCTTCGGCGGTGGCTTCACTTGGGCGAGTTCGGTTCTCGTTTGGTGATAGAATTGACGGGCAAGGCTGCGCCAGAGGAATCTATTTAGGCACTGGGGTGAATGCGTGGAAATTGGTCAATGGGATTGTGGCGTAGCTCAATTGATGGTATATCAGACTCCGGCATGCAGAGGGGCGAACCAACCTACCTCGCGCGATGGGCGGAGTATCGCCGCACCACTTGGTTCGGCATGATTTCCATTCCGATTAGTTGGCTGGCGGTTTTAGGTCTCGACTTACTCGGGTGGGACATTATCGCAGTGCCTTTTGTTTTACTTTTTATAGGCGGCGGTTGGACAACGATGTGCAGACTGTATCAATTCCGATACCCACGATGTGAAAGTCCGTTCTTCGTCACTCGATGGTGGAAGCGCATAAAAATGTTCACGCCGCGTTGTAACTGCTGTGGATTGCCAAAGTGGGCCATTGACGAAGACGGAAATGTCGAGCCATGGATGCCTACGGATTCGATTGACTGACATCGTTGACGAAAGGTAGCGGGCAAGGCAGCGCTAGAGGAAACTGCTTTTGAAATTGGAAGGCCAAAGGCCTGAAAACACGCCAGCCCAGGGCAACGCCCTGGGATATGTGCCGGAGAATTCCAAGCCCTGAAAGGGCGGCATGTAACGCCTCGTTGAGGCTGAACATCAGAGTTGGAATAAATGCGAATACCTAAAACGCCTGTCCCCATTTATACTCGCGCTAGAACTATCGGGAGAGGACTCATTACGCATTGCTCTTAGGTGAACTGGCTCCATGGGCTTTATGTTTTGGTCGGTTTTGGAATATCCAAGTCTTTGCAAATCTTGCGGGCGAGCAAGTCGTGAACCTCGGAATGCCGTGGAACGGAAGATCTCTTGTTCTTTGAGACGTTGCCCCACCATGAATGGTTTCCACCTTCTCTGATCAGACTGCACCCATGTTCCTGCAGATGTTGGAGGAAAATACGACGCTTCACACCGCCACAAGTTCCTCTGTATAATTATCTTCTGCCGCCTGACGAGCCTCAGAACGGTTGAATTCCAGAGCTTCCAAGAGTATTTCTCTCAGTGAGCAAATCAATTTCTCTTTGGTCTCCTCCTGAGCATTGACGCCCGGAACCTCCTCAATCCAACCGATCCACCAGTCGCCGTCCTGCTTCGTGATTGCTGTAAATGTTGAAGTCATGAATAAACGCTATCACAAAAGAATCAGCCGACAAGCAAGCATACTAATCAGGCCAATGCGCGCATCATCAGCGCCATCGCGGATCGACTTGGTGTGCCCGATGAAAAGACTTTCATCAACTTGGACAAATACGGCAACACCAGCGCCGCGACCATACCTGTCGCCTTAGACGAAGCCAATCGCAGCGGACGCATCAAACGCGGGGATGTCATCCTGCTCGTCGCCTTCGGCGGCGGGTTTACTTGGGCGAGTTCGGTTCTCGTTTGGTGATGGGGCTTTATACTCAGCCCCTGAAAAACATATCCAAAGGTTTTTTATGCTTGATGCTATTCAGAGGGGTGGGGCGTTGGTCTCATTTGCCGATTAGACGTTTAATCAAGGACTTCATAGTCAGTTGCAGCGAGTTGAGAATCGGCGACTTCGTCTGCTTTTCTATTGAACTCGCCCACAGGCCAACTTTCTGCTTTTTGGCGTCGGCCTCCAGTGCGATCAGCTTCTCTTGGTGGGCTGTTGCCTTCTCGCCCTTGGGCAAATTGGGTCGCACGCCCTTGGGTTGTGCCAACCCCTTGCTGATAAGCATCTCGTCCAGGGGATTTGTCCCGACCATCACCAACGCGTAGTAGCGCGGCTCCTTGCTGCGGCCCGCTGCGCTCGCCCAGCGCGTCCAAATGGTGAACGGCTTTCGCAACGTGTCCCGCACAAGGTCGCTAGCCATCTTGCCGCCCTTCATGCTCTCGTCGAGGGTCACGCCGAAATGCTCGCTCTGCTCTCGTGTGCGCTCGGCGTAGCGCAGATTGGTTTCAGGCGCGTCCACGAAGTAGAGTCGGAAATAAAATTCTTTTTTGCCGCTGCGCACTCGGAAGCTGTCGCCGTCGTTGTCCGCGTGGGCAACATACTGGCAATCGGGAAGCATCACCCACTCCTTGCGGTCGGCGGCCAAGCTTTGGGAGGCGCACAACCATACCGAGAGCGCGATGAATTGGGCGAGAGATGACAATATCGTTTTCATGCGGGAATGACGCCTAACAGCTAGATCATAGACAAATAGGTCGCTTTGCCAACATCTTTATAGCCGACAGTTTTGTGATGCGCACAGAGTTTCTGGCTCGATGCTTTCTGGCATCCGTCACCCAGCTATTTCGGCTCGAACTTGGAAAAGACGCGCTCGAAGACGTCGGGAAAGGTTTGCTTGAGCATGTTTCCATACTCGCTTGGTGAGGTGGACGGCGAGGCGGTATCCAGTCCCGAACTGCGCTCCAGCCAAAGAACATGCGGCACTGCAGCTACCCAGATTTGGGGCCAGCCGAAAGCTGCGAAGGAAGTGCCGCGCCGCAGCATGAAGCCTTCTCCGTCTCGGCTCGCGAAATGCGTGGCCGTGATGATGGTATGCTCGCCCGCATGAAGCAGGGAGCGTCCGGGCAGATCACGCCATGATTCCTCGGGACATCCTGCCAGTTCTAAGAGGGTGGGGGCGACATCCAGATGGCTGGCCTGAAGGAACGTGGGACCGCGCCCCATTGACTTCGGCCACTTAATGAGCAGCGGCACATGCGTCTGTTCCGGACTGAGGGCGGAGCAGTGGAACCAGTTGCCATGTTCCTGAAACTCTTCGCCATGATCTCCGGTAACGATGATGAGCGCTTCATCATAGCGCCCTAATGCTTTCAAATTTTCGATGAAGTCGGCCATTTGATGATCAATCCAAGACACGGAATTCTGGTAGCGGTTTCGTATCTGGATGATTTGGGCGGGGGTGGGATGCACCGGGAAAAGCGGGTCCGGATCGTAGTCGGGAAGAGGAGGCGTGTAGGACTCGGGCCAGCGATAGGGGTAATGCGTGGAGTCAAATGCGGTGAGACGAAAAGTGCCTCCAGGTGGAGACTTCCGAAGGTCGTCCTGAAGTTGCGCCATCATCTTAGTCTCTCGGTCCGGCGTGTAGAGCACATGGTCTGGATGGTTGTCATCCACGAACTCCAAGAAATCCATCTGCGACTTCGTCCCGAAATTCGTGCGTAGGAGGTCCATGTAATTCAGGTCGGACACGGCCCGCGCTTCCAGTTTGTATCCGGCTTGGCGTAACGCGTCCATCATTGGCGAAAGTTCGCCGGATTGTCGCCCCTGTTCCCAGAATACAGGCAGTCGTCCACTGAGGAGGGAGAACCATGAGAGATGCGTGGCATTGGACGCGGAAAAGGTTTCACCTAAGGGCTGGCATTCCGTGTCGCGCCAATGGCTGAGGAACGGAGCGCTTGCTGAAGTGAGCGCATCTGAGCGGAAGGTTTCGACGATGAAGAGATAGATGTCCGGCTGCGTCTCCGGCTTGGTAACTTGAATTGGAACAACGGGCGCGACATCACGGAAGTCCACATGAAATGAGGCTAGGCCAGGGTCAGGCGCGAAGGAGGTGAAGCGCATGGGGGCAGCCTTGGCCTCCCACCAGCGCCAGGCGCGGCTCTTCATCACGAGGCCAAGTCCCTGCTGCGCCTGTAGTGCAGACCATGAAAAGAACGCGAGCAGCACAATGCCGAGCGGACTGATGCGCCAGCCCTTGCGTCGCGATCCCCAAGCGCACAGCAGATAGACCGTGATCACCACCACGATTGACAAAACAAACAACATAACGCTGGCGGGCGTCACGGTGACTCCACCGCCTTCCAATGCGCGGCGCATGTCGAACTCTCCGCCGACCTCCAGCTCTGCAAAGAGCATGATTATTCCCTTGGACCATATCAACTTGAGAATGATGTCGATCATCAAAAACAGCGGCGTCAGAGCTAGGGCAGTGCGGCCCACCCAGCGTGCAGCGGGCGGCACCCAGCGGTCATGCCACGCGAGTAGAAACCAGATGAGGGCGGCCTGATGAAAGTGGGTGATGAACCTGCCGAGCACAAAGTCCGCAGCGGCAATTCGACTGGGCGGCGCATTGGGCAACAGCACCGCATCAGCCGCTGTGCTCAAGAACACGAAGAGGACAAAGAATAACAAATTCCATCCGTGGGGCTTTTTCAGAAATAGAAATGTGCCATCGCCAAACTGGTCGCGGTCCCGCAACATCATCCACAAGCAAGCGCATAGTCCGAAGGCGCAGCCAGCCTGAAATACATTTTGCGAAAGCCATCCGGCGAAGGCCGCCAGAACCCAGCCCAGAAGCAGCGAAGAATTTATAATGCCCCAACGCGCATCAAGACGGCGGGCACAACGCGCACACCATCCGCCCAACATGCCTCCGCCGATAGCCAGTGTAGTGATGGCAGCCAGTTCAATGATCAAATGGCCGGGATGCGGATTAGCCTGCATCCATCCCCAAGGCAGTAGCAGTTGCCAGCCCTTCACAAAAAACACTAGTCCGGCCAGCGTGCCCCCCAGCCAGTAAAGCAGGGGAAGCCACGCAGGCTGAGTGTTGGAGGGGCGCAGTTGCACTGGCCCACTATCACTGCGGATGATCAACCTTTCAAGGACATCAGATAGCTGAACAAGTCAGTCACCATATCCGGTGGCAAGGCATCCAGAATGCCTTCAGGCATGAGGCTGCGGCGGATGTATTTCGTGCTGCGCACATCGGATTTTGAGATGCGTTTGTCAGGCAGACCGGGCTGGCGGACGACGAATGCGTCCTTGTCTTCGTTGACGAAGAACGAGTCCACGATATCGCCGTTCGTCAATTCCACGCGGAAGATGCGGTAGCCCGCTTCCATCGCCGCATTGGGCGTGATGATGTTTCGCAACAGTGCTTCGAGTCCCATCGTGCCTGCGCCGCTGATGTTCGGCGCGAGATTGCCGCCCTGTCCTTGGATTAAGTGACAACCCATACAAATACTGGCGACGGTTTTGCCTTTGGTAGGATCGCCGCCGGGCTTCTGCGCGAGTTCGCGATACTTGGCGAACTTGGCGTCGAGTGTCTTTGCTTCATCGGGCGTCTGTAATGGAGGCAGGTTGCTCGTCTTGATGGTGTGAGCTTTGCCATGGAGCTTTGGCCACTTGTCGCCAGTGCCATGAAACACGAGTCCATCGGTCTTCGCCTTGTCGTCGATACTGCGATCAAAGTTATCGCGGATTTCCTGCGGCGTGCGCACGCGGTTCCAGATACGGAACTCGTTGAACGTGCCGCGCGCTCCCAGTTGGTTGGTCGAGCCGACGCGGACGTTTTCAAACTTCTGCGGCGCGGGTTTGCCGTCGGCTTGATCGAGTTCACCGTCGATGAAAATTTGGAACTTGCCTTGCGCATCGCGCGTCACGGCGATGTGCGTCCAGTTGTCGGGGGCCATTTTCTTTTTGGCGGCGATGACATCACCTGAACCGGCAGTCCATACGCGAAACTGGCTTCCGTAGAAGTTCATGTCGAGCTGGTCCGGCGAGCCGAGGATGCCGTCGGTGTTCGAGATGTTCGGGCCATCGAGCTTCACCCAAGTCTCCACGGTGAATGGCCCATCGAGTGTGATGCCCGTTTCCACATAATTTTGCTTACCGCCATCGAGCCGTAATACGGGGCGGAAGAGGGCTGCAAGATCGTTCATCACAAGCGCCAACTCCGCATCATTCGTTCCGAGCACCGCCTGCAGGCGATCCAGCGCGGATGCGTCCATATCGTCAGCCTTCAGTGTCTTGGCTTTCAATGCCGCGACAACTGCGTGTGCGCCGGGTTTCGTGGTGCAGAGTCGATCCATCGCGAGACGACGGCTTGCGCTGTCGAGTTCCTTCCACAGGGAGAGAACTCGCGTGCCAGCGTCGTCAGCTTTTGATGAGGCGAGGGCACTGAGTGCAGCCGAGTAGGTGATTGGATTTGGGGCTGATTTAAGAACTGATTCCAGAAATGCGGAGTCGTGCGCTCCAATATTGCCTAGCGCATTGATACAATTTAAGAGCAACCTGTGTGGACGCATGTCCATACCCACCGAACTGATGCCGCTAGTTGATCCTGATTCCATTTTGGACAATGCATTTTTTGCCAGAGCGACAATCGGCGTTTCTAGTTCTGCGAACTGGAACTCACCGGCGAGTTGCAGCGCGAGATCCTGCGAGGCTTCATTGCCCTGAAGTAGTTCCTTGGCTGTGCTCTCCAGCAAAGGCGCGAGCTTGTTGGCATCGAGTTTCGTGCGTAGGCGAAGCAATGCTGCGGCAATGTTTGCTCGTGAGCCGTCATTTTTTAACGCGGCAGAGAGCGATGCATTCACCGCAGGATCGCCCAGCCCTTCAGCGAGACGCAGAATTTCCTCGTCATTCGGCGGACGCTGAAGACCTCCGAGTAGTTTCGCGACTAGCGGCGCGCTGGTTTTCGCGGGTAGCGAGAGCGTAGCAACAAGCAGATTTTCCACAGGAGGCGGAATCCAGTATGATGGCGGGCCATTGATTATGGCTAAGTATCTCTCTGTCTGCTTGGGAAGTTGCTCAAGCATCATGCGCACAAGATAACGTTCAAATTCGCGCTCATAAGCTTCAGCCGACTTGATTGGCTTTCCGTTGCGGGTCGAGGGCTGTGTGGGCTCCACTAATGACGCTTTCGCGGCATGAACCATCATGTTGATGATACCAGTTTCCGCTGGGTAATAATCATCATTTTTCTTGGCTTTTATAGTTAGAATCTTAAAAGCTGACCAGATCATTTCAGCGCGAACTTCTGGGTCGCGATCTTCAAAAAGTGCTCCAATAGAATCTAGTATTTTATTTTCTTCCTGATCGAAAAGTCCTGCGTCGGCATAAATTCGAACAACTTCGCGGCGCACATTTCGATCTTCGTCTTTCGTCAGTGGCTGCACTATTTTGAGGTTTAACAAATTGAGTGCTTCCATCGCCCACAAAGACTCGATTCTTGCGGATGTTTTTGCTTTTGAGTTGCCGAAAATCGCCTTCAGCTTCGGCCCGAGATCAACGAGCTTCCGATCCACAATCGCCTGCCATGCGAGATGGCTTTGCTTGATGTTGTCGGAGCCGAGTCGCGCAACCAGTTCCTCTGGAGCGCACTTCGTCATGTCGAGCATCGGCAAGGGAGCGCGGGCGTCTCGCCCGTGTTCAGTTTCATTTGAATTAGAAATCACGGGCGAGACGCTCGCGCTCCCTTTTTCCTTCACGCGCCAGATGCGGCCGCGGGTTTTGTCACGGTCGGGATGGTTTCGAGGAACTTCGTTGTGGCTGATGATTTTGTTATACCAGTCCACGATGTAGAGTGCGCCATCGGGACCGAAGTGGATGCTCACGGGACGGAACATCGGATCGGTGGACTCGATGAAATCTGGAAGTTTTTCTAAGGCATATCGCGGCCCATCATGTTTGATCTTGATGGCTTGGATCATCCTGGTGATGGGGTTGGCGACGAACATCGTGAGATCAGGCGCATCTTTCGTAGCAAGGGCGTCTCGCCCTTGCAGGGGTTTGGCATCAGACTGCAAGGGCGGGACGCCCTTGCTACTGTTCGCGAGATCAAACTTGCTACCGCGGTTCGCGAGCGCGAGTCCGCTCAGCCCGGTGCCGCCCATGCGGAAAGTTGCCAGGCCGGGGAACTCGGGCGCGTAGCTTTTGAACAAGCGATCGGCGCAACCGGGATAGTTCGCACCAATGTGAAATGGCATGACGGGAAAGCCATAGTCGTTCGCTTCCTGGATAAACATTTCACCTTCGCCAGTGACTTCGAAGCCCCAGATGTTGCAGGGGCCATTGCAGAGGATTTCAAACTGCGAGCCGTCGGGCCGGAAGCGCGCCATGCGGGTGCTTGGGAAATCTGTCACGACACCAGTGCTGGATTTCACTTTGCCGGAATTGAATGCACCCTGCGCACCCCAGATCCATCCACCGGGCATCCGGCGGAATTCATGCATGAAGAGATGCGAATCCTGCACGCCGAAACCGCTGAGGATTGGCGTGGTCTTGTCGGCCTTGCCATCGCCGTCGGTGTCTTCGCGGAATTCGATGTTGGGTCCGTGCTGGACATAGACGCCGTTTTTGTAAGGCATCATGCCGAGGGGGATCGCGAGTCCGTCGGTGAAGACGCTGAACTTATGCGGTGCGGGGCCGGTCGTGTCATCGAAAACAAGCACCTTGTCCTTGCCCTTGGATTCATAGAGGGCCAGTGCACGCTCCATGTTTTCGTTTCCATCCACGGGATACTCTAGTGCTGTCTGCGTCCACATGCGGCCCTTCTGATCCCAATCCACCGTGACGAATTTGCCGATGCCTTCGCTTTCGGCGACGACGAGTTCAATCTCGAAGCCCTCGGGAAGCTTGAAGGTTTTTAGTTCTTCTTCTGGCGTCTTGGGTTGAATTTCGGCGGCGTTGAAGGGAATGCCGCGCTTGGGTCTGCCCGCAGGCGGGACGCTTGTCTTACTTAGTTTCGCATGCACGCCCTCCACACCGCCGAGCGATTCCCAAGTTGGCGCATCTTTCGTTGGTGGGAGTTCTTCAATGAATACATCTTTCACTTGGGCGATGGTATTTCCTCCGCTGTGAACTTGGAGGCCGATGATGCCGTCGCTGGCGATGTTCGGATTCTCCTCTTTGTAGTCCACGCCAGGCGCCCCATTGATCCACGTCTGGATGCGATTGCCATCCGCCTTGATAACGTAGTCGTTCCAATCCAAAAGTTTCACTGCGGGATGAATCACCTTCATGTCTGCCGGTGCGATGAACTTATTGCGTCGGCCTTCATCATAGATGCCCGCATACCAATTCGGTTCGCCGTAGTCGCATTGGTAACCACAGACTTCATGACCGGTGGGATTGCGCTTGGTGCGAATCTGCACGCCACTGTTGATAAGCCCAGTTTTAGGATCGCCTGTGAGCTTGATTTTTAGATGCAGGATGAAATTGGAATACGATGCCTTCGTGCAGATGAAGTCGTTATAAGGAATTTTGTTTCCATCGCCTCCAGTGAGACAGTCGTCCTTCACCGCCCAGAGTTTTGGCGATGGCGACTCCCAGCCTTCCAGCGTTTTTCCATCGAAAATGGACTTGGCCTTTTCAGTCAACTTTGGCGCGGGATCGGCATGGAGAGTTGCACTGATAATGACCAACAACGTGGCAAGTGGGCGCATGAAGAATCTAGTTCGGAAAGCGTTCATAAGGGTGATCTGAGACTGACGTTGAATGATGGCTGATTAGACTTCGTGATCGCACACCACAACGCGTGCGAGCTTAGGTAATACGATTGCAACAGCGGCTTGATGTGCGGGATGCGGCAGATAGGCATCGCGTGCGGCTGCGTTTTCAAAGAGCATGACAAAGCTGTGCGTGAAGCCTTCGCTGAGTCCTTCGCTGCTGGTGTTGGCGCCCCAAGTGAGATTAAGGATTCCGGGGATCTGCTTCGGCAAGTCCTCCATGCTACGCCAGACTTCTGTGATGTCCTCCGCGGTGCATTCGGGTTTGAATTGAAAAAATGCGATGTGTTTTGTTTGTCTGTTCATGAGGTGTGGTTCAGTTGCAGGAGTTCATTGGCGCGGGCGCTGACCTCGCGGAAGCGTGTGGCACTGGCTGGCAGCTTGAGGTCTTCATCATAAGTCGGGATCATGGCTTTCATTCGTGCGTGACCCTCCTGTGATGCCAGAAGGTGTGGGAAGCAATTCTTGATGACTTGCAGAACGATGTTCACGGAGACGGACGCGCCGGGAGAGGCACCGAGGAGGGCGGAGATGGTCTTGTCGGCATTGGTGATGACTTCAGTTCCATAGTGAACGATTCCGGCTTGTCCGTCCGTTTTCTTGATCGCTTGCACCCGAATGCCAGCGTCGATCAATCTCCAGTCTTTGGCCTTGGCGGCAGGATGAAAAACGCGGAGGACTTTCATGCGATCTTCCATGCTCTGCGTGCCTTGCTGGTAAAGATGGCGAACGAGGTCGAGGTTGTGAATGCCGATCTTGATCAGTGTGCCGATGTTATCAGGACGAATAGAGAAGGGGAGATCGGTGATGCTGCCCTGCTTGTGGAGGAATTTGGTCGTCCATGCGGCGAAGGGACCGAAGAGCAATGTCTTTTTGCCATCAAGCATTCGGGTGTCGAGATGCGGCACAGCCATCGTGGGTGCGGCATCAAGCGCCTGGCCGTAAACTTTAGCCGCGTGTTGGGAGACGATTTCAGGATTGTCACAAATAAGCCACTGCCCACCGATGGGGAATCCGCCGAGTCCCTTCGCTTCTTCAATGCCGGATTTTTGCAGCAATGGAAGACTGCCGCCGCCAGCACCCACAAAGACAAACTTTGCTCGATTTTTTCTCACCTGATTCGATGCCAAATCGCGAGCGCTGACTTCCCAACCGTCGCTTGCTTTGTTCAGTCCGACAACACGATGTCCAGTGGCGATGCCGCAGCCTTCCTGCTGCCCGAGCCAGCGGAGTAGCTTGCGTGAGATTTCGCCAAAGTTAACATCAGTTCCGCCATCCATCTTGGTCGCAGCTATAGGCGTATCATCGCGCCCATCCAGTAATAGTGGCGCCCAGTTCGCGATGGCCGCGCGATCAGTCGTGTATTCCATCGACTCGAAAAACGGATGCGCCGCCATTCCGGCGTGACGGTCTTTTAAGAACGCGACCTGTTCCTCGCCATGCACGAAGCTGATGTGCTGAACAGGATTGATGAACTCCGATGGGCGGTCGATCATGCCGCTTTCAATCGCATAGCTCCAGAACTGTTTAGAATGCTCGAAGTGCTCGAAAATTTCGATAACCTTATTCACACTCACCGAGCCATCAGTCTCGCGCTTCGGTGTATAGCTCAGTTCACATATGCCCGCATGACCGGTGCCGGCATTGTTCCAACCATCGGAGCTTTCTTGGGCCAGTCCCTCGGTGACTTCATAAAGCTGGATACTGAGTTGCGGCGCCAAGCGCTTGAGCATGGCACCGAGATTCGCCGACATGATGCCGCTGCCGATCAGGATGACATCAGGGTTCGCGACAAATGTTGAGTGCATGGGCGAGGACTAAACGCTTCACATTCCAGCAAATTCTCAAGAATGTGTCCACATGCAACTGACTGAAACGCACCTTAGTCAAATTCGCGCCCGATACTCTGAGGGATGGCAACCAATCCAGCGCTTAAAGGCTCGCGAAAACGCAATCGGGCTTTTGTAGCCGACTGCTTTCGCAATGAATTCCTGCTTGTCATTCGTTGCGCCCAGCATGGTCTGCGCGGCCTGCACTCTGAGTGATGTGAGATGAGCGATGGGACTCCGACCCAGTTCTTTCCAGCATAAACGCCGAAAGTGTTCTTCGCTCACATGCGCCTCATGTGCGAGTGCGGCTACCGTCCAGTCATCGGCGATGCGTTGCTCCACACCAGTCCAGAGCGCGCGCAACCTTTCATCACGTCGCCAAGGATCGGCAAGGCGGCGTGAATGAAGTTGAATGAGTTCAATCCAGTGATGCAATGCTTTCGAGTCCCGAGTGGAGTCCCATTCGGCGCGCAGCCCATTCCAAATGGGGAGGAGTTGATCGACATTAATCTTCACCTTCACCGGCGAGGCTGCGCTGACCAGCGGTGCGGCAAAATTCGGTTCATCATAGCGCAACCAGAGCAAGCGCCATTTTTTGCCCGGCAGCGCGTGAAAGGCATTCGGCACTCGCGGTGGAGCCATACAGGCCGTTCCCTTGTGAATCGTTTGCCAGCGACCATCAAGCAACACGCGCCCGCAGCCCTCGACCACGATCATGATGAAACTGCCCTGCGGATGCAGTCGCACCCGTTCATAAGGCACCACCGCGTCTTCGATTCCAAGATGCGCGATGCGATGGATCGCGAGTGCTTTGCAATCGGCAGCCTTCAGCATCCATCGAATGGTCTTGGGACCATCGACGGTGGATTCGATCATGGGTCTGGCCTGCACGATGACTGGCCTCTGCGGGCGAACCGACGCTTACGTTACTCGCTTTGGAGGAAACCAACGACTGCGCCTTGCGGGTCTTTGATCACGGCAACCTGTCCGACAGTGGGGACTGTCATTGGGCCCATGAGCTTGGTGGCCTTCAGTTTGACCGCGTCTGAAAGCGTCGCTGCAATGTCTTCCACGGCGATGTAAGGAATCCACATGGATGGCATGCTGGCGTTTTTCGCTTTCATCAGGCCGGTGACATTTTCACCATCAACCTGGAAAATTTCGTATTCCATATCATCAGCAAATGGGACTGCTTCCCATCCGAGAAGGTCGGTATAGAAATTGCGTGATCCCTTGATGTCTTGGGTCACCAGTTCATTCCAGGCAATCTCGCCGGGCAAATAATCTGTATCATCAAAATCGTCCTTCATGAGTCTGTATTCGTTGGGTATTTATTTATTGATTCCGAATGGCTGATCCGGTTCCTGTGAGGCGTCCGCTCAAGCCAGTGGAGGAGACGCGGCAGCATTAGCACAATTGGGGAGATGGCAACCCCCGATTTTACATAAAATTGCTCATTGCCCCGGATGGAGCCGTTTCCATCGCGCATAATAAAGCAGGAAAACGGCAGGTCCGAACGACAGAAGCATCACGGAAAGGCCCATGGTAATGCCAAAAAATGTCAGGATGCCAGCACAACAGTCCGCACGTCCCCGCGCCACGATGTGCGAAGGCACCGCGATCAGTAGTTCCAGAATGCTGCCGCGCAGAAGCCAGCGCGACTGTTGGGTGATGATATCCTTGGGGTCCTTCGCGCGACTGATGCGGAAGAAAACGATTGCCCAGACGATCCAAGAAATGACAGCTATGCTGGTCGCCAGCAAGGGCCAATCGCTGTGTTGATACTTCAAAAATTCAATCACAGCGACGACTCCCCCCAAGGTCAAGCATCCGAACCAGAATCCCGAAACGATCACGGGCAACCAGATGGAAGCCCGAGAAACTGGACGTCCGACAGTCAGTCGCACTGGAACGCGGAGAAAAAGAAATTGGCTCAAGGCCACAATTCCAACGGGAATCCAATACCAACATTCAGCGTAAAGCTCAAAGAACTCTTTGATGCCGTGCTTCGTGAAATCAGTTGGAAAGCACGCCATCAAAACCGGCAGCGTGAGCACGGCGAAGATCGCGACATATAACAAGGCGACCACGATTCCCCAGTGGAGCCAAGGACGCTGGCTGGAAGATTTCTCAGGTTCGCTTTGCATGATGTCATCCATCGGGTTGGTCATTTCCCTTCAATGCATAGAGTCAGCGCATCGCGCAAGATCGCGGCAGTTTCATCACTAATAGGAGGGGCATTGAGCAGCGCGAGTGTGACCATGCCGAAACGTGTCGGGCAGGGAAGCACACTGAGTTCGCGATTGGCTCCTAACCGCGAAAGAATCACTGAGGCCGGTTTGGTCATGGCTTGCGGGGCGGAGCGCAGACTCGCGCTGACGGCAAGTATCGCAGAGAGGGCGAGTTCGCTTCGGGACGCGCCGCCCCAGAGCATGTCGCCGTGATCGTCCATCAGCAGACGATCTTCACACGGCACGATCTGCGACGCCCATTGCATGAAGGCGGCGAGCCGTTCAGATATCGGGCCATCTAGTGGCAGGAATGGCACCGGCTTTGGCGCTGGGGCAGGTGTCGGTGTAGCTGCGGTAGGTGGTCGTGAAAAAGAAATGGTGATGGGGAGTCGAGTAGTTGGTGCCGCCGGTATTTCAATTTTCACCTCAGGAATCTGCTCTGCAACTTTCTGCGCCGGTGCCGCAATCACTCCCGCGTCCATCGCTCGCGCCCGGATGGAACGCAGTTTCTCGCGAATGTGTTCGATTTGAGGAGTGGGCACATGGCCCGCGTTTTCTATGTTCTCCGGCGCCGGAGCATCGAGGGAATCTGCGAGCTGGTTGAAAGCGTTTTCGGAATTCTGCGATGATGGCTCGCCTGAAATATCGGGCAGAGTATTGATATCCCAACATGGGGATTCATCGAGTTGCAGCGGCCCACTGAGTTGAGCAGCGAGCTTCGCGATTTCATCAGGATCAATCCAGGAGACTTGCATGGCCTTGTGTTTGTTCTTTGTGTGCGGGCAAACCGATGCGCTCTTCGAGTTCGGCAGCGATCTGGTCGAAAAGCAACGCGACTGGCGGCGGATTTTTCCGCATCAGGGCAATCGGCATTCCCAGAGCGCTGGCTTCGAGAAAAAGCGCGTCACGCGGAATGGCTTGTTTAAAGAGGAGCGCGGGGGGAAGCATCTCGCGCAACTCGCGCGCGACTTTCACGCTGGCATCCTGACCTGCGGAAAGCATGGTCAGAAGAATGCCAGCGACACGCATGGGCGATCCTTCAGATCGGAAGCGGGTCAGAGTTTCCAGCAGCAATGGAATGGAACGCACCGCGAGTGGCTCGGACTGTTGCGGGATCATGACCCAGTCACTGCCGCGCACAATGATTTCCGTGACACTGCTCAAGCCGGCTGCGGTATCGAGCAACACACAATCAAAGCCGAGAAGATCAATCTGCCGCAACAAATCAGCCAGCTTCTCGGGTGCGCGATCCAGCTTGGCTCCGGTGCGCATGAATTCAGTGGAGTTGCCGCATGGCAGAATGCTCAACTCCGGCAAACGCGTAGGCAAGATGTGCGCGCGAGCTTCACCGCCTTGCATCAGAAAATCATAGAAGCCGCGACGCTGCCTAGTGGTGCGGGACAGCGAAAGTCCAATGCCGCCCTGGGGATCGGTATCCACGACGAGCGTGCTCCAACCACGGCGAGCAAGGGAATGCGCGAGGTTGATGCAGACGGTGGTTTTTCCGACTCCTCCTTTCTGGCTGGCTGTGGCTACGGCGATCACGGGGCGGATGTTAGCCAAGGTTGCGCCGATTGCATGAAGAATGATGACCGTGATGCATTTTTTTATCACGCCCTCAAACTTTCCGCTCCGCCAGCCTTCCGGCGACCGTGCTAATCCAAGCCCGGTCTGGTCGAGAATAGGGGCGGAAAGTTTCCAGATAACCTTCGTGCTCGTTATAAAACAGCGCGCGGTGAAGCCCCAATCCGCTGGCTTTGGGCGAGTCAATGAGGCTGGCGGAATCATTCGCGCTCATTTGGAAGACGACGCGCATTTCGAATTCACTCAGCGCCTTGCGGCTGATCGCGCGGTTCACGTTGTTAAACGTGTCCACAGTCACGATGAGATGAATGCCGAGGCTGCTGCCCTCGCTGATGACCTCATTCAATTGGGAGCCGGGATTGCCACCGGAGTCGTCGGAGGAGAAACTGAAATCATCTTCGTGACGAAGTTTCTTAAAGCGATGCAGGCCGTTGATGACGAGATAAACTGACGGCGCTTTGCTGGCGTATTCGGCGTCGCTGCTACGAGTTTTTAATTCTGTCGCGATCTCATTCATGGCCTCCGCGATGTCCTGACCGCGTGCGACACTCACTTCATGCGGGATCGCATTCGTGATGTTGTTCATGAATTCTTCATCGGGCGAACCGGCTGGTGCGCTGTTGAAGATGACAAATTTCACGCTGCCGACTGGATGCTGCGCTGCCAGCGAGAGAAGGGATACTCCCAGCATGGAAAGCGTGACCTCATCGCGCTGACCGACCATAAGCAGATGATTGCCGCTCTGCCGTTGGAATACGGCTGCGGTCGGGCCTTTGATCGAGTTCGGTGCGCCGAGCCAGCAACGCGCGGCGGATGGTGCAGATGCAGGCATGGTGCTGATGGCGGATTGTAAGAGTTCGTTCTCGACAATGTCTGCCGGGGCGTTTCCTTCAAAGACGATGGGGCCGGAATGCTGGTCGCCTTTCTCCAACGCGATTTCACGCACCTTATCGAGCCATACATCGCGTTCATCATCCGGCAGCCAGACGACTTGAAAGGGATTGTTGCCCGCAATGGCTCCACCCGCATCATTGTAAATGCCCTCACCGGGGCGCGAGAGAAGACGCGGCGCAGAGTTGCTGTCGTCCATGATAAGATAGGCGTCGGCTTCGTTGCATTGCAGCGCCACGCGGATCACCATCTGTCCCAGAGTCGCGCGCGCCAGCGTGTAAGCGCCGCCGAGACTTTGCGAACCAAGCAACACATGAATGCCGAACGCGCGGCCTTGACGCACGATGCGATCAAACAGCAGCGACGCAGTCTGAGCAATGGTGTCGTCTTCAGTAAAAAATTCTTGGAACTCATCAATAAGCAACAGCGAACGCGGCATCGGCTCCGTGCCCCCGGCTTTCTTATAGCCCGCCACATCCTGCACACCGAGATTGCGGAACAAGTCACCGCGCCGCTTTAATTCGTCGTCCACGCGTTGGAGCACACTGAGCGCAAATTCACGATCACTTTCAATCGCAACCACCCGCGCATGTGGCAGCCGCTTGGAGGCGTAGCATTTGAACTCCACACCTTTTTTAAAGTCGATGAGGTAGAACTCGACCTGATCAGGGCTGCATGAGAGCGCGAGATTCGTGATGATGACATGGAAGAGCGTGGACTTGCCAGAACCGGTCTTGCCCGCGAACAGCGCATGTTGCCGTGTGCCTTTGCCGATGGCGAGATATTGCAGCTTAGTCGCGCCCGTGCGTCCGATAGGGATGCGCAGCTCGTTAGTGGTATCATTGATCCACATCTCCGATGGCTTCGGCGCGATCTGGCTGAAGGGCACCTGCACGCGGTTGGAATCAATGCTGCTCTTGCCGATCTTCGTAATCAAACTTACGGCAAGTCCGGCATCGGGCGGCGCATCGAAAACCAGCGCGGCTCCGCTGCCCGCCTGCTCTTTGTTGAGGAAAAACAAGCCATGTTCGCGTTGCAGGCAGACGCTATTTTTTCTCAGTTCTTCCGGCGCAAAACCATCGGGCAGGGGATGACGATGATCCCAATGAATCAGCGTGAAGACGCCGCAGCGTGGGCCGCTAGTGGCGATGCTTTGCAGATGACGCGCGGCGTTCTCGCTGAAGCCAGCCGGGAAATCGGCAATCACGAGGAAGTGATATTTCTCGGCGACACTTCCGGCACGCTCATTGTATTCGGTGATGTTCGCGTATTCGTTTCGCAGATACATCTGGATGACCTTCTCGATATGCTCGCTGAGTTCCGCAAGGCGTTCCTCGATTTGATCACGCTGCGTCCAGATGCGCCGGTTGATCAGGCTTTCTTCAAAGTCGGAGAGATGCATCAACCCGGCGAAACTCTGTCCGAGTCCCACGGGATCAAGGATCGTGAAGCTGAGCTTTCCGGGCGGCGTCGTTGTGAGTAGGCGCAGAATGATATTATTCATCACGCTGGCTGCACTGGTGTCGCCGGACTCGTTGGTTTCAAAGAGCAGTGAACCTTGATCCGGGAATGTCAGCGAGAGCGGAATGGTAACGCGTGGTGGACAAGGCAACACCAATCGTCTGTCCGTTGCGGTGTAGGCCGACAAATCAATATCGAGATGCGCGAATCGCGTGGAGTGACTGAAGGCCACGGGCTGCGTCCATGCCTCCATCATCGGCGCAGTCCAATCAGGGAACTGTTCCGCTGTCACGGCATTCATCGCTTCGATGTCCTGACAAAGAGGAGTCATCTCCTGCTTCCAACCCGTTTCCAGTTCAGTCCAGCGTGACGATTCTTCTGCGGACAGTGCGGTCAATTCTGCCTCATGACTTTCAGTGGCAGACTGGCGGCGGAGTTCTGCTTCGCTGTTCCATTTATGCAAAATTGCCGTGTGCTCAGTTGCGATCAGGCTGAGTTTTTTATGCAGCACTTCATCAATTTTGGCGATGACTCGCGGAAGCTGGCACTCGATTTTTTCTTTGGCATTCTTTTTGAATTCCGCCTCCATGCCGCCCACTTTTTCCCGTTGCTGCTGAATGTCGGTGAACGAGGTCTCGTATTCTTCATTAATGCGCTGGCGCTGCTCGGCATGACTGGCTTCGCTCGCGGCTAGACACTCATCGTGTATTTCATTGGCTTCTGTAAGAGCCGTTGCCAAGGCTGTCGCGGCGGGCTTGGCTAGCGCCTGACCAATGAAATAAATTCCGAATATCAATAACAGCAAAACGGTCACTACGATCCCGACAGTCGCCGATTGAGGAGAGCCAATACGAACCGCGAATGCTAAGGCTCCGCCGATTACTAGGATGATCGCAACCAGTGCGACAAGCGGCACGGCGAGGAAGATGCGAGGTGAGAGCAGATGCTCGAAGTCAGTGAGTTTTTTATTTGCGACTTCGATCTTCGTGTGAAGTTTCTCCAGCAGATAATGTTGCTCATCATCCGTCGAAGTTGCGGAGGACTTACGACGGAGCAGTTGCGAAAATGAGCCGAATCCAGTGAACGATTTTCGCGTGCGCTTTTCGAGTGTCGTCAGTGTGATCTTTAGCTCAGATAATGCATTTGTGACTTCTTGCGCCTCGGCACCAACGACTTCCATTTCTTCGGCCTGTTTCTGTTCCAGACGGAAGCGTTTCATTTGCAGCCCGCCGAGCCATTTGGCGCGTTCTTCGTTCGTGCGCTTGGTGAGGTTACCTAAGCCCACGGTCTGTGCCCGCTGAACTTTCAGGCGTCGCGTTTCGAAGTTCATCTGGATGCGCTCGTTCTCCGCGTGGAAGCGCGCGTTCATCTCGTCGGTTTGTGTGAAGAGCGCGGCATCAATCTTTCCGATGACCTCCTGATGTTTGCGGTTGAGCGCATAGCGTCGCGCCAGCATGTCGCGCGTGAGTTGATCCTCTCGCTTCGCGAAATCTGAAGTCGTCTGTTGCAGTTGGCGCTGGAGTTCTAGGCTCCGGCTGATTTTCAAATACATGGGCTTACTCACAATCTTTACGGGCCTTTCTTAAGATGACATCAATTTCCTCAATGACCGTCTTCGCTTTCATCACGAGATCGGGCAGGTGTTCCACGAAACGATGCTCGAACTCGCGGCTCTTCACATCGCGCCAGTAAGTCTGCGTGTTCTGCCATTGGATCATGAAATCCTTCACCGACTGGCTGAGATTAGCGGCGCTGACACGGGTGCTCATACGGGTGTTTCCGGTTCGGGAGTTGGACTTGGCGCAAGACTGGGCGCGTGGGTTTCGGCGTAGGATTCCAGAGTCTTCTGCGCTTGGGAAAGAAACGCGATTCCGTCCGGCACTACGTGTTCGAGAAAATGGCGCAACGACTCCAATGTGCGTGTCAACGGTTCCGTCAATCCATCGAAGTCCCGGTTCCATGCTTTCACGCGCCGCAGTTTTTCCTCAGCCAAGTCGAGCGCATTCTTTGACTTGCGCACTGCTGCTTGCTGCGCGGAAGGAGAGTCAATGAATTCAGAGAGCCGGGCCGTGAGCAATTCTTGCTGGGCGCGATCATAGACTCGCTTCCACTTTCGCGCTTCGCCTTCCCAATGCATCCGTTGATCATTCTGAATCCATTGGCTGGTGCGCTTCACTTCATCGCCCACCATGTCCAGCGAGCGGCGCGCCTTGAGCTGGAAAACGATCATGCTGGAACGAAATGATTCCAGTGCGTCGATGGATGTGACCTTGACCTGTTCCGCCATATCGCTAGCGCTGGTCGAGATACTCTTCAATTCGCTGCGCTTTCCGCAGCAAGAACGGTGTGTGCTTCTCGGAGATTTCCATGAACTTCTTCAGCACTTTCATGGTCGAGATGAACTCCTCGGCAAACTTCTCCTGTTCCTGATCCTGCCATGTGCTGCCCAGCGCGGTGAAGCGCGCCTGAAGCGAGGCCGCGCGGTTCTGCACATCGTCATTGAAGCGCTTCAATTCCTTGGCAAAGCGCCGCACTTCCTCCGGTTCCATGATTGCCTGTGCCATATGCGTTCCAGACTAGCATCAGGCACGGGCACTGCAATGACGGGATTGTCCTTGCTAGACAAAGCGTGTGTTGCGGCAAAGCCACCACTCACTTCATCATTTCATCCAGCAAGGGCTTCATGGATTTCGCCCAAATTTCATAGCCGGCAGCGTTCGGGTGAAGGCCATCGGGCATGATGTCTTTTGGTATCTCTCCGTTAGCATCGAGGAACTTGGAAGTGAGATCGAGGTAGCGGGTTTTGCTTCCGTCATCGAATTTGCTGATGATGTCATTGATGGCCGTGACGGCCTGGCGGTAGGGGGAATCTTTATTGCTCCTCGGAAAAACGCCTAGGAGCAGCACTTTGGTATTAGGAAGCTTGGCATGGACTGTTTCCACGATTTTCTTAATGCCAGCGGCAGCCCATTCGGGCTTCTCGCCCTTGGCGTGACCGATATTATTGGTGCCGATCATGATGACGACTACTTTCGGATGCAGGCCATTAAGAATGCCGCCAGCGATGTGGCCCAAGGTATGTTCCGTGTGCTCGCCAGAGACACCGAAGTCTGCGGGGTTGTATTTGGCGTAATATTGATCCCAGCTTGCCTTGCCTTTACCGGGCCAGCCATCCGTGATGGAATCGCCGAGAAACACCAATTTGATGTTTTTGTCTTTGGCCCTTTCAAGAAATTTAGTCTGGCGATTTTCATTAATCTTCGCGGGAGTGACTGCATCATCTGCTGTGCGCGGTTTTGGTGCTGGTTTTTGCACTGCGGGTTTTGGTGCCGCAGGAGTTGTCGTTTGGGAGAAGCTAGAGTTTGCGCCTCCAGTAAGGATGGAAATTGCGATGACGATTCTTGTGATGCTGGTGTTTTTCATGTGGAAGGAAAATGCTTCTGATGGATTTGACGCAGGCAGTAAATACTCCGCTATGTGTGAATTTCTTTCACTCAAGCGCAATTGCGACCCTGTTCAAGCGGACGGTTGCAACGTGGAGTCCTGTCCCTCTGGGATGCTTGGTGCCAGTTCAGCAATCCAGGCGCATTCATCCAGAAAACGCGGGCGGCTGGAGTCAGCCAAAACTAGGGCATACTGCGGAATGAGTTTTTTCATGTCAGCGGTGATGGTCGCCTTGACATTGTCAGGGAAATTTTGCTCAGGCATGATGGCTCTCAAGCTTTTGGCCACGGATTCACAAGTTGATTCCGTGGATGCAAACGCGAGGCTGAGATCACGATTGTGTGATTTGAGTAGCGAGATGAACTCGACGCCCAACTCGACCACGACGTGGTGTTTTTGATAGAACGCATGTGACCGCTCTTTGATGGCGGCAAGCTTACTGATCGCTGCTAGCGCATCGTAATCGTCGTGTTCCACCTGTGGCGGTGTTGTTGGTTTGAGGAAATCTAGCAGTCCCATATAGCGTGTTATCTGATAAGCCCGTTGTTGCACTTGGCAAGCACATGCACGGACATTTATGAAATGAATTTACGACGCAAAACTTGCAGAATTGAAGAATGCAACAGGAGTGACGTTATTCGCTGGGCATGGGCGCTTCCTCTTTCGCCTTGGGCTTGAATGTGGAGGCAATGTAGAGGTCGCGCATTTGTCTGGCATCCACTCCGCTAGGACTTTGCGTCATTAGTTCCTGGCCGCGATTGTTCTTTGGAAAGGCGAGCACTTCACGGATGCTATCTTCACCGGCGGCGAGCATGACAATGCGGTCAAGACCGAGCGCGAGTCCTCCGTGCGGTGGTGCGCCGAATTGGAAGGCTTCGAGGATGTGGCCGAACATGGTCTGCTTTTCTTCGTCGCTGACGCCGAGGATAGTGAACATCTTCGATTGGAGATCGCTCTCGTGGATTCGCAGCGAGCCGCCGCCAAGTTCGGTGCCATTGAGCACCACGTCATAGGCGATGGCGCGAACGTCAGCGAGACTGGGAGCGCCGCCATCCTTGGCGGCGTTTGGGGACTGGCCGGCAGGGGTGCCAGCGCTCCCAACGGCATCGAGAAGATGCATGTCCTCAGCCTTCGGGCGCGTGAAGGGATGATGCACGGCATTCCATTTCTGGTCTTCTTCGCTGTAAGCGAGTAATGGGAAATCGACGACCCAGAGGAAGTTTAGGGCGCTGGAATCTTTCGTGGTGCCCATCATGCTGGCAACTTCCAAACGCACGCGGCCAAGAATGGTGCAGGTGCTTTCCCAAGGTCCGGCGACGAAGAAAACAATGTCGCCTTCCTCAAGGTTCACCTTCTTAATGAGTGCGGCTTTTTCTTCTTCGGTAAAGAATTTCCAAAGCGGTGATTTGTATTCGCCGCCTTCGCATTTGATGAATGCGAGCTGTTTCACTTCTTTAGGCAGGCCGACTTCATGCGCGACTTCGTTCAATCGAATCATCTGGCCGGTGGTGATCCCCGCGAAGCCTTTCGCGTTTACGCCGCGAACCACACCGCCGTTGTCGAGCGTGTTGCGGAAAATCTTGAACTCGCTCTTGGCAAAAACATCGCCGAGATCGGTGATCTCGTTGCCGAAACGCGTGTCGGGCTTGTCGATGCCGTAGCGATCCATCGCTTCGCGCCACGTCATGCGCGGGAAGGGCAGGGGAATCTCCACGCCGCGAGCGGCCTTGAAGATACTCTTCAGCAAACCTTCGACGACGGTATAAATATCTTCCTCGGTGATGAACGAAGCCTCGATATCAATCTGCGTGAACTCTGGCTGACGGTCGGCGCGAAGATCTTCATCACGGAAGCAGCGTGCGATCTGGAAATATTTCTCCAAGCCCGCGACCATCATGAGCTGTTTGTATTGCTGCGGAGCCTGCGGCAATGCGTAAAATTTTCCGGGATTGAGACGCGCAGGAACAAGGAAGTCGCGCGCGCCTTCGGGCGTGGACTTGGAAAGGATCGGGGTTTCGACTTCGATAAAGCCAGCCTCGTCGAGGTAATCGCGGGTGGCCTTGGTGATCTTGTGACGCACACGGAGGTTTTTCGTCATGCGCGGACGACGCAGATCAAGGTAGCGATACTTCAGACGCAGGTCTTCGTTGGAAAGTTCTGCGTCGAGTTGGAAGGGGAGCACAGCGGATTTGTTTAGCACTGTGAATTCGCTGACGATGATTTCGATTTGGCCTGTCGCGAGATTCGCATTGTCCGTGCCTTCGAGTCGCTTGGAGACTTGACCTTTAATGCAAACCACATCTTCATCGCGCAGATGATGACTGGCCGTCGCTGCATCGGGGTTTTCTTCCGGGCGAAAAACTATCTGTGTCATGCCTTCGCGGTCGCGCAAGTCGATGAAGATGACGCCACCGTGGTCGCGCGCAGAATTCACCCAGCCGGAGAGTGTGACGGTCTGGCCGATGTGCTCGGGGCGGAGTTCGTTGCAGTGGTGGGAGCGGTAGGTGTTAGCGGTCATGGACGGCAAATTGTGGGCGCGTCACATGCCAGAGTATGCGGGTGAAAGCAAGCCGCTTTCACAGGAGGATTATTTGCCAGCAGGAGCTGCTGCCGCAGTCTTTGTTCCAGAAAACAACGGCGCAGATTTCTGCACGGATATCAGGACACCCCAGCAAAGCGGAATCCCCACCCAGAGCCAGACGATGAGAAGTTTGATCGCATTCATAAGCCGCTTTCTTTGAGATGATATTTCTTGTCCACAGGACGCACAAGGAAATTGGACAGGAGTCCGACTATGAGAAGTCCGACCATGATGTAGAAGATGGAATTATAGGCCTGCTCCGGCGGCATGGTCTTTTTATTGGCGAGGGAGATGCGATCCACCAGTTGCGGGCCGAGGATGGCAGCCATGCTCCATGCGGTGATGAGCCTGCCGTGAATAGCTCCGACCTGATAGCTGCCGAAGAGGTCGCGCAGATATGCCGGAATGGTGGCAAACCCGCCACCATACATCGTGAGGATCAGTCCGGTGACGATAACGAATAAGGTCACGCTGCCTTGGCCCTGAGTCCACGGCACACTCAAATATAGAGCGCCCCCGAGCAGGAAGTAAATGCAGTAAACGCCCTTGCGCCCGGTGAAATCTGAAACTGACGACCAGAAGAATCGACCGCCAAGATTACACAACGATAGCAGCCCGACATAGCCCGCTGCGGCTGCGGGCGTGACTTTGAACATGTCCTGAATCATCGGGGATGCCTGACCGAGAATGCCGATGCCCGCGCTGACATTCGTGCAAAGAACAACCCAGAGTAGCCAAAATTGCGGCGTCTTCCATGCGACATCTACGGCGACATTGGCGTTCGTTACGAGCGGCTTGACGTGCTCTTTCGGCACCCATCCATCCGGCTGCCATCCCTCAGGCGGGACACGAACAGCGAATGCTCCAAAGACCATCGAAACGGCATACAATGCGGCCATCACCAGCAATGCCTCTTGCGCTCCGACGGAGACTTTGGACGAGAAGTGTTTCATCAACTCCTCGGCCAGCGGCCCGCCGATGAGCGCACCTCCGCCGAAACCCATGATGGCCATGCCGGTCGCCATGCCGGGCCGGTCAGGGAACCACTTCATCAAGGTGGACACTGGCGCGATGTAGCCCAAGCCGAGACCGATGCCGCCGATCAATCCATAACCAGCGTAAAGCAGCCAGAGCTGATGCCAATGAACGGCCAGCGAGGTCAGCACCAGACCCGTGCAGAAACAAATCATGCTCGCCAGCATCGTCTTGCGCGGCCCGCTGCGTTCCACCCATTTTCCAAAAAACGCTGCGGACAATCCAAGTAGCGCCAGCGCGATGGAATACGCCACTCCCACGTCAGCCTCGCTCCAATCGCCCGTGATAGGTGCGATAATACCGAGAGTCTTGGCGAGCGGTTTCTTAAAAACACTGAACCCATAAACCTGACCAATGCACATGTGAACCGCGATGGCTGCTGGTGGCACCAACCAGCGATTGAATCCGGGTTTGGCGACGGTGGCGGAGCGGTCGAGAAAGTTCATACAAGGCAAGAATCGAAAGTCACAGCAACGTTTCAATTATTCAACATATAAACTGCATCCAGCTTACTCATATTCCTTGGCCAGTGCGTCGAGATACTTTGAGATGGCGTCGGTGCGGGGCCGAATCTCTTTGTCGATCTTGTCGCAAAGGCGAAGGTAATCCTCGAAGGTGCCGCTATAGCCCTTGGTTTCGGAGGCTTCATACCAGTCGGCGTAGGATTCGACCGCCTTGGCCTGTTGACTAATCTGGAGATGGCGTTTTTTAAGTTCGACAAGTTTCGTGACTGCATTTTTTTCCTTACCATTCTTTATCAGGCTGATGGCATCGGCGTAGTCATTGATGAGAGGGCGGTAGAGCGGATTAGCCTGAAGTTTCAACTGCGCGAGCAGATCGAGATTACGCTGGAGAATTTTCTCCTTGTCGGGCCGCTTGATGATCAGATTAAATTCATCAATGAATGGGCCGGTGGCGATCTTCATTCCCTGATCGTTATATTTGGCATCATCCAGAACCCCATCTGGAAGCCGAGATTTGTCAGTCTTTTCGGTCTTCTTTTTTGGGGTTTCAGTTTTTGCGGGATCGGCTGGCTTTTCTTTTCCACGGAACCAGTTGAGCGGATTGAATGGGCTGCGCTTTTTCTCAGCTTCGTTTTGTTCGGGCTTTTTGGGGTTTTCTTTAGGAGTGGCTTCAGCCTTCGTAGGTTTTTGCACCACAGCCGGACGGTCAGTAACTGGATGTGGCTTGGCTTTGAGTTTGGCCGGTGGAGTATCCGATTTTACAGTCGGCTTTTTCTCGGGCGGTGCTGCTTCGGATTTCGGAGCGTCTTTCTTTTTGGGCGATTTCTTCTTCTCGACTTCGGGTTCCGTTTCAGAACTTCCATCTGTGTCTGTCTGAGGTTTGGAAGCAAAGCTGATTTTTTTACCGCCGATAAACGGCAAGTTTAGATTAGGTGGGCTGAAGAGTGGCTTGCTCTTTCTCTTGGGATCTTCCACGGGAAGTTCTGGAGCGGCTGGTGACGCTGGTTTGGTGGTGGATTTAGCCTTCTTTTTTTTAGTTTCCTCGGGAAGGGGATCGAAACGCAGCGTCAGCGCTTCACTCAATTTTGATTCGGTTTCTTCGACACTCAGAGTTTCCAATGCGGCAGGGGTGGCCAGTGTCGCCATCTGCAATGACCACCATTTTTCCAGACTGTTCTTAGATGCCGCGAGCGTGGGGAAGCTGTCCTTGAGCAGGTCGCGTTCGGGTTTGTTATCGAGTGCGAGCGAGTTGAGGAATTTCGCGAAACGCAGCGATCCGTCTGGTTGTTCGAGCAATGTCAGCACCAGCGCGCAGCAGGATGTGTCGTAAATGCCGCGAGCCAGCGAATCGAGTTGTGATGGCTCGGCAGATAAAAGTTTATCCACGCTGTAAATTTGCCCGCGCTGGAAGACGGCGGAAAAAAAAGCGCTTGGCTTGGAGCGGCTGCGAAATTCCAAGGCCTGCGTCACACCAGTCAACACCCAATCCGGCAGCACCCTCTGTCGCGTGGTCTGGAGTTCCTTGTGATTGCGCAAGATGCGTTCGGCGAGAAGGATGCGCACGAGTTCGCGTGCAAAATCCTCACTGAGAAAATCCGGGCGCAGTTGCACATTCATCTGCAAATGGAATCCGCCGTGCGCGAGCTGGTTGATGTTCGTGCTGATGGCCGGACCGCCTAGAGTAATATCCGGCGGTGTTTTCAATACCACGACGATCGGGATCAAGAATTTTCCATCGTCGCGTAGGAGCTTATTAAGAGACGATGCCGTATCATTGCAGAGCATGATGAAAGCGCTCCGCGTGTTCAGGTCGGTTCCGTGAATGACGAATTGGCCGTTGACGCTGGTGGAAGTTGCGGGAGCGCTGGGCTTGGCAGGCACAGAAGGAACGGTAGTGCCGCCTTGTGGCTGCTGGGAGCTGCCTGTGTTTAGCAGCAGTAGCGCTGCGACCAATGGCGCGATCAAACGTATCGCTGGTATTTTGGACGGGCTTCCCATATCGGCAGTCGTGAGTTATTTGACCGTGTTCAATCGCGGATCGAGCACGACTTTGTGCTTCTCAAAATGAATCTGGTTCATTTGTAAAATCGCCCGGATATCCGAATCTAGCGCGCCGCATAGACTGCGACAGGCAGGAATTAAAATAGCAAGCGCACCGCGAAAAACCGGCAGTCGTCCGAGGCTACCTGCGATTGGCACAATGACGAACTCTTGCTTGTCGCGCGTCACAGTAAAATCTAACGATGCCGTGGAATGCGAGCCGCGCGAGCTCCAGAGAAATATCACTCGGCAAATGCCCGGCTGAAAATCCAACGCCACACGATCGAACCGGGCGAGAAAACTCGACGCGCCAGACTGTCGGCCATTGAGCACCGAGGCGAGATAACGATTCACATCAGCTTCATCTAGCTCCAGAGGAGTGTTGCGATGCCAGACGCTCTGCTCAATACGATCAAGCAAGTCATCGGGCGTCGCTTTGTTTGTCGCCACTAGACCGAGCACGTCATTCAGATTCGCCGGACGATGACTTTCCACGGCCACCGCCGTCAGAAAGGCGAGCCAGATCGTGACCAGGATATTGAGGAAAATGCGGAACACACGAGAACGGGCTGAGTCATCCGCTCAAGTCGCGCTACTAGAGGCGGGCGAGGAGACGGCGGGGCTTGAGGAAGTTGTGCTGGTGCTCGCAGCGGCAGCTTCTTTAGGCGCGGCAGAGCTTGATCCTCCAGATGAATCCGAGTCCTTCTTGGCGGCAGCCTTGTAGGAATCGCTTCGGTAATCAGTTTGATAAAAGCCGCTACCCTTGAAAATGATTCCGGCACCGCGTCCGATTTTCCGCTCGACAGTTCCTTTGCAACCCGGCTGCGGGCAGTCCGTGAGTCGCGCATCCTTCATGGATTGAACAGCTTCAAATTGATGGCCACAGGTGAGGCATTCGTATTCGTAGGTCGGCATAATTTTTCGTTGGGAAATGGTGATAATAGATTCAGCAATATTGCAAACAGACCCATGCCGTAGATGGGGGCGAGAGGCAAGGGCAAAAGGCTTCTCACTCAGCAGGCATCTTGTCACATGACAGCGGGCGAACCTTGCTCCATGATGCGTCTTATTCCGATTCCAACGATGATCTCAGCCCAGCTTTCCAAACTAAAACATGCGGCACTCGCCGTGATCGCGCTCACGCTTTGCTCATGCACGAATCTCTACTACTACGGCCCCATGGGCGCGATGAATGGCACGCGCTACCTTGAAGGTTACAATCCGGGCGATGTCCGATACAGCAATCAGCAGGAGGACACGGAGTCGTGGTGGAAAGGCGACGGCGTATCTGGCGCACCGGGCATCGTCATTTCACTTCGTCAGCAAAAAGCTTTCTTCTACAAAGGCGGGCGGCTGGTTGGTGTGTCCATGATCTCCAGCGGAGACGACCAGCATCGCACACCGACTGGCTCGTTCACCATCCAGCAGAAAGACCCCCGCCATCAGTCCAGTCAATACGGCGACTACGTGAATGCCAGCGGCCAGCCCATCAAGCAGAACATCGACCGGCAGATCGACCCCATGCCGCCCGGAGCGAAATACGATGGCGCAAACATGTTCCACTTCATGCGCTTCACGCGCGGCATCGGAATGCACGCCGGATATCTGCCCGGATATGCGGCATCGCATGGCTGCGTGAGAATGCCGGAGAAGATGGCGACGATTTTCTTCAATCACGTTGAGATAGGCACGCCAGTCGATGTCAGGAACTGATCTCTCTGACCAACATGGAAATCTCTCCTGAAGAATTCTCCGTAGCAAGGGCATCTTGCCCTTGCAGTAGCGACAGCAAGGGCAAGATGCCCTTGCTACCAACCATTAATGAAGACGCATAAGTTCGAAAGAGCACCATGGAAATCTCTCCTGAAGAATTGCGTGATTGGATGAAGCAACCCGGCGAGCGCCTGTTCCGACTGATCGACGTTCGCGAGGAAGATGAATTCGCCATCTGCCATCTTGATCACGCAGAACTGATCCCGCTCTCAAGTTTCGCCGAGCAGTCGCAGTTGCGCTTTCAGCATCACGATGAACCCATCGTCATCTATTGTCATCACGGAATGCGCTCGTCTAATGCGGCAGACTACCTGCGCAGCACTGGCTGCAAAAAAGTTTACAACCTCACCGGCGGCATTGATGCGTGGGCCGATCTCGTAGAACCAGAGATGCGGAGATATTGATGGAGATTCTCACTTCGGCCTGAGTCTTCCACCCACTGGTAGCAGGCCAAACAAGCAATAGACAGGCGAGCGTAAAAACGCCGCTGTATCTCGCCAAGCCACACCTCGCAAGATGCGCGGCAAATGCTCCAGAAGATCATGGTATCGGCTAAGCTTGCGTTCGAGAAAGGCCATGGCCCGGGCCGAGGCATTGAACTCCACTGCTAGGCTCATCACATTCAGGAGCATGATGACAAACCAGATGACGGCGGTGATTCTCAATCCAATCGGGAAGGGCACGCGCTTGAGAAAACCCAGCACCATGCAAGCCAGTGCAGTCAGTGCTGGCACATAGCGGGTAAGCTTGATGTTGCCCAATCTCATTTCCACCGGAGTCGCTGGCTGGGCTGCGTGAGCCGCTTCGTGCAATGCGATAGCCCATGCTGCCGCACTGCGTCCGTTCATGACATCGCGATGCAGGAACAAGCAACGACGTTTGGGGTCAAAGTAATCCGTCACCGTCGCTGAGTGTTCCGCAATTTTTACATCCGAGGCTTCATTGGCATCCAGAAACTCTCGCGCCACTTCCGCCGCCGTTTGGCCTCCCGGCATCGCTGCTTTCATTCCATGCGCAAGCGCAGCTTCGTAACGCTGCTTCGCAAAAAACGCGACAGCGAGAGAGGCGATCAAAAGGATGATAAAAATTCCCGGCATGGAGGAATGAAAGTATCAAGCATCAAACTCCAAGGATCAAACTCGAAGCATCAATGAATTTTGGTATCTTTTCAGGCCATACCGATGTGAGCCATTGTTCCGCCCTTTCAGGGCTAAATCAACGCATGACGGGTGTCCTAGGGCGTTGCCCTAGGCTGGCTTGTAGCAGGCCGTTGGCCTGAAATTTTCCAGCGCTAAAGTTTATGTGTCGCTGCCCGTTTTCCCCTGCGCCAAAGGCGCCCAACAAGCTAGCCCAGGGCAAGCGAGGAACGAGCGCCGCCCTGGGTAAAAATCCAACAAGAGGCAGCCCTGAAAGGGCGAAACAAGAGTGTCTTTTGCATATGACCCGATAGTTGCGAATTTTCTATGTTCAAATCAGCGCGCTGGATTGTGAAATTATGAATTGATGTGCCACGACTAGAGTGTCGTGGTTCCGTTGATGCAGTATTTTCTAGTCTTCCATCATTCCACCTTTCCAATCTTCCATTTCCCCGCAGATCAGCGCCATTCGTGTCTGGGATAACGGCCGCGCAACTGCGTCTTCACTGCTGCATAGCTGGTCTTCCAGAAGTTCCCAATGTCCGCCGTCACCTGCACTGGGCGCTGGTTCGGCGCGAGGATTTCCACAAGCACGGACACTTTGCCCCCGGCGATGCGCGGGTTTTCATTCATGTCATAGAGCTGCTGCAAGATGACGGAAATCTGCGGAGTCGCGTTCTTGCGATATTCCACGCGCGGCGTCTTGCCGTTCGACAACTTCACTCGTTCCGGCGCATATTTCTCCAGCATCTCGCGCTGCTGCGATGAGAGCCACGAGTTCAAAGCCGCGTCCGGCGTGCGATCCTTGATCTGGCGGTAAGCTGTCGCGCCATGGCACATCTGCGCGATGAGCAGACGGCGGTCTTCATCACCGATCACGGGCATCTCCAGTTCGGGCATCCATTCCGCGAGGCAAGCCAGCCGCGTGATCCATTGCTCTGTGCGCTCGTTCCAGTTGGGCAGTTCCAACCTGCCAGCGATAACTTCATCTGCGAGCAGTTCCGCCGCTTGATCCGGATCAGGCTCGCCACGTTCACGACTGTGCAGGATCAGTTCACGGAAGCGGGTTTCTTCGCGATTCATCACCCGACGATTCACCGCATCAAACACCGCGCGATGACCGCTGGTGATGTCGGCAGGAAACAGCTCTCGCAGCCATTCTTCCTCAACGCGCGTGACGAGATTCAACTTCACCTGCAATGCCTTGCCCTGAATCTCCGCAATCTCGGCGGCAGCAAGCATTGACGGTGCCTTGATGTGGCAATCCTTTTCCAAATGACCTCGATAACCAGCGGCGAGTTGATAGACCTTAGAGCCGCTGGATGTCTCTACTCCGAGATGATCCGAGAACGCCGAGAGCAACGACTTGGCGAGAGCGTTCGACTCAGGCTCCTGAACTCCAGACTCTGGATTGTGCAGCCTCATCCTCTCGCAAAGTCGCATGATCTGGTCGCGGCTCCGCATGGCTTCAAAAGACGCCCGCGCATGAATGCCGTAAGTGGCACACGCTGCGGGATCGAAGTTCAGCGATGCCGCTTTTTCAAAAGCGCGGATCAGCGGCTGAAATTCTGTGATGTCACCCCGATCAAAAAACTCTTCCTGCTTCCGAGTCGTTTGTGAAGATCGAATGAGAAGATCGCGCCCCTGTTCAATGGCCGCGCACAAGGCCGCGTCTTCAAGACAGCCGAGTTCCGATGCGGTGAGGAGCATTCGCGAAAAGCGCGGATGCAAAGGGAACGCACTCATCTTGCGGCCAAGATCGGATATTCGTTGGAGTTCAAGCTTTAGCTTGCTCATGGAACTTTGCTGGTGACAACCTGAAGGTTGAACTCCAACAGATGCAGGATGCAGCGCGCCCAAGTTCTGTAACATCGCAATCGCGCGTTGTGACGACTCCTCTGTCGGTGCTTCATACCACTCGAACTCCATTCCCGCCGACTCTTTCACGACGGCGAGCGTGAGCAATACCTCACTAAGATCGAGCCGTTTGATCTCCGGCTGTTCATTTGCCGCGCGATGCAGATGCTCGCGCTCCGGCCACAAGCGCACGCCAATGCCCGGCCCCAACCTTCCGGCACGCCCAGATCGTTGATCGGCACTCGCTCGACTGATTTTCTCGACCATCAGCGTATTGATCCCGCGCCTTGTATCGTAGCTGGCCACACGAGCCAGTCCGCTGTCGATCACTGCTCGCACGCCCTCAATGGTCAGCGAAGTCTCCGCGACGTTCGTGGAAACAATGATGCGGCGCGAGCCGCCGGGCTGGAGCACTTCATCCTGCTGCTGCGGCGTGAGTTCGCCATGCAATGGCAGGATGCGAAAGCCTTTGGCAAAACTCCGCCCGCTCATTGCAGCGATGGTCTTGCGAATTTCATGACCGCCCGGCATGAAGACCAGCAGATCACCATCCATGCCACGCTTCACGATCAAATCCTCCGCAGCGCGCGCGGCTTGATCCCAGACAAATTCGGTGAGTCCATTCTTCTCCCGCAGCGGTGCCTGATAACCAATCTCCACCGGAAACGTGCGACCTTCCGAATCAAAGACTTCGCTCGGAGCAAGGAATTCGCTGAGCGGCCCCGGAGTGATGGTGGCGGACATGACGATGATCTTGAGATCAGGCCGGTGCTTCGCCTGAATCGCCTTGGCCCAAGCCAGACAGATGTCGCCATCGAGATGCCGCTCGTGAAATTCATCAATCACCAAACAGCCCACTTTCGAGAGCGTTGGATCGTCGAGCAGATGCCGCAACATCACGCCCTCAGTCACAAACAGGATGCGCGTTTTCGCATTGCTCACATTCTCAAAGCGCACCTGATATCCGACTTCATCGCCAAGGCGCGCCTGTCTCTCCGATGCGACGCGAGAAGCGAGCATTCGAGCTGCTATGCGTCGCGGTTGAAGGACAACGATGCGCTTGTCACCCGCGATGCCGTGATCCAGCAACATCTGAGGCACCTGCGTGGACTTGCCGGAACCAGTCGGTGCTTTGATGACCGCATTGCGCGTTGCACCCGATGCAAACCAAGCCGCAAGCGGCTGGCGCAGTGTTTCGATGGGGAGATTAGAAGTGCGGATGCTCAAGTGTCACGTCTGTGACGGCCTACGCCGTGATCTGATGCCACACCCAGCCGAGAAGATGAATGAATATCCACGCGGTGCTCGCAAGCATCACGAGGAGCAGGACTATCAGGGTGATGACGATGGCCTTGCTGCTGCGACGCACGGCATGCTGGTCGCCCGACTTCCAGCGTTCGATGAGTGCGGAATTGCGAGAGTTGGAACGGAAGAAGATAGAAGCGGCATCGCCCAACAGCGGGATGCTGTCGAGCAGCTGATTGAAAAGAACGTTCATTCCCATGCGTGCCAGCACCGAAGCGGGCATCCCGGCTCTCATGCCTTCAAAGACAACGGAAAGACTGACCAGACTGGACAAAAGGCCCCCAAAGAGAGGCAGCATTCCGATGATGGGATCGAGTCCCATGCGGATATTGGTGCCTGGAATACGGAACAGTTCGTCCATGATCCTAGCGATAAACCGCGCACGGGCCTCGGGCGTCCGGTCGCTCCCACTATGGCCCGGACGTTCGGGTGGGAGAACCTCGTCCACTCTGGCTTCGCGCGTAGGTGAGGTTCCTTCGGCCACGATTCGTTAAAGCTGGCTAGATGTTTTCCCCGGCAAATCCACAAGCATCTGCGTGTTCGTGGGCGAGCGTTCCATGAGTTGAATCACGCGCTGGATGGCGTCGATTGGTTTATGACCAGCGAGACCGCGGCGCAGCATGTGGATTTTCTCAAGCTGGAAGGGCGGGAGCAGAAGTTCCTCGCGGCGGGTGCCGGAGCGGAAGATGTTCACGGCGGGATAGATGTATTGCTCAGCGATTTTGCGGTCGAGCACGAGCTCGAAATTGCCGGTGCCTTTGAACTCCTGGAAGATTAGTTCATCCATGCGGCTGCCGGTTTCGATCAGCGCGGTGGCGAGAATGGTGAGCGATCCGGCATCGCGGGTGTTACGCGCTGCGGCGAATAGTCGGCGGGGAAGTTCTAGTGCGCCAACGCCAACGCCGCCGCTCATGGTGGCGCCGCTTTTGTGCGCGTTGTTGAAGGCACGCCCCATGCGGGTGATGGAATCGAGCAGCATGAAGACGTGATGACCTGACTCGACGAGGCGCTTGGCGCGCTCGATGGCGAAGATTGCGGTGCGCAGATGCAACTTGGGATCGCTATCATTAGAGCTGGCGTGAATCTCGGCGTTCGGCAGCACGCGGCGAAACTCGGTGACTTCTTCAGGGCGTTCGTCCACGAGCAGAAGCATGACATGCATCTGCGGATGATTTTGCTGAACGGCTTCGGCAATGTGCTCAATGATCGTGGTCTTGCCTGCGCGCGGTGGTGCGACGATCAAGCCGCGCTGGCCGCGACCAACTGGCGTCATCAAATCAATCACGCGCGTGGTGAGCCTGTCGGGGCGGGTTTCAAGCAGGATGCGCTTATTGGGATTGACCGCCTTGAGTTCTTCAAAGAGCGGAAGGTCGCGCACCTTTTCGGGATCTAGTCCGTTGACTTCTCTGATCTCCGTGACCTGTGGACCACGATGTCCCATGCGCTCGGTGCCCGTGATGAACATGCCTTCACGCAGGCCGAAGTTGCGAATCAATTCAGGCGAGACCCAAGGGTCTTGTGGATTCTGCGCGAAGAGGCGGCTTTTCTGCCGGAGGAAGCCATAGCCCTTAGGAGTAAGTTCTAAGATGCCTTCGCTAGGTTCTGGTGGTCCAAGCGGGCGCTCTGGCGGAGGCTGAAATGGCTGGGGTGCATCACCAACTTGCTGTCCATCGCGACCACGGTTGCGGTCGCGGAAACGGTCGCGCTTATCCCATTTGCGGAAGCGTTGACCTCCATGACGTTGCCATTGTTGAGGCTGATGGCCTTCAGGTTGATTGGGTCTGTCTTGCGGTTGATGGGCGGTCTCAGACTGCGGTGCAGGTGGGGCTGCATGGTCAGCGGGAGCGGATGGGGCAGGGGAACTGGCCTCCTGTTTATGAGCGACAATCGCTGGGGCTGGTGCGCTAATGGGAGCTGGCTCAAAGATTGGTGTCGCTTGAGGAGTCTCAACTGATGCGCTTTCGGTGGCCTTGGCAGACTTCTTGGCCGCAGTTTTTCTGGCAGGCTTTGGTTTTGTCACCGGTGGAGTGTCGCCATTGGCTTCAGCCTTTTTCTTGGCTGTCGATTTAACGGCGCGCTTGCGGGCGGGTGCGGTGCGCTGGACTTCCGGTGCAGGCGGGAAGGCGAGTTCCTTAGTTGCGGTGGGCATAGTGGTATCTGGGGTCATCGGGGTGATAGTAAAGAATGAGGTGGCGAATCAAATAGCGGCGATGATTTCGTCAGGGAGTTCAAAGTTGGCGTGAACGTTTTGGGTGTCGTCGTAATCGTCCACGATGTCGTGGAGTTTGATGAATGCTTTTGCGGTATCGAGATCGGCCACGGTCACGATGGTCATGGGCTGATAGATGAAATGCTGTGATTTAGGAGTGTTACCTCTGGCTTGTAAAGCAGAGCCGACGGCGAAGAGCTGATCAGTCGCGGTATAGAGAATCCATTCCGTTCCGTCGTCGGCCACATCATCGGCGCCGGCTTCGAGCGCAAGCTCCGTAGCGGCGTCCTCGCTGAGATTTCCTTTATCGAGCCGGACTTCACCGCGGCGGGTAAAGAGATAGGCCACACTGCCGACCTCAGCGAGTGCGCCTCCGTTCTTGGACATAAGAGTGCGCAATTCCGCGACCGTGCGGTTGCGATTGTCAGTGACGACCTCGATGAGCATCGCGACACCGCCGGGGCCATAGCCTTCGTAAACGATTTCCTCAAGCGACGCACCCGCCAGTTCGCCCGCGCCTTTTTTAATGGCGCGCTCGATATTGTCGTTGGGCATGTTTTGCGCTCGGGCATTCTGGATGGCGGTGCGGAGACGGGCGTTGAGTTCGGGATTGGAACCGCCGAGTCTGGATGCGACGGTGAGTTCCTTGCTGAATTTGCTGAAAACTTTGCCGCGCTTGGCGTCAACGACGGCTTTGATGTGCTTGACCTTCGACCATTTGTTGTGGCCTGCCATGATGGGAGTTCTGGAGTTGGGTAAAAGTTTGCCCCGCGATTCTGAAATCGCGGAGACATGGGGAATTCTTGTGAGCAGGGAGCTTCCTGAGGAGTTACGCTCCTTCGCTCAAAACACGCGTCGCGCCAAGGTGGACGGTTTTGGAAAGGTGCGAACCGTTGCGAGGGAAGGCAACTGAGATCACTTCGTGCAGGCCAGCAGGCCCGACAACAAGAGAAGTGTGAATGAGAATGCTGTCAGGCGCAAGGATTTTATTTGTGCCTGTCGTGGTGCATTCAAATCAGGAAATTTCAAGCTTCAAACTTCAAGGATCAAGGAAGGTTCAGGGATCAAAATTCAAAGAAGACGCACTGGTCTATTAAATGGATTCGAATGGCAGGCATAACATTAGAGGCTGATGTTTGGAATTTGAACCTTCCTTGAGACTTTAATCTTGGAATTTGAATTTTTCCAACGTGCCTCGCTTGCCTGTTGCCTTCCCCTCAGGATGCGCTTCCCTTCTGGCCCTTTTTATCACATGAGTAGCGAGCGCCATAAACAATTTCCATTCGATGAGTTCGAGCCTAAATGGCAGAAACTCTGGGACGAAACCAAAGCCTTCCGCACGCCCGGCCCCGGCGATGCTGACTTCGACGCGACGAAGCCGAAATACTACGTGCTCGACATGTTCCCGTATCCCAGTGGCGCGGGCTTGCATGTCGGCCATCCCGAGGGTTACACAGCCACCGACATCGTGGCGCGTTTCAAAAAAATGAGCGGCTTCAACGTGCTGCATCCGATGGGCTGGGACGCATTCGGTTTGCCTGCCGAGCAGTATGCGATCAAGACCGGCCAGCATCCGCGCAAGACGACGGAGGCGAACATTGACGGATTTCGCGGCCAGTTGAAACGCCTCGGTTTCAGCTACGACTGGGATCGTGAGGTCAACACGACTGATCCGGGTTACTTCAAATGGACGCAATGGATTTTTCTCCAGCTTTATCATTCATACTTCGATGAGAAGACGAACAAAGCGCGGCCCATCAGCGAGCTTGAAGCTCAGGGTTTCGAGCGCGATGAGATTGATGCGCGTCGCCTCGCTTACGTCAAAGAAGCCCCCGTGTGGTGGTGCAACGAACTCGGCACCGTGTTGGCGAATGAAGAAGTCATTGATGGCAAAAGCGAAGTCGGCGGCTTCCCCGTGGAGCGCCGTCCCATGCGCCAATGGATGCTCCGCATCACCGCGTATTGTCAGCGCCTGATTGATGAACTCGACGGACTCGACTGGCCGGAAGGTATCAAGCTCTTGCAGAAAAATTGGATCGGCAAAAGCGAGGGCGCGGAAGTCCATTTCAAAGTAGCCGACTTCGAAGAAACAATCACCGTTTTCACCACACGACCAGACACCTTGTTCGGCGCGACATACATGGTGCTCGCGCCCGAGCATCGTCTGGTGGACGAACTTGTGAGCGAAGAACAACTCGCGGAAGTTGAGCAGTATCGCGAGCGCACCGCGCGCAAGAGCGATCTCGAACGCACCGAACTCGCCAAAGAAAAATCAGGCGTCTTCACCGGCGCGTATGCCATCAATCCCGTCAACGACGAGCGCATTCCCATCTGGATCGCCGACTACGTCCTCTTGGGCTACGGCACCGGCGCGATCATGGCCGTTCCGGCACATGATGAAAGGGACTTTGAGTTTGCGAAGAAGTTTGATCTGCCAATTAGGCGCGTGCTTCAAGGGAGCGCGGGCGTCTCGCCCGTGCAGACGTTGCAAGTCGATGCCGACATCGCCAAACACCGCCGCCGCTTGCCTCACTGGCAGCAAGGCGAATGCGCAGTTTTCGTCACTTGGCGGCTCGCGGACAGTCTCCCAAAAGAAAAACTTGATGCCTGGAACGCCGAGCGTGAGAGTTGGAAGTTAGCCCATCCAAAGCCTTGGTCGGAGCAAGAAGAAAACGACTATCACGAACGCTTCAGCGACCGTCTGGATGAATGGCTTGATGCCGGATCTGGTTCGTGCGTTTTGCGAGATCTAACGCTCAGTGAAGTAGTAACTGGAGCGCTGACGCATTTTGATGGTGTGCGTTATGTCATGCACTCTGCCGTGGTCATGCCCAATCATGTTCATGTGTTGTTCCAGCCTCTTGATGGGAACAAGATCGAAGATGTCATTCAAAGCTGGAAGAGTTTCACGGCAAAGGAAATCAATCGGCATCTTGGAGTCACGGGACGCCTCTGGCAGCCGGAGTATTTTGATCGCTTGATTCGGAGCATGATCCATTTTGAACGGGTTGAACGATACATCGTTGAGAATCCCGTTGTGGCGAAACTTCCAGATGGGAAGTATGCCTTACTAAAGGGAGCGTGGGCGTCTCGCCCGCAGGATGATGATAGCACGGGCGAGACGCCCGCGCTCCCTTTTGGAGGCGACGGCTTCGCCGTGAATTCAGATTTTCTTAATGGTCTCTCTACTCAAGAAGCCAAAGCCAAGATCACTGCATGGCTCACTGAGAAAAATCTTGGCGCGAAGACCACGAACTTCAAACTCCGCGACTGGCTCTTCAGCCGTCAGCGTTACTGGGGTGAGCCGTTCCCGATTGTGTGGGAAAATGGACATCATCAAGCGATCCCTGAAAGTGAACTGCCCTTGGTGCCGCCTGACCTTGTTGATTTCAAGCCAACTGGCACGCCCGAGCCGCCGCTGAGCAAAGCTACTTCGTGGGTAAAGTATTCCGAAACTGCGGCGCGTGAACTCAACACGATGCCGCAGTGGGCTGGCTCATGTTGGTATTACCTGCGCTATTGCGATCCAAAAAATGCGGAGCGCTTTATCTCGAAGGAAGCAGACGCGTATTGGATGGCGGGGGATTCGGAGGCCACGTTGCGCGAGTCGATTGACCGTTTGTGCTATGAGGCGCTAGAGACGGATTCCAATAAAAAACATTTCGTCCGATACGCCACTGTCTCGACTGAACAATCAGAGCAAATCAAAGCGGCCACAGGTTTCGATGTGCTTGGATTTAGACGCATGGTTGACCTGTGTGCCATCCGGCACGCGAGGCGACAGCATGATGATTCGAAGAAGGAGGCTGAGCGCGGACAGGATGCAGTTACTCCTGAAGACTGGTTGCTTGTGCCTTGGGTGGTTGAGAAACCAGATCGTGTCGAGACTGCTGGAACGAACAAAGCGGGGCGTGATGTCATCATTTCGAGTCGGAGACGAAATAACACCATTTATTACTTTGAGGAAATTCGCGAAGGCAATCGTGTGCTCGCCGCACTCACCCTTTATAAAAAGAAGGCGGTGGCGAGCAATGCAGCCGCCGAAGCAGCTCCCCCTCTAACGTCCGAAACGCTCCACCGCACTGATGAAATATTATCACACAAGATTCATCCGGTCAATGCGGGCGGCGTCGATCTCTACGTCGGCGGCACGGAGCACGCGGTGTTGCATCTCCTCTACGCCCGTTTCTGGCACAAGGTCTTGTTTGATCTCGGTCACGTCAGCACACCGGAGCCGTTTCAGCGGCTGGTGAATCAAGGGCTTATCCTCGGCGAAGACAATCAAAAGATGTCCAAGTCGCGCGGCAATGTGGTGAACCCTGATGATGTCGTCGCGGAATACGGCGCGGATTCGTTGCGGCTGTATGAGATGTTTATGGGGCCGTTGGAACAGGTGAAGCCGTGGCAGATGAAGGGCGTCGAGGGCGTGTATCGTTTCCTCGGGCGCGTCTGGCGACTGGTAATGGAATCCTATCAAGATGAAGAGTGGAAATTGTCCGCTCAACTCCAAAATGTTCCCGTGGATAAGAAGCTGAACAAAATCCTTCACGAGACCATCAAGAAAGTCGGCGAGGACATAGAGAAACTGAGCTTCAACACTTCCATCAGCCAGATGATGGTGCTTACGAATGCTTTCACGCAGTTGGAAGTTCGCCCCGCTAGTGGTGTGATGACGCTGCTGCAAATCTTGAATCCCTTCGCGCCGCATGTCACTGAGGAATTGGCTGCGATTATTGGTGGCGCGTTCCCCGGTTTGAAAAAACCCGGAATGCTGGCGCATCAAACTTGGCCGGAGTTTGATCCGGCAGCGCTCATTGAAAGCGAGGTCGAGGTCATTGTGCAAGTGAATGGCAAGCTGCGTGATCGTCTCACCGTGCCATTGAACGCGCCCAAGGAAGACTTGGAAAAACTGGCAATGGCGAATGCGAAAGTTGCAGAGTTCACTGCAGGGCTAACCATTCGCAAGATCGTTGTAGTGCCCAACAAACTGGTGAACATTGTGGCAAATTAAATTAGGAGACAAAAGACTGGAAGACAGAAGACAAAAGATGAGATCAAATTCCCCATTTTCGCAGTTTCATACTCCGGTCTTCTGTCTTTTGTCTTAAAGTCTTCCGTCTTCTATCTTCCTATGCGCCTCGCCCTCGTTCATTACTCCGCGCCCCCGACAGTGGGTGGTGTGGAGCGCGTGATTGAACAGCAGGCTGCGGTTCTGGCGAGACATGGACATGAAGTTGTCGTCGTCTGCGCCACCAAGGGCGCAAAGGTGGATGGCGCGATCATGGAGTATGCGCCGAATTTTTATGTGAAACGCGTCCGCTCGGCTCTGGCGGGCTGTGAAGTTGTGATCGTGCACAACATGTTCACGATGCCCTTCGATTGGGAGGCTTCGAAGATGATTGCAGAACTGAGCCATGAGATGATCGGCACGCGCTTCATCAATTGGGTTCACGACGTGGATGTTACGCAGGAAGCCTTCACAGAACTTCGCCTCAAGGGCGTCCATGTCGCAGTTTCGGAAACACGGAAGAAGGAATTTTGTGAACGATTTGGGCTAAAACCTACACAGTGCAGCGTCATTCCGAATGGAGTGGATGCGGTCAAGACTCTCGGCCTTGGATCGGCGGTGTCCGCGTTCGCCAAGAAGCATCGTTTGCTGGAGTGTGAATTGGTTCTGTTTCATCCAGCCCGATTACTGGCGCGGAAGAACATTGAATTCAGCATCGAAGTCACTGCGGCTCTGCACAAGCAGGGCGTGGATGCCGCGTGCGTCATCACGGGTGCCGCCGACCCGCATCGACTGGAGTCGGCGGAGTATGCGGAGAGAATGCGAGCGCTGGTCGGAAAAAAGAAAATGCAGTCGCATGTGCTTTTCGCTGGTGATGCGTTTGATCTGAGCGAGAGCGATGTCCGGGCCTTCTATTCAGTGGCAGACGCGCTCTTCTTTCCGAGCAAAGCCGAGGGCTTTGGATTGCCCTTGCTGGAAGCTGCCTTGCAACGCCTGCCGATATTTTGCGCAGACATTTCGGCGCATCGCGAACTGGCTGGAACGGGTGCCGTGTATTTCAAATTGACGGACAAAGCCGACGAGATCGCGGGCCAAATTGTGAAACACCTGGAAAAAGACAAGGCGATCTCTCGCAAGCGATGGGTCTTGCAGCAGTTTGGCTGGGATCGCATCTACAAGGAATGTCTTGAGCCGCTGCTTAAAGGAAGCTAGTAACAAGTGCGTCCCGCGCTTGATGAAGAAACTGCAAGGGCGAGACGCTCTTGCTACAATTGACACCGACGCAGACAACAACAAATTTCCCCATGCTCACGAATCCTAAGCCACTCCCTGACGCCGCCATTCTTATATTGGAGGCGCGGCATCATGATCCCTTCAGCTATCTCGGACCGCAGTTGCAACCTGACGGCAGTGTGGTTATTCGCGCGATGCGTCCACAAGCGCATTCACTTCGAGTGCTACTCAAAGACGGTGGCGCATCATTCGAGGCTGACCTCCTGCATGAGAACGGTTTGTTTGAAGCCAAGCTTCCCGCATCCGCTTGGCATAAGCCTTATGAACTCGAATGGCAAAGTGCTGATGGGAAAATTCACCGTCAGGATGACGCCTATGCCTTCGGACTTTGCCTTGGCGAGCTAGACATGCATCTCTTTTGCGAAGGTCGGCATTGGAAGCTCTTCGATCATCTCGGGGCGCATCCTCGCGTGATGAATGGCGTGGCGGGTATGCAGTTCGCTGTCTGGGCACCGAACGCGAAACGCGTCAGTGTCGTTGGTGATTTCAATTCATGGGACGGTCGCGTTCACCCGATGCGCTGTCGTGTTGAAGCCGGTATCTGGGAGCTTTTCATTCCTGGAGTGAGCTTGAACGCCCATTACAAATTTGAAATGATCGGTGGCAATGGAGCCATGTTTAACAAGAGCGATCCCTTCGCATTCTTCTCGCAACACGGGCCGCATACGGCTTCGCTCGCGTGGGATTACACGCGCTATGTGTGGAGCGACGATACATGGATGAGCGCTCGTAAGCAGGCCGATCCGTATAAAAAGCCATTGTCGGTTTACGAAGTGCATCTGGGCTCATGGAAGCGCGCCGATGGCGGTCGGATGCTGACCTATCTCGAACTGGCCGATCAGTTGATTCCTTATGTGAAGGACATGGGCTTCACGCACCTTGAGCTGATGCCGGTCAGCGAGTTTCCGTTTGATGGCTCATGGGGCTATCAGGTCGGCGGTTACTTTGCCCCGACTTCGCGCTTCGGAAATCCCGATGAGTTTCGCGAGTTTGTAGATCGCTGCCATCAGGCCGGCATTGGCGTGATCGTAGATTGGGTTCCCGCGCATTTTCCGAAAGATGCACATGGTCTCGCGAAGTTCGACGGCACGGCGTTGTATGAGCACTCTGACCCCCGACAAGGCGAGCACGCGGACTGGGGTACGTTGATCTTTAATTTTGGTCGCAACGAAGTCAGAAACTTTCTGATCGCCAACGCACTCTTCTGGCTGGAGCACTATCACATTGATGGCATTCGCGTGGATGCGGTGGCGTCCATGCTCTATCTCGACTACTCGCGAGAGCACGGTCAGTGGGTGCCAAACATTTATGGTGGGCGCGAAAACCTCGACGCCATCGCGTTCATCAAGGAACTCAATCAGCAGTGCTACACGCAGCATCCCGGTGTGCTCATGATCGCGGAAGAAAGCACTGCCTGGGGCGGCGTCTCGCGCCCCGTGAGCACGGGCGGACTCGGATTCGGTTTCAAATGGAATATGGGCTGGATGAACGACTCGCTGAGTTACATGAGCGAGGATCCGGTGCATCGAAAGTTTCATCATGGCGAAGCCACGTTCTCCATGCTCTATGCCTACGATGAGAATTTTATGCTCGTGCTCAGTCACGATGAAGTCGTGCATGGCAAGGGATCTATGCTCGACAAGATGCCCGGCGACCGCTGGCAGAAGTTCGCGAACCTCCGCATGTTCTACGCATGGATGTGGACGCATCCCGGGAAGAAACTTCTCTTCATGGGCTGCGAGATCGGCCAGTGGAAGGAATGGAACCACGAGCGCTCACTCGATTGGGAAGTTCTGTTCGGCAATGAACACGTCGGATTGCAGAAACTTGTCCGCGATCTGAACATGCTCTACACCAGCAGGCCCGCGCTGCACACGCTGGATCATCAGCCCGGTGGATTCTCTTGGCTGGATGCGAACGACGGTGAGCGCAGTGTGTTTCCCTATGTCCGCTCATCGCCAGAAGGGGACAAATGCTATGTCATCGTGAATGCCACACCCGTGCCGCGCGACGGCTATCGCATGGGAGTTGCCGAGGGCGGCTTCTACAAAGAACTGCTCAACACCGACAGCGCGATTTATTGCGGATCAAACACCGGCAACGGAGCTGGCCTCACCGCTCAGCAAGTTCCTTGGCAAGGTCAGACGTGGTCTGTGGTCGTCACACTCCCGCCACTGGCGACGGTGGTGCTGGCTAAGGCGTAGCCGAAAGTAGGTGTGCGTCTTTGTGAAGCGCAAAATATATCACGGGCGAAGTGATGCACCGGGCGTTCGAGCGGCTGATCAAAGGATGTCGGCTTCGGAATCTGGAAGCACAAGCGCATAGACGGCAGAGCAAACGCATCAAGGATTTGGGCGATATAGCCCGTCTCGTTGAAGCGCATCTAGCATTGTGGGATGCGCTTTCCGACGAACTCAGGCAACAGATTGCCAGCCGAAGTAAGGGCTGAGTTCACTTTACCTTGCCCGATTTCAAGTATGCCACAATGTCGGCTATGCTCTGCGCGTTCAGTCCGAGTTGCTGGGGCTGATACATCAGGGAGCGTTCCATTAGTTTCACGCTGGCGATGCGATCTTGCGGCACAGTCTGAACGAGACCGCCCATGCATTTGATGATCAACGGATCGCCGCTAGAGAGAAGCATACCGGTGATGGTGAGGCCGTCCTTAGTCTTAACTTCGCTGCCCTCGAAGCCATGAGAAATCTCGGCGGATGGATTGGCGATGGCATTGGCGATGACCTCGGCGGGCTGTTGCTGGCCGAAGGTGGTCAACTCGGGGCCGAACTCGACACCGTTCTGGCCGATTTTGTGGCAAGTCATGCAGACGGCGATGGCTGTCTGTCCGCGCTTTGCGTCGGCTGGCAACTTTGCAATTTCCGCAGCATAGGGGAGTGGCGCTGCGTTCTTAATCTCCGGCGGCATCTCCACGGCGACGAGTTTTACATTGGCGGGATCATACAAGCCGCGCGCCTTCATGCCGCCCGCCACATCATAGTCGCGCCAGTCATTGCCCTTGCGGTTGAAGAGCCACCATTTGGCGAGGTCTTTCATGGGGAAGTCTTTCGTGTTCGCGAGTTCGATCATGGCACCGGCAGCTTCGCGGCTTTTCACAAAGCCAAGTGCGGTGAGCATGAGCTTGCGTTGATCACTGGTGAGTGTGGCTGACAGGGCGCGTGATTTGAAATCATTCACCGCCGCCGCTGGATGCAGACGCCAAGCGATCCACGCGAAGGCTTCGCTCCAATCATCAGACTTACCGCCCATGACTTTTGAGACGGCTGCGAAGACTTCGCTTTCCTTGCCTTCGCAGCCGAGGCCGAAGGCTTCGAGGTAGGCGCGGTCTTTGCCGTCGAAGCGTTGCGCGATCTTCACGAGGATGGGCACAACCTTTTTATCGAAATCTCTTCTTGGATTGTGATCGCGCATGCCAGCGATGATTGGGATATCTTTTACAAGAGGCAGGCGGTCTGTCATTACGAGATTCGTAGGTAAATCACGCAATGATAATGCAACTTCTCGGCGCACTGCCGCTGAGTCGTCGTTAGCCATTCTCTCCGCCAGTTGTATTACTTCGGGGTCGTCACTGTTCACGAAACGCAACGCGCGATAGGCGACAAGTCGTGTCTCCGCGTTCTTTGATTCCAGCAGCGGCGTAACTTTCGCAATGCCACTTTCTCCAAGTTGCGCCAGCAGCCAGATGGCGCGCGCGGCGATGAATTTGTTATCATCATTAAGTAAATTCGCCACCGCAGGGACGGCTTTTGCGCCTTGAGTTTTCAATCGGGTGAAGCCGCTGTTGCGCACATTGATGGCGGGGCTTTTCAGCGCGGCGATCTGGCCTTCGGTGGTGTTGAGGTCAAACTTGGGCACCACAGATTTGAAGCCCTTGGGAGCGATGCGGTAAATGGTGCCGCTCCAGCTTTCATCCATCGTTCCGTGACCGCCCACGCGCGCATCGAACCAGTCGGCTACATAGATCGCGCCATCGGGACCGACGCAGATATCGCTGGGACGGAACTTAGTTTTTAGGGAGTCGTTTGCCTTGCCGCCTTGGAAGTCGGAACCGGCGAATTCTTTTTCCTTGTTGGATGTTAAAAAATCGAAACGCTCCAGCTTGAAGCCCGCGCCATCAGGTTTCAGAATATATCCGAAAACCACATTTTTTCCGGCCTCACATGCGAGCAACATCCCGCGCAATTTCTCATCGAGCGCACCGTTTTCATAGAAGGCCACGCCGGTCGGAGAACCGCCGCCATAGACATCACCAGCGGGCATAGTGCCGGGATCTTCCTGACGCCATTCCGCTGTTGGCGTGTCCTGGCCGGGGCGCTGGTCAGCTTTCCAAGACCTTTTGCCGTCGGCAGAAGCAAATCCCGCATTGCCGCCTTCGAGAATCGGCGTCACGCGGCAAGCAGGCGGATCGTCGTTATCGCTCTGAAACAGATCGCCGAATGACGTGACCGTCTGCTCGTAGCTGTTGCGATAATTGTGCCCTATGATTTTTACATTGGTGCCGTCTGGATTCATGCGCGCGGTGAAGCCGCCGATCCAGACGTGGCCGTCGTCGCTGCGCTTGCCGCCGATCGTCGTAGCATCAACGACTTGAGATGTGCCCGGCTCATGTTTGTAAGGGCTGCCCATGTGGAAAGTCTTGCCGGACTTGTCCGTGAACTGAGCGCCTGTGTTGCCCTGATTAAAATACCACTGGCCATCGGGTCCGGCCGTGAGGCTGTGCAGGCTGTGATCATGTTGTCTTCCATTGAAGCCCGTGAGCAATGCTTCACGCTTATCCACTGCGGGGTTGAAGACTCGATCATGATTTACATCGGTGTAAACGAGCAGATCGGGCGGCTGCGAAACGATAACCTTGTCATCCAGCACGGCGACACCGAGCGGTGAAGCCAGACCAGGCTCTTGCACAAAAACCGTGCTCTTGTCCGCCTTGCCTGTGCCTGTGGTGTCTTCAAGGATGACAATGCGGTCTCCTTCCTTCCGACGTCCTGCATGACCGCGATAATTCACGCCTTCAGCGACATACAGACGGCCATGCGCATCGAAGTCCATGTTCGTCGGGTTGTAGAACATCGGCGAACTTGCCCATACCGTGACCTCCAAGCCCTCGGGCACTGTGAACATTTCTGCTGGCACGAGCTTAGGTGTATCAGGACCATTTTTCTTGGCCGCCGAAGATTCAATTTTTGGCATTTGAGTGTAAATTCGGAAACGCAGCTTGGCACTACTCGCCTTATTATTTCGGATCATACCACCGTCATCAATCCCCACCTTAACCTGTATGCGCTCCACGCCTTCCGGTAGAGCATATGAAATGACCGAGGCTGCGTGCGTGCCGATGCCGTGTTGGTGGATGACCTTGTCCACGATGAGCGCGTCGCCCACGATGTTCTTGCCGAGGTTAACCTTGCCGAATCCGCTCTGAGCGGACTGCCATTTCATCAGGGTGAGGTCTTTAGTGCCACCGTCCTTCATGACCAGTGTGGGATCGATCCAGTTCGCCCAGTCGCAGCTAAAATCGCCTTCATCAGAGACCACGAGATGGAGTTCCCTTGCTCCATTAAGCACGACCTCTGCAGAAATGAGTCGTGGCGTTGTGGTGCTGGTCATCACCGGGCTTTCATAGACCGCCTTCTGCGCATCAGTCGGGGCAGTGAATGATACGGCGGGAAAAGCCAACGACACCAGCAAGACTAAGATGGGCAGTGAAGGGATGATGATTGGATGAAACATGTGGGGGTAAATATAAGGAGATGCCTTTGTGATTCTTTCCTCCGATTGATGAATTAACCCGATACGGTCTTCATTTGTGAAGAAAGATCAGTCAAACCGATGTCGTTGAAACCAGCGCCCAGATATGAGGCCGAATCTGTGATAAACTTCAAATTCAACACCATGCCGATTTTCCTCGTGAGATTCCTTTTATTCATTCTCTTTCCCTTGGGAATCGCTTTATCTGCTCCCGCCCCAGAAGAGATCGCCCCTTCGTCCAAATCACCATTCATTCAGCCCCCTGAAGCCGGACGGGCCGAACTCCACAAGTCGATCCGTGCCTATATGTCTTTGGAGCCCGGAAAGTTCGGAGCCCATCCGGCGGCGGCCGACTTTCCTGGAGATGTAGAGTCCAAGGACCGAGTGAAACGCAGCGTGACCTATGACCCCAACCTCGTTCACCGCTGGGACACCAAGGCTGGCAATGCCCCTGACCGCGCAACGGGTCCGGATGCGTGGCAGGAAACAGGGCTCTATGCAGCCCCCGGTGAAGTCGTCATCGTCAAGGCGGACACGCTCCCTTCCGATTGCACGTGCAGCATTATTGTCGGCTGCCATCGCGACAACTTGTTCAAACTTGATAAGTGGAACCGCTTTCCACAGATAACCCGCTCTTTTGATTTGAAGCCTGGCGAGAACCGCATTGCGAATGCTTTCGGAGGTCAGCTCTTCATTCAGATCAAAGCCAAGGGCAGTAAAATTCCGGAGAGCGCGACCACAAGCACGCTGGAGTTCATCAATGCAGTGGATGCTCCCACATTTGTCTTGGGCAAAGATACGGCTGACTCCTGGTCCAAGTCCCGGCTTTCGCCAGCCCCGTGGGGCACGCTGGTGGGCAAGTTCGCCATCCTTCATGTGCAGACGAGTGAACTGAGAAAAATCGAAAATCCCGAGCCGCTTCTTGAGTGGTGGGACAAGGCGCTCGCGCTTGAAGACGACCTCGTGGCACTGGTCCGTTTTGCTCCCGAGCGTGTCGTGCCGGATCGCCAGATTTCTGCTGGCTTTATGCATTCCGGCTATCCTTTCATGTGCATTCTGAGTGCGAGCCAGAAAGAAATCATTGATCTCCCCAAGCTATCCACGAACGGCAACTGGGGCTTCTTCCATGAACTGGGGCACAATCACCAGCGGCACGAATGGACCTTCGACGGTCAGGGAGAAGTCACCTGTAATTTCTTCTCGCTCTATCTCATGGAGAATCTTATTGGCAAACCACAGGGGCAGGGGCACCCGGCCATGGTCAACCTCGACACCATGATCGCCAAACGACTGGGCACTCCGCCTAACATGGGGCCGTTCGAGCAATTGGCTTCTTTTGTTGTGCTGATCAAAGCCCATGGCTGGGGGCCTCTGCGCGAGACGTTACGCTCTTACTCTACAAAAATCGTGCCTGATGCTGGCAGAAATGACACTGCTGTGCTGCAGAGTATTTTTGTGGCGCGGTATGGCAATGCTGCCAAGGCCAATGTCGCCGATTACTTCACTCTCTTGGGATACAAGGTATCTGATGCGACCCGCACCGCCCTGAAAGACTACCCGGCATTTAAGCCCGCCTTGCCCATTTTAGGCAAGTGATGTGCTCTGTGCGTCCGTGGCTGGTTGTTCGTGCAGTCCGCCACTGATGTCTTAGTCTTTGCTACCCATTATGAAATTCAAACTCGACATTGGCCAGCAAGAGCAAACCCAGATTGAATACTCTCGTAATTGGTTTCTCGGCACTGAACGCATTCTTGCAAACGGTCATCTCATAGCCAGCCGGAGCGCCACTTCGCCTTCAACGCATTTCAGCTTTACACGCTTTCGACGCTATGAGTTCACGGTCGGTAGTTCCGAGCCGCAAGAGGTTGTCATTGAGAAAGAGCGTCCACAGTTTTTTGCTGGATTCCGTCCCCATATCTATCGTGTATTTGTGGACGGTAAGTTAGTTCACGAGCAACGTGGTTATTAATATCTACTCCGGTAATCCGCAAGCCATCAGGTCGCTGAGCGTGAATCGTTAGACCTATGAATCAACAAGCAGAACTAATTTTCCGCCAGATCGCGTATGGTTCCAACGACTATCGCATTGAGTGTGATCTTCGGAATGAGGTTTTGTGGCGACCGATTGGGATCAGCCTTTACGATGTGGATTTGAGTGTCGAGGCGGTGCAGTTGCATTTTGGTCTGTTTTTGTCAGAGGTGCTCATCGCTTGCCTTGTCGCAGAACCCGTATCGGCCAGCGAGGTGAAGCTGCGGCAGATGGCAGTTTCGCCGAACCACCGAGGTCAAGGATATGGGCGCAGGCTTTTGGGGATGACCGAAGCTGAACTGGCCATCCGTGGCTTCACCACTGCGTTCCTCAATGCCAGAGTTTCAGTGGTAGATTTTTATGCGAAGTCGGGCTTCGAGAGTTCTGGCAGTGAGTTTCTTGAAGTGCGACTTCCTCATCGCAGAATGTCGAAACGCTTAACGATTTGATTCGGACTCTGACCGAAGCCCCCATGTTCTGCTTGAATGAGGTCGGAACATCTTACGATCTCGGCTGACTAGATAGCGCCTCAGCGTTTGGTTGCCGCCGGAGTCTCAGTTTTATCTTTGCGGCGGAAGTTATCCCAGAAGCTTTTTTTCTTTTCCGGCTCTTTCTTTACGGGATCGACGGGCTTGGCGACAGGGATGACTTTCTCGGGAAATTTTTCATTGGTGTCGGCTCCGACTTGGGTGCGGATATCTTCTGCGAGGCTGGCGCGGCGCATGGAGGCGATGTCTTTGACGACGGTCGGCTGGATGAAGATGATGAGTTCTTTGCGCTCTTTGCTAGTGTTTTTGTTTCTGAAGAGGGCGCCCAGCAAGGGGAGGCGGCTGATGTAGGGGATGCCGGAAGTGTCTTTCTTTTCCGTCTCGCTGATAAGGCCTCCGAGCACGACGGTGTTTCCTGAAGGAACTGTAACAGTAGTGGTTAACTGTTCGGTGCCGATGATGGGGACAGCGTTCAAGGCGACGACTTGGTTGCCGATGACGGTGTCGTTGGTCTGGGCGATCTTAAGCGTGACCATGCCGTCAGGGTCGATGAGCGGGATGACTTCGAGTTTCAAGACGACATCTTTATAAGCGATGGTGGTGGTGACGTTGCCGTTGCTGTTGGTGCCAGAAGAGCTGGCGTTGTTCAGGGTCTGGGTGGGGACGGGGATGCTTTGGCCGGAGGTGATGACGGCTTTTTTGTTGTTCAAGGCGAAGACGCTGGGACGGGAGAGGACTTTGAACTTGTTGTTGGTTTCAAGTGCGCTGACGAAGACATCTAATGCTTCGCTGATCTGACCATACATGTTGAAGCCGGTGAGAGGACCGAAGGGCGCAGTGATGTCGTGATTGCGCACGTCAGTGATGTTGTTGTTGGTTATAACATCGCCGCGTCCGTTGATGTTGCTGCTGGAGTAGCCTTTGTTGGTTCCGGTCGATTTGAAATGTTGGAGGTAATCCACTCCAGTGTTCATGCCGTTATCGAGAGTTAGTTCGCCGATGACGGTGGCCAGATAGGCTGAGGGTGATTTTTGGTCGAGCTTATCGAGGAGCATGTTGACCTTGTCCTTGTCTTCCTTAGGCCCGATGACGATGATGGAATTCGCAAGCGGATCGGCTATGACGCGGGTCTTGTTGACGAGGACAGAGATGGGGGAGTTGTCCTGCTGAGCTTCGATGAGTTGATCAGGAATGCTGGAGGCAATGGTGCTGCCCGTGGCGTCTCCACTGGTGCTGCCACCCGTGGTGGAGCCAGAACGAGAGATAGTGCCGCCGCGTTGATTCGTGGAGGTGCTGCGGCCCGTGACGAGGGAGTTGTTGCTACTGACGAGCTGTTGATTGTTGGCATTGAGCGTGCCGCCGCCGGGGAGTTGGGTGGTGCCTTTGGCGGGGTCTTTAAGTAAGTCGGCGAGAACGCTGAGGACATCGACGGAGTAAATGTTTTTCAGCTTACGCTCGTAGGCTTCCGGCACATCGACGGGCTTATCGAATTCGGCGATAAGGCTCATAACATAAGTGTAATCATCAGGCTCGGCGACAACGAGAAGCTGGTTGAGTCGGGAATCGGCGACGACTTGGGATTTGGCCTGAGGTTTCTTAACCGCAAGATTATTCGAGGATGATAAGTTGCCGATACTGGGCTGGGGAGCTTCCGCAGGCGCGGGGGCTGATCCGCCACCACTGCCGCCACCACCACCACCACCTTGAGAACTTCTCTGACTATAAGCAGCGGAGCCGCGAATGGTATTCACGCCGCGTTGTTCTTTATCTTGGGCTTGCGCATCAAGCGTGGCCTGAATGATCTGCGCAACTGTCGGAGCGTCTGCGTATTTGAGCGGGACGAATTTCGTGACGAGAGATTTCGCGGAATCAGCGGAGTCAATGACCTCGCTGATGCTTACAAGCTGGCGCACAATGGTGGCGCTCTCGGTGATCAACAATCCGGGCGGTGCGCTGACGGGCGTGATGCGCCCATAGACATTTAGCCCGACGTGATTGCCGAGCATTTGCGCGGCCTGCGCAGGATCGAGGTGATCTAGCTTGAGAAAATAACTCACAAGAGTCTCCGTCTGCGGGAGGTCGGCGGCGCTTTGGTAAAACTTCACACCTTGAGAAAACTGCACACCAGCAGCGTCGCGCGAGCGCATGGGCAGGATGCGTGCGCTCTTGCCATCGGGCGCGGCAACAATCGCGTAGCCGTTCGTCAGCAGCGAGGATTCGATGAGCTTGATAGCCTCCGCTTTTTCCACGGGCGAGGGCGTAACGAGGCTGATGGCTTGTCCTTCAAAGATGGAGCTGTCTTTCACCAATGCTTTTCCGGTGAGCCGCTCATAGATGCCCAAGATGTCTGTGATGGAGTTGTTCGGAAAAAGTAGTGAGACCTTGTCGCCTTCGATCTTAACAGTTTCCGTGTCGCTGCTGCCTGCGGTTCCTCCGCTACGTCCGCCGCTGCGACCACCGGGGCCGCCGCGTCCGCCGCCCGTTCCCGGAGCGGGTGGTTTGGCAGGTGGTGTTTCCGGCTGTGGTTGAGGCTGGTTGTCCACCTGCGCCAACATGCGCAAAGATGTAGCGCCCTCATTTTTCACCGCAGGCTCAGTCGAGATGCGCGCGGGGCGATCAGTGGTGTCTGCCTCCTGAGTCAGCGCAGGCCATGTCATGCCGAGCATGAGAAAGAGGCTGGTAAAAAAACGCAAGACAGGAACGGGCACAAAGTTAGTCATGAGGGAGATGATATACGAGATTCAGTGGGAGTTTTCTCAGGAGAAGTGCCGCTCACGTTACTTTCCTTTGCCGTCTTCTTTTTCGATTTTGTCGAAGACGTTCTTGACGTAGGCGGAGCGTTCCTCGGGTGCCATCATCATCATCTTCTCACGGCTGTCACGGAGGGCTGAGTGGAATTTCTCCCGTGCCGGATCGGACAGCGACTTGTAGCGCGAGATGTCTTCTTCCGACGGGCGCTTATATTCGTGTGAACGCGACGATCCACTATCGCCGCCGCCCATGCGTCCGCTGCGGCCATCCCGATTCGAATCGTTCGGTTGCTGCGTGGGCTGGACCGCCGCATATCGGATGGTCACGGTTTCTCCACCGATCACGATCTTGGCCTGAGTGCGCTTCAGATCTAAGGTGGCATTAGTCTCAGCTAGTTTCCATCCCCGCTGGTTTGGTTCTTCAGAGACCACGTAGCTGGCCTTGGTGCTCTTGTCGAAAATCGTTGCCACAGCTTTGCCTTCTATATAGGCGATGCCCGTGAGCACGAGTGAGTCTGAGAGATTGATCGAGCGCGTGAACGGCGAATTCTCTAACAATGGCTGGGCTACGTTCGCGTCAAAGACCTGCGGCAGATCGGGGTCGGCCACGGGCTTAGTGTCATCCGCGCCCATGAGGGCGGAGGCAAAGATGAAACAGGTGGTGATGAATTTCTTCATGATGTTGGCTTGTTATCGGCCGCGCCACCCGTGGGCGGCGTGGGATTGAACCAACGCGCGAGCGTCAGGTTGCAATGGGCTTGCGGAGTTTTCTCCTTTGCCTTGCTGTCGATCTCCAGGCTGAAGGCTTTCACTGCCAGAAACTTCTCGGGTGATTGTAGCGTAAGCAACCAGCGCATCAGCTTATCTTGGTCGCCTTGAATCTTGATATTCAGTGCCACTTCGTTGCAATGATCCAGCGCGAATGGCTCCAGTAAGGTCTGTCCCGTGATCTTGAGTTCAGCGTCCAGCGATGTGGTTTGCAGATCTTCCAGTAATTGCCCTTGCGAGCGCCCGGCGGAATCAGTGAAGGGCATGTTCTTGTCGAGCCACTTCATGCGCTTGTCCCAGGAGTCGCGATCCTTCAGCCATGTGTGATTCGATGTGCTCTGATCTTGAAGCTGTGTGATGGATGTGTTCAAGACTTTGCGACGCGCGGAGAATTCGCGAAAAGCGAGCACATTGAACGCCAGAAAAATAATCAACACGCAGGCCGCCAGAAGGCGTCGTTCGCGGGGATTGAGTCGGCGTTTCATCGAGCGGAAAGTAATAAATTATTTGGCGTCGAGCTTGCCTTGGATTTTGAAACTCGCCACGCCCTCACGCACCGCTGGCACCGGCATGCTCCAGGCAAAACGGCTGAGATTGTGCTGTCCTTTCAAATCTTCCAGGAACTGGCTCGCGGTCTGCGCATCACGCGCATCGCCCGTGATCTCGATCTCTGCGATCTTGGAATCGAATTTCTTAATGACCACACCGCTCGGCGGCATCAAGGCCGTGATCTGGCTGAGCTGCATCATCGGGTAGCGATGCACATCCACCGCGGGTTCCAGCTCGTGCCAGCGCTGCGCGGTCTGTTTCACTTCACTCGCGGGCGCGTCGGTCTTCGCAATATCAGACTCCAGCCCCTTCACGCTGTCGCGCAGACCTTGCAGATGCCACCAGCAAGCGGCGAAGACCACGACATAAAACATTGCGATGAACAGCGACATCTTGACCAGTCTGCGACCACGCGCTCTCGCTGCCTGCGCCTCAAAAACAGAGACGGGAAGCAGCTTCTGAAAGCCATCGAGATTCAGTGCGCGGTTCGGCTCCAGCGAAGGAATGGTCTCAATGGCGATGCCCGTGAGCTTCTTAAGTTCAAGGGCCAGCGGGGCCAGTCGCTCGCCCACCAGCGCGATACCACGCAGAGCACCGATGCCGTCTGTGGTTTCGATTCCCAGTTGAGCAATTTCAAGTTCTTGCGCGAGTTTCTTCGGCGCGGAATCCGCCGCACCAATGATGTGACTGTGCCAGAGCTTCCCCTGACTCCCCACCGCCAACACCAGCAGCCCTTGTTCCTCAGTGACCACCATAATGCGCGTGGGCAGCAGCATCAGGCGCAGTGCGGCAGTGTAATTCGCAGCGTGATGCACCGCGAGATTTTCCGGGAACGGCTGCGCCAGCACGTCCACGCTCACGATGGATTGAGCCGCGTCCTGTCCGAGCAGATGCCAGACGAAATTCGGAACCGGGCTTTTAGTAAGGGCAATGCCGCGACGCTCCAGTTGCGCCTCGATCATGGATGGCAATAGGCTCGCATCGGCAATCGGCAAAACAAGGCCGATGGTGCGGCAAGCCGTCGCAGGCAGTCCCACAACGACCGGCTTGGAACCTTCGCGACAATCAGCGGGCGACTCCAGCGTCTCCGGCTTCCCCGACGACGAAGAACGCCACAGCCTCCAGGCAGGCTCAGCATCGGGCAGTAAAAAAGTAGAAGCGTTTGCGCTCATGAATCGTCGTTAAGAAATCGCATCTCCATCAAAGCAGACGCCGCACAGGGTAGCAAGGACGGGCTGTAAAAGAGTGGCTGACGATTATCATGATTGCGTGGAGTAGAAGCTTCAATCTTCAAAGTCCAAACAAGTTGCGCAGGATCGGGGGTTTTCAGCGATCTTTCTACGTAGCAAGCTCACTGCACCGCGCCCTTGCTACGTTTGGTCGCAGTCACATACAAATCACAATCTAAAGGCTGGGCCGCGCTCCATCGCGTCCGAAACATCAGCGACGGGGATAAGGCTCACGGACTGGGTGAAAACTGACACTAGCCCAGCGCTTAAGCGCTGGGTAACGGATCGCCATCATCCCAAAGTCCCGTTTGGGACGGCAGAACCACAGTCGCAAAGGCGCCGAGTTGCTCCGGGGAAATGCGGTTGGCAGCGTCGCGACCAATGAAGATATGCGCCAGAATCGGAGATATTATGTTCTGAAAGTGCAGGGCTAAAACGAATAGAAACCAGCCCGTCAATACACCCCATCGAAGTCCCACTCCGGGAAAGTCGAAGAGAAACGGAACGGCAATGGAGATGAGACAAAAAGACGTTCGAGAGTAATCCGGTGAAAGCTTTGATCATATAGTGCGCACAGAATCGCCTAACATAGGGATCATGGACAAATGGATCGGTTTGCCAACATCATTATAGCCGACAGTTTTATCGGAATATCACGCCCATGAATCCGGAAAAGTGGGATCATTGCATGATCAAAGATATTACTGTAAATAGCACCCGGAGGGTCACTATTATGCCGTCGCTCCCTTGGGTTTTATCGCTCGATATGACGAACAGGGTCATTCGCGCCGCCAATTCCCTTAGGATTTGAACCTTCGCCGAACGAGCGGCAATTGATTGCAAACGATGGTAAACCACTGCAAACAATAGCCAAACATCACTATGCCTCTGCCGATCTCCCTGTCCATCATCTCCCAGAACGAGGAGGTGAATCTGGCGCGCTGTTTGCAAAGTGTGGCCGGACTTGCGGGAGAGATTATCCTCGTGGACTCAGGATCGAAGGATCGGACGCGGGAGATTGCGGAAAGCTTAGGTGCCAAGGTCACGCATCAGGACTGGCTAGGGCATCGCGATCAGAAAAATGTCGCGCTCAAACTCTGCACGAAGCCGTGGGTGCTGGCGCTGGATTGCGATGAGGAACTGTCGCCTGAACTGCGCGAGAACATTGAGATATTCTTTCGTGATGGTTCGAGTGAGAAATTTTCTGGCGCGGAGTTCAACCGCAAAGTCTGGTTCCTCGGACGCTGGATCACGCACGGTGACTGGTATCCTGATCGCAAGCTGCGCCTGTTCCGCCGGGAATTGGCGCACTGGAGCGGAAGCCCGGAGCATGATTACATTGAGATGAAGGGCGAGATCGCGCGGCTGAATGGCGACTTGCATCACTTCTCCTTTCCCACGACGAATCGCTACATTGAGAAGATCAATGTCTATGCCGATGTCTTCCTGCAACGCCAGAAGGCGGACGGCGTGCACTGGTCGCTCATGACAAACATCGCCCGGCCCCTGTGGCGATTCTTCCGTGCGTATATTCTACGGCGCGGATTTCTGGATGGCTTCCCCGGACTCTGGATCGCCGTCGCGACTGCGTTTTCGGCCTTTGTGCGTTATAGCAGGAAATTTGAAGACGAACAAAATGGAAGATAGGGATGAATTTCAGCATCCAGAAAGTAGTCTTTGCGCTTCAGCGCGCTAGACTCCAGCACACGCCCCGCGCTGAAGCGCAAGACTACATTACAGCATCCAGCATCTCCCTTCCATGCGCCTCGCACTGATCTATCATCAATTCATTCCGCGCGGCGGGCTGGAGGGCTATCTCATGGAGTTCACCACGAGACTGTGTGTGGCGGGCCATGAAGTTCACATCGTGGCGGCGGAGGCTTCGGATGCCTTGGCCAACGGCGTCGGGGCAACGCTTCATCGGGTGCCGTTGATCAAAGGATCGCCTATGCTGCGAATGTGGCAGTTCAATCGCGTGGCGGGCCGCATAGCGAGGGAACTTCCTGTTGATGTGACGATTGGGTTCGGCAGAACCACGACGCAAGATTTGCATCGCGCGGGCGGCGGATGTCATCGCGTGTATTCGGAACTGCTGCCTCCGTGGAAACGCTGGCATCCGAAGAACTTGCTGGAACTCAGTTTGGAAAAGGAACTTTATACTGCGGGGCGCACAAAGCTCTTCGTCGTGAACTCCGCGCAGGTGGCAAAGCAATTGCACGAGGCTTATGGCACAGATAAAGATTCCTTCCGCGTCATTCACACAGCGGTGGATACGGAACGATTCAAGCCGGTGGAGGATCGCGCTGCCGTGCGCGCGAAAGTTTGCGCCCAACTCAAGACTGATCCCGCGCGTCCGGCTTTCCTATTTGTCTCGCTCAGCCATCGGCGAAAGGGGCTGGATGTCCTGCTCGACATCTGGAAAGAAGTGGATGCTGACTTGTGGATCGTTGGGCAGAATCTGAATTTCTCCCAGAGGCTAAAAATTAAACGCCACGGGTTGCTGTCCAAAGTCCGCCTCATTGGGGCACAATCTCAAATCCATGCGCTCTATGCATCAGCAGATTGGTTCATTCATCCCACGCTCTATGATGCCTGCGCCAACACCGTGCTTCAGAGCATGGCCTGTGGCTTGCCCGGCCTCGTCTCCGTCAATGACGGCGCCATTGATCTGCTGCGCGATGGCGAGAACGGCTGGCTCTTGTCCCATCCGCGCGATCCTGTGGCTGTGCTGACCGTGGTGCGGAATGCGCTGGCCACGAGTGAGGAGAAGAGAAGTGATATGGGAATGGCCGCTCGGAACTCCATGCTGCCACTGACTTGGGAAGCGCATTTGTCCAAATGGCAGGATGTCATCGCGGAATTGAAATCGTAACGGCAATAAATAAGGTGACAATCTTGTCACAAATGCTGGTTTGCTCATTCTGACAATATTGTCACCGTCTCTGTCTTATTAGCACTATGTCAGACAAAGCCATGATCCTTATCGCCGACGACGAAGACGACGTTCGTGAACTCGTTGGAATGAATCTGCGTCGTGCTGGATATTCCACGGAGGACGCCGCCGACGGACTCACGGCTTTGCGCATGGTGCGGAACCGCAAGCCAGACGCCATCGTGCTGGATGTGATGATGCCAGGACGCGACGGGTTATTTGTCTGTCAAGAATTGCGCAAAGACGAAACGCTCCGCAGCATCCCGATCATCATGCTGACCGCGAAAGGTATGGCGGAGGATCGCATTGCCGGGCTGCAAGTGGGTGCTGACGATTACATATCGAAGCCCTTCAGTCCCAAGGAACTCGTGCTCCGAGTTCAAGCAGTGCTCCGGCGCTCCGTAAAAACGATGGACGGCGCCGAGCTTCGGGCCGGTCCATGCGTGTTCGATCTTGCCAACATCAAGCTCACCGTCAACGGCGAGGAAATGGATCTGACCGTTCTGGAATTCAAGCTGATCCACCTGCTCGCGGCTCACAAAGGCGAGGTTATTGATCGGGAAACCATCCTTCGCGAAGTGTGGGGCTACACGGGCGGCGTTCGCACGCGCACATTGGACACGCATGTGAAACGACTGCGCGAAAAACTCGGTGAGTATGCTGACTTAATCAACACATCACGAGGAGTCGGGTATCGTTTCACCGTGCCGTCAAATCTGGCGTTGAAGAAGGACTGACAAAACTGGAGTCCGGCTTTATTGTGTCGCCCATGACCGCATTTTTGATCGCCAGCCTGTTTACAACAGCAGGCTTTGCTTACGCCTGGTGGCAGCAGCGAGCCGAGATGCAGACTAATCGAGCAGAGCTTCAACAGCAAAAGATCAAAGACGCTGAATTCCTCCGGCGCACCCAACGGCGCGCAGAACTTCTTCACCGGCTGGTGGACGGCATTGATGATGGTCTTTTCATTATCGACGGCGACATGCGGGTGATCTTCGTCAATCTGGGTGCACAATATTTTTTCCCGCCTGTGACCGAGCCGGTTGGAAGAAAGCTTTTCGAGTGCGTGCCCAATCGGCGCATCATTGAAATAGTCGAACGCTCCTTCTCCAGCGGTTACAGAGTTTCCGAAGACGTCCAGATTTCCCATGTGTCCAATGACAGCCGGGCAGAAGATCGTATTTACCAAGTTCTCGCTGTGCCGCTGCAAAGCGAAGCCATCCACGCTGCTGAAGGCGAGATGCTTCTCATCCTGCGTGATGAAACGGACAAGCACACACTGGAGAAAATCAGGAAAGATTTTGTCGCCAATGCCTCGCATGAACTGCGCACGCCATTGTCCATTATCATCGGTTATCTGGAGAACTTGATGGATGGTGACCTAACCGAATCCGGTGAAATCAGCCGCGCGTTCACCGTGATGAAAAAACATGGCGACCGGCTCGCGCACATCGTGGAAGACCTCCTCGTCATCAGTCGCATGGAATCGGGTCAGGAGACAACGCTGAAAATTGATGAGTTTGATCTGCAAGACTGCGCGAAGGATGTCATCCAGCGGCTTAGTCCCGTCATTGCGATCAAGTCCGCCAGAGTCAATGTCGTGGTCGAGTCGAATGCTGACACCAAGCTTCGAGGAGATCGCTTTTACTGGGACCAGATATTATTCAATCTCGTGCAGAACGCACTCAAGGAAAATCAGGCACTGGGACTAAAAGTTGATGTAGCGCTGATACAAAACAACGGCACGCTGCAAATCGAGGTTCGTGATAACGGCGTAGGTATTCCACAAGCTGACCTGCCATTTGTCTTCAAGCGATTCTATCGCGTCATGCGCCCCGAAGGTCGCGAGGTCAAAGGCACCGGACTTGGACTCTCCATCGTGAAGCGCGCCGTGGAAGCGCACAAAGGAACTATCGAACTGCACAGCAGGCCTGGAATCGAGACTGTCTTCACTATGCGGGTGCCGCGTGGGATGTAAGTGTTTCTACAAAGCAGAACTGTCTTCGTAGCAGCCGACGTGAGAAGGCTCTATGTTTCCTTCGCTGACATCGCCTGCAACACCCATTCCAGTGCCTCCCCCTCGGCCTTGAGCGGACTCGACTTGAGCCGTTTCGACAAGCTCAAGGCCATGAGTAAGCCGAATGGCTCGCCGAAAGTCTTGGGGCCGAAAGGCTTACGTCGGCAGCTACAAAGCTCCATTTGTGAAAGTGTGTAGGGACTTCCACCACTTTCACTTCCCAGACACGCCAAGTGTTTTCAATTGCTTGTCCGTGAGCAGCCAGACGAAACCCAGTTTTGTCGCTTCCTTCTTCACCAGTTCCTTGCGGTCATTATTGGTGGGGTATTCGATAAGCAGCACTGGCTTCTTTTTAGCGTCCATATTTTTTAAGAAACCGAGGTTGTAGTTCACACTGGATTTTGGCTGAATTTTATTACCGTCGGTGAACAGGTCTTCGATGCCGATGGCGTCAATCAGGCCGAGGTAATCTGGCTGGGCGAGAAGTTGCGCACCGTTTTGCGGAATCACGAGCGCGGAGGGATTTTTTTCGCGTGCTCTGGCAGCTATCTTCTTTACCCAGGCAATCATGTCGCGCCGATAAGTGTTTCCAGTTTCAGAATTGGGCCGGTCATCAATGAAGTCGTCTCCTTCTTTTTCAAAATACTCAAACCCGTCCACGATATCGAGATAGACGCCATCAAAGCCGCTGGCCATCACTTCGCTCACGCGATTGAGCATGATTTTCTGCCATTCGGCGTCCCAATATTTGACGCGATAGTTGCCCGGCCAGTCGGGATTTTCCGGCAGCAACCATGCGGGCGCTGTCGCAGTTAGCTTACCTTTGCTCGTCCAGTCTTGATGCCAGTAAGGGCGGTATGATTCAGCTTCGCCAATGGATAGGTAAGCGAGCACTTTGCGCCCCGGCAGGGACTTGCGGATGGCGTCGAGATCCTGTCGCCCCCATGGATTGCCGTTGGAAAAGTTGGCATCGAGAACAATCCAATCCCGCTTCGATGCTGCGAGTTTTTGGATAGCACTCGATTTGGTTTTTGACAATGAATCGGCCTGGAGAACATAGCCGAATGAATTAGGTGCCGGAACAGTTCCTCCTTGAATGGAAGTGACGCAAGTTATGGACACGAGTGCTGCGAAAGTTAACGTGATGTTTTTGTAGGTGTTCATGATGTCGGAGTGATGGGATTGGCAGCTTACACGATCTCGACAGTCTCCTCCGGCGGGCGATGCTCCAGTGCGGCCTTGATGAAACCGTAGAAGATCGGATGCGGATGATTAGGCTTGGAAAGAAATTCCGGGTGGAACTGGCAGGCGAGAAAGAATGGATGATCGCGCAGCTCGACCATTTCGGCGAGCAATCCGTCCGGTGACATGCCGCCGATGACTAGCCCAGCGGCTTCGACACGTTCTTTGTAGGCGGAGTTGAACTCGTAACGGTGACGGTGGCGCTCGGTGATGGTCGCGCTTTTATAGAGATCATAGGCGCGGGTGCCGCCCACGAGATCGGTGACCCAGGCCCCGAGGCGCATGGTGCCGCCTTTGTCTGTGATGCCGCGCTGTTCATTGAGCAGGCTGATGACTGGGTGCGGCGTGGCTTTGTCGAACTCGGTGCTGTTGGCACGTTCGAGTCCGCAGACGTTACGAGCGAATTCGATGACGGCGATCTGCATACCGAGGCAGATGCCAAAATAGGGAATGCCTTGCTCACGGGCGTAGCGACAGGCGGCGATTTTCCCTTCGGTGCCGCGATCACCAAATCCACCGGGAACGAGGATGCCCTGCATATCACTGAGATGAGCTGCAGCCCCGTCTTTTTCAATGGCCTCGGCATCCGTCCTGATGATATCTACCTTCGTGTCATGCGAGGCACCCGCGTGGACGAGGGCTTCATAAATGCTCTTATAAGCGTCTTGCAGCTCGATGTATTTTCCGACAACAGCAATGCGGACGCGATGGGTGGGATAGACCACGCTCTTGACGAATTTCCGCCAGCGCGTGAGATCAATTGCAACTATCGGGAGTCCGAGGAGTCGGCAGACGAGATCGTCGAGTTTTTCTTTATGGAGTTCCAGCGGCACTTCGTAGATGGAGCCTTTCACATCGCGGGCCTCGATGACGGCATCGGGCGAGACGTTGCAGAACAGGGAGATTTTATCCCGAACATCCTGATCAATGGGGCGCTCCGTGCGGCAGAGGATGACGCTAGGGCTGATGCCGATCTCGCGCAGCTTTGCGATGCTCTGCTGGGTCGGCTTCGTTTTCAACTCGCCCGCTGCGCGCATGTAAATAATGAGCGTGGTGTGGATGAAAACAACATTCTCCGGCCCGACATCTTGGGCAAACTGTCGGATGGCCTCAAGGAAAGGCAGTCCTTCAATGTCACCCACTGTGCCGCCGATCTCGGTGATGATCACGTCTGCTGTCATCTCGCGGGCGACTTTGCGGATGCGCTCTTTGATCTCGTTGGTGACGTGCGGGATGACCTGCACAGTGCCGCCGAGATAGTCGCCTGATCGCTCTTTGCGCAGAACGGTCTGATAGACTTGACCGCTGGTGAGGTTGTTGAGCTTGGACAAATTGGTGCTGGTGAAACGCTCGTAGTGACCGAGGTCGAGGTCTGTTTCTGCGCCGTCGTCCAACACATAGACTTCGCCATGCTCGAAGGGATTCATCGTGCCCGGATCGATGTTCAGATAGGGATCGAACTTCTGCAAAATCACTTTTAATCCCCGGTGCTCGAGCAAGGTGCCCAGTGAAGCTGCGGCCAGTCCTTTTCCAAGTGAACTGACTACGCCGCCAGTGACAAAAATATATTTCATGGGATAAGGTTTAAGGGAGATGTTGAATGTTGAAAGGTTTATTTGTGCAGCAGAGATTCAATGGCCCGCGCCTGCTCTGGCGTATCCACTCCCGGCGAGGTTTCGTTGGTGATGACCACGCGAATTGATGCACCGTTTTCCAATGCGCGAAGCTGTTCGAGTGATTCTGTTTTCTCTAAAGTAGATGGTGGCCAGCCAACGAACTTGAACAAGAAATCGCGCTGGAATCCGTAGATGCCAAGATGCCGGAAATGCGTTACGCCTGCGTCAGGTTTTTGCGAATGGGGGATGAGGGCGCGGGAAAAATACATTGCATCGCGGCGGGAGTTGAGCACCACTTTGACGACATTGAAATCATGGAGCAGGACGGAGTCGTCAATGGGCGCGGCGGCTGTAATCATCGGCACCTCTGATTCTGTAATGAGAGTTTGCGCGAGTTCATCGATCAATGCTGGTGAGATGAGCGGCTCGTCGCCTTGCACATTGATGATAATCTGATGATCGGGGAAAGATTTCGCCGTCTCCGCCACGCGGTCAGTGCCGCTGGGATGATCGGGAGAGGTAATGACTGATAGGGCATTGAAACGTCGTGCCGCGTCGGCGATGCGCGCGTCATCGGTGCCGATTACCACCTTGTCCACGAGCTGACATTTTTGGCAGCGCTCCCAGACATGCTGCACCAGAGGTTTTCCGGCGATGAGGTGGAGCGGCTTGCCGGGGAACCGGGTGGAACCCCAGCGCGCGGGAATTACTACGAGGACAAGCGGACGTGAGGAGGACAAAGCGGGAGCGCGGTTTCACTTTCATGGCGCGGAAGGGTGGGGGAGGCAACCGATTTTTCGCATCGCGTGCTGTCACGATTGGACTAAGAAAAAGAGATGAGAGGTTTTATTTGAGAGTTGAAAGTATGACCCTGCGACATTTTGATCGAATCAAACGCCAACCGTTGGGGTGAATCAGATCGCACGTTCAAGAGCCTCATTTTTAGCCTCTCAACTAGACACACTCAATTCGCAACAGGCGGCTAACGCAACTCAACTTCCTTTTTGGACAAGGCGAGAATCCAGCTTGCCCGTTACGGCATCCGCCCGCAAAATGCTGCCATGCGCGCTTGGCTCATTTGGATTTCCTTTCTGCTGCTTGTGGTCTCACTGGGCTGGTTCTGGCTGTTGAGCCATGACCTTGTTATTACCCGCGTGGAGCAGGACGTGAAACCTGCGGCAGAAGTGAAGAAGGGCGGATGATTTAATCATCATTGCCCACTGCCCGAGGACTCATCATCGTCGTCTGGTGTCATGTCGAAGACGAGGTTCCTCTGCACGGCGTAACTGCCGATGAAGAGCACGATCTCGACCAAGGGTTTCGCGATGTAAGGACTCCACCCTTCGCGATGCCAAAGGAAGTGAATGAAGAGCAGGGAAGCGGTGGCGAGAACGATTTCCATGGCGACGTATTTGACCAAGAGTCGCCTCCACTCAGAGCGAGATTGGAACACGAGGTTCTTGTTAACCATGAAATTCAAAGTGCCAGAAATGGCACGAGCCGTGGCGATACTTCCGACAAGGCTGCCAGTGGTGTGCAGGAGGATGGCGAAGATGATTAAGTCAATGACGCTGGAGATGAAAGATGAAGAGAGGAAGCGCGCGAAGATAAAATATATCCGCATGGAATCGAGCAGCGGATTGAAGTGAGAGCTTTGATTACCGTCGAGATAAACGGTCTGGATGGGAACCGCAGTGATAGGTATGCGCAAGCGCGCGGCGCAGATGAGCATCTCCAACTCAAACTCGTAGCCCTTGGTTTTCAGTCGGAGCAAAACGGGCATGAGCGCACGAGGAATGGCGCGCAGTCCTGTCTGGGTGTCAGTGACTTTGATGCCGATGAGGGCGCGGAAAATCCAGCGCGTGACGTCGTTGCCGAAACGACTGCGCAGCGGCACGTCGCCGGAGAAGGCGCGAGCGCCCATGACGAGTTCGCGGCTGTTGTTTTCTGCCTGAGCACCGACGGCCAAGATGTCCTCGGGAAGATGTTGGCCGTCGGCATCGGCAGAGATGAGAACGCAACCGGGCGTGGCGTTGCAAAGGAAGTAGTTCATCCCTGTGCGCAGCGCAGCTCCTTTGCCGAGGTTCACGGCGTGACGTAGAACCACGGTCTTGGGGCGTTTTGCAGCCTCTTGAAAAACAGCGTCGTATTCCGCAGGGCTGCCGTCATTGACGATGATGAGACTTTCCACTTTGTCGCTGAGAAGCAATGCGTCCATGACTTCGAGCAAGCTTTGGGCTGGCTTGAGCGCGGGAATGAGGACGGCGACGGACATGAAGTGGAAATTATTTGACCGGGAAACGAGTGCAGGACCCGGCTCCTTCAACGAGATCGGCCAGCTGCTCGGGATGACGACCTGAGGCAATGACGCACTCAACTCCGCCCATTACCGCCTCGCGCACAGCGCGGAGTTTGCTGGGCATACCGCCGACTGAGTGTTTGCCTTTTTCGTCCTGGGCAAGGTGCATCACGCTGTCCACATCTTCGACTAGCGGCACGATGTCCACTTTGCCGTCATCACGCAGATTCATTAGTCCAGGAACACTGGTGAGTAGAATTAGAAGATCGGCGTTCCAGAGAACTGCGACGCGTGCGGAGAGATTGTCATTGTCGCCAAAGCGAAGTTCTTCCACTGCGACAGAATCGTTTTCATTGATGATGGGCACTACGTTCTCGAACTCCAGCAGTCGCAGTAAAGTAGCCTTCACTCGCGCGGCGCGGTCTTTGTTCTCAAGGTCATCATGGGTGAGGAGCAACTGCGCGACGTGCAAGCCGTAACCGCGCAACAGACTTTCGTAGCCATGCATGAGATGCGTCTGCCCGACGGCGGCACAGGCTTGCAGCGTGGCGATTTCTTCAGGTCGTTCCTTGAGTCCCATCGGCATCAGTCCCGATGCTACTGCACCGCTGCTGACCACGACCACCGAGTGACCGCGCCTTTTCAATTCCGCAATACCCTCAACCAGACGCGCGATCTGCACTTGATCCATCTCCGCGCGATCTGTGCGGGTGAGGATGCCGGAACCGAACTTAAGGATGACGCGCTTGCTGCTCATTTTTAAAAACGAGCGTCATCATGGTCGCGTGGCGCACAGTTTGCAAGCTCGCGTAAATCCGATCAAGCGTGCTGCGGAATCATCTGAGGGATGTGAGATGGCTCATTCGCTTCAACTATAGGAGCAGCAAGGCCCACCATCGCGCGGCGCATTAGTCGCTGATCACAGCGGCCATTGTGCGTCACCATTGTTTCAAAATACAAATCCACTGCTGCGCGGCGCTCACCTTCGGAGAAGTCGCTCCAGAAAATTTCCCACAGCGCGTGCTCATGCCCCGTGTCCACTTCATAGCCCAATTCCGTTGCCTGCTGCCCCATGCGATGCAGCGTGCGCACGAGACTAGCAGCGCGCTGAATGCAGAGAAAACTCATGTAGCTGGGCAGAGTGCGAACCGCCCGGTGACGAATAGCATCCCAGCACTCCGAGCTGACGAAGACTTCCGCCACGCGACGACCCGCATAACGCACACCCATCCCGCAGACGGCGAGGTCGAAGGTATTGAGCACATCTTCCAGACGAGCATCATCCACATTGTTGTAAGTGATCTCAATGATGCGCCCATCAAGCCGCAGTTTTAGGCAATAGGGCGCGTAATCCCGCGCGATGGTTGCGCCACGATCAAGCAGGAACTGGATGAGTTTGCCGCGCTGAGTGTTGTCGCGAACCCATAGATCGTAATCGTTGATCGGAAGCTTGCGTTTCAGCAAAGGTTTAAAGGCTCCGCCACAGAGGAATACCTCGCCATCGTAGTCATCACCGAGCAATTCAGTGAAGATTTGCTTCGCGTGCCGCCGGATGCGTGCTTTGAAAAGGGCGAGAAACATGGCTGGGAGGGGCTGAACTCAATTGGAATAACTATATACACTAAATCAGGCTATATAGTCAATACCTATTAAGTATTTTAATGCAAACAGGCATTTTTTATAATGCCAGATTATGTCGAGTTCTATCGACGCAACATCCAGACGATGACGGCTTTTTGTGCGTGAAGCCGGTTTTCCGCCTCTTGGAAAATCACTTCAGCGTGTTTCTCTAGCACCTCGTCAGTGATTTCTTTTCCGCGATAAGCGGGCAGACAATGCATGACGATGGCATCCTTCACCGCGTGTTCCATCAAGTCGGTGTTGATCTGATAAGGCTTGAGAATTTGGAGGCGTTTGATGCTTTCCTCCTCCTTGCCCATGCTGACCCAGACATCGGTATAGACCACATCCGCTCCGGCGACGGCCTTCTTCGGATCTTCAATGAACTTTACATTCCCAGCTCCGAGTTTTTCAATGAAATCATTGCCGGGCTGAAAGGACTTGGGCGCGCCGATGTTCAACTCAAAGCCCAGCCTAGCCGCAGCCCACATCCAGGAGCGTGCGACATTGCAATCGCCATCGCCGAGAAAGCAAACACGGCGACCTTTCCAGCCTCCGAGTTGCTCGTGGATCAACTGCAGGTCCGCGAGAATCTGGCAGGGATGCTCTTCATCAGTGAGGGCATTGATGGTGGGAAGTCTGCTGTAACTGGCAAATTCCTCCACGTCCGACTGCGCATAAGTGCGGATCACCGCGCCATGCACCATGCGCCCCAGCACGCGTGCAGTGTCCTTCGCGGGTTCGCCGCGACCAAGCTGAGTGTCCGCACCGCTGAGAAACATCACGCTACCGCCAAGTTCCCGGATGCCGACCTCGAAACTCACCCGCGTGCGCGTGGATGATTTATTGAAGATCAGCGCCCAGCACTGCCCATTAAGAACTTGCGGTGATGCCGTCCTGTTTTTCCTGAGCGCAGCGCCAAGTTCAACGATGTCCGTGATCTCTTTTTCAGTGAGAGCTTCAATGGAGAGGAGGTTTTTCATGGGGTCAAAATTCGCATGGGACGCGCAAGATGGCGTTTGTTTGGATTTTGTAAACTAATGGGCTGTCCAACAGGATGAAAGACATGATTCAGGAGGCCGCTGTATTCGTTGGAGTTCAAGCTTCAGCTTGTTCAATTGTGCTATGCCCATGCATGAAAATTTCACCTTGGAACTAATTGACGTGCGCAAGGTAAACCTTGAACTCCAACAAATTCATACATGACGCGCTTCGATGTAATTGTTCGTAATTAGTCCTATATCGATTTCAAAAGTGTATGGCATCCACAATGAAGCAGAAATTGCCCATTATTTCTGATTTGGCTTCTTCGCGCTTGGTTCCACGGGATAGAGATTTACCGGATTTGCCACATGACCCGGTTTACGCACCTCAGGCCCGGGTTTACCATTGCCGAGTTCAGCGGCCATTTTGACGGCGATCGCTTTGATGAGCGCTACCACATCGGGGTTCTCCGCAGCCAAGTCTTTGCGCTCGCCGATGTCGGTGTCGAGATTGTAAAGCCGTGGCTTTTCCAGCGAGGCTGGCTCTGGGGTTCCAAAGGTGCCCATGCCTTCGTGTTGTGTCGCAATCGCCAGCTTCCACTGGCCCACGCGCACGGCTTGCAGATTGTATTCGCGATAGTAATAATGCACCTCATTCGGAGATTCCTTGGTCTGACCGAGCAGCAGCGGTGAAATGTCTTTGCCATCAATCTTCTTATCAGCAGGGACTTTGCCGCCACCTAGCCCCACGAAAGTAGGAAGGAAATCAATGTTACCGGCGATAGCGTCACTGACACTTCCGGGCGCGATTTTTCCCGGCCACCAAGCGAGCGTCGGTTCGCGGACGCCACCTTCCCAAGTAGTGCCTTTGCCGCCGTGGAGTGGCCCTGCATTACCGCCCTGATCTCCTTTGTTAAGCCACGGGCCATTGTCGCTGGTGAACATGACGAGCGTGTTATCGGCGAGTTTTAAGTCACGCAGGGTATCGAGCACTTTACCGACGCTCCAGTCCACTTCTTCCACCCAGTCGCCATAGCGGCCGTTTTTTGATTGGTCACGAAACTTCTCACCCGGATGTAGCGGGGTATGCACGGCGGTATGGGGCACGTAGAGAAAGAAGGGATGGTCTTTGTTTTCCGTGATGAACTTCACTGCTTCATCTGTGTAACGTTCAGTCAGGTGATCTTGATCATCTCCGGCGAGCAGTTCGATCACCTTATCATCGCGCATCAGCGGCACGACACTCTGGCCATTGACCTTGGCCTTCTTCATCATGTCATTGGAATACGGCAAGCCGAAGTAACGGTCGAATCCATGTCGCGTGGGCAGGAACTCGGGCTGGTCACCGAGATGCCATTTGCCGATGCACATAGTGGCATAGCCCTGAGCTTTCATAAGCTCCGCGACTGTGTGTTCGTCTTTGCTGATGCCAATAGCCTCGGCTGGGGATAGGACGCCAGGAATGGAAACGCGCTGACCGTAGCAACCCGTCATGACCTGTGCGCGTGAAACTGAGCAAACCGGCGCGGCATAGAATGAGGTGAGCTTCATGCCCTCCTTGGCCATGCGATCAAGGTTCGGAGTCCGGTTCTTGGTCGAGCCAAATGGCCCAATGTCGCCATAGCCCATGTCGTCGATGAAGATGAGGACGATGTTTGGTTTCGCAGTTGCCCCGTTCACTTGCCAAGAACAAAACAGAAGCAAAGATAGAAGGATATGGATTGTGGATTTCATGGTGTGGGCATTTTCAATGTGGGTTCGCCTTTGATCCATCCGAGAGAGGACAGGAACTTATCAGTCTCAATCAAAGTAAGTGTGAAGTGCGGTTCTTTATTGAAAAAACCGTGACCAGACTTCGGATAAATATGGGCGTCGCATCGAACCCCAGCCTTTTTCATTTCTGAAGCGAAGTCATTGAGCACCTTGACTGGGATGAGATTGTCCGAGTCCCCAAGAAACACGATCGTGGGCGGGGCATCCTTGGTGATGTTATGCGCCGGTGAAAATTCCTTGAAGCGATCACCCACGCGTTCATGCCCCCATTCTCCAGGGCCATTATTGAAGACGGGATTGAAGAGCACCAAGGCATTCGGTTTGCAGGAAACAGAGAGGTCATCTTTCGCATCATCAAGGCCGTTCACTAGGCCCGTGAATGCAGCGAGGTGTCCACCCGCCGAACCTCCCGCGGCTGCGATACGTTGAGGATCAATTCCAAGTTCTGCCGCATGTGAACGCACATAGCGCATGGCTGACTTAGCATCGGCACAACATACAAGAGGCGGACCCTTGTCGCCTTTGGGGATGACGCGGTATTCCACGCGCACGCCGACCATGCCCCGCGTCGCGAGATACTCACTTTGTTTGAGAAACTGAGTCGGCGAGCCTCCCACCCAGCCACCACCGAAGAAAAATACGATGGCCGGGCGCTTGTCAGAAGCCTTCCAATCAGCAGACTTATCGATGAAGAGCTTTAATTCGCGATCTCCAGCTTTCTTATAGACCAGCGTTTCCTCAGAATGGAGTGATGCTGCAGTTATAACAAATAGTGTGGCAAATGAGATTAGAGTATGGCGTCCGTTTTTCATGATTGTTCAATGCTTTGATTACTTCTTTCCTGACTTGGACTTAATGTCACTCATCGGCCAGTTGGGATCGTCTGCATGTGCAACTTTCATCAGCGATTCCGCCTTTGCCACAAGTTCAGGATTTTGCTTAGAGAGATTTTTGGATTCGGCAGCGTCTTTTTTCAAATCATATAGCTCAATGGGTTTCGACGGGCCGTTGCGCACAGCTTTCCAGTCGCCCCAGCGAACGGCTTGCAGTGATGCTCCTTCATGCAGTTCCCAGTAAAAATACTCGCGCTTCGGTGCAGGGCCGCCCTTGAGAAACGAGACGAGCGACAGGCCGTCTATGTGTGCGCTGGCAGGAATCTTCGCGTCCGCGAGTTCCGCGCAAGTCGGGAGAAAATCCCAGAATGCCCATGGTTCATCACTCACGCGACCGGCGGACACGACGCCCGGCCAGCGGGCGATGCCCGCATTTCTCAGTCCGCCCTCATAGAGTTCGCGCTTGAAACCGCGCAGTCCGTTCGCAGCCTGATCGAAGCGTTTGCCGAGCGGGGAATTTGGCGGGAACGACGAGCCGTTGTCGCCTGCAAGCATCACGAGTGTGTTGTCATCAATCTTCAACTCCTTCAGCAACGCGAGCAAGCGCCCGACATCAGTGTCCAAGCGCGTCACCATCGCAGCATAATTTTTTTCCTGTGTGCTCCACGGCTTGTCCTTGTAGATGCCTTGGTCGTCGATCTCATAGTCACCATGCGGCAAGGTGAGTGCGTAATAGAAAAAGAACGGCTTCTTTTGCACGGCCTGTTCGCGCACCCAGCGCAGTGATTCATTGGCAAGGAGATTTTGCGAATAGAGTTTGCGTCCCTTGTTCTCATTACCTTCCAGCGTGAAACGTTTGTCGTCGTTATAGAGATAGGTCGGGAAATAGGAATGTGCATGACGTTGGCAATTGTAACCATAAAAATGATCGAACCCGAGCTTTAGCGGACTGCCTGTGGTGTCGAACATTCCCATGCCCCATTTGCCAATACACGCAGTCGCGTAGCCCGCACTCTTGAGCATTTGCGCAACGGTGAACGTCCCAGCTGGAAGCGGTAACTGTCCTTCCGTGCCTAACTCGCGGTTAGCGCGAATGGGGGAGTGCCCCATATGCAGGCCTGTCATTAGTGACGTGCGACTCGGAGCACAAACAGTAGTGCCGCAATACGCCTGCGTGCAGCGCGTTCCTTCTGCCGCCATGCGATCCAAGTTCGGCGTCTGGATAAGTTTCTGTCCGTAGCACCCAAGGTCGCCCTGCGCGATGTCATCGCTCAGGATGAAAATGATATTGGGTTTGTCTGAGGCAAATGCTGCAGAGGCGGCAAACAGAAACAGGAGTGATAAAAGACGGGCGTATTGCTTCATGGTTTTTTGTTGAGGGTGATTTCGGACAGTAGCTTGAAAAATGCGCGTTTGCGCTCGGAACTGATGCCCCAGTTCACGGGAGGCGACTGGTATCCTTCGTCCATGTCCTCGCCCTTGCGACGGTAGTCAAACCAGCCCCACGAGACGTGTTCGCTAATAGCCACCGCGAGATTGTTCTCCGCCTGATCAAATTTCTCATGATCATCCTCGTTGATCAACACTGGCATCTGCTTAGATGCTAACATTGCACGCGTCTTGCGGATCAAATCCCGAATCTGTTCAGGTATTTTTGCGCCGTTGCCGTGAATGAGTGCGAAATCTGAAACTGCAATGACATTGGCTGTCGGCACAACACGTCCGCCAAATGAAGTGCCCACCAGCAACTTGTGGCCGTCCTCTGCTTTTGCTTTCCGAACACGCTCGATTAATTCAGAAACACGTTCCGGTCGTAGTATAGGCGGCAGGTAATTCCGGTTCGTCTCGTTGTTGATCTCCACCAGCACATTCCGCCAATTGCCCGCGAGCAGCCACCGGGTGGCCTCATCCGTCGCGCGAATGACAGCCTCGTCGCCCTTGAAACGCGGCGACTGGCCAAAATAAAAGTAGCCGAGGATCACGACCATTCCCTGAGCATCCGCCGCATCAAGCACACGCTTCATGCGGGCCGCGAAGTCAGGTCGCATGGAGCCGTCTTCATTGAAACCGCTGGAAAGCCAAGGCTGCGTCTTCGAGTAACCTTCAGGCGAGCCGCCTTGAAAATTCACAGTAATTGCAAGCAAACCCTGCACCCGCCATGATGGCATCGAGGCGATGAATTCACGCACATTGCGCTCCGCATCCCACTTTCCAGTATCCGCATAAGCCCAGCGCGCGGAGGTTGACGGATTGAGATCATCAAAGGTCGCCTGCACCGTGCGCGAGTTCAGCAACAGTCCCTCAATCCGATGCCCGTTCCACATGCGCCCTGCATAAGTCGGCTTGCCGTTGATATGAAAATCATCGCCAACAATGCTGACCACTGTTTGCCCGGCATTGATTTTGCTCGCGCTCAAAGAAGTAAGCGCAAATACAGCAGTGAGCAGGAAGATGCAATTCATGCTGGGTCTATGTGTAATGCCCTATGGTTTACTCTTAGCTTTCTTGCCGTGCACTTTGATTTCGACCTTGACGTCATTGGCCTGCTTAGCCCCCGAAGTGCTGCGCCCATTAGCGATAAGTTCACTATATAACGCCATCATCTTCTCGACACGCTCGGGCTGTTCGTCTGCGAGATTTTTTCTCTCTCCGATGTCATCTTCGAGATTATAGAGTTGCAGCGTCTTTATTTGATCACCTTCCTTGTCCCATCCGCCGGAACCGGGACCGAGAATTAATTTCCACGATCCATCGCGCACTCCAGGAAGTCCATTGGCGGAGCAGTTCACAGCTTGTTCCCGAACGGGCTTGTCCACGCCTTTGAGCAAAGGCAAGATGCTGAAACTGTCCTCGCCCGCAGTATCGGGCAGCTTCGTTCCAAGAATGTCGGCGATGGTGGCCATGTAATCGGCTTGTAAAACCAGTTGTCCACAAGTGCTGCCGGGTTTCACCACGCCGGGCCAGCGAACTATGAAAGGGACACGATGGCCTCCTTCAAACACATCTGACTTGTAACCGCGCAGGGGACCACTTGGATAGTGCCCCATTTTTTCGAGGTCTTTCGCGCCGATATACGGAGCGCAACCGTTGTCGCTGCTGAAGAAGACCAGCGTGTGCTCTGCTGCTCCACTTTTCTCCAGTGCATCAAGCACCCGGCCAATGGCGGCGTCGGTCTCCATGACAAAATCAGCATACTCATTGAGCTTACTCTTGCCCTGCCATTCCGGCGTCACGGCAAGAGGAGTGTGCGGGGCGGTCAGCGGTAGGTAGAGAAGAAACGGCTCGGGTTTCTTCGCGGCGTCATCAATGAACTTCGAGGCCCGTTCCACCAGCTTTGGCAGAATGTCTTCAAGGCTCCAATCCTTTACCGCAGGGCCTTGCATACTGGCGAGATTGTGGCCGATTTTTTTTGCAGGAAGGAACTCGGTGGGAATGCCCAGCGTGCGGTCGTTTTCGATGAAACAAAACGGAGGCCAATTTGGAACATCAGTTCCGAAGTAACTGTCGAAACCGCGCGTGGTTGGACCGCCGGGTATCGGCTTACTGAAAAGGTCGCGCCACGCTGCTAGATGTTTTTCGGTTGCGACCGGGTTTTTTTCCGCAGGCTTGGCCTCATCATCTCTGCCCGGTTTATTTGAAGCATGTAGCAGTTGCCTCATATCCTTATCAACCGGCCAGTCCCAGCCGAGATGCCACTTGCCGATAGCTGCGGTTTGATAGCCGTGCTGCTTCGCCAGACTGGCGATGGTCATTCGATTCGGTGCGATCAATGGAGCACCAAAAACTTCGACAATGCCTTTCTGCAAACGAGTGCGCCAGTGATAGCGACCGGTAAGCAGCGTGTAGCGCGAAGGGGAACAGACGCCAGAAGATGAGTGTCCATCCGTGAAGCGCATGCCTTGCGATGCGAGCCGGTCAATGTTCGGTGTCGGGATTTTGCCGCGCTGCGCATTGTAGCATTGCACATCGCCGTAGCCGAGGTCGTCGGCGAGGATGACGATGATATTTGGCTTGCTGACAACGTCCGCAATGCTTGATGTCGCGAGCAGTGCCAGCACTAGGGTAATTCCGAATGGTTTCATTTTTGCTTTTGTTTTTTGTTCTTCGGTTCCTTGATTTCTGTTGAGTTATACTTGGTCCACTCACGATGCACTTGTTCTGTGGCGGTTTCGGAAACGGGCTTGGATTCTTTCTCTGTGGCCATGAGGACATTCTTTGTCATACCAGTCCATTGCTGCACCATGCGCAGGACCCGCTCCGGTTCCTGCACGGCTAGATTATGAAGCTCGGTGCGATCGTTCGCAAGGTTGTATAACTCCCACGACTGGCTTTGAAAGCTCACCAGTTTCCAGTCACCGTCACGCAGGCCGCGATCCTCATTGAAGAGCAGATGAATCGGAGGTCGTGACTTGATCTCATTTCCTGAGAGAATCGGTGCGAGCGAGATGCCCGCCAGCGGAGTGAGTTCCCGGTCCGGCCATGAAGCAGGCAAAGCTGAGCCAGTGATTTCAGCCAGCGTGGGCAGCACATCCACGAGATGCGCCGGCGAGTGAACGACGCTGCCGGGTTTGGTTTTTAGCCCGGACGGCCAGTGCATGATCGCAGGTGTGGCGATGCCGCCTTCAAATTGGTTCTGCTTGTAGTAACGGAACGGCGAGTTGCGCGCCCATGCCCAGCCCGTGCTATCAGTCCAGTTTGAGGAAGGGTTATAGGGCTCGCTTTGCACACCGCGATTGTTGCGGTCGTAGGGGCACGCACCGTTGTCGGAGAAGAACATAATGAGCGTGTTTTCCAATTCGCCTTTGGCTTTCAGATCCGCGACCAGCCGTCCGATTTCCTGATCAACGCGATCAATTAGGGCCGCATAGGCAGCCATGCGCCGCGCCTCCCATATGCGCATTTCAGGTGTCATGGAGTCCCAAGTCGGAATGAGTTCTGGACGCGGACTGGCTTCGACGGTCTTGCCGAACAGACCAAGCTGTTGCTGCTTCGCCACCCGTGCGGCCCGCATGACATCCCAGCCGGAATCATACTTGCCGAGGTATCGTTTGTAGTCCGCCTCAAGGGGCTGCAGCGGCGCGTGCGGTGCATTAAAGGCAACGTAAAGAAACCACGGCTTCTTTGTTTCGCGCGCCTCGTTGAGGAAATTCAGCGCGTGATCCACATTGGCCACAGTCGTGTAGAATCCTTTGTCAGGCACTATCCAAGGCTGGCCGTTAAGGCGGAATGTTTTATCACCTAGATAGTAGTTCGTCGCACCGGAGAGATGGCCGAAGTATCGATCAAATCCAAAGTCAGTCGGTTCCTTTTTAAGATGCCATTTGCCTGTCATCGCAGTGAAGTAGCCGGACTTGCCCAACACCTCGGGTATGATCGCCGCGCGGCTCAAACTTTCGTCGCCCGCCTGGCGGCACCAGCGCCCTGAGAGCAAGCTGACCCGCGAGGAGTGGCACTTTGCCGTATTGTAAAATTGCGTGAACCGCAATCCGTCCGCAGCCAGTTTGTCTAGGTTCGGCGTGGCGATTTCTGAGCCATAACATCCGATGTCCGAGAATCCAAGGTCGTCCGCGAGGATGACGAGAATGTTCGGCTTGCGGTCAGCGGCGTTCGAAATGCCAGCCAGCGCGAATGCCGCTATCAAGACGATGAATGGCTTCATTTACCGATTTTCTTTGCTGAGTTGTAATTAGGATTCGGCGTTGGCATCAAGGCCCCAACTTCTTTGCGCCATGCGACAAGTTTCGCGTGCAGTTCCTTCGTCTTCCCAGGCTGTTGAGCAGCGAGATTGTTTTTCTCACTGATGTCCTGTGGAATGTTATAAAGCTCAAGCGCTCCGTCTTCAAACCACTCGATAAGTTTCCACTCACCATCGCGGATGATGCCATGCGGTGCGCCGCCTTGGTTGCCGTAATGCGGATAATGCCAGAACAGCGGCTTGCCGCGATTCATCGTTTCTCCCTTGAGCAGTGGCGCGATGCTTACTCCATCGAGATGCTGTTCCGGTTTCAAGGGCAGACCAGCCAGTGCCAGCAATGTCGGATAATAATCGGTGCTGATGACGGGCGTGTCACAAGTGCTGCCGGGCTTGGTGATGCCGGGGGCGCAGACGATCCAAGGCTCGCGGATTCCACCTTCATAGGGCCAACCTTTTCCACAGCGCAGGGGAAGATTCGAGGTGGGATGACCTTCCGCCGTGGACAGGCCACCGTTGTCGGACATGAAAACAATGATGGTTTTTTCACTGAGTCCGTTTTTCTTCAGTGCATCCATCACGCGCCCGATGCCGCTGTCGAGCTGCTCCAGCATCGCGGCATAGACGGCCTGGTTCTGCACCAGACGGACTTTGCTATCGCGATCCTGACCCCACGCGTCTGCGGGCGCGCTCGCCTTTTTCTTTTCGTATTTCGCCACCAGTTCGGGACGGGCACCAATGGGGACGTGAACGGCAAGGAACGGCAGATAAGCGAAGAAAGGTTTGTCCTGATGCGCATCAATGAACTTCACTGCTTCATCGACGATGCGCTCCGTGGTCTTGGGATCGTCCTTATTACTCGGCGGGGGCAAGTCTGATTTCGGATACCAGAACTGGCCGCCTCCTTTATCATCGGTAACAAGGCCGGGGCCGAAGCCTTGGGCATTGGGCGAGAACTCACCGCCGCCGAGATGCCACTTGCCAGCAAAGAACGTGGCGTAACCTCCATCACGCAGCGCTTCCGCCACCGTGACCTCCTCCAGAGGAAGATGAAGGGCATTGGGCGCGGACTTGAGTTTGAACGACCTCATTCCCGGGATGAAATCGGTAATGCCGAACCGAGGCGGATACTTGCCAGTCATGATGCTTCCTCGCGTGGGCGAGCACACACAGCAGGCCGCGTAGCCCTGCGTGAACCGCATCCCGCGCTTCGCGAGAGAATCAATATTAGGCGTCTCGTAAAAGGTCTTCGGATTGTAGCAGCCCACATCCATGCAGCCGAGATCGTCCGCGAGAATAAAAATAATATTGGGCTTCTCTGCAGCCCAGACGGCAAGCGGCGACAACAACAGAGTGGTCAGGAGGGTGAGGATGTATTTCATTTTGAATTTAAACGAAGACAGGGAGATAAAACTTTCTTCGACGATTATTCCATCATCTCAGGAAAGCCCCAAGTCACAAAAACCGGCGCGCAACTTGTAACAAACCCAACCCGTGCGTCGTTAACATATCCTTGTTAAACGACACATTTGAAACTTGATAAGATGCTGAATTTACTACGAAATAGCGACATGACACTTTCACCACGAACAATGGCGCTGCACATTTTGCTGCTCTCAGTGGCAATTTCACAGCACACCGTCGCTGCGCCCGTGCCTGCCACGATGGACTACAATCGCGACATCCGGCCCATCCTCTCCGAGAATTGTTTTCCGTGCCACGGCTTTGATGAAAAGAAACGCAAAGCCAAGCTTCGGCTCGATGTTGTGGATTCGGCATATGCGGAGCGAGAGGGGAAATTCCCGATTAAGCCGGGCGATCTCAAAGCCAGCGATGTATGGGCGCGCATCATATTGAACGATGATGATAACGATGTGATGCCGCCGACTAAATCACATCTCAAACTCACGGACGCGGACAAGTCAAAAATCAAAGCATGGATCGAGCAGGGCGGGAAGTATGCGGGGCACTGGTCATTCATTTCACCGCAGCGTCCGCCTGTGCCTACGGGAGAGAAGAGCGCGATTGATGCGCTAGTGCGGCAACGGCTGACGGATCAAGGCTTGAAGCTTTCGCCCGAGGCTGATCGCGCGATGCTCATTCGCCGCGTGTCGCTTGATCTTACCGGGCTGCCGCCGGGCGCGGAGGAGGTCGCGGCATTTGTGAATGACAAGAATCCCAAGGCTTATGAAGAGCTCGTGGATCGGCTCATGCAAAGCCCGCACTTCGGCGAACGGCTCGCCTTGGAGTGGCTGGATGCGGCGCGTTATGCGGACACGAATGGCTTCTCGATTGATGGAGGCAGGCACATGTGGCTCTGGCGCGACTGGGTCATTCAGGCCTTCAACGACAACAAGCCCTATGACCGCTTCCTCATCGAGCAACTCGCGGGCGATCTCATGCCGGGACACACGGATACGGAAATGATCGCCACAGGATTTCAGCGCAACAACATGGTCACTCACGAAGGCGGCACCATTCCGGCGGAGAACTTGACCAACTACAATGCCGACCGCGTGAAGACACTTGGGGAGTCAGTGCTCGGTCTCACACTGGGCTGCGCGCAATGCCACAATCACAAGTTTGATCCCATCACACAGAAGGATTACTTCCAGATGTTCGCGTTTTTCAACACGCTCGGCGATGGTGGGCTTGACGGAAACGGCGGCAACAATCCGGGGCCGTCCATGAAAGCTAAGACGGTGCTCAAGACGGATGAAACGCCCGGCTTGCAAACGCAGATCGAGGCACTGAAAAAATTGCTCACGCAGCCTGACGCTGCTGTGCTGAAAACATGGGAGCAACGCGAGCAGGTGAAGCTCGCCGCGCGTGGCAAGGGCTTGAAGTTGCATCCGGTGAAAGCGCTCAAGATTTCCACACCAAATAGTGGCGCGGGCTTTGAAGTGGCGGGCGTGAACGAGGTTCGTCTGAACCAGCCGGGCGGCATGGTGGCCTTCGACATTTCTGCGCAACTGCCGGAAATCGCGGAGCCGATCACCGGACTAAGGGTGGTCGTTCATCCTGAACCGAAACTGCCCGGCGGTGGTTGGGGCAGTGGTGCTCTGGAAAAGCGCGCCAAAGGTAAAAAGGGAGAAAAGATGGAACCGTTCAAAGGCACCTTCTTGCTCACGTCCATTTCAGTCACGGCAGACACAATTGCGAGCGACCAGATTAATCTGAACAAGCTACAGTCCATCGCGCGCACTACGGCGAATTCATGGGATGAGAAATATCCGCCCGCAGGTTGTCTCGATCCGCGCAACGAAAGCGGCTGGTCGCCCGACCTTGAAACCAGCGGTCCTGTGCGGCTCACCACAACTTTTGCCGAGCCGCTTAATTCGCGCCAGACGCCCTTCCTCACCACGCAGCTCAATTTTGGTCACGGAGGAAATCTGGTGCCACAGCATCTTGAATTGTTCGTAATCACAGGGAACGACGATGACTCTAATTTGCCGTCCGGCATCCTCGGCATTCTCACCACGCCGGAAGCTCAGCGCAGCGCGGAGCAAAAGGCGGAATTGTGGACTTACTGCGCAATGAACGGTGCAGAATTGCAGCGCATGCGGATCGATCTCGCGAATCTCGAAGAGCGCTTGGCCACACTTACGCAACCTTATCCGACGATGGTCATGAATGTCTCTGCAAAACCGCGCGACACCTTCATTCTTAACCGCGGTGATTATGCCCAGCCCACGGAAAAGGTCAGCGCTGGAACCATCGCCGCCTTGCCGCCCATGCCGGAGGGCGCGACCGCGGATCGCCTCGGTCTCGCCAAGTGGATCACGATGAAATCGAATCCACTTACTTCGCGGGTGGCCGTGAATCGTTTTTGGAAAATGTTGTTCGGCGCTGGAATTGTCGGCACGCCAGCGGACTTGGGCGCGCAAGGTGAGTGGCCCAGTCATCCCGATCTACTCGATTGGCTCGCGGTCGAATTCATGGAGAGCGGGTGGGATGTGAAACATCTCATCAAGCTGATCGTGACCAGTGAGACTTATCGTCAGTCGTCCGCTGCGACACCCGAGATGCTGGAGCGCGATCCGCAGAACCGATTGCTCGCTCGCGGCCCGCGCTTCCGTTTGCCAGCGGAACTGCTGCGCGATTCTGCATTAAAAACTAGCGGTCTCCTAGTTGATCGTGTCGGTGGCCCCAGCGTGAATCCTTACACGCCCGGCGATCTCTGGCGGGAAGTCAGTCACTACGGCAGCACGCCCGCGACCGCACAAACCTTTGTGCAGGATCATGGCGAAAAACTTTATCGACGTAGCCTCTATACTTATTGGAAACGCACCGCCGCACCGCCGAACATGATGGCATTCGACGCGCCGAACCGCGAAGTCTGCACCATCTCTCGCGGCAATACCACCACACCTCTGCAAGCGCTCGTGACTCTGAACGATCCGCAGTTTGTCGAAGCCGCGCGCGCCTTTGCGGAACGCATTCAGCATCAAGTTGGCGACGAAGCCGCAAAGCTGCGTTGGGCATTTTTAGAATCCACCTCACGCGAACCGAAGCCTGCAGAATTGAAAGTTCTGCAATCCACCCTCACTCGCGAGCGCACTCGCTACACAGCTCACGCGAATGCTGCGAATGAAACGCTCAGTGTTGGCGAATCACCGCGCGATCAAAAACTTCCACCCGCCGAACACGCCGCTTGGATGCAGGTCGCCACGCTCATCCTCAACCTCAGCGAGAGCGTCACTCGCAACTAAACTTTCATTCCGTCTATTATGAATTCCTTCCAAGAACATCTAGCCAACCTCACGCGTCGCAGTTTCCTCGGCGATGTCACCAAAGGCATCGGCAGCATTGCGCTCGGCAGTCTGTTGCATCCAGAAATCCTCCGCGCCGCGCAGGAAGCGCCGCACATCGGTTTGGCAGGCATCCCGCATTTCGCGCCCAAGGCGAAGCGTGTGCTTTGCCTGTTCCAGAGTGGTGGCTTATCGCATGTAGATTTGTTTGATGACAAACCGATGCTGCACCAGCACGCTGGCAAAGAATTGCCGCCCAGCATCAAAGGCACGCAACGGCTAACCGGCATGACCAGCGGGCAGAGCGCCTATCCGGTCGTGCCTCCATTGATGCCGGGCAAACGCTGCGGCAAGCACGGCACTTGGATCAGTGATTTGCTGCCGAACATCCAGACCATCGCAGATGACATCTGTATCGTAAAAAGTTTACATACAGAGGCTATCAATCACGATCCCGGCATCACCTTCATGAATACCGGCAATCAACTGCCGGGCTATGCCAGCATGGGCGCGTGGGTTAGCTACGGACTCGGCACCGTAAACGAAAACCTGCCCGCATTTATCGCGATGGTATCAGCGGGCACCGGCAAGAATCCCGGACAGCCCATCTTCTCGCGCTTGTGGGGCAGCGGCTTCTTGCCCTCCTCTCATCAAGGTGTTGGTTTGCGCCCCGGCAGAAACCCCGTGCTCTATTTAGAGAACCCTCCCGGCATTGAGCGCGAACAGCGTCGCGCCTTGCTCGATGACCTCGCGCAGCTCAATCAAATGCGTGCCGATGAACTGGGCGATCCCGAGACGCTTACTCGCATCAAAGCCTACGAGATGGCCTATCGTATGCAGACCTCCGTGCCCGATCTCGCGGACATCAGCAAAGAATCCAAGGCCACGCTCGAAGCCTACGGCCCCGAAGTCCACAAACCCGGCAGCTACGCCGCGAACTGCCTTCTCGCGCGCCGCTTGCTGGAGCGCAATGTGCGCTTCGTGCAACTCTTCCATCGCGGCTGGGACCAGCACATCGCCATCTCGCGACAGCTTCCGAATCAATGTCGCGACATTGACCAGCCCACCGCCGCGCTTATTAAAGACCTCAAACAAAGTGGACTGCTAGAAGACACGCTCGTTGTCTTTGCCACTGAATTTGGTCGCACCGTTTTCAGTCAGGGAAAGATAGGCGATCCCGGCATGGGCCGCGACCATCACGGGCGCAGCTTCACCGTCTGGCTCGCAGGCGGCGGGATCAAAGGCGGCATGGAATACGGATCCACCGATGACTTCTGCTACAACATCGCTGAGAACCCCGTCCACATCCGCGACCTGCACGCCAC
>JBBRNC010000011.1:0-94593 GCA_038230495.1 Verrucomicrobiales bacterium
CATCATCGAAAACCGTTCAGTCCGCGCCACCGACGCGCGTCTTGATCGACCCTCAGAGTGCTGACGTGCAAGTCGATCTTGCTGGATTGGCCACAGGCGGCGGCATCGGTGTTCTGGCCACGGTCGCTGGAGTGCCTCCAGGCAACGTGGACTTGATTGCTCCGACGGGTGTTGTTGATGCTGGCGATGCTGGAATCCGGGCCACTGGCAATCTCAACATTGCTGCGACAGCGGTGTTGAATGCCAGTAACATTGCCATTAGCGGGTCGAGTTCAGGGACACCCGTAGCACCTACGGTTACTGCGCCGAACATTGGCGGACTTACTTCTGCTTCTAACACGGCTGGTGCAGGTTCGAATACAGCGGGCGAGCTTACGAAGAAATCTCAGGCCCAGACAACAGCCGCTCCTGAAGAGACGCCTTCAATCATCATTGTCGAAGTGCTCGGGTATGGCGGAACCGTTGATGATGAAGATGAAGAATTGAAAAAACGTAAGCGAGCTCTATAATTATTTTTACATTTTTGTGCCTGATCCTAATAGTAAAGTTTGGTGTTTGCCCGTTGTTCGGCATCTTCAAAAACATCCCGCCTCAAAGTCGTCTAGTCTGGCCGTGTCCTAGATATTTCCCCTCACAGCGTCATCCTAGAAGCTTACGCTTCTGCAGCTACTCGATTAAAATGACAATGCGAGTGCATGCGAATTTTGCGCAGCAAGATTTCACTAGTGAGTCTCATAACGGTTGAGAAATCAAGGCGGGCGAGCGGAGTCGCGTGCAATCTGCACTTTCTGCGTGCAATTTTCCGCAGCTTCTCTATTCTCGCGGCTCCAATCAAATAGATAACATTATGGCACACACACTTCCAAAACTTCACAATGCAATGTGGCCCGGTCTCGTCGGTAAAGGCGACGCCGAAGGTCAGGAACCACCGATCAGCCTCGAAAAAATGCTCGACCTCTCCGCCGCCGCGAGCGTGAATGGTGAGAAATTCGCGGGCATCGACTACTTCCTTTTCCTGCCGCACACGAACCCGGAGGCGAGCGACGATGAATTGAAGAAGATCGCCGACATGATCGCAGGCAAGGGTTTCTCCGTGGGTTCGCTCGTGGCTCCCGTGTGGCCGGGCACGGTCGGTGACTCTGCGATGGGCGATGACGCGCAGCAGGCGAAGTTCCTCGACGCAGTGAAAATGGCCTGCCGTGTCGCGGGCGTATTCAACAAACATGGCGTGCGCAAATACGGCGTCATCCGCATTGACTCCGCCGAGTTCGGCATCGCCAAATGGCGCGAGAATCCAAAGGCGAACACTGCGCGCATCGTGGACACATTCAAGAAGGCCGCGAAGATCGCCGCTGACCACGGCGAGCGCCTCGCTGCGGAAGGGGAAATCTGCTGGGCCGGGATGCATTCATGGAAGGACATGCTCGATGTGCTCGAAGGCGTTGGGATGCCGGAGTCGCTTGGCTTCCAAGCCGACCTCGCGCACACCTATCTTTATACGCTGGGCTACAATGCTCCCGAACACGCGCTCTTGAAGGAAGGCTACAGCGACACCGAGTTCTGGGCGGCGTATGAAAAGATGACCGACAAGCTCCGTCCCTGGACAATTGATTTCCACGTCGCGCAGAACGATGGCACCGTCCACGGCGCGGGCGCACACGACAAGACGGGCAAGCATTGCCAGGCGGACGATCCAAACGGCAAGCTCGACATCGTGAAGGCCTCGGGCTACTGGCTCAAGGACGCGACCTCGCGCGGCATCCAGCACATCTGCTGGGACGGTTGCATGTTCCCGAATGCCGTTCTCGAAACCGGCAGCACATGGAACACGATCCTCTCGAAGATGATCGAGGTGCGCAATGCGAATGGGTGGGCGTAAGCATTCTGTGAGAGATGTTCTGGAGCGCGCGCGCCCTCGCGTGCCGTCTTCCACGCCCACGTGGAAGACACCGGAATGTCCACTGACGTAGTAACCTCAGGAGCCTGCGCATTGTCCTTCGCGAGGGCGCAAAGGACGACACGCGAGGGCGCGTGCGCTCCAAAATCAGAGTTGTCGCTTGCGAGAAACACCGTCCTGTCTTGCAATCATCTTGTGACCGCCTAGCGTCGGCGCACCAACATCATGTCAAAACTCACTAAGGAACAGGAACAAGCCGTCAGACAATGGGCCGCAGAAGGCGCGAACTTGAATTTGATTCAAGACCGATTGAAAAATGAGCATGACATCACGCTGACTTATTTCGATGCGCGGATGCTGGTGGTCGATCTCGGTTTGAAATTGCAGGAGAAGAAGCGCGATATGCCTGCGGAAGAAAAAAAAGAGGCTACGCCCGAAATGGCTCCTTCTTCAGAAGCCGCGGATGATTTTTCTGATGATGCTGTCGAGGCGGAAGTCATTCCGCCGCAGGCTGCTGGTGGTGGCAGCGTGAAGATCAGCATTGATCAAATCGCGATTCCCGGAAACATGGCCAGCGGCAAGGCCACGTTCAGCGATGGCAAGACAGCTTCGTGGTATGTGGATCAGATGGGGCGGCTCGGACTCAATGCGCCGGAGCCGGGGTATAAGCCGCCAGCGGGAGACATTCCGGTTTTCCAACGCGAACTTGATCTGGCGCTGCAACGTGCGGGATTATAAATAAGAAGGAGTGCGCATGTGTCGCAGACCACTCGCCACATTTCTCACACTCCCTGCAGTAGGCGTGACAAGGTGTCGAGCGGCAGGGGAGAGAAAGTAGTTCGGGGCTTCAGCCCGCAAGCGCCGCTGTTCGGGCTAAAGCCCTAAACTACATTGAACACCGTTCCGCTATCCGGAGTGAGCGTGTGAGAAATGCGGGTTAGGTTTGCTGCGTCGGAGGAGAGTTTGGCGAGTAGCCTTTGGCATACTCGCGCTCCTTCTCGTTACGAGGTTACTTCTTCGGAATCTCGTTGAGCGTGTAATAGCCGGTGGGATGCAGCAGGTTCTGACCTTCCGCTGATTTGACGCCGAGAAGACTGATCTGGTGAACGTGGCCCTTTGTGAGGGGTGTTACTTTGATGCGAACGGATTTGGCATCTTGCCCAACACTGACGACTTCGATCTTTGGAATGACTTCGTCAACTTCTGGTCCGCCGTATTCTTCACGAAGTGCCCAAGTGTATTCGCGCGCTTTATAGGAGTCGGGATTCTTTGCGCTCGCGGGGTCGATGGGGCTTGTGAAGGTGAGTTCAAAGCCGTCGGGCTTGGCGCGCATTTCATGGATTTCAAAGGGCACCTTGCCGGTCCAGCGAACGCGTTCAATGGCTGCAGGGTAACCGCCTCTGGCACCCCAGCCTCGGTCGGAACCGCCGACGAAGAGTGCGGTGCCGTCCCCGGACATACGCACGCCGATGGGACCGGAGCGGAGTCCTTTGAGAAAGGGGAAACATGCGCCATGATAGACGTCGTTGACCTTCTCGATGAAGATGCGATTGAGCGTGGAGAAAGTTTGATCCGCGATGAAGAGTTGTTTCGTGAAGGGGCCGAACTTGCCGCTCTCGTCCCAATCCCATGCGGTGGGCGAATTTCCTACATGAGCGTGAGGGAGGACGACGGCAGGCGGGACGTAATTTGGGTTATGTTTGCGTTCAGCTTCGACGCGTGATTTATCAACAGTGGCGAGCGGCTTTTTGCCCAATGCACCATTGGCGAGGTCCCACCATTTCAGAGGTTCGGGATGGCCCTCGAATGCGCCTTGCTTCAGATGCTTCAGCGATGATGAGCCATTCCAGACTCCTTGATTGTCATCGTAGAAAATTTCGCCGTCGGGTATGAAGCCGATGCCTCCGGGGGAACGGAGGCCGGCGGCGAAGGGCTGCATTTTGCCATCGGGCGTGATGCGCACGCACCAGCCGCGCCACGGGGCGTTGGAATGGAAGGAGCCAGTGAGACAAAGCGCGACATAGATGTTGCCCTGCTTGTCGGGCCGAGACCCGAAGGCGTATTCGTGATAGTCGCCAGTGATGCTCCAGCCGGCATTGACGGTCTCGAAGATGTCGGCGCGACCATCGCCATCTTTGTCCTTAAGGCGGGAAAGTTCGGGCCGCTGCGTGACATAGAGCCAGCCGTCTTTCCAGGCGAGGCCGAGGATTTCGTGAAGTCCTTCGGCGAACTTGGTGAACTTGGCTTTCGTGATGTCGGCGTCGAACGCATTCTCGACAGTCCAGATTTCTCCGCGACGGGTGCCGAAGGCGATCTTGCCGTCCGGCATAAGTTCGATGGAGCCTACTTCTGCCACGCAATCTTGGGGCGGTGCGAATGATTCGATCTTGTAGTATTCCGCTTCTTTGGGATCAGACCCGGAGGCGGCGGGGGATTGCACGCTGATCGCAAATGAGAAAAGTGAGGTAAGTAAAAATGTGTGTCGCATGTTAAGAAGATTATTTTTGTGTTCAGGCCTCGGCGTGTCACTTGAGATTCCAAGAGTAGTTGATGATGAACTCCGCTTTTTCATTGGTAAAGACGACTGGCAAGACGACCTCATCGCGACCGACTGATTTGCGGGCGAGGGGAGTGCCGCCGTTGATGGTGACGCTGACGGTCTTGTTAAAGTTGAACGCATTGTCTTTCGCCTCGACTGGGCCTGCGAGCGCGAGGAAGTAGAGGTTATCGACTGGTTTGTTGGTGCTGAGTTTCACAATGCGCTTGATGCTTGCCGTGCCGGATTTTTGATCGCCTTCAGGCACGAAGGTCTCCGTCACGTTCACACCTTTGAAATCATAGCGGAACGTCGGATTGCGCTGAGCATCGAGTTCGTATCCATGGAAAGTGTAAGCGGGATCATGCGGTTGATCGTTTTTCTGAGCTGGTGTCCACGGAGCGGTATTGCTGCCAAGAACTGCGAGCGCACGTTCCTTGCCAAGGTTTGCCACGCCGTAGCCAAGCGGGGGCTGGTCACCCTTGCCTCGGGCGCTCCAGTGACGTTTCGCATCCATGAACGCTCCCTCCCAGATGAGAGCCAAATTCATCTGGTCGGCATCCCAGCAAATATTCACGCCACCGGGATAACCCACAGCGATGCCGCGCGGGCCGCAACCGGCGATGAAGTTCCGGTAAATGCGCGGCTCGTTGGTCACCACTAGCGGCATCCCCTCAGTCTGGTTTTTTTCATCCATCCGTTTTTCATGATCCGTCTCGGCGGGGGTTAGCCAGGCTTCAGGAAAGCCGGGTGTCTTCCACGACAGATGAAAGCTGGCGTAGGCGTCGCCTTGGTAATAATGAACTTTGATGGCGTGCTCGCCCTTGGTGAGATTGATTTTTTTATCGTGAAATTTTGCGGGACGAGGGCCGTCTGCCTTGATGACATTTTTGCCATCTATCAAGAGCTGGGCACCAGCGTCGGCGCTCATGTAGAAAGTGTAGTCGCCATCTTTCGGACAATCCAAGGCCCCTTCAAATTCATAGGCATAATCGTCAGAGCGGTCATTTTGATGCTGGGTGATCTCCATCCTGCCCGAGGGGAGTTGCCCTTCCTCGACACCAGTGAGCTTGGCGAAGTCAGGTAGTTTTACCAGTTTGTCACCCGTGTAATAACGGTAGTGCAGATTTTTGATCGGTGGCAGGCAGATGCCGACATGCAGGGCACCATTCATTACCATTGCATGTCCCGGAAAGGTGCAAACAAAAGGATAGTCCGCCGAAATCATCGGAGCCGTGAAAGTGATGGTCTCGCTTTGATGCGGGTTCACCATTTTTGTATGAGCGATAATGCGGGGATTTTCCGGAATCCATTCCTGCTTCATGCCGGCTTCACCCAGATTCCATGCAGCCGTGGCGACTTCTAATCCCTTGTCATTGGTGCCGTCGTTCTTGGCTTTACAAAGCACAAGATTGTGCGGCAGGTCGTCATCGTTCTGGAGTGTGAGGGTAACTTGGGTGCCCGGCGCAACATTGATCCGCTCCAGATCATATTTCATTTGGGCAGGTTTCGTCTTCACAGTGACGGTGACCGGCGCGGGCGGCGGATCGGCGGAGAGCAGCGAGGTGAGGGAGAGAGCGAGAGCAAGACAGGTCGGATGATTCATAAAATATCTATGGCTGGAGGATACGCTGTTGCACGTCAGGGGTTTTCAAATGTGTTAAAATACTTTATCTTCAAGCGCGGATGAAGCTTTACTCCGAGCAAGAAAATGCCTAAATTCGTTCGGTGGTGAGAAAAAATTCATACACCACATCATCTAAAATATGAAATCAACTTCCAGCATTCTAGGTCTGATTGGCATTGGCATTCTTGCGCCGCTTATGGCCCGGGCAGATTTCATAACGCTCAAATCCGGCGAAAAAATCGAGGGTAAGATTATCAGCGAGAATGCAGACTCCATGCAGGTTGAATACCATCTCACGCCCAAGATCAAAGACTCCAAGACCATTCTCAAGTCCGCCATTGCGGAAGTCATTAGGCAGACGCCTGCGGAGATTGAGTTTAAAGAACGCGAGTTGGGCAAGATATTGCCTACAGCTGATTTGATGACCGCACGTGAATATGAAGCCATCATTCAGGATAAGCTGCGCACTTTCGTGGCGAAGAACCCTGAAACACCAGAGGCCCAGGAGGCGGAGAAAATGATCGCCCAGCTTGCAGATGAAAAAAGTAAAGTGCTGTCCGGCCAGATCAAGATGGAAGGCAAATGGATTGATGCGGCCACTGCCAAGAGAGACTCTTACAACATTGAGGCCTATCGCCTGCATTTGCAGATGAACGCTAAAGCCACATCTCGTCATGAGTTGCGCTACCTTCTTGCCCTACGGGACTTTGATAAGCTTCGCACGGACTTTGGTGCATCACCGCACTTTGTTCTGGCTATCAATGATGCTCTGGGCATCTTGAAAAAGTTCGAGTCGCAGCTCACGGTCATGATCACGGAAGCACCGATTATGATTCAGAAGCGACAGAATGGATTGAAGTCGCTCGTGGGTAATGATTTGAATGTGACAATGCAGGCCATTGCCAAAGAGGAGGCCAATTTTAAGGCTGCCCTCGATCAGCAGATGAAAGACAAAGTGAAGTGGTTGGAAATCTCCAAGTATGACGACAAGAGTCTTCAGGATGCGCTGGCCACCGTTCATAAAGAAATGAGTGAGCTTCATTCGATTGATGTCGCAGGTCTGCAACAGGAGAATGATACGCTTACATCAATGATCCGATACATTGCCGATGGCAATGCTACCGAGGCCAAAGTCATTTACGATAAGATCAGCAAGCTTCCTGGCTTGATCAATAAAACGGTCGTTCAGAGCTTCGGGAGTAAGATCACTGAGATGGAGAAGGTCGCACTACTTGAACAAAAAAATGCCGTCAAAAATCCGACCACCTCGACCACCCCGACTACCACTGAACCGACCAATGAAAGTCTGGCCACGAATCCTGTGGCGGAAACCATGAAAAAATTGCAGGCAGACAAAGAGAAGGAAGCGGCAGAAAAAGCTAAAAAAGATGCTGCAGACGCTGCGGCCAAGACGGCGGCAGCGAAGAAGACGCCCCCGCCTGTAGAGGAACCTTCCGGAATCATGAGCACCATTATGGATAACATCCCGCTAGTTGGTGCAGTAGTGCTTGCCATTGGCGGATTGATCTGGATGGTAAAAAGGAAAAAAAAGGAAGCCTGACCTTTTTTTGCCCAGTCTGACGGAGTAGGATATTTTTTTCGGGTCGCCTAATGCCCGTAGGTATGTCGAGTTTCGTCGGAGTTGATTTTGCGCAAGTCGTCCGACTTTTGGAAGAATATGAAACATTTCCCCGATTGAATCGTTTCACCAGCGGATAAAAGACAACTTCACCCTGTTTCTTCTCATGAAAATTAAATTTTATCTTCTCTGTATATCAGTCCTACTGTCGCCCTTGGCTGCGTTTGCTGAAGAAAACGCCCCTCCCGAGCAGACACAAAATGTGCAGCGGATCTGGCGTGATACACAGAATAGGGCGATCACTGCCACCTTCCGCGGGGTGGAGGATGGGAATGTTTTTTTACAGACGAAGGACGGTTATGTTTATCGCATTCCGCTCGATCACCTCGTGCCAGAGGATCAGAAAATCGCTCGTCAATTGAAGCCAGAAGGGCTGGGCATTCCCGCCGATCCGAATGTCGCGCAGGCAGCAGCGAGAATTGATGAAGTCGTTGCCTATGGTCTCAAGGCCAAAGGCGTGACGCCCAATGCTCTCGCAAGCGACGAGCAATTCTGCCGGCGCGTCTATCTTGACCTTGTGGGGCGCATTCCGACGAGGGAGGAAACGATGACTTTCCTGGCCGACACTAGCTCATCGAAGCGGGCTAAGGTCATCGACAAACTCATCAACAGCGACGGCTTCAACGCCCGGATGTTCAACTATTTCTCAGACATGCTTCGGATGGCCGACGATGCGCAGAAAGCGAAATTCTTCACTTACGAAGAATGGTTCAAAAGCCAAATCTGGCAGAACCGCCCCTACGACAAAATTGTCTATGATCTCATGACCGCCAACGGCAAGCTCATCGAAAATGGGGCGAGCGGCTATCTCTTACGGGACAAAGGCATGAGGCTCGACAATCTCTCCGTTACACTCAGCACATTCCTCGGCGCGAATGTCGCCTGTGCTCAGTGTCACGACCATCCTTTTGCCGACTGGACGCAACGGCAATTTTACGAGATGGCCGCATTTTTTGGCACCACAGAAACTTACGATAAGCAAAATTCGAAAAAAATGCTCATCGGACTGAGAAAAGAACTTACTGAGGAAGAACTCAAGCGGGTGAAGAAACTCGTCCAAGTCAATGCGCTGGAAGTTCATGCGACTGGTTATAACGAAGTGAAGCTCCCGGACGACTACAAATACAAAGACGGTAAGCCGGGAAACAGCGTCCCCTTGAAGTTAATAAAGTGGGAACCGGCGACCGACGTGCAGAAGCTTCCGCTGCATGATCCTGCGGCGATGCAAAAACTCCAAGCATCAAGAGACCAACTATATAAAACAGTCGAAGCATCGTTGAACAAAAAAGGCGGCGCTGAAAATCCCCGGGATATTTTTGCCAAATGGATGACCAGCCCGAGCAATCCGCGCTTTGCCATGACCATCGCGAACCGTATGTGGAAAATGGTTTTCGGTATCGCAGTGAAAGAGCCAGTGACCGATCTCGACAGTGCCTCAGATGCGAACAACCCGATGCTTCTCGGCCATCTCGCTAATGAAATGGTGCGGCTCAAGTTCGATCTCCGCGCGTTCATGCGCCTCCTTTGTAACACGCAGACTTATCAGCGCGAGGCCATCACCAAGCAGGTCGTTGCTGGAGAGCCATATTACTTCCCTGGTCCGACATTGCGCCGCATGACTGCCGAGCAGGCGTGGGATTCCTGCGTCACGCTCGCCATTGGTGAGAAGGTGGATAACTACAAGCTGCTCCGCGCCGGGCAATACACCGCAATCATGGACCTCAAGGGCAAGATCACGGCTTCGGAAGTGCGTGCCAAGCTTGATGGCATGAAGGGCGCGATGGCCAAGTTCGGCGGCAAGAATAAGCCGGGCAAGAATGCCAACATGAGAAAAATGAAGGACAGCGACGGTGATGACGTGGACCACACCAAGCCGGATGTTCTCCAAGGGCAAGTGCTGGCCCGCGCGTCTGAACTTCCGCAGCCGGAGAAGGATCAGCATTTCCTTCGTATGTTCGGCCAGAGTGACCGGCAGATATCCGACGCCGGAAGTGATGAAGGGAGCATTCCGCAAGTGCTCATGCTCATGAACGGAGAAACCCAGAGCGTGCTGCGCAATCCAAAATCGTTGGTGCTGGCCACTGCCAACAAACAAACGGGCGTAGAAAAACAAATTGAATCCCTCTATATCAGTTTCTTCACTAGGCATCCTCGCGCTGAAGAAATGAAGGACGCGAAAGATGCGCTCGCCAGTGGCATGACGCTCGCGGATCTCACCTGGGTCTTGTTCAACTCGCGTGAGTTCATGTTTGTTCAGTAACCCTTGAATGTATCCCCGCCATGAAATCTCCCTTCCTCCGTCTCGATCCGCTCAGCCGACGTTCGTTCGTTGAGCAAGTCGCCAAAGCCTCATTCGGCGTCAGTCTGCTGCCCTTTGCCTTGAAGGCTGGCGAGACCGACAAGCTCAATGGCGATGTGCATAAGCTCCCCGGATTCGGCAAGGCAAAAAATGTCATCTGGCTCCAGATGATCGGCGGCATGTCGCACATCGACACCTTCGATCCCAAAACGGGCGACACCAAAGGCTCAAGTTCATCCGTCAAATCCAAAGGTGGATTTGAGCTGAGCGGTTATCTACCCAAACTCGCGACGCAAGGCGACAAGATCACACTCATCCGCTCCATGACTTCCAAGACCGGCGTTCATGCTGCCGGTCAATATGTCATCCGCACCGCCTTCGAGCAGCGCGGCACCATCAGCCATCCTGTGCTCGGCGCATGGGCGCAAAAGATTCTCGGACCTAGTCATAAGACACTTCCTTCCAGCGTCTGCATCAATCGCAATCCCGATCACGGCAACGGATTCTTCAGCGCCGCCTATTCACCACTGCCGCTGCACGATCCTGATGCCGGATTGCAATACGCCCGTGGCGATGCATCCGCAGAGCTATTGCAAAAGCGTCTCGCGCTGCTCAACAAGATGGATGCGTCATTCCGTGACAAGTTCCAAGACGTGAACCTAAAGAGCTACACGGAGTTTTATGACGATACCTTGAAACTGCTCACCACTTCCGATCTGAAAGCCTTCAAGCTGGATGACGAACCTTCCGTGGAGCGCAGTAAATATGGCCAGAACAAATTTGGTCAGGGTTGCATGTTGGCCCGTCGCCTAATTGAACACGGCGTAAGATTCGTGGAGGTCGCCTATGGAGGCTGGGACATGCACAATGACATCGACAACGCGATGGATGACAAAGGCACTGTGCTCGATACCGCAGTCTCCGCGCTCATTCAGGATTTGGAGGCCAAGGGTCTGCTTAGTTCCACCTTGATCGTGGTGTGTTCCGAATTTGGACGCACGCCGAAAATCAATGGGCGCGGTGGACGCGACCATTATCCGAAAGTCTTCAGCACCATGCTCGCCGGTGGCGGCGTGAAAGGTGGATATGTCCACGGCTCTAGCGATAAGGAAGGCAAGGAAGTGGCTGACAAAGTGACTACCATCCAAGATTTCCACAGCACGGTCGGTCATGCGATGGGCATGGATGTGGATCAGGTTGTCATGTCCAACAGTGGCCGTCCCTTCACCGTGGGAGACAAAGGCAAAGTCGTGACCGATGTTTTTGCCTGATTGTATTGCGCTGTCAGTTCACATTGCAGGTGAGCGTTTCAAGGAATGACGGCATTCACTGCTGCGCAGCTTGTCGGTCGTGACTTTTGCTTCGTCCTTGGCTCCGTTCATTGCCAGCGGCTATCAACCATGCTAGACTTCCGCTCATGAGCCAAACCCTCACCGTGGAGTATCCAGACCTCCTGCTTGATGAATTGAACATGTCGCGCCCTGAGTTCGAGGCCGAGGCACGCATGGCTCTGGCGGCCAAGCTGTATGAACTTGGGAGGCTCTCATCCGCTCAGGCTGCGCGCATGGTTGGGCTGGATCGTGTGCGCTTCTTGTTTGCGCTGGAGCGGCTGGGAGTGTCGTTCATCAATCTGGATGAAAAAGAATTAAGCGAGGAATTTGCCCATGCCCGTGAAGCTTACTCTGGTCGTTAATAGCAGCCCGCTCATTGCACTGGTCGCCGCGCTGCCGGACTTCGATCTTCTATCGGTCGTCATCGAGCAATTCATTGTGCCAGCCGAAGTTCTTGAGGAACTCGTGGCCGGAGGGCATAAAGATGCCACCGCTGCTCGAGTGCTCGCCGCGCAATGATGCACCATCCGCCCTCAGTATTCCCTTCTACCCAACGCACTCGTAAGGAGTCTTGGCAGCGGTGAGGCTGCCGTCATTCACACGGCTCTCAATGAAGCAGTGCCTCTCGTGGCCATTGACGAAGTGCGCAGACGCCGGGCGGCCCGGCTCGCAGGACTGCGCGTGATTGGTTCTCTTGGCTTGCTGGTGGAACTGCATCATACGCAGCTTCTTCCTTCCATTGAAAACTCCATCCGCGCCATGCAGACGAAAGGCATCTACCTCGCACCGCACCTCATTGAGCAGACGCTCCATGCCGCACACGAATCGCGTGGATGAACCCACGAGCGAGAAAGGCTATAAGATTGTCGGCGACTTTGCCTTTGATGAAGTAGCACCCAAATGCAAAGCCATCACCCCCGTGCCCGGCGGCGTGGGAGACAAAGGCAAAGTCGTGACCGATGTCTTTGCCTGATTGTCTTCAAGACTCAGGCGTCACGCCGAGCACGATATCAAACTTCGCAGCCAGTTCACCGGCCTTCGAGTTTTTCATGGGGGCGAAATCCACTGTGACTGACTCGCGAGCTTTCGCATCACGCACGCCCATATAGACGCCGTCTTTTTCATTGGCCGCATGTCCCTTGATGTAACACTGTGTCGTCAGTAGGTCTTTGCCCTTGGCTTTGATCTTGAAATGAATGTGTGGCGTGCGCGGCTTATAAGGCACCGGTTTGATGGTGCGGAAGAGATATTCTCCGCTGCTGCCAGTCATGAATCTTCCAAAGCACTGGAAGTTAGCATCGCGTTGTGCCTGCGGGCCGCCCTGGGTGTGCAGATAAATTCCGTTGTGATCGCACTGCCAGATTTCCACCAGCGCCCCGCGCACCGGATCGCCTTTGGCATCGAGGATGCGTCCGCTCAGATAGGTGACCTCCCCGACCGCAGGCGTGATTGAGTCATTGATGATGATGAGATCATTGTCTGTATCCAATGGCAGATGATCAGGATAAAAAGGCCCCTCTGTCTGCTTCGGCGTGCGCACCAGTTCCTCGGCAAATGCTCCGGGCACGGTAAAGAGTGCTGCAGCCAGCCCAGCGTTGCGGATAAATTGACGGCGAGGGAGGTAGAGGTTCACAGTTTTCATAAGTTGATGAAACCATAAGCGGCTGACTTTGTCTCGTTTTAATTCTCTCCATTCAATCGCCCTCGAATCAAATTTCCCAGGCTGGCTTACCATCCCATTTTGGAAAGTTATCAGCGTTTTTGCCGGATCGAATTTTACCGCCAGTATATATTGCAGTTGAGCGTTTCAAGGAAGGATGGCGTCTCGCCGTCAGCGGTGGTAGTGACGGCGAGACGCCATCCTTCCTTGTAGCATTATCGCGCGACCTTTGTGCAATTGCCTAATAAGCGGACGAAACGCATAGCTGAGATGCCCCTTGTATTTCTGGCAGGTAGAAGTGACGCCATCGTCGCTTTGGATCAATAGGCGTTGTCGCGCTTGAAGAAGGTGAGGAGCATGATCTGGAGATCGAGGAGGAGGTTCCAGTTTTCGAGATACCAGAGATCGCATTTGATGCGCTCGGAGAGGTCGGTGTCGCCACGGAGGCCCTTGATCTGCGCCCAGCCGGTCATGCCGGGCTTGGACTGGTGGCGGGCGTTGTAGTGGGGGATGTTGTGCTTGAAGCTACGGATGAGTTCGGGGCGCTCTGGGCGGGGGCCGACGAGGCTCATCTGGCCTTTAAGCACGTTCCAGAACTGGGGCAGCTCGTCGATGTTCCATTTGCGGATGAAGGCACCGATGCGCAGGCGGCGAGTGTCTTCCTTGGTGCTCCAGCCTACTTTGCCATCGGCTTCGGCATTGAGTTTCATGGAGCGGATTTTGATGATGTCGAAGGCGCGACCGTTCTGGCCGACGCGACGCTGGCGGTAGAAGATGGAACCGGGGGACTCAAGATAGACGATGGCGCTGAAGAGGGCGACGATCGGGGCGGAGAGAACGAGGCCGATGATGGCGCCGAAGATGTCGAGCGTGCGCTTGAGCAGCACATTGAGGCTGTTGTCCAGAGGCAGGTGATCAACTCCGAGGATGGGGGTGCCGGCCATCGTTTCCAGATTGAGACCGGAGACGAAGATGCGGAAGCAGGAAGGGATGACTTTGAAGGGAATCATTTCACGCTCGCAGAGGTTCGAGAGTTCAATGATTTGCTCGCGGTTGCCGTCCATGTCGGCGGCGATGACCATGTCCACATTGTGACGGGAGAGGAGTCGCTCCATGTTATCGATGTTTCCAAGGCGGGGCACTTCAGCGCGGACATCGCGGTTGAAGAGGTCTTCGCTGTTGTCCACCCAGCCGACGACGTTGATGGCGGAGACGGCGTCTTTAGCAAAGGAGCGGCAGAGGCGGGCGGCTTCCTCGCTCCAGCCGACGAAAACGGTTCTCTGCTGAAGCGACTCGAGGATTCTGGGCTGTTGCAGAAGCAATGCCAGCAGGTGACGCCAGCCGAGGATTAGGATCATGGTGCAAAGGCCGTTCAGAACTGAATAGAGACGGGAGATGGTCGGCTGGAACTTGAAGGTCAGCGTGACGGTGAGGAAAAGGGCGGTCCAGATGATGGCGCCTTGAACGATCTGGGATTTGATCCAGCGGGAGCGGAGCAAGACCGAGCGGTGGTAGATTCCGCGCCAGGCGAGGATGGCGATCAGGGAGAAGCTGCCGAGCCAGACATAGCCAGCATATTGCTGGATCGTCATGGTATCTGGCACGCCGATGTCATGGATGAAGGTCTGGAAGCGAAGCCAGAAGGCAATGAGGCCGCCGAGAAGGGCCATCATGCAGTCACCGATGGCGGAGACGAAAATCCAGGAGTGGGAGTTGTTTCTAGTGGCGCTGCGGGAGGTCTCTCTCGCTTCTGAGAATCCAGCAACTTCACCAGCCGAAGCGTAGTTCAGGGCAGGGCTGGACTGCCAGTTGGCGAAGGAGGGAGCCTGCACTGGTGAAGGCAGTGGAAGGCGGGAAGACATTCCGATGGCCCGATTCGTGCGTCGCGTTTCTAGTAATTCTCTCATGGTGTGGAATTTTGCCATGAATGAGAGTCAAAACAAGTAATATTATAATTATTGGCAATATTATTTTCTTTAGAATGAGTGAATTATACACGTTTACAAGAATTTGAGATTACGAGATAGCGGCACGGTTCTTGAAATCTAAGAACGAATTTACAGGCTCTGGAGGCCTGTCCACTTGTAAGTCGAGCAAAATAATAGCCACCCGAGGCGGTGCGCCTATTTTGTCCAAGTCACGGCTAATTTATCAATCAAGCCCGGATCAGTTCTCGCGAATGGATAAATTATCTTTTTTGCCAATCAGTTTTGCAATTCCAACCCCGACTGTGGCAGTGCTGGCGCAGGTAATCATGATCGGGTAGGTGAAGGCAAAGAAGGGGCGCCACTCCTGACTGGCCCAGACGCCGAGGCTATTGACCATGCACAGCATATATTCTGGGGGCGTGGAAAATTGGGACGGGTGAGGGGGGTGAAAGAAGTAACTTAATGGTGCTCCTGCCAGCGCCCCAATAACCAGTCCCCACCGCAAACGTTCGCTCAGGGTTTTCTCCAGCGCCCACGCGATGCCAAATGGAACGCCGATGAAGTAGGTGAAATCCAGTAACTCATTATACTGGAATGCCACGCCGCCCATGAGGGCGTCAATGCTCCGGTGCATAATGATCAGTGAAATTCCGATCAAGAGGCCGAGCAGGCGGTTGCCGATGGCGAGGATACACACGGCTTCCATGATAATGCCGCTGCCAAAAATCAGCCGGGCTGTCCAGGGGTGATCGAGCATCCACAAGGCATCGGACGGAATCCCGGGCCATGGATGGTCAACCCGATTGAGCCAGGTCTGGCGCTCGGTTTTGATCATGTCGAGTGCAAAGTAATTGGACTTCCAGATCCATTGTCCCTTGGAGACGATGAGTTTAGTGATGACCGAGACGAAATAGGTTCCGGCGATCAACGTGACGGACTGCCAGAGCAGCCAGCCCCGCAATACGGCGTCGGGTGGGCGCAGAGAAAAACGCTTCTCGCGTATTGCCTGCCAGAGGACGCAGCCCGCCTGCACCATCAACATCAGGCTGACGATCTGGTTTCCATGGTGGGTGTAGCCTTGGGAATTGAACAGCGTGAATGGCAAGACGTGCATTACAGCCAACACGGGAAGGACAAGGGGCAGGGCGCAACCCGCGACATAACAACCAAGCAAGCCTGTAATGACCCAGCGCCAAGTATCGTAGGTCTGTGGGTTGGCGAGCCAAGTCAGATGAAAACCAAACTGATTCAGCAGCTTGAGCAGGCCCACGGGATTCGGTTCCGTGGTCATTCGGAGGAAATCGTTGTCCAAGCGCAGGGTGTAGAGCACGATCAAAGCAAAAAACAGCCGTGAGATGAACGACTCCATTGGGCCGACTTCAGGGCGCCGGAACCAGCCTGCAAACAACCATTTCACGACGTTTTTCATTCTTTGGCTAAGACCTCCGGGGTTTCCGAGACTTTGCCGTCGCGGTAACTAACGTCCACTTTTTGCAGAACGAGCTTGGCGGGCAACGCCTTGTTCAACTGCTTGGCATAGAGTCGAAGCTGGGCAAAGATTTCCTCGCCCACCTTTTGTTGTTGCTCAGGAGGAAGCGAACTGCTGCTAAGTTTGAGACGCTTGCCCAGTTCGACCGCCTTTTTCCGATACATTTTACCTACTTTAGGACAGGTGATGCCAGTGAGGTCCACGATCGGGATGGGCTGTCCTTCGGAATCGGCCACTATATAATAGGAGCGATCCGCCCCCGGATTGGAATACATCGGATAGTGACTGAACGGGTAGTTCTCCTCTAATAATAGGGAAACGACACAATAGAGCGCCAAAATCGTGATCGGAGTGCTGCACACCCACTTTAAGATCGTGCGAAGGGGGCTTGTGCGGAAAGGGTCGGCAATGGGGGGGCTGGTTTGAGGTGAAACCATAGAATATTTCCGTCCCTAGCCTAAAGGAGATGCGTAAACAAGTCTCCGATTGTTATTCGTATAGCTGAATTTGTTACTTGTATTAAATATACATATGTTATATACTTTCAATAAATTCAGCAGCTTTCACTATGAAGTCCTGCCATCGCTCATTTTTTAAAATTGGCCATAGCTCGCCAAACGTGGAAGACCGTCGCCCGGAATCCCGCTTTGTTGGACGCTTTTGGCTGCGCAGTGAGAAAATCATGCTCTCCGTGGTTTTGTTGACCTTGGGATTACTCATCATTCACGCACAAGAGGGCGTTCCACCGGCTGCGTTGGCAAAAGAGCCTGATCCATTGCCCGCCTTCAAGCCAGAACCAAATCCGCCAGCTGAGCCTCGTCGCGTTCTTCAGCCCGTCCATCGCTACCAGAACGTGGAGGATCCACAGTCCGTAGGCAGGCACCAGATTCAGCAGAAAATGAACCCCTTCTTGTCCTATACCCACTTGGGCACGGACTTCGGCTTCATCGGCGCGGGTGAGGGCGGGCTGGGCTGGGAAGTGGGCACAGTCTGCATCTCCATGCCTCCTGGGTATTGGGGCGGCATGTGGCACAGCCTCGCTGGAATGGGCAGCGATGCGGAACAGGCGCTCGATTTCCGCGCATGTTACCCGTCGGCCATCAAGCCGCGTTTCCAGCCCCGGATCGTTGGTTTTGAAATGGGAGTCAGCGGTAAAGGCTCCATCAAAATCGAAATTAAATCGGCTAAACAGGAAATTCTCTGGTTCCATAGTTTCCCAGTGGATAGCACTGACTTGCACACTGTCGTGGAGCAGATCAAACCGGAAGATGTTGGCTCCGCAAAATTCCTTAATTGGGTCGCCGAATCCGGCACGGACGCCTGTCTCGACTCCGTGAATCTCGTCGTGCAGACCCCGGACGTTCCCTTTGATGAATACATCTTCCTCACCAGCTACGCCAAGCTCGCGCGCTGCTACAGCTCCGGCACTGGCTTCGTGCGTGATCGCGCTCATATCAGCGACGGCAGTTTCGACAATGTCCCCGCTACTGGTTTTTTCGCAGTCGCCACCGCACTAGCAGCGCGGCGTGGCATCGTTGATGAAGAATACGCGCGCGGTGTCCTCACTCGCGTTCATGAAAATGTAGCGAAACTCGAAAGCGCCAAAGGTTTACTCCCGCATTTCATTCATCGCCGCCCGGACGGTGTTTATGCCATACTTCCCGGCACGGAATACAGCACCGTGGACACCAGCATCTATTATCACTGCATGTTGCTGGCGGCACAATTGCTGCACGACAGTCCAGTTCTTGCGCAGCTCACGGAGGCCGTCCATCACATCTCGTATGGCGACATGGTGGATTCAGCAGGCTTCATCCGACAAGGCGTTCGCGAGGACAAGACGACAATGCTGCCCGGCTCCTGGCGTGATTGGGGCGGAGAAACCGCTCTCGTCTTGGCGCTCGCCAGCATGTCGCAACAGCCTCCGGTTCTGCGCATGGAACGAAACGCTCATATCAATGAAGGCAGTGGGTTCATCGCCGAAATTCAGAGCCTTTTCTATCCTGACTTCGATACCGCAAAACCCGATGCCATCAGCGGACAGAACTGGCAGGCTGTGCGACGTAATATGTTCCAGCGGCAGAAAGAATACTTTCCCAAAAACTGGCCCGAGAGCAGAGCCGCGAAGCTAGGTTTATACGGGCTTTCCGCCGGGGAATCGCGACGCGGTGTGGGCTATAGCGTCGGTGGTGTGGACCTGCCCAATCAGACGCTGATCCATCCTCACTACATTCTCATGTCAGCGTGTCTTGATTCGAGACCCGACGACATTCACGACCTGCTCCGCCGCATGGAAAACGGTCACTTATTCCCGCCTTGGGGGATGGTAGAAAACGTCACCAAGAATGACGCCGATGAATACCTCCCGATGCAGGGCGCGCTCAATGCCGGCTTTGAATGCCTCGGCGCCTATCATCTTTTAGCGCGGCATCGCGGCATGAAAAATGAACTCTACGAGGCCGCCCTAGAAAGCGCCGAACTGCGCAAAGCTGCCGCTATGTTCTATCCCTCGGACACTACGACATTCACACTCGGTAGCAAAACCAACAGTCCATCGGACACACGATAAACTCGCGCCCCATCAAGAGTAATCAGCGCCTCGGCATCGATAGCGAGATTCATCTTGAGCTTCTCTTCCGGCGTCGCCAGTCGCAACCTCTGCCGCGTCACTGGACAGCGAAGGATTTCAAATAATGCATCGTTGAGCATAGTGCGGCGTCTTTAGTAGAGAGGCACTTCGGAGTCAATCTCCTCCGACCATGCCGCGATGCCTCCGGTCACATTCCACACATCTGCAAAACCGGACTGCTTCAGCAAAGCCACCGCCTTCGCGCTGCGAACGCCGCCCTTGCAATGCACCGCGATTTTCCGCGCGTGCGGCAGTTCATCCAGACGCGATTCCAGCTCGCCCAACGGCATCAGTTTCGCTCCCGCGATTCGCGCAATCTTTTCCTCGAACGGCTCACGCACATCCAGCAGCAGGAAATCATCACCGCGTTGCATCATATTTTTTAATTCCTGCACACTGATCTCTGGTTCGTTCATGTTGCGCGAAGGCATAGCGCAGAATCTCTCGTAGTCGATCAGTTCCGTAATCGTCGGATGATCTCCGCAAACCGGACACTGAGGATCGCGACGGAGATTGAAAGTGCGGAACTTCATCGTCAGCGCATCGAAATGCAGCAGCCGCCCCATTAGTGTTTGTCCAATCCCCGTGATCAACTTGATCGCTTCCGTCGCCTGCATCGTCCCGATAATCCCCGGCATCACACCCAGCACACCGCCCTCCGCGCACGATGGCACCAAGCCTGGCGCTGGCGGTTGCGGCGAGAGACAGCGATAGCACGGCCCGCCCAGATGCGGCGCGAACACACTGCACTGGCCCTCGAAGCGCAAGATAGAGCCATACACATTCGGCTTCTTCAGCAACACGCACACATCATTGCTCAAATAGCGCGTCGGGAAATTGTCTGTGCCATCAATCACCACATCATAATCACGCACGATCTCCATCGCGTTCTCCCGTGTGAAGCGCACCGCATAGGGAACGATGCTGACGTTCGGATTGATGTCGCGTAGCCGCTCACTCGCCGACTCCACCTTGCTCCTGCCCAAATCTTTGGTGCCATAAAGAAGCTGGCGTTGCAGGTTAGATTCCTCCACCACATCCGCGTCCACGATGCCAAGTGTGCCCACGCCCGCTGCCGCCAGATGCATCGTCACTGGCGATCCCAATCCGCCCGCGCCGATGCACAGCACCCGCGCGGCCTTCAGCTTCTGCTGTCCATCCACACCGAACTCCGGGATGCTCAGATGCCGCGCATAACGGCGCAGTTCAGCAGGGGAGAGATCGTTCATGGAATCTGGCATCCGCTCAACCAACCACTACCCGATACATTCGCAACGTTCTCTTATGTCAGTAGAATTTTAGGTGCGTTCAGCATTACGGCGTGGGCCTGTAATCCAGAGCACAGGCAAATCGGATAAAACAAACGCACTATTTTAGAGGGCGACCCCACCTGCTCTATAGGCTGTTTGCGCATCGGCCTAACCAGAGTGACAACCGGAGGAGAGACATGAATATCTCTGATGGGCTGACAAATTAGCCATCCAATAATATCAATTTCACTTCACGATGAATCGCACTAGGAGTTCATTTTTTGGCTTGCTTAGAAAATGAAATTATAGATAATGAATATAATTACCATAATAAAACACCCTTTGTCATCTGGTCATGAAATGTTTTAAAAATCGTCCGTTCACATATGTTTTGCGTGCCTACGTGAGTCTCCTCGTGCTGGGTTTCGCTGGAGTTTCTTTGAAAGCCGGGGCGGTGGTGCGATAACTGTCTATCCGCAAAACTCCTCTATCGAGATCGACTTTGTCAAAATCTACAACACGACAGGGCGGCAGTTCACGGCCTATGTTCCGATCTCGCCGAATACGATCCGTTGGCGTGTAAACGGCGTGGTTGGAGGAAATGCATCAGTTGGAACCATCAGCGAGAAGGGACTCTACGTTCCACCGGCAAAAATTCCAAACCCCAATGTGGTGACGGTATCTGCGCAAAGCACCGCATATCCAAGCTCGATAGGTTCGACTCCAATGACCATCACAAGAAACGTGCCTAACCTCTGGAGCGTAAATCCCACGCAGATTCAAACCGGAAATTATGAGGTTAAAATGAATGGTTCCAATTTCGCGCCTGATTCGCTTGTCACGGCGAACGGAATCGATGTCGCGACTACTTATGTCTCACCTACTTCGCTGACGGCGAAAGGTTTTGCGTCGGTCGGCACGACTACTTTTCAGGTGCGACAGCCCGGTCCCGGTGCGGTCAGTAGTAACAAAATATATGTAAAAGTATCGACTTCGATAGTTACCATTGCGGTCACGCCTAGTTCGGTAAGTTTGCCCTTGGGCAAAAGTCAGGCGTTTGCTGCAGCGGTCTCTGGCAACTCCAATACCTCAGTCACATGGGCGGTAAACGGCATGACAGGTGGTTCGTCCACAGTGGGCACAATTAGTGTAGCGGGAGTTTACATTGCGCCAGCAACAATGCCTACACCAAACATCGTTACCATCAAGGCAACATCGATGGCGAATCCCGCATCATTCGCGCAAGCCACGGTCACACTTACCACACCGCTGCCGCCCACTGTGACAGTTACATTGTCACCAACAATGTCGAGTATGCAGTATGGCATGACGCAATCGTTCACCGCTACCGTTGCTAATACAACAAACACTGCAGTTAAGTGGTCGGTCAATGGCACTTTAGGCGGTTCGTCTGCGGTAGGAACTATTACTGGATCAGGTCTCTACACCGCGCCCGGAAAGCCAACGGGGTCATCCGAGACTATCACTATCAGTGCGTCTTCAGTAGCAACTCCGTCGGCATCGGGACAAGCTATTGTCACTTTCACAGCACCGCCGCCCGCAACGGCGTGGCTCAGTGGTGCTCGCTTTCTGGAGCAGTCATCTTTTGGTCCCACTCCTGCTACTCTGGCGCAGGTTAAACAGATGGGAATCAATGCTTACTTGCAGCAGCAGTTCACATTACCTGAAACTCAGATTTATGTGCCAACAAACAACGTGATGGGAGACTTACAGGCATGGGTTCTCTATAACTACACTTCAGCTCCCGATCAGTTACGTCAGCGTGTGGCCTATTCGCTTGGCCAAATTATTGTCACATCTTCAGCCAAGTTGATCTATGCAGATGAAATAACTCCCTGGATGAAGATTCTTAGCAAGAACGCCTTCGGTAATTACCGCACTCTGCTACGCGAAGTCTCGGTCAGCCCCTCGATGGGCAAATATCTCGATCTCGCCAACTCACAGAAACCAGGTCTGTCCGGGGGTGCTAATGAGAACTACGCACGTGAACTGATGCAACTATTCACCATCGGACTTTGGCGTCTAAATCAGGATGGATCACTCATTCTTGATCCTGTGACGCAGCAGCCGATGCCGACTTACAATCAGTCCACGGTCGCACAGGTCGCGTTGGCACTTACCGGTTGGACTTACGCCACAGCGGCTGGAAAAACCCCTGGAATGTCCAACTGGGAATACTTCGGTGCGCCTATGGAAATGCGTCCGGCTAGTCACGACACGAACCAGAAGAACATTCTCGGAGTCATCCTTCCCTCCGGGCAGTCAGTGGACAAGGACCTCGACAGTGTGCTGGACATACTTTTCAATCATCCAAACACCGCGCCCTTCATTGCGACGCGACTCATTCGTAGCCTTGTTACGAGTAATCCCAGCCCGGCTTACATCACACGCATCGCAAATGTTTTTGATAACAACGGCTCTGGCGTTCGTGGCGACTTGAAGGCCGTAGTCACTGCCATCCTTCTCGATCCTGAGGCGCGCAACGATTCAGTCGTCGTCAACGGCGGGCGATTGAAGGAACCCATCTTGCAGATATCGAATCTGCTCCGTGCGCTCAATGGCGGCTATCTCCCGACCGAACAGGTGACTTATCTCTATGACAGCTTCGCCCAAGTGCCGCTGGGGCCTGCGTCAGTCTTCAGTTGGTTCTCTCCGCTCTATCATGTGCCGAAAAGCCCATTGTTCGGTCCCGAGTTCCAGATATACACACCTTCTGAGGCTACGCTGCGAGGTAATATTTTCTACTGGATACTAACTCAGGGTGCTGGCAGCGTTACGAAGGACCTTACTCCGTTTCAGCAATACGGCAATGACATGCCTGGTCTGGTCGAAGCTGTGAATCAGGTGCTTCTCTACGGTCGCATGGACTCTGCCATGAAGCAGATAATCATCAATGCTGCCGCGCCGGGTTACGACGCCACTACTCGCATTAACACCGTGATCTATCTCACTGCACTTAGCGGTCAATACGCTGTCCAATACTGACTTATCCGCGACCATAATAACCCCGTTCCAAGAAAACATATCATGTCCTCACATCCCTTTGCCCGTCGTCGTTTCATTGCTGGTGCTGGCGCTGCCGGACTTCTTTCGCGATTCGGCGTGATGAATGCTTTTGCGCAATCTGCTCCTAATCCACAGCCTGGATACAAAGCTTTAATTTGCCTATTTCTAAATGGAGGTAATGACGGTCATAATACGATAGTGCCCATGTCACCCACCGCCTATGCTGCTTACAAAGCCGCGCGTGGCAGCATCTCGCTTCCGGATGCGAACGGGGGCCTGCTGCCTGTGACCACGCCTGATGGCACGGCTTATGGTTTGAATGCTGGCCTTGCCGCGATACAGCCGCTGTGGACGCAGGGTAAGCTTGCCGTGATGGCCAACGTTGGAATGCTCGTTCAGCCAGTTACTCGTGCGCAATATCTTGCTAACGCTGCACCCGTTCCGAGTAGCCTTTTTTCTCACTCGGACCAGCAACAGCAAATGCAAAGCGGCATACCTTCAACGTCAGGAGGCACTGGTTGGGGTGGTCGCTCGGCAGACATTCTTCAGCAATTGAATGGCACCGCAACTTTTCCGACAGCGTGCTCGATTTCTGGACCTGCGTTATTTTGCACTGGCAGTGTCATCCAGTCCGCCGCACTTTTTCCGGGATTCAATCTCGACGTGAGCGGCATGTCGCTCTGGCCGCAATCAGCCTCCGATGCGCGCAAACTTGGTCTCCAGCAGGTCATACAACTCGACAGCGGAATATCACTTGTGCAGTCGGCGAATCAGGCGCGCAAAGACGCTCTTAATCTCAATGCCATGCTCACTGGTGCTGCCTCCTCCATCAAGACGGCTTTCCCCGGCACCAGTCTAGGCATGCAACTCAAACAAGTCGCCAACATCATCAGCCTGCGCAATTCCACAGGCATGAACCGACAGGTCTTCTATTGCTCGATCGGCGGCTTCGACACACACAGCAGCCAGAGTTGGCAGCAGTTCGATCTTTTGAGGCAAGTCGGCCAGGCACTGGCAGCCTTCTATCAATCAACAGTCGAAATGGGAGTCGCTGACAGTGTCACGAGCTTCACGCTTTCTGACTTCGGACGCACCCTTCAGCCTAGCGGAAGCGGTTGCGATCACGGCTGGGGAAATCACCACCTCGTTCTCGGTGGTGCGGTCAAGGGCGGCAATATTTACGGGACTTTTCCCACGCTGGCCCTCGGTGGCCCGGATGACTCCGGTTCGCGCGGCGCGATGATCCCCACCACTTCCACAGAGCAGTTCGGTGCCACCTTTGCCGGATGGCTCGGCGTGCCAGCCGCGCAGATGAAATCTGTTTTCGGCAACATCGGGAACTTCACCAACCCCAATCTCGGCTTCCTTGGTTAGCGGGCGCGTGGCTTAGGAGCACCAGCTCCTCAGATAGAGCCCGCGCAGAATGGTCCCAGCTATTCTCAAGTCTCCAACAGATCTCGCGCAAAGACGGGGCGCAGCCCAGTTACTTGTGACGGGCTGAAGTTCGTCCTTCCACACCGAACTACGGGATGCTCAGATGCCGCGCATAGCGGCGCAGTTCAGCAGGGGATAGGTCGTTCATAGAGTTCGGCATTATTCTAAACAACTTCTGTCATGTAGTAACCGCAACATCCACTTCCAGACTGCATGGTTGTAATCTGAATCCATAACCACGCCCATCGCGCATAACTCATAGTATGAAACACCCAATCCGACGTCTCGCCACCGCGCTCTTGACAGCCGTGACACTGTTTCATCCTCTTGCAACTCGTGCTGATGAACTCAAATGGCACGATTGGTCCGAAGATGTTTTTAAACAGGCGAAACAGGAGAACAAATTCGTCTTGCTCGATCTCGGAGCGGTGTGGTGTCATTGGTGTCATGTGATGGACGAGACGACCTATTCAAACAAAGATGTCATCGCGCTCCTGCAAAAGAAATATCTCGTTGTTCGAGTGGACCAGGATTCGCGACCCGACTTGTCGAACCGCTACGAAGACTACGGTTGGCCCGCTACAGTCGTCTTTGCCGCAGACGGCAGCGAAATCGCGAAACGCCGCGGCTTCATCAAGCCACGCGAGATGACCTCACTCTTGCAAGCCATCATAGACGATCCCACGCCCGGCCCGTCAGTCATCCCGGAAAAGAAAAATACATTTGATGCCCGCGCCGCCGTGCCCCCGCAACGCCTCGCAAAATGGAAGAGCCTATGGCTCGACGGCTACGACTCCAAACTCGGCGGCTGGAGCGAGATTCACAAACTGCTCGACTGGGACAACGTCGAATATGCCATGGAATCCAAGGACGATTCACGCGCCCAGACCATCGCGCGTGAAATGCTGAAACTTCAGCGCAAGCTCCTTGATCCCGTATGGGGCGGTATCTATCAATACTCTGCGGAGGGCGACTGGGATCATCCGCACTTCGAAAAGGTCATGCAAATGCAGGCAGAAAATTTCCGCATTTATGCCCAGGGTTACGAGCGCTACCAAGACCCGGAGCATCTCTTCGCCGCCCGCGAGATACATCGTTATCTGCGCGTGTTTCTCACCAGCCCCGATGGCGTCGTCTATACCAGCCAAGACGCCGACCTCGTGCAAGGCGAGCACGGTGGAGATTTCTTTGCACTCGATGACAAAGGCCGGCGCGCGCTAGGAATCCCTCGAATAGACAAACACATTTATGCCAGAGAAAACGGCTGGGTCATCGTCGCGCTAGTCGAGATGTTTGCCGCCACCGGCGAAGACAGTTTCTTACATGAAGCCATCAAGGCCGCAAAATGGATCATCGAAAACCGCGCCGCGGTTGGTGGAGGATTCCGCCATGATGAACACGATGCCGCAGGGCCGTATCTTGGCGATACGCTGGCAATGGGGCGCGCATTTCTGCGGCTCTATGCAGCCACCGGTGACCGTGCCTGGATGGCGCATGCAGAGAATGCAGCAAAGTTCATCGCAGAGACTTTCAAACAACCCGGCGACACACCCGGCCTGATTTCTGCGAGAGCAGCATTTACTTTCGCATCGCCGAAGCCGCAGTTTGATGAAAACATCGCGCTCGCCCGTTTCGCGAACATGCTGCACCGGCACAGTGGGAATCCCGCCCATCGCGCCCTCGCGGAGAGCGCATTTCGCTTCGCCGCCTCAGACGATGTAGCCGGCAATCGCGGCCCGTTCATCGGAGCCTTGCTTCAGGCCGTGCGGGAAATGGGATCCGAGCCGTTGCACATCGTCATCGTAGGAAGGAAGGATGACAAAGCCGCGCAAGAAATGATGTTCGCCGCCCTTCAACTGCCAGATGTTTACAAGCAAGTCGAGTGGTTCGACAGACGTGAAGGCCCGCTGCCCGGAGTAACGCAGGAATATCCCGATTTTCCTATGGCAGCCGCGTTCATATGCGCGAACGGAGCCTGTTCCGCACCAGTAAAAAGTGCCGACGCATTACGCAAAAAAGTTCACGATATCCGTGCGTCATCTCCAGTAACTCCTTGATCGTTGAGCAGTCCTGCACAAAAAAAGGGGCACTGTCGCCAGTGCCCCCTGTGAATCATAAAGACAGAGCTTACTTCTTATCTTTCTTCGGTGCGACTTTCTTCCCGGGCATAACTATCACATCAGCGGCTTTCACTTCCACGTTCACGGCGCTCATGGTGTATTCGATGGTTACTTTCGCGCCGACCTTAAGTTCGCCAGTGATCTTGGTGCTAGCATCGCGGGCCAGTTCCCATTTGTCATCGCCCTTCTGAACGGTGACGGAGGTATCGGTGACTTCGAGCACTGGCCCGGTCACTTGATAAGTTTTAGGACCGGCTTGGGTGAATCCACACATGGCAAAGCTGGCGATGGCGGCGACGACGAGGATGGAATTTGTTTTGTTCATAAGGCCACGATGATGACAAATCGCCACGACTGTGGCAAGGATAATTCTCAATGTATGGGAATTGCCACAATAGAATGACGGCATCATTGAGAAGGAGCGCGAGTATGGCGAAGCCTACTCGCCCATTGTTCGCATGGGACGTGGCCACGTTGAAGACCCAAATTTAGGCGAGTGGTCTGGCGACAAACTCGCGCTCCTTCTTTTTTAGATGCGTCTTGATTTGACCGGATGGGGATTGCCAAAGTGAAAAAGTGGCTATGATTGCCACTCATGCCACGCTTCATTTGTATTTTCTTAGCCAGCATTTTTCTGGTCATCAGTCTGTCATCGCTGCCAGGTCAGTCGGATGGACAGGTAGGGATTGACTGGCTGGAGAAGACTTTTTCACTGTCCCGAGCAGTTCCTGTCATGCGGTGGGATTTTTCAAGGGCGCAAGACCGTGCCCTGTGGAAGGTGGGCAAGAATCTTACGGCGACGCCCACCACTGGCGGGATGTTTTTGCAATCCAAGGGTGTTGATCCTTCATACGTAGTAACGCTTCCGTCCTCCGTGCTGGGTTCTGCGGCGATCAAGATTGTTTGCCGGCAGTCGGAGGAGATGTCATATCTCGAGCTTTCTCCGGTAGGTGCCGACGGGAAATTCGGTTCGCGCGGAATGCTTCGAAGAATGGTGCTGGGCCGGTCTGACTGGCAGACGGTCTGGTTCATACTGGAACCCGGTGAACTCAAAGCCATGCGTCTCGCACTTGAAAGAGGGAAGCATGAGTTGGAGTTGAAAGAGATCGCCATCTATCCGCTCAGCGTGGCCCGCGCCAAGGAACATCCCGTTCTGCCGAAGCCCGGCTGGAAGAACACTTTTTATCTGGTGCCCATTCACGAGACTTACGATGACGCACGCTACAACGACTCTGCGCGGCGCAAGGATATAGAGAAACTTAAAACTGAATTCGGACCGGGCAGGCTCTACATGCGCGAGGGGTTTTCCGCATCCAGTCCCAGGAGTTGGAACAAGTCCGGCATGAAATCACTGATGCCGTTGCTGGAGGACAACGGTCTGGTCTGGCATGAGCATCATCATGTGGGCAATCACTCCATTGGCCGCTATCCTGTGATTCTCGATGCCGTAAAGAAAGATATGCGTAATGCCGCATGGCGAGCGGATGGAAACTGTAGCGGTGTGGCGACTAATTGGACTGACATGAAGCCCTTTAACGAGGAGGGGTTGGCGCGGACGAGTGTGCTCGCCTGTGTTTCGCGATTGAATCTGGAAGTGGTCAAGGCACGGCATGAAGCCGCTCGTTGGTTGAACGAGGAGCAAGGCTTCGCATGGGCGACCCAGGAGCATCCCGAGGTCATGATTGCCGCCGGATGCAGCGTGGAAAATGAACTGCCGATGTCGCCCTATGCATGGGGATGTTACAGCCCGTGGTCGGTGCAGGAGTTTCAGGACTGGCTGCGCCATCGTGGTCTCTACGCCAAAGGTGCGAGTCGTGGCGAACAAGCAGCACTGGAGTCCGTGACCGGTCCCTGGGTTCAAATCAACGGTGTCAAACGCAGCGCATTCTATGATGATCCAAGTCCTTCTGAATCGAAGGGGACCGGCCCCAGCTTCAATCAATTCTTCGGCACTGACTTCACGAGCTGGAAACTTGAATACTGGGACTTTGTTGATTTCCCGCCGGGTTCACTGCCGTGGAATGATAACTTGAAAAACAAGCTTCCTGCTGAGGGCGAGCGCGGCAACCTGGCCGGACATGGATTTGATGCTCCCAGATTGCCGGACCTCAAAAGCCGCTTCTGGATGGCATGGGACAACGAGGATAAAAGTGCAGCAGGCTATCGTCAGTTCTCTGTCTGGGCATGGAACCAGGATGTGGTATCTGACTTTGTTCAGACTGGATTTCCCGAACAACATCTCTTCACCCATCAAATCCCCGCCGAGTTTCTCAGTAAACGCATGCTGCCTGATGTGAAGTATCACTCGGGCATGAGTGTGCCGCTTCTGCGACGTTTCTCCACCGCATCGCCTCTCTGGACAGCGGACGATGCCAAAGGGCCATTCGGCGGGTTCGGTCTCGGCATCACCACCTTTGATTATATGGCGGACGAGACCGTGTTTGCCAAAGCCCGCAGCCTTGATGCCAACTGGGCTTTGCTGGAGTATCACCCTGACTCCCAGCACTCCGGCTATCATCGCAGTCTGGACTCGCTCCGTGCGCTCTATCGTCAGCGGGTGCATGTGCTGGCACCCGGTTGGTGGGGTTATAAGAAACCACCGTTCATGCTCGACGGAACAGACTTTGCGAAGGCCATCAAAGACTGGATGAGTAATCCCAGCGGCTTTGATGGAACTGACCAGCCGTGGGACAGTTTCGAGTTCGTGGACTATGCTCCGCCGTCGGTGCATGATTTTAAAGTGGAGAAGACAAACTCCGGCAACAAACTTACTTGGAGCGATCGCATGTGGCCCGATGTGCACTACGCCACATGGTCGCTCTGGCACGAGTGGCGGGATGGTGTCTTCATCATCGAGCGCCAGACTGAGAATCAAAGTAAGCCGCAGGTAGTCGCCCAAGTTCCGGGCACTGACTTTAGTTGGAACGATCCTGATGCATCCGCCGCCAAGGCGAAATATTTCATTCACGCTAAGCGCACCTCAGGAGTTGTCATTGAAGGTGAAAGCACGAATGCCAAATAGGGCGCTCTTGCTTCCGGCGGTCAGGCTATGCTGAGCGGCTCGGCCATTCCCTTGCGGATGGATTCTCTCATGCCGGGAATAGAGACAAGATAAAGTGTCTCCTGAATGCTCCACCAGTCGGACTCAGAGATGAGCACAGCGTTGGAACGCTTGCCCGTGATTTGGATCGGCTCGTGCAATTCTGCGGCATCACACAAAAGTTGATCGAGCTTGGCGCGGGCTTGAGTGACGGGAATTGAGGTCATGGAAAAGCGTCTCTATGTGCGCCCGTATTGTCAATGAGATTGCGAAATCACGCTGTGCATCACATTGCTCTTTACTGCGCGGATGCTGATGCTAGTTAAATATCCTTAAATAATTTCCGCTTCCGAACGTGCCCAGCCAAAAATCTGACGACCAGCCTGATCTGCCCGCGACTCCGACGTCTGCGGTGTCTCCTCATGTAAAAATGGTGGATGAACTCTATGGCGACTGGTTCCTTGATTACGCGAGCTATGTGATACTGGAGCGGGCGGTGCCGCACATTGATGACGGATTCAAGCCGGTGCAGCGGCGCATTATGCATTCGCTGCATGAACTTGATGACGGACGCTACAACAAAGTCGCGAACGTGGTGGGTAACACGATGAAGTATCACCCGCATGGTGATGCGAGCATTGGTGATGCCATGGTGAATCTGGGCCAGAAGGAATTGCTGATCGATACCCAAGGGAACTGGGGAAACATCCTCACGGGCGACAATGCTGCCGCGCCGCGATACATTGAGGCGCGTCTCAGCAAGTTCGCGATGGACGTGGCGTTCTCGCCCAAGGTCACGGCATGGGCGGCGAGTTATGACGGGCGCAATAAGGAGCCAGTCACGCTCCCGATGAAATTTCCGCTACTGCTCGCTCAAGGAGTCGAGGGCATCGCGGTTGGTTTGTCGTGCCGCATTCTGCCGCACAATTTTATTGAGCTTTGCGACGCCTCCATTGCAGCGTTGCGTGATGAGCCGTTCGAGGTGTTTCCTGATTTTCCGCAGGGCGGTATCTTGGATGCGAATGACTATAACGACGGCAAGCGCGGCGGACGAGTTCGAGTGCGGGCGAAGATCGAGGCGGTGCCGAAGCGCAATATTCTCCGCATAACGGAAGTTCCTTTTGGCACTACGGCAGGCAGTGTTCAAGACTCGATTGTCGCGGCCAACGAAAAGAGCAAGATCAAGGTGCAGAAGGTGGAGGACAACACAGCGGAGTTCGTGGAAATCCTCGTGCATCTGCCGAGCGGAACCGACCCGGAGCAGGCCATGCAGGCGCTCTATGCGTTCACCGATTGCGAAGTGAGCATCAGTGTGAACGCGGTGGTCATTCAGAATGACAAGCCTCGTTTCATCAGCGTGACAGAACTGCTGCGGGAGTCGGCGGAACACACCAAGCAGATTCTCAAACGGGAACTGGAAATCGAACTGGGCGAGATGGAGGAGAAATGGCACTTCAGTTCGCTGGAGAAAATTTTTATCGAGAAGCGCATCTATCGCGACATCGAAGAGCAGACGACTTGGGATGGTGTGATCGGCGCAATCTGGAAAGGATTGAAACCCTATCTGGGGCTATTGCGGCGCGAGATCACTGAGGACGACATCGCGAAGCTCACAGAGATCAAGATCAAGCGCATCTCCAAGTTCAACTCGTTCGAGGCCGATAAGCAGATCAAGACGCTGGAAGATAACATGGAGGAAGTGAGGCGCTTCCTGAAGCGGCTCACGAGTTATGCCGTGAAATACTTTGAGCGATTGAGGGAAGTTTATGGCAAGGGAAGAGAGCGTCGCACCAAGATTCCAAAAAGCGGACTGGAGCGCGTCGCTGCTTCGGAAGTGGCACTGGCTGATGAGACTCTTTATCTTGATGCCAAGGAAGGCTTTGCCGGATATGGCCTGAAGAAGGAAGGGGAGCCGGTCGCGAAATGTTCCAGCATGGACGAGGTTCTATTCATCACGCGTGATGGCTCAATGAGCGTGGTCAAGGTGGCTCCGAAATTCCACGTCGGCAAGAACCCGTGCTATATCAACATTTTCAAGCGCGACGAGCAGGCGGTGTATTCGCTGATCTATCGCGATGGTAAACAGGGACGCATTTTTGGTAAGCGCTTTCAAGTCGGCGGCGTGACGCGCGACAAGGAGTATGCGCTGACGGTCGGGACGCCCGGCACCAAGGTGCTCTACTTTGCCCGACATGACACGGAAGAGGAGAGTAATGCGCAGAAGTTGCTGATTCATCTTCAGCCCAAACCACGACTGAGAAACTTGGTGATCGAATATAATTTCGGTGAACTGGCGATCAAAGGTCGAGATTCCAAGGGCAACACCATCACGGAAAATTCCGTGGAGAAGATCATCCGGAATCGCGAGAGCGGGGGAGAGTAGGCGATGCGTCTTGCTTCGCTTCATGACGTAGAACGATTTTAAAAATCGTTGAACGGTGTAACGACTTTTAAAGTCGTTCTACGTCTATTCACCGAATGATTCGGAAAGAATTTTAATTTGCCGATCATGCATTTCATTCCGCTCGGATTCTTCGTGATCATCCCATCCGGCAAGATGAAGCAGGCCGTGAATGATGTAGAGGGCGACTTCGCGTTCGTAGGTCTCGTGATGCTCCGCAGCTTGGCGTTGGGCGGTGTCGAGACTGATGAGGATTTCACCGTGCGGAAAGGTGATGACGTCAGTGGGAGTGGGGTCAGCAAGGAACTCGCCATGCACGCGGGTGATGGCTTTGTCGGAGATGAAGGAGATTTCGATTTCCTTGAGCGACAGCAAGGCGGCCTCGTTTGATTTGGCAGCAGCTAGGCATAGTGGCAGGGCGCGGTGGGCGGCCTCACGCCAGAGCTTGAGTCGCGAGGGCTGGCGACGCTGGTGATTGTAGAGGTGGAGGGTGATGTCCTCCGAACTCATGCCGCGCTGGCTTTGGCAGCAGCCTGGGTTGTGAGAGCTTCCTGTTCGCGGCCCTGTCTCAGGGCAATCTGGGTGGGGGTCACTTCCACCGGCTCCTTGGGATACTTGATGCGGCTGTGCAACATGCTGAGAAGTGTTTTCACGAAGCTAGCTTTGATCTCCGCAAGATCGGACAGGGTGAGGTCGCACTCATCAAGTTGATGATCGAGGAGGCGATCACGCACAATGTCTTCGACAACCTGCTCCACTCGCGCGGGCGTGGGTTTGTTGAGCGTGCGGCTCGCGCCTTCCACGGCGTCGGCTAGGCTTATGATGGCACTTTCTTTGAACTGAGGTTTGGGGCCGGGATAGCGGAAGCCGTCTTCGGTCACATCGGGCACATCGTCTTCGCGGGCTTTGTCTTGCTCGACTAGCCGCAGTATTTCCTTTTTCTGATCAAGGGCGCGACGATAGAAGAAATAGACGAGGGAGTTGCCGTGATGCTGCTCGATGACGTCGATGATGCGAGCATTGAGCCGGTGCTGGATGGCGAGATCGACGCCGTCTTTCACATGGGCAATGAGCACGAGGGCACTCATGCGCGCGGTGAGGTCGTCGTGAGGATTTTCATCGGGGTTCATGTTCTCGATGAAATACTCCGGCTTAGTGAGCTTCCCGATGTCGTGCAGGTAGGAGCAGACGCGGCACATGCCGGCATGGGCGCCGATAGACTCGGCAGCGGCTTCTGCGAGATTGGCGACGACGAGGCTGTGATGATAGGTTCCGGGGGCCTCGATGGACAGTCGCTTCATCAGGGGATGATTTAGATCAGCCAGCTCCAGCCACGAGATGTCCGTGGTCATGTGAAACATTGACTCCAGCGCGGGAAGCGCCGCGCCCGCCATCATGGCCGTGATAATGCCGCAGAGCAGCGGGGCACCCAGCAGTAGGGGATCATGTGCCGTGCCGATTATGACAGTGATTTGTCGGAACAAAACCATGTAGAGCGATGCCACCAGCCCAGCATAAACTCCGCAAGTAAGAAGATGACTGCGCTTCCGCACGCGCTGGCTGGCGAAAACTGCGATAAAGCCGACGCTCAATCCAGCGGCGACATAAGGCAACGCGTATGCGTCCGGAACCAGTGATGCTCCCAACAGGCTCGTATAAACTGTGGCATACAATCCCAGACGTCTTCCTGCCAACATGCAGAGAATGATGGGCGCAAGCGCGTGTGGGACCAGCAGAATGGAAAAACCGGAACCGAGATCACGATGCATTCCCAGTCGTAGGGCGAGGCCGGTCAGGCCGAGCTGCAATCCCATGACACTAAATGTTAAAAGGATGTGGCCATTAGTCCGTCGTTCGCTTTGAAATCCCAGATACCAATGAACGGAAGCGGTGAGGCTGACGGCGATAATAAAAACTGGATCAGCGAGATTCTGCCCTGAAATTCCACGAGAAAGAACGCTCAGCAGTACGATCAAACCAATACACGCCAGAACATGCACGCCTATTCCCACCAAGGGATTGCAACGAAGAGCTTCCTGGATTTCTCCCTGCAAATGCTTTCGGCGATGCTTTCCGCATGAAAGACCCTGACGCTGTAGGCGCGCCCGTTTGATGAAATCGAACATAGATTAGGGAGAAACTGAAGGGCGATTATACCCAGATATCGCCTTTGCTCAATGGATTTCTGCGTTTTACTCCTCGGATTCCCTATGGATTCGGTAGGCTTCGATAATGCGGCGAACGACTGGAAGTCGAACGACATCTTGAGGTGCAAATTCAACAAAATGAATGTCTTGCACATGTTTTAACGCTTTTAATGCTTCAGCTAAACCGGAGCGCGTTCCCCGTTTCAAATCGATCTGCGATGGGTCGCCGGTGATCACACAACGGGAATTTTCTCCCAATCGGGTCAGGAACATGAACATTTGCTCTGATGTAGTGTTCTGCGCCTCATCGAGAATGATGAAGGAATTCTTCAGAGTTCGGCCCCGCATGTAGGCGAGAGGGGCAATTTCTACGATTTCGCGCTCAATCAGGCGGTCAGCTTCCTCCTTTTCGAGCATGTCATAGAGCGCGTCATAGAGCGGACGGAGGTAGGGGAGGATCTTTTCCTTAAGATCACCCGGAAGGAAGCCGAGGGCTTCTCCTGCTTCGACCGCGGGGCGTGCTAGCACAATCCGATGGACGGTTTTGTCACGTAACATCTGCAATGCTTGGGCCATGGCGAGGAAAGTTTTGCCTGTGCCGGCGGGTCCGGTGCCGAAGACCACCGCATTTTCGCGCATGGCTTTGAGGTAATCGACTTGGCCCCGGGTTTTCGCCAAAACTGGCGGCTTTCTAGCAGAGCCGAGAAGTCGGAGTTCCATGATACGGTCAGCGGGAGCCTCGGCCCAAGGCTGACGTGTATTGTCCACGATCAGTTGAAACATGGGGAGAGTGACTTCGCCGCCCTGACGCCGAATAATTTCAAGTTCGGCAAGCACCTGTCGGGAAGATGCGATGCCCTCGTCGGTTCCCTCCATCCGAATCCAGCCGTCGCGAGAGGTCACGCGGACATCAAAGGCCTCGCCTAGAGCCTTCAAGTTTCCGATGTCATTTCCCAATAAGGAATGCAGAAACTGTGCAGTTTCGTAAGTAATCGTGGCGATAGGCATGGACGCCAAAACTGCCTTAATTAACGATATCCATAAGCCAGCGCCCAAGTCACTCCGAGCTCTTTTTTGCTCTTCACGAAAAATACCACGGTGTAGGTCCCGGTTTTCGGTGGGTTCACCCGCACGGAACAGGTGTGCTTGCCTTCCTTGCGCTCCATGTGCACAGGGCGGTTTTTGTCGTCAAAGATTGCTAGATCAAGTTCGCAGTCGGGGTTCGCAGTGCCGAGCCAGAAGGCGTATTCATTGCCTTTGAATAACTGATGCCGAATCGAGAGTTTCTGACCGCTCACCACTTCGCCGTTCCAATAGTCCTCACGCACGGTGTAACCCTGTTCGACATAGGGTGTCGCGGCTTCCATGGTGTGGTCATGGGCCTCGTCCACGTTGGCGTGAAGAACCGCTAGCCCGAAGGTCAGCAGCATCGTGCAGAATAATGCAAACTTCTGCTTGGGCGGTTTTATCATCGCGCACTTCATAGGATTATTTACCCGCCTTCTTGGTTTGGAGCATCATGGCGAGGAGATCTTCGCAGGTGGACTGGATGGATTGCACTTTGTCCTGTGGGAAATTTCCATCAGCAACATCCATGTCTTTGCGGATTTTATCCAATCCTTTGCTGATGGCCGTAATGAGTTTGTTAGTGCGAGCGGATGCCGACATGGCGCCGATCGACTTGGAAAAATGCTCGACTAGCATGGGCTGGTTGAGCAGTTCTGCGCGGTCTTGGGTGTAGGCTTTCGTGATCACGGAGGTCACGGAAGCGGTGCCGCGCAGCCAGCCGCCGAGGCTAACACATTGGGCGAGTTCGCTATCTTGTAGCCTGTCCATTTCCGCACGCACGGTGGCCTGGGTCTGGTCGAGTTCCTTGCGCGCTGCTTTCCAGTCTTCTTTCTTCACGGCATCCAGAATGCTTTGGGCGTGGCGTTGGACTGATTTGCCGAGGGCGAGTTTAGTGGAAAGATTGATGACATCGCGTCCGATCTCCTCAACCGCCAGACGGTCTTTGGCCTGCACAGCGACAAAACCCTCTGCGACCACGGAACCAAACACTAGCGAGAGTTCCCTGCGATCCGTGGTGTCCGGCATCTTCACCTTGCGCATTTCATCCTTCCAGTTCGGATCGCCAAGTTTGTCCAACACGGCAAAAATTTCGCTGGGCACAGGCACCACGACTTCGTCCACGACATAACCGGGGAACTTGCCGCCCTCGACTTTTTCGACCCCCGCAGATTTTTCTGCCAGTGCGGTGGTTGCGAAAACAGTAAGGAAAATGCCACTCACACGTGGCATCCATTGAAGTTTGAAGAATTGATTCATGAGATGTATTTGGAACACAGACATCCGAAGTGCTGTATTCATTTCAAAAAAGCCTAGAAATATTACCAACGCAACCCTTTTGACTCCACGTTTCCTCGTTATTCATGTGCAACCCTTGTCCTGAAATGCCCCTGAGACCCGCCACCACATGAATGTTCACCTTGTTCAGTTCGATGTAGTTTGGGAGAATCGCGCTGTGAACCACGGCAAAGTTCGCGCCCTTCTCGATCAGGCGCGCCCGGCATCGGGATCGCTCGTTGTGCTACCGGAGATGGCGTTTAGTGGATTCAGCATGAATGCCGCCGCTGCGGCTCAATCTGATGCATTGGAAGATGAAACATTTCTTGGCGAAATGGCTACGCTGCACCAGAGCACCATTGTGAGCGGACTCGTTAGCCGAGTCCATAACGGTCATGGCGCGAATCAAGCCGTTGCTATCGCGCCCGACGGAACCTTGCTCGCGCGATACACGAAGCTTCAGCCCTTTTCTCCAGTGAGTGAGGGCGAACCTTATCCGGCTGGGAGTGAAATCGTCACCTTCCAGTGGAACGGAATCAAGGCGGCACCCTTCATCTGTTACGACCTCCGTTTCCCCGAGCACTTTCGCGCTGCAGTGAAGCTCGGTGTGGAATTGTTCATCGTCATCGCGAACTGGCCCGTGAAGCGGCATCAACATTGGCTCACGCTGTTGCAAGCGCGTGCGATAGAAAATCAAGCATACGTCATCGGTGTGAATCGCTGCGGCACTGATCCCGGTAATTCCTACAACGGGCGCAGCATCGTCGTTAGTCCGCATGGACACATCATTGCCGATGCTGGTGAAAGCGAACGCGTTCTCAGTGCGCGCATTGATGCCAATGAAGTCCGTCAGTGGCGCGAGCAGTTCCCCGCGCTCGGCGATATGCGGTGATCAATCACTCTCTTGTTGCTGCCGCTCGGCCCGCCAGGTTTCGCGATGACCCGCCACCCATTCCGTGAGTGCGCGCTCAAAACCGATGTCGTGGCCTTCCCGCTGACTCTCGATCCATTTGTAACGGCGAATCTCCTCACGCTCGGCGAGGAACTCTTTATAGTAATCTGGTTCTGAATTGCGCTGGGCCACGAGCAGGTATTCGCCAGCCCGCGCCGCTGGTCAACGCAATAATCCCGCTTGAACCAACTGGGGCGCGGCTTAAAGAAAGCCCCTCACATGCGCCTCTCCCATAAAGTCAAAAAAGTCTTCAACCTCGATGCCTGGCAAAGCACCAAAGCCATGCTGCGACGCCTTACCTATCCGCTGTCTGCGCAGCCGTTCATTGACGCCATCGACAAGGATGGCTTTGAAAAAATTCGCGCCCGTTATTATGATCCGAAAGAACAGGTCAACCCGAAGAAGTATCTCAATCTCGATGATTGGATGAGCACCAATGTGAAGCGTGTGCGCGACCACCGCATCCGTCAGGCACCGCCGAAACTCCGCATCCTCGACATCGGCTCCGGCTCCGGCTATTTCCTGCACATTCTTAAATGCCTCGGTCACGATGTGGTCGGCATGGACATCGATACGGAGCCAGTCTTCCGCGAAACCTTCGAACTGCTCAAGCTCCCGCGCGTCATCTGGCGCATCGAACCCTTCCAGCCACTGCCTGATCTCGGCGAGAAATTCGATTTCATCACGGGTCACATGACTTGCTTTAATCGCCGTGCCGATGACACCCATTGGGGGCGTGAAGAATGGCGATACTTCCTCAACGACCTCCTCAAACACCTTAAACCCGGCGGCAATATTCAATTCGATCTCAACGCACTTCGCGACGGACGCCATATGAAACCTGCATTGCGCGATTGGTTCAAATCCATCGGCGGAAAGATCGACCGCAGAAAAGTCTATCTCACGCCTCCGTTTAAGAAGATATAGGAGCAAGATAGTTCCGCTGATCGCTCATCAGAAACTCTACGTGGCACAGCGCCTCTGGACTGTGTGTCGCACGGGCATTCTGCACGCTGCTAGATTTATCACGACTACGCTTCGCCCAGGATGAAGGAGAACAGGCAGGCTTCGCCATGCCAGTTCGACACACAGGCCGGAGGCGCTGAGCGACATATTACAGTTCTCGAAACGTAGCCCGAGCGAGAAGCCCCGAAGAAAATCTCTCCGAGCGAGACTTAATCCTACCCCAGAACTTACTAACCCCTGATGTTATTTCAGTGAATGATAAACATGCTCCAACGCCATCAGAGTATAACCAGTAACTAAGACAGGGTCGCCTTCCATCCAGCGGGCGGCTTTGTCATTCTTCCATGAGCCGTCGGCGGACTGGGTGTTGAGGAGCTTGCGGGCGAGGGCGTCGCGCCAGTTGACCATTTTGCCGTCCTTGGTTTTCAATTCGTCAATGCCGGCTGCGGTGAGGGCTTTGGCCATGGTGTGGTAGTAATAATACTGGCCTTCCGCGCCCATGCCGGGGTTTTCGTCGAGCGTGTAGTTATCTCCGAGCCACTTGAGCGCGGCCTGGACGCGGGGATCGTCCACAGTGAGTCCCGCGTAGATGAAGCTCATCATGCCGGCGTAGCTGATGCTGCCGTAGCTGCGCATGGCGGTGCGTCCGTCAGGGAGCTTGTCCACACCGGCTTTGCTGCTGCCGGGTTCATAGACGAAGCCGCCGGGGTTCTTGGGGTCGTTGGAGTCGGGGCGATTCTGGCAGCGTTCGATGAACTTGATGGCGGCGTTCCAGTCGAGGTCGTCTTTTTTATCAATGGGCTTGCCGCTGTCCTCAAAGAGCTTCTTGGAATAATACAAGGCCTCGATGGAAAAGTGGGTGTTCGAGAGGTCGGCGTGCGCGGGGGAGTCGGGCTTGGCTGTGCCGTAGCCGACGCCACCGTTGAAGGGGTTATTGGGTTCACCTTCTTTGGTGAAATCGTTCTGCTGACCGACGACGAACTTGCGCGCCTTGAGAATGGTCTGTTCGTATTCGGGCAGGGGATTCATAACGAAGGCCATGAGGGCAATGGAGGTGTTGTAATTGGCGCGGCCTTTCCCGTAGATGCCGCCGTCGGGCTTGACGTTCTTTAAGAGGAAGTCGTAGCCGAGTTTCGCTTCCGCAGGCTGGGCGTCGGTGCGCTTGCGTCCGGGATCGCCCATGATGGCAGTGAGGGCGAGGCCGGTGACGGCGGGTTCATCGGGCGTGCTCCACGCGCCGGTTTCTTTGTTTTGCTGCGTCTTCAAAAATGTGACACCGCGCTGAATGGCGAGCTGGATTTCCTGTTTTAGCGAGGCATTGCGGTCGGGCAGGGTGGTCTGCGCGTGCAGCATGCTGACGGCTAATGTGGCGGTGAGGATGGAGGCGAGTTTCATGAGTTATTTTTTCAAGGGTTCAACGTGAGGTGTGATGACGAGCGTGACAGGTGTGTCGATGGGCGGAATGACTTTTGTGTCCAGTTCCCAGTTGGCGTCGTTTCCGATCAATTTCGCGGGACTGCCGATCATGCTGACGAGATCGAAGTGGACGGAGATAAACGACCCTTCGAGTTCAGCGGCAAACATGCCGTCGCCGAAGTCTGAGCCGGTGAATATCCAATAAGGAATATTGAGAGATTTGTTAGAGGCATCATCGTGAATCCAGTCGCCGAGAGCGGCGGTCTGCACTTTGCCATCTTTGTCCTTCCATTCCAGATTTAGCTTCAAGCGGTTCGCTCCGGGCTTGGCCATCGGTTTCGCGGCCATAGCCATAAGTTCAGGCGGGGGATTGAAGAGAGTCTTGATGATTTCCCCGGCGTGTGGTTCATAGCGGCAGAGCAGCAAGGCGACTTGAAGATCAAAGGGTAGAACCTTGGTCTTTAAGAGGCTCTCGTGAGTCTTTCCAGTTTCAGCAACCAAGGCGTATTCGACGGAACCCTCGGTCATGTTCACAGTGCAGGGCACACGAATCTCTTTAGTGGCACTATTGAGAAGGATGCCGCCGAGATCATAGGTCATGTCACCAGTTTTTTTGATTTCGGACTTCTTTGGCTCTTTCCCAGTGGGGAGATTTCTCGGGGGCGGGCCGCCGGATTCTTGGGCTGGCAGCGAGGCGCAGAAGAGTGCGGCTAGAAGGATGCAGGCAGATTTCAGAGTTCTCATTTTGCTGACAGTCTCGCCTCAATCACAAACTGGGGCAAGTTTCTTTGCAGTGTTGAAGTTGCGCGGCCCTCGATTTTGGTTTGTAATGCGCCGAATGAATGAGCCAGCAAATCTGTCCCCCGATGATGTCATCACCTGCCGCGTGACGCGATGGTTCTTCCAGCGCATGGGTATTCTAGCCGTAATGATGGTGGGGATGGGACTATATTTTTGTTACGACGGGAAATTTGGTTACCGGAACGAAAACAAAATTGTGGATAGAAAAGACTGGTTTGAAGGTGACTTCCTGAAGAGCTACGACATGGCAAAGAAGGATGGCACATTGGAACAGTGGATGTCCAAGGCGAGAAGCGAGGGTTTGCCGACTGGCGAAAATGGAGAGCCTCCGAGATGGCCGACCTATGCAGCACAATTCGGCTGGCAGGAAAAGGTAAAGCGACACAGCGAGGAGGAAATCGCCCAGCAGTTCTGGTGGGGTGGAGCCATGCTTGCGATTGCGCTTTTCGTGGGGCTGAAGGTGCTGATCGACTTTAGAAAAACACTCATCGGTCACGCTGACCGCATGATTATGCCCGGCGGGGCGGAGGTTCGCTTTGCCGATGTTTTCAAGGTGGATAAGCGCAAATGGCCCGTCAAGGGCCTGGCCTACATCTTCTATCGCAGCGACGATTCAGAACGTCGCGCGGTGGTGGATGACCTCAAATACGGCGGCGCGGACAAGGTGCTCGACCGGCTGATTGCTAGCTTCAAAGGCGAGCTAATCGAGAAGGCTCCCGACGAAGATGAACCCCCGGACCAGCCCGTTGCGGAACCGCAGAAATGAGCGCCAACTGGGTGCCCGATGAAAAATTGTATTTTCCTAGTTGCGAAATCGAGCACTCCTATTAATGCTCCCGCCCACAACAGCAACCACACAATACCTTATGGCAGACACCAACATTGCAGACAAAGTCCGTGACATCATCGTCCAACAACTCGGCGTGAACCCTGAACAGGTCACTCCCGAAGCAAAATTCATCGAAGACCTCGGCGCAGATTCCCTCGACACCGTGGAACTCGTGATGGCCTTCGAAGAAGAATTCGGCATCGACGTGCCAGATGAAGAAGCTGAAAAGCTCCAGTCCGTCGGTGACGTCATCCGTTACGTTGAAGAGAACGCCGAGTAATTCCGGGATTCATCTTCACTCAACCTTTGAAAAGGCGCGGAAGCTTCCGCGCCTTTTTCATTCCCCCGTGTCCTCCACGAGCTTCTGGAAGAGCTTCCAATAGTTCGCGTAATCAGGATAGGCCGGGTCCGGTTCGGGTGTAGGCAGATAGCGCCAGTGTTTATACATCCACATCCAGGCCTCAGGTGATTCTCGGATTCGTTTCTCGCAAAGTTCCCACATCGCCCGCGCCATAGTGACGGGGGAGTCGAAGTCACCCGGCTCCAGCGCCGCCTCCACATTCACGCGATACCCGTCGTCGCCGAGCGGTGTGGCGATGCTAACGATGATCGGCAGGCCAAGTCGTTTGGAAATGTTCGTGTGCAGCGTGGTCACGGAATTGAGCAAGCCGAAGTAGCGCACCGCTGCGGCCATCTTACCGGGCTTGATGTTCAGATCAGTCACCATGGCCGCGCTGCCTTGATGAGAAAGGTTTTTGATCAGCCGCAACATGGCACCAATTTGCGGGATTACTTTGTGACCGGTCATGCTGCGGAGTCGCGCAAAGATTTCAGTGAGCGCGGGATTCTTGAATTCTTGCGCCACCACCAAGTAGCTAAAATCACGGAAGCCCCAGCAATTGCTCAACACCTCGAAGTTCCCGAAATGGAGCGTCACCATCAATGCTCCGCGCTTTCGCCCCAGTTCCTCCACGGCGGGATCCTCAAACTGGAAGTGCATGATCTCTTGATAATTCTCCCGCGTCAGTCGCGCCGACCAGAAAAATTCCAGAAACGTGCGCGCGAATGTTTGATAGGACCCCAGCGCGATACGCCGGATTTGATCAGGCGTGATGCCCTCGCGTGCGAAGGCGCAGCGAAGATTTTCGTGAGCTGTGTGTCGCCCACGCCAGTCGCAGGCATAAGCCACGGCACCAGTGGCGCGTGCCAGCAGCATGATGGCCCGACGCGGCAGCTTGGGCAGGAACCAAGTTCCAAAGCGCACGATGGCAGTCTCAAGGGCGTGGCGAATCTTCTTCACGATGATGTTTGTTACTCAAGGAAATGTGTTTACAGTGTCTCATGGCCGACGCCCTCATCTCTATCCTCAAGAAGCTCCTGAATCAACCCACAGCACCATTTCATGAATATCATGTTCGTGGTGCTATCGAACAAATCCTGCTCGACGTTCCGCATGTGGAACTGAGCACGGACGCCTTTGGCAACCTGATCGTGACCTATCGCAAGGGTAAGCGCGTCAGCAAACCGGAATGGGTTCTCGGAGCGCACATGGATCATCCAGCGTTCGTGAAATCGCCCGGCAAGAGCGGTGAATGGGAATTTGTCGGTGGTGTGTCCAAGGCACTCGTCGAGGCCCATGCCTCGCTGAAAAAGAAGCAGCCGTCCGGTGAGTTTGCGACGTGGGGTTTCGACGTGAACATTGAGGACGGAAAAATTGAAGCGCCCGCCTGTGACGACCTCATTGGCTGCGCGATCATCGTGAGCGTGTTCAAGGAACTTTCCCGCCTCGGCATCGATGCCACCGTTCACGCCGCATTCACTCGCGCGGAAGAAGTTGGATTCCTCGGTGCTTGGCATCTGGGCAAACACTGGCCCTTCAGCAAGGACGCCGTCTTTCTCTCCGTCGAAACTAGCCGCCCAGTCAATGGCGCAGAAATGGGCGATGGCCCCATCGTTCGTGTGGGGGACAAGCTTTCGGTCTTCGACAATCAGCTCACAGGCATGCTCATGCGCACCTCGTTGGAGCAAGGCATCCGCGTGCAGCGCTCTCTATTGGACGCCGGTGCCTGTGAAGCCAGCGCACTTCAAGCCTGCGGCATTCGCAGCGCGGGCATGAGTGTTCCACTCGGCAACTATCACAACATCGGCGAAGACGACAACATCTCGCCGGAATACGTCATGCTGGATGATGTGAAAGCGATGCAGAAATTCCTCGTCGCCCTCGTCGCCACCGAGCACGACGGCCTTGGCGAGCGCACCATCGAGGAACGCGTGACTCTTCGCATGAAAGAATTCAAGAAGCACCTCGACGCCGGCAGCGCGAAGTTTGAAGAACTCGCGTCTTAAACCTCCTGAGTAACACGGTCGTCCCGACTGTGTGTGTTGCGGGCGTCTCGCCTGCAACGCTTCCCAGCGTGGGCGAGACGCCCCCGACACACGCAGGCCAGAGGCCCACGTTACTCCCGGTCCTACAACAGCGTTCGCGCGGCGTTCTTTGCTAGAAAGGGAGATGAGAGTTCATGGTTGAGAGTTGCGAGCCTTACTCTGAGACATTTAGATCGAATCAAACGCTAAAACGTTAGGGTGAGTTATGATTGCCGTTCAAAGGACTCATTTATCAGGCACTCAACTAGGCACATCCAATTCGCAACAGGCGGCTAACGCAACTCAACTTCCTTTTAAACACCGAGCCACATTCGCAATACCGCCAAGTTCACCGTGGTCGTCAGCAAGCTGAACAAGGTGCTGTAATACACCGCCGAGGTGGCGAACGAAACATCGCCGCCGAACTCGTGAGCGAGCAGCGCGGTGTTCACCGCTGTGGGCGCGCCCGCTGCGAGAATCAGCGAAGCACTCGCTTGCGGAGAGAAGCCGAAGGCCATCGCCAGCAGTGCCGCGAGAATAGGGGAGAGCACCAGCCGGATGCTGATCGCCGACCACAACGGCGCGTGGAAAGCGGCGGGCTTCGTCTGCGACATCTGCACGCCCAGCGTTACCAGCGCGAAACCTATGAGACCAGCGGAGAGTAGTTCCATAGGCTGCCAGAGCCATGTCACACTCTGCACATGCAGCGATAATCCACGACACAATAGACCCGCGCCCACCGCGTAGAGAGTAGGCTGTCGCAAGACACTAAATAGGGCGCGACGATGCTTGCCGGGCGCATCTCCGTGCGATTGTGCGAGAAAGAGACCGACGGTAAACGTGGCGACATTCATGGTTACGAGAACATAGATTTGCACCGCCACCGCCGCGTGTCCGAAGGCGAGAGTAACCAGCGGAAGGCCGAAGTTACCACAATTGTAAAACATCGTCGCCAGCGACAACGCCTGCTTCTGTGCCGCTGCGAATTTGAAAACGCGACCAGCAATAAAGCTGCAAACGAACATCAGTGCGATCATCGCGCAGGTGAAAGCAACGATGCGCATGGACTCCTGCCCGCTCAGTTCAGTTTCCATGATGCGCGTGAAGATGAACGCTGGCACCATGAGGTAGATGTTGAGCTTCACCATGCTTTCCAGATGTAGTCGGAATTTCCGGTCGAGCATCCAGCCCAAGCCCACCGAGATAAAAATCGGCAGACAGACTTCAGCGAAGATGTGGATGAACTGGGAGAGTGACATCAAACGTGGAGTGCGGGCTGGAATTCTTCAATCATCCGATTGCGCGGATCGAATGTAGAAACTAGCTGTAGCAATTCATCTGACAAATCTTTCTATACGCCGTCATGTTCCGCTCACTTTGCACTTTTGTTTTCTGTCTGGCGCTCGCCAGTTGCTCATCATCTTTCAATCGCGAATTCAAGCGCATCAACGATCAGGAGAGTAGGCATGATCGTCATTTCATTACCGGGCCGTGGCAGGGAACTTGGCGCAGCGAGGTCAACGGACATCACGGTGAACTGCGCTGTCTGGTGTTGGACCCAAATCAGTGCGTGCCCGTGAGTTATGGCTTCCGTTATCACGCGACATTTCTCGGGGCGCTCTCTGCGACTTATAACGTGATGCACATCGTCCGGCGAACGAAAGATGGCTGCGAGTTCAGCGGAGACCAAAAACTCAACGGGTTGTGCGGCGACCTCTATCATTACGAAGGCCGGGTGATAAACCATGAATTCCGCGCAACTTATCGCAGCGCTTCTGACCACGGAGTGTTTGAGATGAGCCGCCCTGATTGATGTGGCGCAGAATTTATTTATTCGCCTTTGCCCATTCCTCGCGGACCACGGGGCCGATGATTGCGTTCCATTTGACGTAGCCTTCATCATTCAGGTGCAGGCGGTCGGCGCGATACAGGCTCTCGATAGGCTGGCCTTCTCTGTCCATAAGATAAGAGGTCGCTTCCACCCAGCGAATCCAAGGTTTGTCTTTCATCCATGATTCGAGCAGGACGTTGAGCTTCTGCACGTCTCCGATTTCCGTCGCCCGAATGGGGGCGACTTTCACGGAACTGACAACGATGCGCGTGTCCGGCAATTTCTCATGAACGAGCGAAAGGAACTTGGTATAATCTTCCAATGCTTCTTCGGTCGTCAGCTTCGCGTGCAAATCATTGCCTCCAGTATAGACCACCAACAAACGGGGCTTGTAGCGCAGGACGATCTGATTCGCGTAAGTGATGAGGTCATTGGCCACGGAGCCGCCAAAGCCGCGATTCAGCACGGGCAGATCAGGGAAGGCCTCGTTCACTTTCCAAAAGCGCACACTCGAGCTTCCCGTAAAAACAATTCCACCAGTGGCCGGTGCAAGTTCCGCGTCCAGTTTTACGAATTTTGCAATCTCCGCAGCGAAGCGTCCGGGATCGGGTCGTTTATGAGAAATTTCCTTATCGGCGAATACCTGCCCTGCAATGATGCAGGCGAAAAAAATTGAAAGTAGATGCGGGAATCGCTTCATCGCAGCTTAGGTGTTCAAGCCGCTTCCGTGAACTGACCGAAGGCGCGGAATTTGTTGTAGCGCTGATCAAGGAGTTTGGTCATCGGCAGGTCGCGCAATTCTCCGAGAGCAGAGAGCAAGGCGCTGCGCAATGAAGCGGCGGTGGCGCGGTGATCGTGATGCGCGCCGCCCGCAGGTTCCGGGATGATGCCGTCGATGATGCCGAGTTCTTTCAAGTGCTGGGCGCTAAGTTTCAGTGCGTCTGCGGCCTCGGGCGCGTGCTTGCGATCTTTCCAGAGAATCGCTGCACAACCTTCGGGGCTGATGACGGAGTAATAAGCGTTCTCCAACATGAGCACGCGATCGGTGACGCCGATGCCGAGCGCGCCGCCAGAACCACCTTCGCCAATCACAACAGAGATCATCGGAGTGCGGATGGTCATCATCTCACGGAGATTGAAGGCAATGGCCTCGGCGATGTTTCGCTCTTCCGCGCCGATGCCGGGGAAAGCTCCGGGGGTGTCGATAAGAGCGATCACCGGGAGCGAGAATTTTTCTGCCATACGCATGAGGCGCAGGGCTTTGCGATAGCCCTCGGGGTGAGCGCTGCCGAAGTTGCGCAGAAGATTTTCCTTGGTATCGCGGCCCTTTTGATGGCCGAGCAAAACTACCTTCTGACCATCGAGCATGGCAAAACCGCCGGGCATGGCATTGTCATCGCCGATGTGGCGGTCACCGTGAAGCTCGACAAATTCCTCGAAACACAGCTTTGCGTAATCCAGCAAATACGGGCGCTGGGTGTGGCGGGCAATCTGCACGCGCTGCCAAGGAGAAAGGGAGGCGTAGGTGTCGCGCTCAAGCTGCGCGATCTTTTTTTCCAGATCGGCCATTTGGAGGGAATATTTCTCCGTAGGCTTAGCAGTGTTTTTCTTGCGAATATCTTCCAGCTCCTCGCGGGCTTTGAAGAGTGGCTTTTCGAATTCGAGAATCTGTTTCATGGCGTAGGAGATGAAAGCTGCTTTCCTTATTTAATCACGCGGATTTTTGTTCCGGTGCGGATGATGGTAAAAAGTTCCTCGGTGTCTTCCCTAGCGAGGAACACGCCCGTTTCCGGCACGGCGGCGGTTGCGTCCTCTTTGTCGTCATCCGAAATGTCCACGGCTGTGGGTGAGGGTGTTTTGCCACCCTTGGTTTTGCCATTGGTCTTAGCATTGATCTTGACTGGCGCGGCGTGAGTAGATTTAGGGTGGATGACTGAGCTTGGGCCAGAAATGGCTGTGGCCTGTGGCAAGGCGCGGATGTTGAAACCGATGCGGCTACCCATGATCCATTTGTCCGCGTTATTGAAATGTGAGTCTGTGGAGAGCACCCGTTTGCCATCGACCCACGCGGCCTTGTCATGCACCGTTAGTTCTCCAGGCACCGTGACTGGAGTGGGGGTAGAAGATTTTTTCTTACTAGTCGATTTGACCACAGGCACAGCTTTGGGCGGCTCGGTTTTATTTTCCGTCGTAACTGCTGCGGCGACTTTCATGCCGGGCGGGAGCTTGACATCGAGAGCTTGGTATTCTTTGAAGAAGCGGCCATTGCGCAACAGCGTGAGCGTCTTCGCGGAAACGGAAACGACGATGTCGAAATCGAGCGGGAAGATGAAGAGGTGGTCGCCCGGCTGGAGCGCACCGCTGATCATGCCATTGGCCCGCATGATGCATTCGACTGTGGTGGCGTTCTTTCGGGCGATTAGACCCATCGAATCGCCCGGTCGGACGATGTAGTCTGTTTTGGCCGTGTTCAGATTTTGTGAGAACATGGCGTCGAGATTCATCTCGCCAATGATACGCTTGGCTTCCGTCGCACGAGTGGAGACGGGGAAGTTCCGCAGAAGTTCATAGAGCGCATCGCGTCCGGCCTCGATCTCTCCACTTCGCAAGATCTCGACAGCCTTGTCAAAGCGATGCAATCCGGGATCCGGTGGAGCTTGTTTATTGCCCTGCACTTGCTTGATCTCCGTTTTCACGACATCGTCAGTTTTCACAACGTGAGTGTAAACCCACCATGAACCAGCCACGCAGGCTGCCACCAGAGCCAACGAGGAGAGGAAGAGGACGATCTTGAATCTGGACATGGCTCCGCGCGCGGTTCAGCCGATGAGGCCGCGTCGTTTGAAATCGAACATGTTGATGTTATGCGACTTTTGGATCATCTCGAAAGTGAACTTCAGTAGCGAGATTTCCCAAGTGTCATCCACGCCCTGAATGATCGCTCGCATGGGATTGCCGGAAACGCGTGTGTCTTCAATGATGCGGTCGCACACGGCGACCACAGGCTCATGCACAAGCTGCTCGACAATGTCGCTCCTCGTGAAAGTGAATCCATAACGCAGGACGGCGATGTCCTTGAGGTGATCCTTGAACCACTCACCAAAGGCCTGCCCGCCGGGGCCGAAGCCGTCGAAGTTCCAGTTGTCCATGCCTTCGGGTTTGAGGATCATCGGTTTCGCAGCATCAATCCGGCCCTGACGCACGCGAGTGACGTTCACTTGGTCCATCAGCTCGCTCACCAGATGAAATTCAAACTGGGTGCTGCCAAACGTGTCGATGCGACGGTCCGGTTCGTGCAGAACCTTGGTGTTTTCCATCGCGTATTGAAAATCAAACTCAGAATACATGTCCCGTGCAAACTAGAGGCAAACGCGCACGACGCGAGGGATTTTTCTGGAGCTTCTTCAGGGAAGGAGAATGGCCTTGTCGTCAGTGCTTGACTCGTGTAGCAGGACGAAAAGAGCCTCAAAGCTTCCGCTGAGGGACTGTGGCTTGCAGTGGCAAATCCCCACGAAGCAAAGCAGCACCCTGACCTGTGAGCCAGAGATAGTGATCGCTCGGCAATCCTTCGTAAGTAACGAAAGGTTCCGCACCAACAGGCGTTAAGTTAGTGCATTTGAATATGGCGGTGCCTTCGTCCACTTCGTCAAACATGGCCACATAGATCATGCTGGCACCAGCAGATTTGGTTCCGACAAATTGTGACCAGAGGAACCCGCCTTTGAGTCGAGGGATTTTGTTTGATGGCGAGTCAGGATTCATGTTGTGCCAACTGAAGCCGGGGAACACCACAGGTATATAATCAATCGACTTCTGGCGGCACCAAATAATGTCAGGCTTCCAGAATTTATCCGTGTGATGCGCGACTTCATTGGGGTTCTGATAACGCCCAGGTGTCCACGGGCTGATCACATCAGCTAGCTTGACCACATCATGCAGGGCAGGATCAGATGCTGCATCACGATTCAGATCGCGCCAGCCAGTGGGCACACCGAGCATAACCGAACAACCGTCAGCTTTTAAAAACTCGATCAAGGCACGGCACTCGGCGAGCGAGTAAGCGCGATTTCCCTTGAAGCCGATACCCCAAACGGCCACGAGCGGCTTCCCGCGATGTCGGAGATAGGCCGGGTCATTTCCGATGTTCATCCGCTCGCGAAGCATCTTCCAATCATCTCGCACGCGAGCCACGCCGCCCGCTTTCAATCCGCTGAGATCATACATCACCGCATAAGCGCGGCCTGAACGATTGGCACCTTCACGGCAGTTTGCGAGGACGACATCTTTATGATACCGCCCATCCCCTTTGCCCAAGCCATTGGCAAATCGTTGCACAAACACTCCATCAATGCCGTAGATGCGCATCCATTCAAAGTGACGTAGCACCGTAGCGCGATTGTAAGAACTGAAGACCTTGGCCGGTGAACCGTCAGCGAGTTTGAAACCAGTGGTATATAGTTCGTCAGCTCCCAACTCCGATACATCAGGCCAGAGATCAACTTTGACGTTGCCGGGCGCAAAAGACTTTTTGCTTTGCTGCGCCCAATGAGTCCAGCTCAAGTTCGCTCCATCGCCCTCGCAGTTAAACCAACCCTGATAACCAGCCATGACTTTGCCAGTCAGGGTGGAGGTGTCCACGCCATGCACACTCGGGCCGCTGTAAGCATTTAGCGGTTCATAGTGCTCGGCTGCGCACAGTGAAACGGCCAGCAGCAGTGACGCGAGGAGAATATAGGTCTGTCTATTCATGTTGGTGATGCTCAATCCTGTTTGTCATCCGACTTGATGTATTCCTTCGGCAACTTGTCCACCCAGGCCTCCACTTTTGTGGAGAGTTTTTTTACGATGTCGGGATGCTTTGCGGCGAGGTCTTTCGATTCGGAGGGATCGGAGGTGAGATCATAGAGTTCGACATCGCCCGCTTTCTTGCGCGTTGGATGGACGAGTTTCCATTGGCCTTCACGGATGACAGACTCGCTGCCGGGTGAACTGGTTTTCCAGAAGAGCGGCTTGTTGCGCACGTGGGGGCCTTTGCCAAACCATGCGGCGGAAGTGTCCTCGCCATCGAAATCAGCAGCATTGATTTTCACACCTGTGATGGCGCAGAGCGTGGGCAGCCAGTCGGCACCGCTGATGACGGATTTCTCATCCACACGATTCGCAGGCACATGAGCGGGCCAGCGCACGATCCATGGCACATCGAGGCCACCTTCCCAATTCGTGTGCTTGCCGCCGCATTGTGGGCCATTGCAGCCCATTTGATTGAAGCGCAGTCCGCCTTGGCCGGCCTTGGTCATATCCGCGCCTTGATCGCTGTTGAAGACAACGATGGTGTTTTCACGCAGTCCGAGTTCATCGAGTTTTTTCAGAATGCGTCCTACGGCGTCATCGAGCGATTCGATGTCGGCGAGATAGCGGCGCATCCCGTCGTCCACATCACCGCCAGCTTTGCGCACGTCGCCGAACTTACCGAGCATCTGCGATGGGAAATCGCTGTCCTTTACTTTCAGCTCCGTCCAACGCTTTACCAGCGCGTCAGTGGGATTCACAGGATTATGCGGGATGTGGCCCCAGACGTTCACATAAAACGGTCCGCCTTTGTGCTGTTCGATGAAATTGATGGCATCATCATAAATGTGCGCGTCACGTCCGCGTTCATCAGCAGCTTTCTTTTTCTTGCCGCCTTCTTCCTCGCCCGCACCGATGGAATCAATGCCGTAGGTGCCGGGCTTCTGATCTGGCCCAATGTGCCATTTGCCAAAGTGCCCTGTAGCGTAACCCTGCTTTTTCAAAAGCTCGGTAATGGTGACGTGATTCGCAAAACCGCCGTTCGCCGGATAAGTCGGGTAAGTTGCCGGATACTTAGACGTCATAAGACCTGTGCGTGCTGGGCAGCAAGTGCAGCCGGTGGCGTGGTATTGCATGAAGCGCGTGCCGTCTTTGGCGAGCGAATCAATGTTCGGCGTGCGCGCATATGGGTGCCCGTAGCAATGCAGGTCACCGCGCCCGAGATCGTCAGCCAAGAGGAAGACGATGTTAGGCAGACTCTGGGCGCTGGTTGCCGCGAAAATATTGCCAGCTAAGAACAGTAAGATCAAGACTGTGAGTTTAAGCGGAGAGATGTTCATGGCGGTAATGCAGGTCGGATAAGATTGATGGCTCTTTGGAGAATTGGCTAGGAAATGATTCCGGTCGGCACTTTCGCTTGCACCGGACGGCAAACTCCGCACCCTTTCGATCTCATTTTATACTATGCAAAGCCTCTGGAACGACACTGAAGCCGCCACATTTGGCACCGATCCGCTGGGTCAACGCGTTTACACGTCGCGCTTGCTCGGGCGCAACCCGGAACTTGTCTTGCATGGCGGCGGCAATACTTCCGTAAAAGCGGATGAAAAAGACTTCTTTGGTGAGCCAGTAAAAATTTGTTATGTGAAAGGTTCGGGCTGGGACTTGGCGACCATCGAACGCGCAGGCTTCTCTCCAGTGCGCATGAGTGCGCTGCTGAAAATGGCCGAACTGTCAGCGATGACGGATGCCGACATGGTGCTGCAACAGCGCGCGGCGATGACGAATCCCAACGCGCCCGCTGCGAGCATCGAGGCCATTTTGCACGCGATTCTTCCGTTCAAATTCGTGGATCACTCGCACGCGAATGCGATTTCCGCGCTGACTTGCAATAAGAACAGCGAGCAGCGTGTGGTTGAATGTTTTGGCAAGCGGGTGCTGGTGCTGCCCTATGTGATGCCGGGCTTTCTGCTGGCGAAGCAAGTGCACGATGTGCTCAAGACGCGCGACCTGCGCAAGGAAGGTATCGAGGGTATTGTGCTCCTGAAGCACGGACTTTTCACTTTCGCGGACGATGCGAAGGCGAGCTACGAGAAGCACATCGAACTGGTGACGCTCGCTGAGGAGTTTCTTAAGGGGAGCGCGGGCGTCTCGCCCGTGCTTTCAGATTCACGGGCTGGAAGCCCGCGCTCCCTTGATCTCCTTTCCCTCGCGAAACTCCGCAAAGCCGTCAGCGCGAAGCGTGGCTTCCCGCAAATCGCACGAATGCTCAATGCGCCGGATCAAATTGCCTACACATCTATCGGCGATGCTGCAATCCGCGGCCCGCTGACGCCGGATCATAGCATTCGCACCAAGCGCGTGCCTGCTATCATCGGCGAAGACATCGAATCCAGCTTGCAGAAATTTGCCGACGATTACGCCGCATATTTCAAGCGTCATGCCAAGGACGAAACCATGCTCGATCCCGCTCCGCGTTTTGCTTTGTGGCAGGGGAACGGCATCGTGTGCTTTGGCGACACGGTGAAGGACGCGAACATTGTCGCGGACATCGCTACCCATACGGCGAAGACTGTGGCCATTGGTGAAGCGACCGGTGGATGGGCGCCGCTGAGCGAGCAGGATATTTTTGCTATTGAGTATTGGGAACTGGAGCAGGCCAAGCTGCGCAAAGGCCCGTCGCGCAAAGTGCATCAAGGCAAAGTCGCACTGGTCACTGGCTGCGCGGCAGGCATTGGATTCGCCATCGCGGAGTCACTGGCCGAGCAGGGCGCGCAGGTCATCGGTCTTGATATCGATAAAGAAATTCCCGGTATCATGCAGAAGATAGGTGCCATTGGTATCGTGGTGAATTTGACCGAGGATCAGCCAGTGACGGACGCGATCAATTTCGCGGTGCGCGAGTTCGGCGGCATCGACATCGTCGTTTCTAATGCGGGCATCTTTCCGAAGAATGACTATCTCGACGTGATGGCGCAGTCCGACTGGGATCGCACCCTTATGATTAATCTCACGAGCCATCAGAAGCTCATGAGCAAGGTGATCCCGTTTGTGAAACAGGGGATCGATGCCAGCATCATTTTCGTCGGCAGCCGCAATTTTAAAGCCCCCGGCCCTGGCGCATCGGCCTATTCATGCAGCAAGGCCGCGCTCACCCAGCTTTGCCGCGTGGCTGCGATGGAACTCGCACCCGACAAGGTGCGCGTGAATATCGTGCATCCCGATGCTGTGTTCGATACCAAGCTCTGGACGCCTGAGGCTTTGCAGAAGAGTGCGGCGCGTTACGGCATGACCGTTGAAGAATACAAGACCAAGAACCTGATGAAAGTGGAGATCAAATCCAAAGACATTGGCAACATGGTCGCCGCCATGGCTTCGCCGCTCTTTAGTAAAGTCACTGGTGCGCAGATTCCGGTGGATGGCGGAAACGACCGGGTGATCTAATATGCTCTCGCCAGAAGAAAAGCGTCTCATCGTTGGCATTCTGGCGCTGCTACTTCTTGGAGCAACAGTCAAAATTTTCCGTCAGCATGTTAGCGTGGAAAACTCTGCAAAAGTAGTATTGCCCAGCGTGGACACGAAGCTCAAGCCGAAGGCAAAAGATTCACGGGCTGACTGAGTCAAACCAATATCCCTAATGCTGTAACGCACCAAGGATTGATGGCGTCTCGCCGTCAATACCACCAATGACGGCGAGACGCCATCAATCCTTGGAATGCCCATCTGCACTTGGAATGCCAACCAGCAACGTGAGCGAGACGCATCTAGGCCTAGCTCTAAACTCTCTGTGCTCTTTTGCGGCAATTCAATTTCCGCTGCGAGCATTAAGGCTTCTGCGGAGTCGGTGCAGGAATCGGAACTGGCGGCGAGATCGGGGGGTTGATAACCTCAGGGCCGGGTGTTGGCTTCAAATCAACTGTCGGAGCGATTTGCAGATTTCCTGGAAGGACTTCCATGATTTTCTTTTTCAATTCCGCATCGGGATCATTGGCCAATGGAGTTTCTAGCTTGGGCGCTGGAGGTGGGCCGTCCACTTCTGTCATGGGAAGTCCTGCAACCATGAGTTCTAGGCGCTGCATCACGGAATTGTAAAACACGGTCATATTATTGGGATATTTCTGGGGCAGGGACTCGAAGAGCTTTTTCGCGTCGTCGATTTTTCCTTCCTGCCAGAGCAGATCGCCGAGTTGGATTTGCGCAGCGGCGGCCACCTCGGATTGAGGATAGGTTTTTAGAAGCGTGTCGCAAGTCTGTCGCGCGCCATCATTCTCGCCAATGGCTGCTTGCTTTGATGCGAGCGCCAGCAGCGTCTGTGGAAGCATGGTATGCGTTTTGTAATCCTTCGCGAAATCTTTGAGCGCATTGATGGAAGATTCCTTCTTGCCCTGATCCCAAAGCAACCCGGCTTTCATCAACATGGCATTACCAGCGGCGACACTGCCGGAGTATTTCTGAATCACGAAATCACAATCTTCCACGCTGTCGGCAGCGGTGAATCTCTCTGCGGCCTCAATTTCCGTCTGATGGCCTAGGTAACGTTTCACGCCCAGAGCCAAGAGCACCACGGCGAGCAGCACCAAGCCCAGCATGATGGCCTTGAAGTTATTTTCCAAGAACTGTTCGATCTTGCTCTCGGAGGGGATCGCCGTAACGGGCGCGGTGGCATGGGTAGTGTCAGACATAATAAATTTAGAATATTTTTTTGTAGTGATTAGGCCCCAACTTTGGCGCGGGCTTCGTCGGCCAACGCAGTGGAAAGATAACGCTCACCGGTTGAGCAGGCGATGGTCACGATGGTTTTGCCTTTATTTTCCGGGCGAGCGGCGACTTGCAATGCTGCGACCACATTGGCCCCGGTGCTGATGCCGACGAGGAGGCCTTCTTCTTTCGCGAGTCGGCGCGCCATGGCGAAGGCGTCGTCATTGGAGACCTTGATGCACTCGACAATCTGAGGCTGGCCTTTACTGTCCTTGAGGTGAAGATTCTTGGGCACGAAGCCCGCGCCGGTTCCCTGAATTTTGTGCGGACCAGGCTGAACGGGTTCGCCCGCGAGCGTCTGTGTGATGACTGGCGATGCCTCAGGCTCCACGGCGATGGCTTGGAAGCTGGGTTTGCGCGCCTTGATGACTTCTACGCAACCGGTGATGGTGCCGCCAGTGCCGACGGCAGAGACGAGGAAGTCCACCTTGCCGTCGGTGTCCGCCCAGATTTCTTCAGCCGTGGTCTTCATGTGAATCTCCGGATTGGCTGGATTCTCGAATTGTTGTGGCATCCAAGCACCGGGAGTGTTTTTCACAATTTCCTCAGCCTTCGCAATGGCGCCCTTCATGCCTTGTGGCCCCGGTGTGAGAACGAGATCGGCACCGAGCAGCGCTAGCAATGTGCGGCGTTCCAGCGACATCGTTTCCGGCATGGTCAGGATGATTTTGTAACCCTTCGCCGCCGCGACAAATGCCAGCGCGATGCCGGTGTTCCCGCTGGTGGGTTCCACGATGATGGTGTCCTTGTTCAAGATGCCGCGCTTCTCCGCGTCCTCGATCATCGCCATCCCGATACGGTCTTTCACGGAGCCGAGGGGATTAAAGAATTCACATTTGAGCGCGACCGTGGCGTCCACATGCGCGGCGACACGGTTGAGTTTGACCAGCGGAGTGCGACCAATGGTTTCGACGATGTTGTTATAGATGTGGCCCATGAGGAATGATAAATGAAGGTTTGGAGCGATCTCAGAATGAGTGCGGCGGAACGTTGTTTATAGGCCGCGCGATGCACCTTGCAAGACAAAACGGATGCGCTTCAGCCCGCGAGTGTCATGCTGGGACATGGCCATTCCGCTATCCGACGACGCCATTATCAAAGAGATGTCCGCGCTGCCTTTGTGGCAACGTGAGGGAACGACTATCAGCCGCACCTTTTCCTTTACCAGCTACTTGGGCGGCATTGCGTTCGTTAATGCCGTCGCGCAACTCGCGGAGGAGGTTAATCATCATCCCGATCTGCTCGTTCTCTGGCGCAAGGTTAGTGTCACTCTGACTACGCACAGCAAAGGGGGACTGACGGACAAGGACTTCGCGCTCGCGCATAAAATTGACGAATCCTACTCTTCCGCATCCGTATCAGTCGGAGTTTGAAGAAGCGATGACTTCATTTTCCTGACGGCCTTTGCAGACCTTTCTTCGTCACATCCGGCATCTTGCCTTTGCCTGGTTTTACGCGCTTTTCCGGTGGAATGTCGAGCCGTTGTTCGAGGATCGGGAGATTGGTCATGACACTGGGTGTGTCCAGATCGTCGTCATAACTTTTTTTCAGAATCGCATAGGCGTGCTCCCATGCGGCGCGGTCATTGACCTTCACAAGTTCATAAGCCGCTTTTCGTTCATAAAAGCGCAGCGCCCCATGTGCATAAGCTGCCAGATAAGCTTCCGCCGATTTCGCAGGATCGTGTTTCCTGTCGCAATAGAGGTCGCCTAGCCTGACCAGCAGTTTTCGATTTTCGGGCAAGTAGCGAAGGCCCTCATTGATAATTACAAGGCCCCGTTCGACATGGTCGTTGAACAGTTTCTGGCGCAGCGCCGCCCGCAGGTTTTCGTCGCGCAGATAATGAGAGGCCGCATTCCAGGCCTGATGCCACGCGGCATCGTCCCAGTAAGTGACTTCACGCGGCTGCAATCTCGTGGTGATCGTCATCAACGAATCCACTTTGCCCCAGTCCACATCTTCAAAGGCCGAATATGCCTGGAGATAAGTGATGCTGGCCACCAAGGATCTCAACCCGCCAAACGAAGCCGCCAAGCCCATCTGGCCAATGCTCTCCACCATATCAACCCCCACGGGTTCTTCCAGCAGACCCTTTGCATGAAGATCATCCGAGAGACGCTGCTCCATTGGGAGCTTCGCAATGCCAGCAACGATGAACAAGGCAAAGGCAGTGAGCTTTTTTTTCATGCGTTCAAAGCTCCTTCTCTGAGAAAATTAAATATGCTACTGAAGTGTAGAGCACGACATATAGCAGCGCGAAGCCAGTGATTTGTCCCAACGTGCTGAGCGGGATGGCATTGCCATCAATCACGGCTTGCACTTCATCAAAGAGCGATAGGTCCGGGCAAATGACGGCCAGTAGAAAGGAAAGAAACTTTTTCCATGTAATCGCGAGGGATTTGAACACATAGCTCCGCAACAGTCCTTCACCATGACCGACAACGGTAAAGCAAATGCTTACGAGGATCGTGAACAGGGTGGATGAGGCAACGCACGACATCAGCAAAGCCAGTGAGGTGACAACAGCTGCCTTGAGAAATACACACCAAACGCCTGCTTGAAGGTTCCATGAGAGTCCCTGCCTATCGATGTAATCGGTCATGGCAGCGATGTTTTCCGCAGTGCCGTTCTGCTCCGACTGCAAGGCGGCGATATTGCTCGCTGTAATCGTCCATTGTTTCAACCAGACGACTCCGCAGAAAAAGATGTCCATGATCAACAACCCTCCGCCAATGAGCAGCAGGACACCGAGCAGTTTCCCGATGAGATATTCGTGCCGTGGCACCGGCTTGCTCAGGATCGTGTAGAGCGTGCGATCCTCCACATCTCGCGGCAGCAGAAGCGCAGTGGCCGCGATGGCGATAACGATGGAGAATACTTGAAGCACTCCGAAGCTCCAATCCTTGAGCTGTTTGAGCTGTTGTTCCGGACTCATCGTGGGAAATGCGTATGCTGCCGCAACGATAATGATCGCGAAAACTACGAGGAACCCGAGTATCTTCATCCGCAACAATTGCGTCAAAGTATTCGTGGCGATGGTCCAAATGCGCGACGGAGAAAAAGCTTTGTAGCTCTTCATTGATGGTTCTGTGACTGCGGATGCGCTCATTTATTCTCCTTCTCCCGTCTGGACAGTGGTTTCCAAGAACAGCCGCTCCAGCGTGGTGCGGGGCTTGCCCAGCGAGACCAGCTTAGTCGAGCCACCAGCACCGCTAATCAGCGCTCGGATTTTATCGAGTTGCTCCGGCGTGGCATTTTCTAAAATGATCTCCGTTTGATTCTCGACCGAGATCAAATCTTCCAGCCTTCCTTCACGCACCATGCGCCCTTGGGACATGATGCCCACGCGATCACACACCTCCTGCATTTGTTCCAGCAGATGGGAAGTGACCACTATCGTGATGCCGCGTTCCTTGAACTCCATGATGAGATCGCGAATGCGCCGCGAGCCAGCCGGGTCCACGCCCGCCGTTGGTTCGTCGAGAATCAGCAACCGTGGCTCATGGAGCAGCGCCTGCGCCAGTCCGATGCGTTGGAGCATTCCTTTCGAGTAACCGCCCACGCGACGCTCGGCAGCGTTCTCCAGTCCTGTTAGCTTAAGCATCGCCGCACTCCGGTCGCGCAAATCCGAGCCGCTGAGACCGCAAAGCTTCCCAAAGAAATGCAGCGTCTCGCGCCCAGTGAGATGTTTGTAGAAATAGGGATTCTCGGGAACAAAACCGACGTCATGCCGGCTCGCCACTTCGGAACTGTTGCGGCCAAAGATGGTCGCCTTACCTATGCTAGGAATCAGCAGGCCCAGCATCACTTTCATCGTCGTGGATTTGCCGCAGCCATTCGGCCCGATCAGGCCATAGACCTCGCCCCGCTTGACCGTGAACGACAGATCGCTCACAGCGGTCAGCGGCTTGCGGCCCATCGCGCCCTTGAAAACCTTGGTCAGGTTTTCCACGGTCACGGCAGGCGTTGCCGAGTTTGTATTGTCAATCTCGCGGGGCATGAGTCAAAATGTAGCAAGGGCATCTTGCCCTTGCAAGACTGCAAGTGCGAGACTCAATTGCTACGGACATAGGATGCGCGAGAAGTCACTGCCTTGCGTGCAGAATTCTACTTGGTAATAATAAAACCCTGAACGCCGGTCAGCGGCGGAATGTCCTGAACGACGACCTCCCGGATGTTTCCGCGCAGGGAGCTTTCTTGCACGGCATCCAGAAACGCCTGCAACTCTTCTGTGTCTGCCGACATCGCTTGCAATTCCACGCGGCCATCTGGCAGATTCCGAACCCAGCCTGTGACCTCGAATCCTGAGGCGATCCGTTTTACTGCATAGCGGAAGCCGACCCCTTGGACGCGTCCTGAATAAAATACCTGTTTTGCTGGCATGGAAGAGACTATACCGTCGCCGCCCCAGAGTCATCTCGTTCGTGTTTTGCAATTTGGGATTTGTAGTTTCGCATCCTGAGTAACACGGTCGTCCCGACTGTGTGTGTTGCGGGCGTCTCGCCCCGCAAGGCTTCATTGAATCCCTCGTGGGCGAGACGCCCTCGACACACGCAGGCCAGAGGCCCACGTTACTTGCTGACTGTTACGCGCAACGAGCGCTCTATGCTAATGATGAGAGGGATATTATAATAGTGTCACTCATCCGCTGGGTGAATCTGACGTTCTTCATAAGTCATTGATTATTCGTGCTCATTCGTGTCAATTCGTGGTTCTCATTCTCGAATTTAGATTTCGCCCTCTGCGCGCAATTTCCCCGCTTCCGATTCCTGCCACCACTATCATGTCTGATTCAATTCCTGCCATTGCCCCGCGTCTCGATTTCATCCGCGAGATCATCGCTAACGATGTTCGCGCTGGGAAGAACGGCGGCATGGTCGTCACCCGCTTCCCGCCGGAGCCGAATGGTTATCTGCACATCGGTCACGCAAAATCCATCTGCCTGAACTTCGGAATTGCCCAAGAAAATGCGCCTAACTCGCGTTGCCACCTGAGGTTTGACGACACGAATCCCACCAAGGAGGAGACTGAGTATGTGGACTCCATCATGGAGGATGTGAAATGGCTGGGCTTCGACTGGGGCCAGAATCTTTTCTATGCGAGCGACTATTTTCCAAGGTTGTATGAGTTTGCGGAGCAACTCATCGGCAAGGAGCTGGCTTTTGTCTGCGATCTTAATGTCGAGCAAATGCGGCTGCATCGCGGCACCCTCACTGATCCCGGCAAGCCCAGTCCGTTCCGGGAGCGGAGCGTGGAAGAAAACTTGAACCTTTTCCGCCGGATGAAAGCTGGGAAATTTAAAGACGGCGAATGCACGCTGCGGGCAAAGATCGACATGTTGCATCCGAACCTGAATATGCGGGATCCGGTCATCTACCGCATCATGCATGCGGAGCATCACCGGACGGGCAATGCCTGGTGCATCTATCCGATGTATGATTTCGCGCATCCGCTGAGCGATGCTATTGAGAGCATCACGCACTCGATCTGCACACTGGAATTTGAGGATCATCGTCCGCTCTATGATTGGTTGGTCGATCATGTTGAGGGTCTTCCGAGTCGGCCCATTCAGCGCGAGTTTTCCAGATTGAATCTGAACTGGACCGTGATGAGCAAACGCAAACTGCTCCGGATGGTCAAAGAAGGTCAGGTCAGCAACTGGGATGATCCCCGGATGCCGACGCTCAGCGGCATTAGGCGTCGGGGCTACACACCTGAGGCGGTTCGCGCCTTTTGCAAAGGAGTTGGCGTCACCAAGTTCAATGCCCTCACTGACATGGCGGTGCTGGAGAACGCGGTGCGCGATGATTTGAACAAGACCGCGCAGCGTCGCATGGCGGTGCTGCATCCGCTCAAGCTGGTCATCGAAAACTATCCCGAGGACAAGGTCGAGGAAGTCGAAGTGCCGAACAACCCGGAAGACCCGGATGCCGGGATGCGCAAGGTTTCGCTCTGTCGCGAAGTCTTCATCGACCGCGAAGACTTTGCCGAAGTTCCGCCGAAGGGCTGGCGTCGTTTCACAGAAAATTCTTATGTCCGCCTGACGAATGCCTTCTGCGTGACCTGCACGAAGATCGTGAAGAACGGGGCAGGGGAAGTCATCGAGTTGCGTTGCACTTATGACGAAGCCACCCGCCACGGGCAGAGTGCGCCCGATGGTCCGAAATCAAAAGCGGCAGTTCACTGGGTTTCCGCGCGCCATGCGGTGCGAGCAACCGTGCGGCTTTATGATCGTCTCTTCAGTGTGGATAATCCCGATGCCGCCGCAGGCGAAGATGGAGACTTCACCAAGTTTATGAATCCGCAGTCCTTAGAAGTGATTGAGGATGCATTGTTAGAGCCGTCGCTGGCCGAGACCAAACCCGGAGAGCGTTGCCAGTTCGTTCGCGTGGGATACTTCATCGCCGACGCCAAAGATTCACTGCCGGGCAAGCCAGTGTTCAATCGCGTGGTGACACTGAAGGACGGCTATGCTAAGCCGGGGAAGTGATTCCGGGCTAGATGATAGCAAATAGAGATTTTTCATTTTTTCATTAACGCATTCACTCTAGTTAGAACTAAGATCGCGCAAATTATGCCCAACGTTGCCAAACCTACCCCGTCTCCGGAACTAAGTTATGATGTCTTTGCCCGACTGAAGGCTGAGCTGGGCAAGGCCATCTGCGGTCAGGACAGTGTGGTGGATGCGCTGATTTTGAGTTTGTTTTGTCAGGGACACTGTCTGCTCGTCGGGGTTCCAGGGCTGGCCAAAACTTTACTGGTTCGTTCGCTGGCGGAGGCGCTGGGACTGAACTTCAGCCGTATTCAGTTCACGCCCGATCTGATGCCGGCGGATATCCTTGGTTCCGAGATTCTGCGAGATACTGGAGGCAGGCTCGACTTTGAATTTCAACTCGGCCCCATTTTCACTAACTTGCTGCTGGCGGATGAAATCAATCGCACGCCGCCCAAGACGCAGTCCGCGCTTTTGGAGGCGATGCAGGAACGACGCGTCACGGTTGCGCGACAGACACACTCGTTGCCATTGCCGTTTCTTGTCGTCGCCACCCAGAATCCCATCGAGCATGAAGGAACTTATCCATTGCCGGAGGCGCAATTGGATCGCTTCATGTATTGCATCAATGTCGGATATCCCGGCAAGGAAGTGGAAATGGAAATTGTGCGCCGCACCACTCAGGGAGAACCCCCGACGCTCTCGGCAGTGACCTCGCTGGAAGAAATTCTCGCGGTGCAGGAAACGGTGCGGGCCGTGCCGGTGGCGGATCATGTGCTCGGCTACGCCGTGAATCTGGCATCGGCCACGCGCCCGGCAGAACCTGAAGCTAGTCCGACGGCGAAGCGTCTCATCGAATGGGGCGCCGGACCGCGCGCCTCGCAGTATCTCATTCTCGGCGCGAAGGCTCTGGCGCTGATGTCGGGTCGCGCCGCACCGGAGACGCAGGATGTGCGCGCTGTGGCATCATTTGTTTTATCCCATCGTATCGTGCCCAACTATCGCGCCACGGGCGAGGGACTGAAGGCGGCTGCCATTGTCGATGCCTTACTGAAGGAAGTGAAGGAGCCGCAGTATTAATCGACGCGCCTCATGTCCTTACGCGATACATTGAAGCAAGCCAAGGACCTGCAGCATCCGCCGCCGCTTCCCGTCCGCGCACGTAAGGAGCCACCGCCGCTTCCGGCCAAGCAGATGCCGGGTGAGCGGATCGGCATTCTCCGTCCGCAAGAACTTGATCCGCTGAAGAATCTTCTGCTCTTCGCGAAATCTATCGTGGAAGGATGGTTCGCGGGAAAGCATCGCTCGCTGGATTTTGGATCGAATGCGGAGTTCGCGGAACACAAAGCCTATATCGCGGGCGATCCCGTGGGTCAGGTGGACTGGAAAGTTTATGCTCGCAGTCGGAAACTCGTGGTGAAAAAATATCGCGAGGAAAAAGACATGACTGGTTACGTCATCGTGGATATGAGCCGGAGTATGGCTTACGGCGTGCGGGGCCGAGATGCTAAGTTCCTTCGTGCAGCTCGCATCGCGGCCTCTCTGGCTTATCTCATGCATCGGCAAGGCGACAAGTCGGCGCTCGCGCTATTCAATGAAAAGGTGGTGCGATCCGTTCCGGCTGGCGGCACGCGGCGGCATCTCTTTGATCTCATTGGGGCGCTGGAAGATGCCTGTCAGTCACCGCGCGGAAAAACGGGTGCTCACGATGCGCTCTCCGACTGCGTGCCGCTCTTTAAGAAGCGCGGATCAGTCATCGTCATCTCGGATTTTTTCACGGACCTTGACGCCTTCTTCGATGCCATCGGGCAGTTTCTGCATCGCCGCATGAAAGTGCTCTTGCTCCATGTCATGGACCCCGATGAATACGCGTTGCCGCCGGTGCCGCTCGCTCGTTTTCAGGACATGGAGACTGGCGAATTCGTGCAGGTTGCGCCCGACGAAATACGCGAGACTTATCAGCGCGAGATGGACGCGATGATCACTCGGCTGCGCACTGAATCACAACGGCGCGGTATTGAATATCAAATCCTGCGCACCGAATCACCTTACATCGAGGCCATCGAAGCATGGCTTGGTCTGCGAGGAAACCGGGGAAGCGCTTCATAGGCGAGGATTGCCATGACATTTCTCAACCAATCATTTCTGCCGCTGCTCGCGCCATTGCTCGCGCTGCCGTTGCTGATTCATCTTTTCAATCGCCGCTTTCCTCTGTGGATTCCGTTTCCCGATATTGCGCGCATCAAGCGCTCGCTCTCCGAGCGTTCACGGCTCGCGCGGTGGCGGCATCTTCTTATGACCCTGCTGCGCACGCTGGCCGTGGCGGCTTTGCTTATCGCCTTTCTGCGTCCGGTGCTGCCGCGATTCGGATCAAAGCTTCAAACAGGAAAAAGTGAAACGGGTCGCCGAGTGCTGCTCGTGTTGGATCGTTCGCTCAGTATGGAGCAACGCAACAGCGGTGGCACCAGCGCTGCGCGGAATGCAGCAGTGGAAGCAGAAAAAATTCTCGCCACGCTCACTGGCAAGGACTTGGCCAGCATCATTGCCGTGGGGGCTATGCCGGAGACCTTGGTGCCTCAGTTCACCAGTCAGCACAGCGAAATTTCTGCTGCCATCGCCACATTGTCGCCCAGCGCAGAACTAGCCGACATGCAGAAGGCGATTGCACTGGCTGCATCACTCCTTGGCGACAAAGGAGCGGCGGAAGTTTATTTTTTATCTGACTTCCAGCGCACTAACTGGGCCGATGTTTCTTTTGATGAACTGCCGAAAAGCGCACGGCTGTTTTTCGTGGACACAGCTTACGGTCAAGATCGGGAGAACACAGCGCTGCTCAGTGTCGTTCCATCTTCTACCTCGATGAGTGCCAGCGAAAATGTGAAGCTTGATGTCACTTTCGGGAACTATACCAGCGCACCAGTCACCGTGCCGGTGGAGGCGGTGTTGGACGGGCATCTGTCCACCAACGGCCAGATCATTGCGCCCGCTTGGAGTCAAGGTCGGGTGACGCTTTCACTCACGGCACCGGGAGAAGGCACGCATACTGTGGAAGTCCGCACGTCGGACGATGCCTTGCCTGCGGACAATCGCCGCTATCTTACGTTAGATGTGCGTCGTCGCGAGGAGGTGCTCATTCTATGTGATGGTGATGCCGATGCCAAGGGCGCACGTTTTTTGCAGACTGCCCTCAACCCTTATGAAGAAAACGAGGGCGCTTTCATGCCGCGACTTATGCGATCCGCCGAGGTCACGCCTGCGCAACTTGCTACTGCGTCCAAAGTGGTGCTCACCAGCGTGGGCCAACTGAGTGGGGACATCATCTCACGTTTGGACGGCTTTCTAGAGAAGGGCGGGGGACTGGTTTATTTCCTCGACGGTAAGACGGATCGAGAAAATATCGCGTCACTGGATGCTCTCGCTGGACGCGCCTCCATGCCCTTCCAGCTCGCGGGACAACTGACCTCGGAGAACTTGGCTTCGGGTGCGCAAAAAATTGCGAAGGGCGATTTCAAATCGCGTTTCCTGAAGCTCTTTCGCGGCACGAACCGGCAGGTGCTGTCCAGACTGGAGTTCTATCAAATGCAGCGTGCCATTCCCACTGGCGAGGGAGAAGTCCTGCTGAACTACGCGGATGGAACACCCGCTCTTGGAGTCGCGCACATCGGACTTGGCACCGCGTTGCTGTGCAACTTTGCCCCAGCAGAACTCGCCAGCAATATTGCGCGTCAGCGAATCTTTCCAGCTTGGATACAGGAGATGGTCAAAAATCTCACGCCAGATGATTTGCCTGCTGAATTACACTTGGCAGGAATTCCGGTGAGCGCTGAAGTCTGGAGAAGGGACTTGCAAAAAAACAGCGTGCAAGATCCCGCCGGACATGCGGTGGTCGCGAATGTGTCGTCCGATGGTGAGCGCGCCGCGATGTCCTTCAAGCCAATGCGCACTGGCGTTTATGCGTTGCGTGACGGAAACAAGTTACTATGGGCGGCGGCGGTGAACACCAGCGAACAAGAAGCCGATCTCCGCCGCGTGGACACTGCGGAAATTTCTCGTCGCGCCAGTGCTGGGCGTGATGCCGCGGGCTATTTCGTCAATGGTGCGCAAGACTACGATGAGTTGAACAAGGGTCGGCCCTTATTTCAATGGTTCGTGCTGGGTGCATCTGCGTTGTTGCTCGCGGAGATGCTTTTGGCGCTGGTATTCCATCGTAAAACCAAGGGGGCAGCGGTTTCATCATGACGTTTCCTGGCGCATCATCTCTGGTATGGGAGCCAGTGTTTTCACCAGCGCTCATCATCGCGCTCGGTGCTGTTCTAAGTGCCGTGGCATTTTGGATTTATCTGGGAAAAAATTCAGCGCTCAGCTTGGGGAAGCGAGTGTTCTTGTTGGTCTTTCGCCTAGCGGTTATCATCTTGCTTTGCCTGCTGCTCTTGCAGCCGATGGAAGAGCAAGCCATTCCGCGTCACAAGCCGCAGCGCGTAACTTTGGTGGCGATCGATGCCTCTCGAAGCATGAACGAAAAAGATGGCGAAAACCAGTCCTCGCGACTGGATACCGCACGGCGTCTGTTAATGGACAGTGGTCTTGCCAGCACGCCGGAACTTGGTGAGGTGCGCCTTTTTACTTTCAGTGATGATGCCCGTCCGCTGGGCATTGGCGAGGCTGACACATTCGCAGCGAATGGCATAACCACGCGCTTTCACACTTCACTGCAAACAGCGATGGCCAGCCTTCGCAGTCATGAAAAATGTTCGGGACTATTTGTCTTCTCCGACGGTCATGACTTTGAGCAGATCGTCGCTGCAAGAACTGGCCAGATGGCCCGTGCGAAACAGACGCCGATTTTTCCATTGCCCGTGGGACGCTACCAAACAGTGACGGATGTGGTGGTCAGAATGGCCTCGTATCAGCCCTACACATTTGTGAAACAGAAGACGCGGCTCCAGGCTGTGTTGCGTCTCATTGGATGTGAGAACTGGAGGCTGCGCGTTGAGCTTCGTCGTGAAGGTCGAATGCTGCGTGAGCAGGTGATCAATACCGGCGCCGAAAGCGAAATGCCCGTGAGTTTTGAAGTCAGCGAAGAAAAACCCGGACAGTATGAATACGAAATTCGCAGTGTCGCGCTGCCGGACGAGCGCGAAACAGCCAACAACAGTGCCTTCACTTTTCTCAATGTGACTGATGCCAAGATGCGAGTCTTGATTCTCGAAGGAGAGCCGAATTGGGACACGACGTTTCTGCAACGCACGCTACTAAGAAACGAGCGCATGGATGTGGATGCCATCACGGCCATTTCCAGCAATCGCTTGCCGCGGATGGTGCGCTCCACACCAGCGCTTGGCCCATTGAGTTTGCCGACGACCGCAGCGGATTTTTCATGCTATTCGCTCATTATATTAGGACGACAAATTGAGCGTGCCCTGCCTGAAGAAGCCATCAACGGACTGGTCAGCGCGGTGCGTGAAAGCGGAGCTTCGGTGGTGTTGGTGCGCGGTCATCCGGGTAATCATCCCGCACTGGACGAGTTCGATGCCGCTGTGGCAAGCGACGGTGCCACTGGCCCTGTGCGGCTTAGCGCGAGTCGGGGAACGGAAGTGTTGCCTATGGAATTGCTCGATTCGCCATCGGCGAACGCTGGTGCCATTCCTGAACTTTCTCTTGTGCGCACCACTACTTCTCCCAAGCCGCTAGTCTCCGTGGAGGCGATGGCCGGTGGAGTGAATGGAGCGGCGGCTGTGCCTGCGGTTTATTATCGCCGATATGGCTCCGGTCAGGTGCTGTCATTTGCGGTTGAAGGATTATGGCGGTGGTCATTGAATGAAAAAAGTCAGCCGGACAACAATCTCTATGATCGCTTCTGGAATCAGCTTCTCTTGAATCTGCTGCAACGCTCCACCGCTATACCCACAGATCGTCCACAGTTCGGCGTGATGTCAGCTAATGTGCAGCGTGGAGAAATGGTTCATTTCAATTTTCGCATTCCGAAAGCGCTGCCGGGCTTTGTTCCAAAACTGACGCTTTTTTACAATGGAGATCGCCTGCGTGATGTGCCCTTTGCATCTTTAAGCTCCAGTCCGGCCACCACATGGAAAGCAGACGTAGTCGCAGAACATGCTGGTCGTTATCGCGCGGAACTGATGATGCCTGACGGCGCGAAGTTGGAATGCAATTTCGCCTCGTATGAGGAGGCGCAGGAGACCACCGACACCGCGCCTGATGTGGCCTATATGAAGCGTCTCGCCGATGCCAGTGGCGGAAAGTTGCTGGACGCCTTCTCATTGAAAGAGATGGTCGCTAACATGAAACGCGCGGCCTTTTCCGAGACAAATGCTGCACCTCTGATGCGGCGCGTCAGTGCTTGGGATCGTCTCAAGGTGATATATTTCATTTGTGGGCTGCTAGCCGTGGATTGGTTTTTCCGCAGACGCTGGGGCTGGGTCTGATGTTTTCATTGCTTCACAACTCAACAAAACTATGCCAACATCATCACCATGAAGCCTGAAGGGGTTCTCAATAAACTGGCCAGCGCGGATCGCGCTTGGCAGCGCACGACGACGCTGGAGTCGATGCTCCGCGCGGTGAAATATATCATCGCCGCTGTGCTGCTGGCAGTGACTCTGGACTTGATTATGCAACTCACTTCGGGCGTGCGGCTCGGCATCAGCCTGCTGGCTCTCGCTGCGTTCCTGATCTTCGTGAGCATTCATCTCTGGCGGGCATTTGTCCGGCGTAATCCACTGTTGCGCGTGGCGCGATTGCTGGAAGAACGCGACGCAACACTGGGCACAAAGCTCATCAATATTCTTCAGCTTGATGAAGAGACTCGCAACGAATCCAAGCCGGAACTCACACGCCAACTAGCTCGTCGCGCAGTGGATGAGGCAGGGCTAGTGATGGAGCAGCATGACTTCCGCCCACTGACAAAATCTCGCACGCTGGAAGCCAGTGCGATCTGGGCGGTCGTTTCAATGGTCGTGCTGCTGGTGCCGTTGTTTGTCTTTTTTAAAATCGCTTCAGGAGAGCTGCTCCGTTTCTTTGATCCCTTCGGCGATCATCCTCCGTTTTCTTTTACGACGTTGCGCATCACTGCGCCTGATGATGCCGTCAAGGTGATCTATAAGAAGCCAGTCGTCGTAGAGGTGGACTATTCAGGACACCGTCCTTCCGAGTTGTTTCTGACGGTGGAAGAATCCAAGGGCGGCACTCCGACGCGCATGTTGCCACTCTATCCGGTGGGAGAACGCACGTTCACTCAGCAGATTGACGAGGTCACGACCGATCTGAATATTCAATCTCATACAAAGTCATGGCGCTCAGTGAGTCGGCATCAGCGCATCAGCGTAGTGCTGACTCCTCAGCTCGAGAAGGCGAAGGTAAACATTATGCCGCCCGCATATACGAAGCTTCCACCAACCACCGTGGAGTTCACGGCGAACGGCGGAACTCCGTCTAATCTCAATGCGCTTGTTGGCAGCACCATGACATTCAGCTTCACTTCCAATCGCCCGTTAAAGGAGGGCAGCTTGATGCTGCAAGGCGTTGATCCGAAGCCTGAGACGCGCACTTTGAATCGTGCTGATGAAAAGACTGACAACGTGGTCTCCGGTTCGTTGACGGCCACGGAGTCCGGTAGATTGCGTTTTGAAATTCGCGATGTCACTGGCCTACCGAATGATCGCGAAATCAGCGCTTCATTGACAGTCACGCACGATCTGCCGCCAGTGATCACGCTTGTGGAACCGCAGCAAGACGGATTCATCGTTGATACCTTTGCGGCGAATGTGGCGTTCCGCGCCACGGATGATTACGGATTAAAGACGATTCGTCTGCACACGGCCATTAATGGAAAATTCTCCGAACCGAAAGTAATCGAGGCTCAAGAAATTCCGCCGCAGCGTGATGCCTTTGAGACCGTGCGCATCGAACCTTCAAAGATGGGTGCTGTGCCAGGCGACATTATCAGTGTCTTCGGTGAAGCGACAGACATCTGTCCTGAGCCGCAGATGAGCCGTTCGCGGACTCTTAAGCTGGAAGTCATCAGCGAAGAACAATACAACGACTACCTCCGCACGCGCACGGAGATTCGCGATTTGGAAGCGAAGTATGCTCAGTTCAACGACGCACTTCGTGAGCTTGCTAAAGAGCAACGTGAACTCGCCCAGAAAGCTGAAGACTTAAAGAAGACGGAGCCAAATCAAAAGCAGCGCGATGAACTCGCCGCGAAGCAGTCGGAGCTGAACGCGAAGCTCGACAAGCTGGCCAATCGCATGACGCAGGCGACGAGAGATAAACCTCTCTATGATTTGGAAAAGGAGATGCAGAAGGTGCTCGACAAAGAGGCTGAAGAAGTGCGGAATTCCATTGCGAAAAATGAAAAGGCGCTGAGTCAGTTCATGCAATCACAGCCGTCGCAGCAAAGCGTCGGCGATTTCAAAGACGAGGCTCAAGCTCAAGCAGAACGGCTTGATCCTGCCCTCGCTCAAGGTGAAAAGAAAATCGAGGAAGCGCTCGCCGATGCGCAAAAAATGCAGGAACTACTGAAGCCGCTCAGCGCCTATGCTGAACTTTATAAACGTCAGCAGGAACTTGCTGAGCAGACCGCCGCCTATAAAGACAAACCGCAACTGAGCGAGGAAGACCGCCTAGCCCTGCAAAACATGGCCGCCGATGAACGTTTCATTGGCGAGGCATTGCAACAAGTCGCTGAAAGTTTGAGGAAGGCAGCGAAAGACGCGGAGACTGAGTATCCCGAAGCCGCAGAGGACGCCCGGAACATCGCTCAGGCAATCGAGGATGCGCAGCTTTCCGCGCTGGCCGATGAGAGCGCCCGCACCATGATGGCTGCGAAGGGCGCGGAATCTCATGATCGCGCCGAACATCTTCGTGAGGAGATGGATAAGCTCGTGAGTAAATGCTCGAGCTGCCAACCCGGCATGAGCAATGAACTGGTCATGCGACTGAAACTTTCGCGCTCCATGGCCGCGGGCAACACTTTCGCGCAGATGATGCAGTGCAAGAAGTTTGGCATGGGCAAGGGTGGCACTGGCGGTGGCATGGGCTTCGGCGGCATGTTGGCAAATGGTAGCACCAACGGCAGCCAGCAGAGTCTGCTCGGTGGGGAGAGTATGTTAGGTCATGGCGACAAAGAATCTGCCACCAATTCTAACGCGACCGCCAATGGCACTCCGTCACCCGGAGCCGACAAGGCGCATGATGGCAGCAACGGCGGCAATGACGGCATCACATCTTCTACTCGGCCCTCCCAATCAGCCACGGGCGACGCCGTGCTCGGCGAATACGATCAACTGGTGGAAGCTTACTTCCGCCGACTCACCACCAAAAATAACAAGCCATGAAGCTCATCATCAGCACCATCTTTTGCCTCGCGACAGCGCTCCTTGTTATGGCCGACGATCTTACGCCTGCTCAGATAGCCCAGCGCACGGCCGTCAAATGCAACAACGTCATTTATGCAGGCGGCAAGACTTCCGTGTGTTTCGCTGACAAATTTCTCACCACCGCAGCCACCGAGACCAAATTGCCCATTCTTCCTGCTTTCCAGACGGTCAAGCTGGATTCCGACGCGTTCTTTGAGTCGCCTTTCACGGTCATCTCCGGGGAGGACACCTTCCGGTTCAGCGACAAGGAGCGCACCAATCTACGGCAGTATCTCACTTGCGGCGGCTTTGTTCTGGCCAGCCCGGGTTGCTCGAATCCGGCTTGGGACAAATCATTCCGCGCAGAGATCAAGGCCATTCTGCCAAATGCGGAGATCAAGAAAATACCGATGACGCATCCGATCTTCTCCACCGTCTTCGACATCCGCACTCTCAACCTGAAGTCTGGCGACACTACGTTACTTGAAGGAGTCGAACTCAATGGCCGCATCGTGATGATCTATTCCACCGAGGGCCTCAACGACGCTGCTAACGCCAAGGGCTGTTGCTGCTGCGGCGGGAATCAGATTCGAGAAAGCGAACACATGAACGTGAACATCCTGCTCTACTCGTTGCTCAACTGAACCGCACATGCGCCGCTGGATTCTCTTCTTCGTCTTCGCAGCGGCACTTGCTGGCGCCGTCTTCTGGATGCAGCCCGCCAAACCAGCGCTGCCATCCTCCGCGTTCGATATTTATTTCACCTGTGATACCAGCGGGCGGCTGGAGCCTTGTGGATGTTTCACCGGTCAATTCGGTGGTCTGACTCGCGTGAGCACCGTATTGAAAAACACACCAGCCAATGCTCTCAAAGTGGAGATCGGCAATGCCATCGCCGGAACGAAAGATTATGAGATTCATCAATACCGCTACCTGTTGCGCGCTTACGCAGAGATGGGTTACAGCGCCGTGAATCTCGGCAAACGCGAAGCCCAGCTTCCAGTCGCGGTGCTGCGTGATCTTATCAAAACATCGCCGCTGCCCCTGTTGAGTGCCAATCTGCTGGATGTCGCGACAGGAGGCCCGCTCGCAAAACCATATTGCATCGTCAAATCCGGTGCTCTCCGCGTGGCCTTGATCGGCGTGCTCGATCCCGCCCGCATCTCCGGGGAAGTAGATGCTAATGTCCGCGTGACAGACATGCTGGAGTCGCTTCGAGTTGTGATTCCGCAGGCTAAGAAGGAAGCCGATGTGCTGGTGTGCCTCGCCTTCACGAACGAAGACGGTCTCGCTAGAATCGCGAAGGAATTCTACGAGATTTACATCGTCCTCGGTGGTGATGTGCCACAGCCTTCTCCATCACTCACGCAGATCAACCAGAGTTATATCATCGCCACCACGAATCAGTCCAAGGCACTCGGCGAAGTCCATGCGCATTTTGATGCTGGCATGCGACGTCTGCGCGAGGTGCGCGGAGACATCACATTGATGAAGGATAATATCCCGCAAGATGATGTCTTGATTGCCCTGTCACGCACCTACCGAAAGGAGATCAGAGGAATGCCGCTGGCTGTTGATCGTAGCTCAATAGATTCGCCGGATGCGGTGCCCGGTGTCGCTTCTCCAGCCACCTATCTTGGCAACGCCTCATGCGCTGGCTGCCATCCCAAGGCTGTGGCCATATGGGAAAAAACCGGCCATGCCCATGCTTTCGCATCACTGCGTGCGAAAGATTCAGACGCCGATCCGGGCTGCATCTCATGTCACGCAACTGGCTTCGCCGAGCACAGTGGTTACACCCGATCCATGAATGGAGGACAACTCTCAAATGTGAACTGCGAGAGTTGCCACGGTCCCGCCAGCGTTCATGTGAAAGTGCGCACCGATTCTCTTGCCAATAAACAGCCCGTCCTTTTCAAAATGCGGGCCGTAGGCGCAGGCTCTTGCGTGCAGTGCCATCATGGTGAATTCAGCCGCCCCTTCAAATGGGAGGAGTTTTGGCCGCTCGTGCAGCACGGGAAAGAATAAGGTAACGGCTTCTATAAGTAGAACACCATTATTTATAACTTTGGTCTCTCACCCCTCAAACAAGTCCGCGTAATTGCGCATCGCAAACTCCTGCGAGAGACGTTGGATTTCTGCGGAGTCGGAAACATGAAGAGCTTGCTCCACGAGTTGTTGGCACTGCACGGTGTCTAAGTTGCGAATGGCATGTTTAATTTTTGCTACCTGACTGGTGGCGGAGCTGAGTTCATCAAGGCCGAGGCCGATCAGCAGCGGCGTCAGTGAGATGTCGCCTGCCATTTCGCCGCAGAGTCCGACCCAGATTCCTGCGTGATGCGCGGCTGTGACGACCATTTTGATCAAGCGGAGAACAGCGGGATGCGTGGGCTGGTAGAGGTCGGCGACGCGCTCGTTCACTCGATCCACAGCGAGGGTGTATTGCGTGAGGTCATTCGTTCCGATGCTGAAGAAATCAACATGAGGGGCGAGCAAATCAGCAATGGCGGCGGCGCTGGGTATTTCAATCATCGCGCCGACTTGCACTCGATCGGGAATCGTAACATGCGCGGCATGCAATTCCGCGCGGCATTCGGCGAGAAGGCGATTGGCTTCCACGACTTCATGCACGCCGGAGATCATGGGATACATGATGCCCACGGGACCTTGCGCTCCTGCGCGGAGGATGGCGCGCAATTGGCGCTTGAACAAATCGCGTTGGGCAAGCGAGACCCGGATGCCGCGCCAGCCAAGGAAGGGATTCTGTTCTACTTCATCGCGATCAGGATCGAGTTTGTCGCCACCGAGATCGAGCGTGCGGAAGATGACAGGATTCGGAGCGGAACCCTCCACGACGCGTGAGTAAATATCCGTGAGTTCTTTCTCGGTCAGATCAGGATTCTCTAGGTGAATGAACTCAGTGCGGAAAAGTCCGATGCCCTCGGCACCGCATTCTCTGATATGCGGAAGCTCTTCCACGAACTCCGCATTGGCCGCGACGGTAATACGGTTGCCGTCTCGGGTGATCGCAGGTTCGTCACTTGCGGCGAGCAATTTGGACTCACGCCGTTCAGCTTCACGCTCGCGTGTGCGGTAGCGAGCAAGAGTTTTTGCACTCGGATGAATGATGACAAGGCCCTCATCGCCATCGAGGAGAATCTCGTCACCATTGTGCAATTCCTCGAAGAGCCGATGCAAACGCACCACGGCCGGAAGGCCGAGCGAACGGGCCATGATGGCGGTGTGCGAGGTCTTGCTGCCGAGTTCCACGGCAAACCCCATCACCTGATCGCGCTTCATGTGCACGGTTTCTCCGGGAGTCAGATCATGGGCAACACAGATGAAGGGCGCATTACTTTGAATCCGAGTTTCCGCTTCACCGCGAAGCTGCCGCAGGACACGCTGGGCCACGTCTTTGATGTCGAGGGCGCGTTCGCGCAGATAGGCATCGGGGATACGGTGGAAGGCGGCCATGCATTCGCGAACTATGCGGTGATAGGCAGTTTCTGCGCTGTCGTGCTTGTCGCGAATGCGGGCCTCGACTTGCAGATTCACATGCGGATCATCCAGCACCATGACGTGCATTTCCAAAATCTCGCGGGCGTTCTTCTCGGTCTTTCCACCGAGATCCTTGATGAGATCCTGCAACTCGTTTCGTGCTCCATTGAGAGCAATGTGGAAGCGCTTTAACTCGGCATCGACTTCCTTGGCGGTGATGTGGCGCAGCGCAGGCTCATCGAAATTGCTGCCAATCAGCCGGACAATTCCATGCGCCATGCCGCCAGAAACGGGCGTGCCTTGGAGAATTTTTTCTGGCTTAGTGGTGGTTGATTTGGGCATGGATGCCTGAGTTGAAATGAAGGGAGCAGGACAGGGGCTGACGCGGCCTGCGTGGAACTGCGGGCGAGCACTGGTCTGAGTTCACTGAATCAGGTTCACTCGCCGTCGTCAAACCCGCACTCGACAAGATGACCAAGTTCCTGCAGAGCTGACTCCGCATCCAGTCCGTCGGTGGTGAGGACCAGTTTGGCACCCTGACCGGCGGCGAGCATCATGAGGCCCATGATGCTTTTTCCGTTCACTTGCTCGTCATCTTTTTCCACCCAGACTTCGCATTTGAATTTGCTGGCCAGCTTGACGAATTGCGCCGCCGGACGGGCGTGCATGCCCATCTTGTTGACGACGCTAAATTCTTTGGTGCAAGTCATGGCGAGTGTGGAGTGGGACGTGTGGTGAACTGACAATCTAACCTAATTGATCATCCGCCATCTTTTTCAAGAGCCTTTGATTAAATTCGATGGCGCTGTGGTAGCCGAACCCGCGGAGCTTGTGGTTCAGCGCGGCGATTTCGATGAGGCTGGCAATGTTGCGCCCGGGGATGACGGGGACTTTCAAGAGGGGCACGGGCCTGCCAAAAATCTCCGCCGTGTGGGACGAAGTATCGAAGCGTTCCAGTTCGCTCAAATCTGGATTCACCATGAGCTGAATGACGAGGTCGAGCCTCTTAGTCAAGCGCACGCAACCGACACCGAAGATCGCGGCGACATTGAGCAGGCCGATGCCGCGAACCTCGATCATGTTGCGGCCCAGTTCGGGTGAGGTGCCTTGAATTTCACGCTCCTCAATGAGTCGGAAGAGAATCATGTCGTCGGCCACCAGACCCGCACCGCGCTCCAGCAAGCCGAGCACGCTTTCGCTTTTGCCGCTGCCGCTTGGCCCCTGAATGAGGACGCCCACGCCTTGCACGTCCACGAGGCAGCCGTGAATATTCGTGGTCGGCGAGAAAGCAAAATCGAGTCGGATGGTCGCCGCATTGAGATACTTCATCGTCATCATGCTCGACTGGAAAACGGATATGCCTGCCGAATCGGCGATCTCGAGAAGGTTTTCCGGCAGTCGTTTTTCGCGAGCGACGACGAGGCAAGGGATTTCCCAGGAACAAAGTTTAGCGAAGCGCTCCTCTGCAATTTTGGGCTCAAGGCTGTGCATATAGGAGACCTCGGAGTTGCCAAGAACCTGGACACGCTTGTAGGCGAAGTAGCTGTGGAAACCCGCCAGAGCTAAGCCGGGGCGATTCACGCTAGGCTCGGAGATTTTGCGCGAATAGCCCTTGTCGGAATTCAGCAGTCGCATTTTCAGCGACTCGTGATTGTTCTCAAAGAAATCACCGACTGAGACAGCGGTGGGGCGTTTGACTTTGTGGGGAACATGGAACTCCGGCATAGGGGCACATAAACCACTTCATCCTAAAAAGAAAGTTGAGTTGCGTTAGCCGCCTGTTGCGAATTGAGAGTGTCTAGTTGAGAGCCTGAAAATGAGTTCCTAGAAAGTGCAAGCATGATTCAACCCAATGATATGCGTTATGAATCGATCATAATGTCTATGTTCAGGCTCAAGCTCGCAATTCGCAACAGGCGGCTAACGCAACTCAACTTCAAATTCTCATCTCGCCTCCTAGCCACTACCGCTTAGTCGCCAGAACCAACACCCCACCGGCCACCAGTGAAATACCCAGCCACGCCCTTGCCGATGGGCGTTCGCCCAAAAAGGTGAAAGCAAACACCGCTACTAGAACTAGGCTGAACTTGTCCACTGGCGCCACCTTTGAGGCATCGCCAAGTTGCAGTGCACGGAAGTAGCAAACCCAGGAAGCTCCCGTTGCCAGTGCGGACAAGGCAAGAAAGGTCAGCGTCTTGGTTGAGAGCGTGCGCGGATCGATCCATTTTCCCGCGCGCCAGACAAACGCCCCGAGCACGAGGACAATGAAGACCGTGCGAATCAGCGTGGCAAAGTCAGAATCGACGTCTCGAATCCCGATCTTCGCGAAGATCGCCGTGAGTGCGGCGAAGCAAGCAGAAAGCGCTGCCCAGAAGAACCAGCCGTGTGATGTGATGAGCATTGTTTTTCTGAGGCTGCGAATTCAAGATTAGCAAAGGGGAGGGAACGTATTTCGGCCAAAGCTTTTGTTCATGTTTTACATGTTACGTGTTTGTTTATTCATGACGCAACTTCGCCGCTACTGCCGCGCATGATATACTTTCTAAGTAAAACCGTATTGAAACTCGCAAGTGGAAACAGTCCTAGAGCAAGCCAAGAGCTGACTATTTCCCGCGTCCACTTACAGCTAAGCGTCCACGGCTGGAGTGGCATGACGTGCCATCCGAAATTAGAAACATTAAGAAAGCGTGTCATGAGCGCGAAACTAAAACTGAAGATGAAAGCACCGAGCGGGAGTGACAGCAATCCGACGACGACGGAGGCTCTTTTTCTGACACACATGACCATCGGAGCAAGAAGGGCCGACGTGAATACTCCTGCGGCGATACCAGCAACAACTAGGCAGAGATTTTCGGTTTTGCTACTGTGGAAGGTCATGGAGCCAACGAACGGTCCAACGGACCAGAACAGTCCGCTCAGAAACCCAAACGTCAAAATGCGCGTGAACGTGTTCAAACTTCCTAACGTTGTATCATTCTCCAATATTGCAACATACCCCTCGAACCCATTATCACTGGCCTCTTATGTAGGGACGTAGCCGCGCTTCGTGCTGCGCAGCGAATTCAAGCTTCGGCGTGTTCACCGACGCCATGTCCATGATGAAAATTTCATCATGGAACCAACCAGCGTGAGCAAGGTAAACCTTGGACTCCAACGAATACAGCGGCTTGATCCGTTTATGAAACAAGCAGCTTGACGCGGACGAGGTAATACCTACCGTTCGGTAGCTTATGTCTTCCCCTGCAAAGCCAACCCGCGAGGCCGTCTTAGAGTCGGCCATCGCCGCCTTTGCGCGCAAGGGATATGCTGGAACATCCGTGCACGACATCTTGCGCGTGAGCGGCCTGTCCAAGCCGACACTGTATTATTATTTTGGCAGTAAGGAGGGGCTATTCCGCGCCATCCTTGAATCCGCTTACGACGGACTTCATGACGCGATGCAATCAACCGTGAAAGAAGCGGATTCCTGTATGACCCGCCTAACAGGCATCGCCACCGCCATCTTCCAGTTCACCACCTCGCATCAGCATCTCATGCGCCTCGTCTTTGCCACCATCTTCGCGGCACCGGAGGAAATCCCTCAGAGTTCCGTGAATCCCGCCCGCCGCCGCCGCGTCTTCAACTTCGTCAGGCAGGTTGTCAAAGATGGTCGCAAAGAAGGGGCGCTCACCGGGCGATACACTGCTGATGAACTTACCCACGCATTTTTGGGCACTGTGTCCCATCAGATTCGCACGTGGCTTTTCCGCACCGAAGGTTCCCTCACCCGCACGAGAGCACGCCGCATCGTGAGTCTTTTTCTGGAAGGAGCCGCCCAATGACTTCCATGCTTATGAGAATACCCCGCAGCTTTTTCACTTCTGGCTTGTGCGCCATGATTCTGGCCGCATGTCATGACAATCCCCCGACGCCAGCCAAAGCAACTCCGCAACGGGAAGCGATCAGCGTCAAGACAACGCCGGTAGTCATGGCGTCTTGGGATCGCAGCGTTTCCATCGTGGGCACTTTGTATCCAAAAGACAGCGCCACCATTGCTGCGGAAGTCGATGGACTGGTTCAACAAACCACGGTGGAGTTCGGCGATCGCGTGACAGCCGGACAGACCCTAGCCGTAATTGACAGCTCCACTTACAAGGCCGACCTCCAGCGTGAACTGGGCAATCTCGCACGAGCCGAGGCCAGCCTGACCAATGCCCGGCAGAATCTCAAGCGCTCGAAAGGATTGGAGAAAACTGGAGCGGTTGCCGTGAGTGAACTTGATTTGGCAACGGCACAATCCGCGCTATCGGAAGCTGAAGTCAAAGCCATGAATGCATCCGTTGGCATGTCGGAACTGAACATCGCACGCTCCACGATCAAAGCACCCTTTGACGGTGCTATCTCCCAGCGCATCGCGAGTCAGGGTGACTATGTGAAAATTGGCACGCCTATGTTCAATGTCGTCAACGACAAGGTGCTGAAGTTCATTTTTGAAGTGCCGGAAAAACACGCCTCATTCGTGAAGAAAGAACTGACCATCAGTTTCGGCGTGGACAACTATCCCGGCGAAGTCTTCACCGGCAGCGTCTATCTGATCAGCCCACAGGTGAACACTGCCACGCGCGCTTTCAATGTGGGCGCGCTGGTGCAGAATCCTGATTTGCGACTAAAGGCCAGCACCTTTGCGCGGGGTGAATTGGTGCTGGAACGTGGCGTGCCGACTGCCGTGGTGCCGCAAGATTCCGTCATCAGCTACGCAGGCGTGACCAAGGTTTTCGTGATTGAAAATGGAGTGGCACATGGCCGGATCGTCCGCACCGGAAGGGCGCGTGATGGATTGCAGGAAATTCTCGAAGGATTGAAAGACGGCGAGTCAGTCGTAGTGAGCGGCCAGAGCCGGCTCGTGGATGAAGCACCTGTCAGCATCCAAACGGGCGTTGCGGAAAAAAATCCAAAACCATGAGCGAGCCACTGCCAGAGAATACCGGGCGCGGGATTAGTCTCGCCGACATCTGCATCAAGCGGCCCGTTTTCGCGACGATGATGAATCTGTTCCTCGTCGTGCTCGGCTGGTTCTCGTTCAAAGACATTGGCGTTGATCAATTCCCGAACGTCGAACTGCCCATCATCACCGTCACCACAACCCTGCGCGGCGCAGCACCGGAAGAGATGGAAACAAGCGTGACCAAGCCTTTGGAAGAGATCATCAATACGGTGCAAGGCATTGATGAACTCAGCAGTGTCACCCTTGAGGGAGTATCCACCATCAACGTGACGTTTCTCCTCGAGCGGAACCGCGACATCGCCGCGCAAGATGTCCGGGACAAGGTCAACACCATCCTGTCAAAACTTCCCACCGGCACGGACACGCCCATTATCGACAAGTTCGATCTCGACGCCCAGCCAGTCATTTCCATCAGCGTGAGCGCCCCTCGTGACCTTAAAGAGATCACCTACATCGCAGACAAGTTTATCAAGCAGAACCTGGAGACCGTGCAAGATGTCGGCGCGATCAACATGGCGGGCACGCGCACCCGCGCTGTTCAAGTGGCCGTGGATTATGAAAAACTGCGCGGATACAACCTCACTATTGATGATCTGCGCAAAGCTCTTCTGCGGCAGAATCTCGAAGTGCCGGGTGGTCGGGTGAACCAACAGCCGCGGGAACTGGTCCTGCGCACCTTGGGAAGAATGAAGTCGGTCAAGGACTTCAACGAAATCATCATCGCCAACGTCGCCGGTCAGCCCGTCTATTTGAAAGATGTCGCCCAAGTGGAAGATGGAGTGGAGGAGCCGCGCACGCTGGCAAAGGCCAACGACCTGAACTGCGTGACTCTCATCGTGCGCAAGCAATCAGGGAGCAACACCGTGAAAGTCATTGATGGAGTAAAAAAGCGGCTTGGTGAATTGAAGGCCGTTGTGCCGCAGGACTTCAAAATGGAAGTGGTGCGTGATCAGTCCACCTTCATCAAGCGCTCGCTGGAGGAAGTGAACTTCCACCTGATTCTCGGAGCGATCCTCGTGGCGCTGACCACATTCCTTTTCATGCACGACTGGCGCAGCACAGTTATCGCCTCCATCGCCATCCCCGCGTCCATCATCTCCACCTTCGTGCTGATGCGCGTGATGGGCTACACTCTAAACAACTTTACCATGCTTGGCCTCGTTTTCGCCGTGGGCATTGTCATTGATGACGCCATTGTGATTCTGGAAAACATTCATCGCACGATGGAAGAGAAAGGCTGGGATGGCAAAAAAGCCGCGAGCTTCGCCACGCAGGAAATCGCGCTCGCCGTGATGGCCACTACTCTATCGCTCGTCGTCATCTTCCTGCCGCTCGCATTCATGAAAGGGCGCATCGGCATGTTCTTTTCCAGCTACGGCGTCACGGTTGCATTCGCAATCATGGTTTCGCTCTTCGTCTCCTTCACGCTGACGCCGATGCTGGCCTCGCGATTCCTCAAGCATTCGACCCATGAAAAAGAACGGGAGAAAAAAGCCCACGGTGGATGGCTGATGAAGTGGCTCTCCCGTCACTACCTCAGCGTGCTCGGCTGGAGCTTACGGCACCGTTGGCTTGTTATGCTGGCTGCCGGGCTTTGTTTTGTCGCTATCTACCCTCTTGGAAAAATGACTAAGTTCACCTTCATCCCGCAGGATGACTCGAGTGAATTTGAAATCTCTTTGCAAACCCCGGAGGGATCCGATCTGCAACGCAGTGTGCAAGTCTGCGCTGAGGTGGAGCAAAAGCTTCGCGCCATGAAGATTGATGGACAGCCCATGATCACCAACACCCTGACCACCATCGGCAACACCGGAGGCCGGATCGGAAAAGGCGAGGGCGATGTCACCATCGTAAATCTTTACTGCCGTCTTCCGGAACTCGGCGGTTGGTGGAGCACGGTCACTGGCAAGACCCGCAAGTGGTCTCAGTTCGAGGCGATGAACATGACACGCAAAATCCTCGCCGAATATCCAGATTTGCGCAGCAGCGTTCAGCTCATTTCCAATATCAGCAGTGGCGGGCGCAACTCTGACTTGCAATTCAATCTCGTTGGCCCCGATCTCGCCAAGCTCACACAATATTCCGAGCAGTTCGTGGCCAGGCTTAGTGCGACAAGCGGCCTTGCCGATGTGGATACGATGATGAGCAATCGCAAACCGGAACTGCGCGTGGAGATTGATCGCGAGAAAGCCAGTCAATTTGGACTCCAGATTCAAGACATCGCTCAGACACTTAGAACCATGGTGGGAGGCGAAATCGCTGGGAACTACCGCGAGAATGATGATCTCTTCGATGTCTGGCTGCGCGCGAGACCCGATGCCCGAAACACACAGGAAGCTTTGGAAAACATCACGCTGCGACTCCCCGGCGAGCATGGCGGGCTGGTGCAGCTTTCCAATCTAGTAAAATTTAGCGAAGCTCGCGGTCCGAATCAGATTGACCGCTTTCAACGCCAGCGAAAGATTACACTCGTGGGCAATATCATCAACGGCAAGGCCTTGGGCGAGGCCATTGAGGACGTGCACAAAATCACCAAGGAGTTGAATATGCCCGCAGGTTATGATGTCATCTTCACCGGTCGCGCCAAGACCTTGCAGGAAACGGGGCAGAACTTCTTGGTCGCCTTCGGCCTCGCGATGATCTTCATGTATATGATCCTCGCCGCGCAGTTCGAGAACTTTCTGCATCCTATCGCCATCCTGCTCGCCGTGCCGCTCTCCCTGCCCTTCGCGCTCGTCACCATGATCGTGCTGAATGAGCCGCTGAACATCTATGCCATCTTCGGACTCTTCATGCTCTTCGGCATGGTGAAGAAAAACGGCATCCTGCAAGTCGATTACACCAACACCCTCCGTGGACGCGGCATGGAACGCGACGAAGCCATTCTGCAAGCCAACCGCGCGCGCTTACGTCCCATCCTGATGACCACGCTCATGCTCGTGGCCTCCATGATCCCCATCGCGCTCGGCCAGGGACCAGGCTCCGCAGGCCGCGCGTCCATGGCCAAGATCATCATCGGCGGACAGATGCTCTGCCTGCTGCTGTCACTGCTCGTCACGCCGGTGAGTTATTCTATCTTCGACGATTGGAGCAACGGCAGATTCTTCCGCAGGAAGAACAAGCTCGGTGTTACTGGAGAAGATGCGTCCTCACCGCTTGGTGTGACTCAGTAACTCCGTAGCAAGGGCATCTTGCCCTTGCTTGCCGCACTGCAAGGGCGAGACGCCCAATGCTTTCTGTTTAGACAATTAAAACTGTTGTTTGCCTTGTTCTGGCGTAACTATGCAGGTCATACCAAAGCGAGCAATTGTTACGCCCTTTCAGGACTAGATCAACGCACGACAGATGTCCCAAGGCGTTGCCTTGGGCTGGCTTGTAGCAGGCCGTTGGCCTGAAATCCCACTGCGCTAAAGTCTCTGCATGGAGCCACCTGTTTCCCTGCGCCAAAGGCGCTACACAAGCCAGCCCAGGGCAAGCGAGAAACGAGTGCCGCCCTGGGGTTAGAATCCAGCGCGAGGTAGCCCTAAGGGGGCGAAACAAAGTGTCTTTTCAATATGACCTGAATAGTTACAAAATTGATGTGTAGTCAATCTAAACTGACAGTATTGGGCGAGACGCCTGCTACAAGCTGTGCGCCGGAGTATTCCGGCAGCTTCTAAAAAGTCTCTGCCGCTTAGCTCGGTCGGATGTGTCGCATTAGGAAATTAAAATGTATCGTGTGGAATAAGTATAAGGTTACGCCACCACGAACAATAACGGCCCATCTCTTCATCAAGAGCCAATCGCTCACAGCCCCAGTCCAGAGGTTTATAGAATGCTTTAAGCATCTCACATGCGGGGCCTGACAGTTCATATTTCATCGCCAAGGCAATAACTGGCCCCTCGCTCAGCACATAAAGCACCAGCGCCACGACCACGGCAATGATCCACCGCCCTGCCTGTGATTTGCTCTCCGCGTCCTCGCTCATGACGATAGGCTATCATGAAAGGATGAACGATAAAGTCGGAAGGATGAATATCCCAAGCCCCGATGCGGAGCCGCCATCAGAGTTCCCCTTAGAGCGCCCCCGCGCGTGCAGCCCTTTGCGCCCTCGCGAAGGGCAAGGAGAAGTCTCCCGACATTGCTACGCGATCAGGATCTTCGCAGGGTCCTCTGCGCTTGCGATGATCTGGCGCTGAAAAGCGGGTGAGGCGCACGCTCGGCTGTGGGCGGTGGCTGAGACGCGCTGACCGGCGGGCATCCGTGGCTTGGCTTTTCCGCCGCTCTGATGGCCTTGATTTCTTTGCAGCGTCCGAAGTTGCCGCTGCGCATGAACTGGGTTAAGTCGCGTCATGCCGGAGTTCCAAGTGCCCAAATAAAAGTAGCCACCACCTGAACCAACCATGGAAACACCACCACCCGCATCAAACACTCCTGCGAACCCGCAAGATCAACACTACTTCCGCTTTCATAAACCGCATCTGCACCTCTCCGCGCTGTTCGGGCAGGATTGGTTTGCACTCAAGGCCGAGGCTTTTGCCCGCTTCTTCGGAACGCCGATTTTTCTAGTGGGCCAGACACTGTTGGTCGCCATCTGGATTGGCCTGAACGTCTTTGGCTATACCCATTTCGATATCTATCCGTTCATCCTGCTGAACCTTGCCTTCAGTCTTCAGGCGGCCTACGCCGCGCCCCTGATCCTGCTGGCGCAAACCCGACAGTCCGACCGCGACAAAGTCCACGCCGAGGCTGATGCCCTGCATCGCGAGGATCTGGCAAAAGCCAGCGAGGAGCGGCAGTTGCTCGGCAACGCACAGACCGCATTGCTGATGGATCTGATGCAAAAGAACACGCAACTTACCCAAGTCACCAAGGAACTGACCGAGCGCATCGAGACGCTGACCAAGGAATTGCACGGACGCCTTTGCGAGACCAAAGACTGAGCTGGCCGACCAGCCATAGTGCGGCTTAATAAATAGCGTAGTCGCATCTCGTGCTGCGAAACGAAAATGCGGGACAATATTCGCACGGACACGAGCTTCAAATATTCCCGCGTTTTTGCTGCGGCTGCGCACCAACGAATTCATTCATGTGCCGAATTATTTGGGAAATATCAAGGTTGCTTGGGCTGCTCATGCGTAAGCCCTGATGGAGAGCAGGCAAGTGCCTTGCAATTGCAGCGCGGGCACCTAGCATCCGCATCATGGAAAAATTGGGGACAAGACTCATGGCGGCTGCGCTCGGCCTGACCATGTCCTGTTGCTCCGCGTTGCCTCATGCGGAGATGAAGGCCGTTTCATCCGCAACGATGAAAAGCCTTGATGAAAAATCGCAAAAGCTTGATGAGCTTGGAATTCGTAAAGATGGCGCAGCACTGCTTTGCCGGACGAACTGGTCAGCCAACGGGCCGGAGACGGTCTCAATGCTCTGGCAACAAAACCTGCCACACGTCACAGCCTTAGTGAACGGGCATCCCGTGCGTCTTATTGTGGACACTGGCAGTCAAGGTTGTGTGCTGGAGGCGGACACTGCTTTGCGCTGTGGCGTGACCACGGTGCGCGCGTCTGAACACAAGTTTACTCTCTCGGGCATTTCCGGCTCGGAGACTGCTCTGTTGGGAGTGCCGGAAAAAGTCGAAATTGGAGGCTGGAAGTGGAGCCATATGCCTTGCCTAGTCCGCACCGGAAAAAGCGAGATGGTCGGGCCTTGGTCGCTCGACCGCCGACCCTTCACTATCAATATTCTCGGCATGGATGTCATGCGCAACATGTGCTCGTATCTAACGCTGGATTTTCCGCATAGCCGCGTCGTCTTCGGTCTCAAGGATGAATTCAAGCCCAGCACCGGAGCGAAAACTTGGAGCGCACCGCTGGAATTTCGCGAGGGACTCCCTCATGTGAAAATCGGCGACGGCAAGAACGAGTGGTGGGCCTTGGTGGACACGGGCGCATCCACGATGGCGGAGATGAACGCCGAGATGGCCGCGCAACTTGGCTTTCTGAAAAACGCCTCGCGATCCAACATGGCGCGAATCGGAGTGGGCGCGCCCGTCAAGGATGCGAATCAAGCGATCCGCCAAGTGCGCGTGCCCGAGTTGATGAAACTCGGTCCGCGTCTGCTGAATGTGAACATGCTCATTGTCCCGGATCGTTCCAAGATCGGCGCTATCTTGCGTCCGTTCCGAGTGACGTTTGATTTCAAGCGCTCGTTGCTCTGGCTGGAGGATCCGCGTTGAGCCGCAACTTTGTGAACACGGACGGCCACTCACAATTTGAATCTCTGCTGAACGGAGCCGCGCCAATGCTGGCTCTGGCTCCGATGCAGGATGTCACAGACTTGCCCTTCTGGCATTTGATGACTCGTTACGGCGGGGCAGATGTTTACTACACCGAGTATTTTCGGGTTCACGCCGACTCCAATCTTAACCGCGACATTCTCAAATCCATCACGCAAAACCCGACCGGACGTCCAGTGGTGGCGCAGATGATCGGGAACGACATTCCATCGCTGGTGCGCACCGCGCGTGAATTGCAGCAGTATCCAGTGGCCGCGATTGATCTCAATCTCGGATGTCCTGCGCCCATTGTGTATCGGAAATGCGCTGGTGGTGGATTGCTCCGCGAGCCACAGCGGATTGACTCGATTCTTGGTGCGCTGCGTGATGCGGTGCAGGTGAAGTTCACGGTGAAGACGCGAATTGGTTTCGACGATCCGGCTGTGTTTGATGAACTGCTGCCTATTTTTGCCACGCATTCACTCGACTTGCTTACCGTTCACGGTCGCACTGTATTGGAAATGTATCGGAGCTCAGTGCATTATGATTACATCGCGCGGGCCGTGGCGGCAATGCCTTGTCCCGTGCTGGCCAACGGCAATGTGTCCTCCGTGCAGAAAGCGGAAGAAGTTCTCGCCATCACTGGCGCGCAGGGCCTTATGATCGGGCGCGGCGCGATCCGTAATCCTTGGCTGTTTGAGCAAATCCGTCAGCAACGTCGGGGCGAGGCGGTCTTCCAACCCTGCGGACAAGATGTTCTGGCGTATATCGAGGCGCTTTATGAAGCCGTCACCCATCCTGAAATCCCTGAGTTGATTCAGGTGCAGAAAATGAAACGCTACATGAACTTCATTGGTCTAGGTGTTGAACCCACCGGAAGATTTCTCCATGTCATTCGCCGCGTGACCACCAAGGTTGAATTCTTCCAAGTCTGCCGCAGTTTCCTCGATCATCGCGACCTCATGCCGCTGGAGCCTTACGCCGTGGAACTGAAGGAAAAGGATGTGATGGCTGGGTGCAATTTGTAGCTGGCCGAATATTTCTATTTCCAAGCCGCCGCGCCATGCTCATACTCCCGCTTCGTCTCCCAATCCCATCCTCCATCTATGACTGTCACTTCCAACTCCTCCATCAAGAACAAGCTTTTCCTGATGATGGTCCTCGAGTTCTTCATCTGGGGCGCATGGCTTCCCAAAATCTTCGGCTACCTGCCTGCGATCGGTTTCTCAGGCAATGAACAGCTTGCGATCCTGCTGGCGTTTCCGGTCTCGGCTATCGTGGGGATGTTTTTCAGCAATCAATTCGCCGATCGAAATTTTGCCGCAGAGAAGTTCATGGCGTTTAGCCACTTTGTTGCTGGGCTGGCGATTCTCGCACTGGGATTCATCCAGCCGGATGCGGTGACTCATAAGGCGGCGTTCTGGCCCTTTTTCATTTTGATGAGCGTCCATTGCTTCTTCTATGTTCCCACCATGTCCATCGCCAACACGCTCGCCTTTGCAAACATCAGGGATGCGGCGAAGGAGTTTGGCTTCGTCCGAATGGGCGGCACCATCGGATGGATTCTTGCGGCATGGCCGTTTATTTTCTTGCTGGTTGATTGGAACGTCGTGGCAGCGGCCAAGCCTGCGGGCTTTGTCGCGTGGCTGGGAACAGCATTTGGCAGTCCGCTCACTGGTCAGGCTTTGGTGGAGGGAACTCGCTGGACCTACATCGTCGCGGGTATCGCATCGCTCTTGCTTGCTGCATTCAGTTTGACCCTGCCGCATACTCCGCCCAAAAAAGCTCAGGCTGGCGAGTCGATGGCATTCGTCAAAGCCTTTGGAGTGCTCAAGCATCCGGTCGTCCTGCTGCTGTGGATCGTGACGTTCATTGATTCATTCATTCACAACACCTACTTCTTTTTCACTGACACATTCCTCAAGAGCGCCAGTGTGGGTATCCCAGCGAACTGGACTCAGGCGGTTATGAGTGTGGGGCAGGTCGCGGAAATTCTCACCATGTTCGTCCTCGGCGCGACGCTCAAGAAGCTCGGCTGGCGCGTGACCATGATCGTCGGCATTGCTGGCCACACGCTTCGCTTTCTCGTCTATGCCTTCCTACCAGAACATCAGTGGCTGATGGTCACTGTGCAGTTGATCCACGGCATCTGCTACGCCTTCTATTTTGCGACGATCTACATCTATGTTGAGAAAAGCTGTCCCACGGACATTCGCACCAGCGCCCAAGGATTGTTCAATCTGATGATCTTCGGGCTGGGGGACATCGTCTGCAAAATCTATTGGATTTACTTCGGCGGCGCGACCTTCACACTCGCGGACAAATCCATGGACTGGCATCATCTCTTTCTCGTGCCCGCCGGTCTGTCAGTTCTCGCGATGTTCCTGCTGGCTGCGTTCTTCCGTCCGGCAACCTTTGCGCCGGAAGAAGTGACGCATTGATTGTGCAGTTCTAGTATCAAAGTATCCGCGCTTTTTCTAGCATTCGGGGTCCATCCGCCGAAGAAAATTGCCTTGCATGATGGCGGAAACATTGAGGCCCGCATTTCTGACTAAACGTCGCAGACCATGCAAGCGTGCCGCAGCGCGAGCACAGGGTCGTTCCATGTCGGGATGAACTCTTGGGCGAGATAATCGTCGTAGCCAGTCTCGATGATCGCTTTGATGATAGCATGGTAGTTGATCTCCTGATTCTCGTCGAGCTCACAGCGACCGGGGTTACCAGCTGTGTGGTAGTGAGCGATGAAGTCTTTGTGCGTGCGGATGCGGCGGATCACATCGCCGTTCATGATCTGCACATGGTAGATGTCGAATAGCAGCTTGAAGTTCGGTGAGCCGATTTGCTTAATGAGTTCAAGGCAAAACTCCACGTCATCGCCGAAGTAGCCGGGATGGCCCATCATCGGTTTGCTACCGTCGCGGGAGTTTAGATGTTCGAGGCAGAGCGTGATGCCCTTTTGCTCAGCTAACGGCAGAACTTGTTTCCAAACATCGAGACAATTTTTGATGGCCTTGTCATGATCCATGCCGTTGAATTTCATGCCGGTGAAAGTAATCACTTTCTTGCTGCCAATGTCGGCGGCGAGGTTGATGGCATTTGTGAGTTTGGTAATGACCTCGTCGCGGAACTTTGGATTGCATGGGCCATTCGCGAATCCATGGGAGCCGACCAGTGAAATCTTCAGGCCCAAGTCCATCACCCCCTTGAAAGCAGCCGTTTCAATGCCCTCCATTCCAATCAAGCCAATGTCCTTGCAATGCTTCGCCAGCGTCATGGTGTCCATGCGCTCCTTGAAGCACCAGCCCATGATCGTTTGCTTCAAATGATGATTCTTGATCTTGTAAACCGGATCAGCCGCTGATTTCTCAATGCCCGAAGCGGCGGCTTCAAAAGCCGAGATGCCAAGTGCAGCACCCGATAGCGCTGCAGTGGATCTGAAGAAGGTGCGACGTTGCATAGGTGGGAACATTGCAACAAAGCTCGTCTTGGTGCATTTCAATTCTATGTCTATCGCGAAATTGATCGAGACATGCGCCCGTGCACTCGCTCAATCAAACCGGATGCTCCGGTCAATGAACACTCGATGCCATAGCTCCAGCACGACGAGGCTGACGACTTGCTTGCAATAGACAAACTCGCGCGTGGTGCGCATGTTTTCCAGCAGGCGATTGACCATCTTGGGGTCAAAGTAACCGCGCTTCTTCACAGCGTCTTCGTTGAGAGTATCGGCCACCAAATTCTTGAACTGAGGCTTATCGAGGAAGTATTCCACTGGGAGATAGAAGGGGATCTTCGTGCGGCGGGCGATGTGCGGCGGGAAGACTTTATCTGCAAGCTGGCGCTCGATGAACTTGTCCGTCTTACCGTTGATCTTCAGATGCGCGGGCATCGTGAATGCCAGTTCGATCAGGCGATGATCGAGGAAGGGCAGGCGATACTCCAGCGAGTGCGCCATGGTGTTTTTGTCCTGCCGGATCAAGGCCCAGTCTTGGAGCCATTCGTCGTATTGCAGTTTGAGCAAGCGATCGAGGAAGGGGCCGTTCTTGTCCTTCTCCTTTTCGTTGGCCATCCAGGATTCGGTCGCGAGGTTTTTGAAATTCTCGCTGTAAGTGTCGCGGCGTTCGTCCTGACTCCAGAGAGTGCGCAGGGCATTGAAGTTATGATTGAGATCGCGCTTGGTGTAGTTCCGCAGGAAGTCCACAATGCGCTTCTTGCCCTGACTGCCGAGATCGGCAGGGAAGACAAAAGCCTTGTTCAGGATCGAGTGCGGGATCGCTTGAAAGGCGAGCGCGCCCAGTGCTGGAATGCCGGAGAACTTCCGCCGCATCTTCTCGACCTTGGAGATCACGCCTTGGAACGAATAGCCCGCGAAAGCCTCGTCCGCGCCTTCGCCGCCGAGCACGACCTTCAGGTCCTTAGACGCGCCTTGGGCGAGCTTGTAGAAAGCGATCAGTAAGGCATCGCCCACAGGACGATCCATGTGCCAAATGATCTTCGGCAGCAGATCGAAATCTTCCGGCTGGCAAATGATCTCGTGATGCTTGGTGCCGAGAAAAGCGGCGGTCTCTCGCGCGGCGGGCGTCTCGTCCACAGGCGAATTGAAGCCCACAGAGTAAGTGTTGATGTTAGACGAGAACTTAGTCATCGCCGCCACGGTCAGCGACGAGTCAACGCCTGCGGAAAGATACGCGCCCACGGGCACATCACTCCTCATGCAGAGTTTCACGCAATCATACCAGAGAGACTCCATCTCCTCAAAGTATTCGCCGTCGCTTTTGTAAGTCGCCGTGCGGGCATCCAGCAAGGGAACCTCCCAGTAGCGATGAATGCTCAGGGAATTGTCACTCAGTTTGTAGCGCAGAAAGTGGCTGGTGGGCAGCGTGAAGATGTCTTTGAACATCGTCTGCGGTTCTGGGACGTTGCGCAGCGTGAGATAGGGATCAATGGCCGAGTGATTCGGCTCCGCGGTCACGTGCTGGCTTTGTAGAAGCGATTTCACTTCGCTGCCGAATAGGAACTTGCCGTTGCGATGATGATAATAGAGCGGCTTCTGTCCGCAGCGGTCGCGCGCGATGAAGAACTCCTTCTTTCTCGAATCGTAAAGGCAGAACGCGAACATGCCGTTCATGCGCTGGAGCAGGCCCTCGATTCCCCATTGCTCAAAGCCATGCACAAGGCATTCGGTGTCGCTGTGCGTGGTGAAAACGTGGCCCGCCTTCTCCAGTTCTTCGCGCAGCTCCACGTAATTGTAAGTCTCTCCGTTGTAGCAGATCGCCAGCGAACGGTCTTCGTTGAACACCGGCTGCCAGCCACCTTCGAGGTCAATGATGGAAAGCCGTCGCATCCCCATGCTAAAGGGCGAACCGTCCGGCGCGAGATACGCGCCCTCGCCATCCGGCCCGCGATGCGCAATCACGCGTCCCATACGGTCGAGGAGACCGTCTTCTTTGAATCCTGCAAAACCGTAAATGCCGCACATGGGAAAATGAAAGGCGGAAGGATGAAGGATGAAGGATGAAAATCAACTGCAACCATTCACTGACTTTCGAGAGACACGTATTGCGAACACTGAGCCTGCCACATAGAATGGCCCCATGAGAGAAGTGCAGAAGTCACAGTCTTCGGTAGGACAGCGGGCTATTCGTATCAATCCCAAGTGACGATTGCCAATCGCCGCTTGATTGAAAGCTCTGGCAGGCTTCCCACGTTGTTTATACTTCACTTCCAGCCACAAAATTGTGACACCGACAAAAAAACTTCAATTATGAAACAAAACAGACTGTATAAAAACACATCAATCGTGATGGGAGTTCTGATGCTGGCCTGCGCGAACTTCGCTTCCGCAGCCCGCGCCAAGAGCGAAGAGCCTATGCCTGATTTCACCAAGGGCGGCAAGACGGACGGCACGCATGACTGGACGCTGGGGCCGACTGGCGCTCGCGGCTGGATTTATGCGGCGAAGGGCCAGACGGTCGAGGCCCGGCAAATTCTGGTGACTGCGGTAGCGAAGGGTTCGCCCGCCGATGGAATTCTGAGCAAGGACGATGTGATTCTAGGTGCGGGTGACAAGCCCTTTGATGGCGACGCCCGTATTCGTTTCGCGAATGCCGTCACTGTCGCTGAGCAGGATAAATCCGGCGGGGTGCTGAAGCTCATTCGCTGGCGTGCCGGCAAGACTGAGAACGTCAGCATTAAACTTGCTGTCATGGGGACTTACAGTGCCATCGCCCCGTATGAATGCCCGAAATCAAAGAGGATTTTCGAGCTTGGCTGCAAGGCGATTGCGAAAAAAGGTCTGAGCAATGTCTCGATTCCGACCAACCTAAATGCGCTGGCACTGCTGGCCAGCAGCAATCCAGAATATAAGTCCATGTTGGCCACTTATGCCAAGAAGGTGTCCGACTACCATGTGGAATCCATGGCGACTTGGTATTATGGATACGCGATTAGTTTCCTCGCCGAGTATGTTATGGCGACAGGCGACAAATCGGTCTTGCCCGGTCTGAAGCGCATGACTATGGAAGCGGCTCTCGGACAGAGTGCGGTCGGCACATGGGGACATAAGTTCGCGATGCCGAGCGGAAACTTGAACGGCTACGGCTGCATGAACGCGCCGGGACTCACGCTCACGATGTCCATGGTGCTCGCCCGTCACGCGGGAGTCAGCGATCCTGCTCTAGACAAGGCAATTGTCAAAGCGGCGGGCTTTCTGCGCTGGTATGTCAACAAGGGCGCAATTCCCTACGGCGATCACAGTCCTTGGCCGGGGCACGAGGACAATGGGAAGTGCTCCATGGCGGCGGTGCTCTTTGATCTTCTGGGAGATAGTGAGGCCGCGTCATTCTTCTCCAAGATGTCTACGGCGGCTTACAGCGAACGGGAGCGCGGACACACGGGAAATTTCTTCAACGTCTTATGGGCTATGCCCGCCGTCGCCCGCTGCGGGCCGCTGGCCACGGGTGCTTATCTCAAGGAAACGGCTTGGTATTATGATATGGCTCGGAGTTGGGATGGGAGCTTCGCTTACCAAGGTTCGCCGGTGGGCGAGGAGGAGCACAAAGTTTATACGAATTGGGACTGCACGGGTGCCTATATGCTGGCTTACGCGCTTCCGCTAAAGAGTCTATATCTAACAGGTAAGAAACCATTCTCGGTTCCAGCCTTGAAACAAAGCGAAGTAACCGAGGTAATCGCTGCTGGGAGTGATTACTTTGCCGCAGGTGGTAAAAGGGGTTCCGGTTACGACGGACGCACGGCTGAACAGTTGCTGGCCGGTTTGTCGAGCTGGTCGCCCTCAGTGCGCAAGCGTTCCGCTCAGGGGCTAGGGCAGCAGAATGGTAATATCGTGCCGACATTGTTAAAGATGCTTGCCAGTTCTAATCGAGACGCCCGCTACGGAGCGTGTGAAGCTCTTGGCGACCAAGGATCGAAGGCAGATGCCGCAGCGCCGCAGTTGCGCGCGTTGCTGAAAGATCCCGATCCATGGTTGCAGATTCTAGCTGCGACCGCGTTGCCGAACTTAGGATCAGTAGCGCGTAAAGGTAGTGTTAGTGATTTGCTCAGCATGATGGTGCGCACTAATCCCGCCGATCCGCGTAAGATGGCGCAGCGCACTGCCGCGAACGCTTTGTTCTCGCCACCGCCCGGCTCGCGCGGAATGCAGAGTATTCTGGCTGATTCCTTGGACGGTGTTGACCGGCAGTTGCTCTATTCTGCCGTTCAGTCGCTCTTGGAAAATGAAGACGGTGCAGCTCGCGGTTCACTCGGACGCACCTATGGAAAGTTGACCGACAGCGATGTAGTCATGTTGTTACCTGCCATCATCAAATCTATTGATAAAATGGCCCCCAGTAATGAGATGTTCGCCGATGGCATTCGTTTGGCCGGACTCGATCTGCTGTCGAGGCTGCATATCCGCGAAGGCATGGCTCTTTGTATGTCGGTGATGGAACCGGGCCGATGGGGGCAGGGCAAGCGAGTGCCGAAGTGCGTAGAATATCTAGGTCGCTACGGCAATGAGGCCAAGGAGTTCCTGCCCCAGTTGCAGGAGATGCGCCGGCATTTGGCCTCAGCAAAAAACGGGGAGGATTCCGATAGTGCTCAGGCTCTCGACAAGACGATCGCCGCGATTACCGCCAGCACGGCTTCTCCCGCAGTTTTGTCAGTTAAAGATTTCATGGCTCATCCCTCGATGCCTCAGGACAACAAAAAGAAAAAGCCCTGATGAATTTTGCCAAGTCTTCAAGCCGCCTTGTTACAGCATGGTGCCTCACAGCACTTATGCTGGCGTCACAACATGTAATGCTTGCTGCTAATGAGACCAAGTCAGCGCAACCTAACATCATTATCATCCTCGCCGATGATCTGGGTTATGGCGATGTAGGCTGTTACAACTCGCAGTCGAAGGTGCCCACACCGCATCTGGATCGCTTCGCACGTGAGGGAATGCGATTCACCGACGCACACAGCGCGGCAACGGTTTGCA
>JBBRNC010000012.1:0-93039 GCA_038230495.1 Verrucomicrobiales bacterium
ATTAAAGATTGCGGATCGTCAGGAAGTTGTTGCCGGATAAAATCGAAATAGCGTTTTAGTAATTGGCGGCACTCAAGTTGTTGCGCATATTCTTTCCTGTGAAAGGCAGTAAGAGATTCGGGCTTGATAAAGGTAAGGTCGATCGTCAGGGCTGAAAGAATACCGTTGATCAAACGCTCCTTCTCCGAATGGATCCATACGGCTGAATTCGCAGTCCCGGACTTGTTGGAAAGGGCCTTTTGCCAGCTTAATACTGACGTCCTGATATAATTATCCCGTAAGGTATGGGTTTCCCAATCAACCACCTTCCCATTTTTTGAAATATCAACTGCCAAGTTCCAAACATCTTGTGTTCGTGCGTAGATATTTTTCATCGTGACTGATTCCGTTTGAAAAGGCTTCCATGTTACATTGGCCAAACCAACAATGTTATCCAGCCTGCAGGCAAAATACCGTTCATCGCGTTTGAAAGTCGTGTCTCTACCGACTCCTTCAATTTTATACACGGTGTTGGATGTAACCATGCCAATGACCTTTCTTGATCTGGCGTGAATAACTGGGCAGCCGCTGGTGGCTGCGTCCAAATTTGCACCAACCTCCACCAGATCAGGTTCGATACCGGTTACATCCCCTGACAACTCAGAAATTTCCCGGGTATCTGGATTGCGCCTCAGGATGACAATGGAATCTCCAGAATGAACATTTCTGTCGATGTCCTTCATGATCTGCATGCCTTGGTTCGCCGTCGATTGTTGCAGGAAAGTTATATCGCACTTTTCGGCAACAGTGAGTCCTTTGAGCACCACGCTCTTGCCATCCTGTAACGTTGCTGCAAACGTCAAATTGCTGCCTAGTAAACGGGTGCTGGTGAATAGAACCGGGGTGTTTTGATAGATAGCAACGAAACCAGAACCGATGGATTTATCGCCCTTGATGGTAGCCAGATATTGGTAACAATCTTTGATTGATGACGGCGCATTTTCAATGGGTTCAATTTTAACAACCGGCTGAGGGTCTGCCGGACGTGAAATCATGGATGGCTCCTTCGGCCCGATCACCACGCCAAGCTTGGTCACGTCAAAACGCAAATTCGCCTGATCAGTGATGGATTTTAGGGCTTCAATGACGGGGACATTGCGAACGGTAATGGTGATTTTTGCAGTCGAGGCAACCGCTGGCGGCTTGAGTATGAAATCGATACCCTTCAGAAACGGATCACTCTGATCTGGGTCGAGTGCCTCGCTCTTGCTCTTCAGTAGCTCCACCGCCTCTTTGACTGATGACTCGCGCACGATGAACTCCGGAAAAATAATAGTGTTGAGTTTGCGGATCCAGATTTCATTTTCATCAACGGCACCCAAAATCCGCGAAAAAATCATGAGGCAGAAAAATGCCGCGGAGATAGATTTTATCTTCTTTCGTTTCATTCGGTGTCTTGGTGTTCCATGTGATCGCGGTCAGGAATTCAGAGCCGGCAGTCTGATTCCCTTGCTCTAGCTGCCTAATTTTACCCCGAGTGGCGCGAGCTTCATTATATTTTTTCGGTTACGTTATTCTGACGCCTCGCCCTTCCCGGTTTTCTTTTTCCAAATATCCACGGACACGTCATTTTTCTGCGCAGCTCCTACGGTGCTCCGCCCATCGACCACATATTTTTCCAATAGCTTCGTCAGGTTTGAGACGATGTCTGGGTGCTGCTGGTATTCGTTCGTTCGTTCGCCGACGTCTTTGCTCATATCATAAAGCTGGGCAGGCGTATCAACTCCCCCACCCTTGCTCCAGCCACCAGAGTCCGTGCACAGCTCCAGTTTCCACTGGCCCTGACGGATGGCAAAATTGCCTTTGATCGAATGATGCACCACAGCTTCGCGCACAGGTTGTTTCGCGGTGCCCAATAGCACCGGCAAGATGCTCACGCTGTCCTCGCCTGCGTTGACCGGCAGATTGGCCCCAACGATCTCTGCGCTGGTTGCAATGAGATCGGCGAGGCAGGTGATTTGATCCGTGCGGCTTCCAGACTTAACCTTGGCAGGCCAGCGCACAATGAACGGAACACGATGACCGCCATCCCAGATGTCCGCCTTGTAGCCGCGCCGCAGTTCGCTGGGGAAATGTCCCTTGCTCTCTAAAACGTCAACTTTCGCAGCGGGCGAGCAGCCGTTATCGCTGGTAAAAAACACGAGCGTGTTCTCAGCTATACCCACTTTGTCGAGTGCGGAGAGAACTTCGCCTAAAGCCCAGTCCGTCTCCATTACGAAATCGCCATAGTCACTGAGTCCGCTTTTGCCCTGCCATTCCTTAGTAGGTAAAATAGGCGTGTGCGGAGACGTGAATGTCAGGTAGAGAAAGAATGGTTTCTCCGCCTTCGCATGTTGCCCGATAAACTCGGTCGCCTTGCGCGCCAGTGTTGGCAACACTTCCGCCGCATCGAAACCGGGAGCAGCAGCACCTTTGCGCAACCACTGTTTTTGTGCCGTCGGCGCCTCGGTGAAGCGGTTGTTTTCGATGAACGCAAATGGCGGCATGTCCAACGACGCGCTGATGCCGAAGTAGTAATCAAACCCGCGCGTCACCGGCCCATCTTCAACCGCCGCATTGGGATCTTTCTGCGCGATCGTCATGCCGAGATGCCACTTGCCGATGCACGCAGTCGCGTAGCCATGCTGTTTCAAAAAAGCCGGCACGGTCAGTCGATCCTTGGCGATGAGCGGCTCGCTGTAACCACTCAGCACGCCCTTTTGCAAATGCGTGCGCCAGTTGTAACGCCCGGTCATGATGCCATACCGCGTCGGCGTGCAGACGGATGAACTCGAATGCGCCTCAGTAAAAATCATGCCGCCTGCCGCGAGCCGGTCAATGTTGGGCGTCGCGATCTTGCTGCGCTCGCCGCCAAGACATTTTACATCGCCGTAACCGAGGTCATCGCAGAGGATGTAAATAATGTTGGGCTTAGGCTTTGCTTCGTCAGCAGCATGCACAGCGGAGAGCGCTAGAGTCATCAGCAAGGCTAGACTGCTGCATGGAATCCATGCGCGGCGGAGGCAATATAAGGTTGATGTTTTCTGCTTCATAAGTGCTGTTGAATGATGTGTTTTTATGCAGGGATTTTCCTCCTGCGCTTACTTCACCTTCAGCACTCCGCGCATGATGATGGAGTGGCCGGGGAACGAGCACATGTAAGGATAGTCGCCGGGCTTGGTAGGCGCGGTGAACTCGATGACTTCCTCCTTGGCGGCGTCGAGGAGCTTGCTGTGCCAGAGGATGTCGTTGCTCTCGGGAATGAAGCCGGTATCAAATCCTTTCGCACCGAGGGCGAGGGCCTTGTTCGCGATCTCGTCAATTTTGCCGGGGTTTACGAGCAGGATGTTGTGCGGCATGAAGTCGTCGTTGGCGAAGGTGAGCTTAACTTTCTTGCCGGCCTTCACGGTGAGTTCCTTCACGTCATACATCATGCGTTCCTTGACGGTGGCGATGCGGATGGTGGTCAGTTCCGGAGTGTCGGAGATGATGCCGGACTTTTGTTTGGTGGCTTCTTCGGCGTCGGCAATAACGCCACCGCGGAAGCTGGCTTCAACATTGAACCACAAGTGCTGCACGACGTTCGCGGCGTTGCGGGCGTGTGGCTCGGGTGACTTCTGCAAGGCGGCGAGCAAAGCAAGGTCACGCACGTTGTGCTGCTGATGAAGCCAGAGGGCTTCGAGCAGGTGATGATCGTCTTCTTTTTTCGTGGCGTCGAATTGCTTCATCCATTCCTTCGTCGCGGCGATGACTTCTTTCGAGTCGCGCGCGCTGAGTTCGATGCGGGTGCGTTGGCGGATGCTGTCGGTGGGGTGTTTGAGGTTCTCGAGCAACACCTTGATCGGCTGGCCTGCAATGGCGACTGGCTTTTGTAACTCGCGACCCGTGGCGGTGATGCGGTAGATACGGCCATGCGCGTGGTCGCGGTTGGGGTCGCGCACGTTATGTTGCATGTGGCCGATGATGACGTTCTGCCAATCGCTCATGTAGAGGGAGCCATCAGGCGCGAACTTGATGTCGGACGGACGGAAGTTTTTATCGCCGCTCATGAGGAATCCGCGAGATTTCTCCTCGGTGATGCTGCCGTCCGCTTGCGTGATTTTGACCGTGAGTTCATCGCCGTTGGGCTCGCCCCAGACGGTGCCTTTTTCGGCATCGCGCTTCAGTTGATACTCTTTGATGCCGAGGAATCCGATGACGTTGCAGATCAAGAAGTCGCCCTGCATCTCCGGCGGGAAGTGCGTGCTGCTGACCACGTGGCTCGATGTCACCGGGCGCACTTCCTTCTTCAGCAATTCATGCATCTTGAAGCCTGCGCCTTCGGGCCGCACCTGATACGCGCGCCCGCCTGTGCCGTCGGTGGCGTAGCTGTAGCCCCAGTAATCAAAAGAGAGTCCGTGCGGGTTCGGTGAATTATCGGCGTGCTTTGAGATGGTGAAGCGACGTGGATCAAAACGATACATCGCGCTCGATTGCGCATTCAACGACGGCCCCCACGGGTGCTCGTAATTGTGCTGCATGAAGACGCCGCTCTGCCAGTAGATGCCACCATCGGGACCGTAGATGAGATTGTTCGCGCCGTGGTGCGTATCCGATGAATCGAGACCTTGCAGCATGATGGTGCGCACATCGGCTTTGTCATCGCCGTCGGTGTCTTTGAGGAACAACAACTCACTCTGACGCGTGACGAGCACGCCGCCGTTCCAGAACTCAAAGCCCAGCGGATCGTTCACCTTCGCGAACTCGGTGATGCGGTCGGCTTTGCCGTCGCCATTGTCATCATGGAGAATGTAGATCGCGTCGTGCGACTCTTTACCCGGCTCCCACTTTGGGTAGTCTGCCCATACCGCGACCCAGAGCCGGCCCTTCGTATCGAACTGCATTTGCACGGGGTTCACGAGCTGCGGGAACTTTTTCTCATCAGCAAAGAGATGGACCTCGAAGCCCTTCTTCACCGCCATCTGCTTGATCGCTGCCTCGCCATCTAGGTAAACGAGACGGCCCTCCTTCTGTGCGCTGCTGCTCTTGCTGCCGCCGCCAACATTCGACTTTACTGGCACGGGCTTCGGCACATTGCTGTCATCAATCTTCTTGTCGCCACCCTTGATGCGCGCCCACACACGCTCATCGCGATTCGCGGTCATCACATCGAGCATCGACAACTCATGCTGCAAAACTACGCCGTTGGTCTGACCGTCGCTGAAGGCCAGCGTGGAGCGACTGCCCCAGACGTCGTTGCCGTCGGGCGCATGGTAGCGCTGATACCAGTGGAAATTTTTATCGAGCACCGCCTGACGCAAATTTTCGAGGGCGACCGAGGCGTTTACTGGCTTGTTGAGCAATGCTTTCGCGATGACTTCCGCGAGCAAACGATTTCCTTCATCGCTCAAATGCACACCATTGATGGTAAGTGGAGTCTTCGCGGCTTTGAAAAGTTCGAGTGATGGATGAAACAAATCCACAAAGCCAACACCCGCTTCCTTCGCTGCGGCTTCCGTGGCCTTGGTGTAGGCTTCGAGTTGCGCGTTGTGCGCCTTGCCATCAGGCACATTCACGTTGTGCGTGTCCTCATGCGCGATGGGACTGAAGAGCACGATGCGGGGGAAATCCTTGCCGTTTGGTTTCGCGCCGCGCGTTTTCTTCACGAAGTCGAGCAGCTTCTTTTTGAAATCTTCTGGCTTGTTCTCATACGACTCGTTGTAACCGAAAAATCCGAACACCACGTCCGGCTTCACATGTTGCAGATATGACGTCATGGACATCTGTCCCTTACTGCGCGGGAACGAATCGGGCCGGTCGCCGCTGATGCTCATCGTCCGGAAGCGCAGCTGCTGGTCTGCCATCTGGCTCTGCAACACCGTTTCCATCCAGCCATCGTGCTGCATGCGGTCCGGCAAACCGTTGCCGAGGAGCGCGACGACATCGCCTTTCCTGAATGCAAATGGCAGCGGGTCTTTGTAATCTGCGGGCACATCGGCCAGCGTGGCATCGTTTGCTGGAGGATTCTTTTCAGCCTTCCCCCCCTTATTCTTTTTCGATTTATCTTTCGCTTTGCCCTGGCCCGCTGGGGGTATGACTGCTGCGGCGGCAAATGGGATCGCGGTGGTTTCGTTTTTCAGCTGCGCCTGAGGTTTGTCCTTTTTTGAATTCTTGGTGTTATTATTCGCCGGAATCTGGCTCTCGAATCCCGCATACATCTCCGGCTTGATGCCTCGAGCATACGCGCCGCCGCCGAAAGTGTTGGGCGTCGCGGCTCCGACGAGAGCGATGTCGAGAGTAGGAGTAATTTTATCGTCCATGCTGAGCGCCCACAGGCAACCATTCACAAGCAGACGACGATAGCCTTCATTGGTGATGTCTTCCGAGGTGCCATAGAGCGAAGTAAAGACACGGCCCACCTTGCTCGATGCCGACTTGTAAGTGCGCGTCCACTCTGAGGGCTGCGGCGGCTTGGTCGAATCCGCCGGTGAATCCGGTGTCATGCCGTTGAGCGGTTGCGCCATGGTAAGAATGTCGCCGTCCGTCGGTTTGCCAACATACGCGCCTGCCTGCACCCACACGTCCTTCACGCCACGCAGGATGGGATGCGAAGCCTTCTCCGGGACGACCGCGATGCGCGTGCTCTGCTTGTGATTCGTGCCGTAGTGCCCCACCCACGTCTGCCCGAGCACTTGGTGCCCAAAGCCCGATACATAGTCCGCGCCTTTGAAGTTAAACGAATACTTGGCGAAGGGGTCAGCTGCATCGATTTTGAATGCGTGCGTCGCCGTGCGCATTCCAACGACCGGCCCACCGCGTTTCAAGTAGTCATCGAAATGCTTCATCTGCTCCGCTGGCAAATGCTGAAAGCGGAGGAACACCACCGCGAGGTCTGCGCTGTCGAGCGCCTCCATGCCCGGAATATTTTGCGGCTCGCCCGCGCCGATGTTTCCATCCGCATCAATGTCGAAGAGCACCGTGCATTTGAAACCGAGATGCTTCGCCATGATGCGCGCCAGCGCGGGCAGCGATTCCTCGGAACGATACTCGTGGTCGCCCGCGAGAAAGACAATGTGCTTTCCCTTGCCCGGACCTTCGGTGCCTTCATAGACGAGAGGCGCGGCATTCGCGAATGTGACGAGTGCAAAGAGAGTGAGGAGGATGTGCTTCATGATGGGTTGTAGGGTGGGGAATTGGTTGGCGTGCTGCTGCTTGGGAGGCGCGGGGGGCGGTAGATTACGCATCATCACTTCGCCATCTTCTTCTTTTTCTTTGGTGGAGTTCCCTCATTTTCCGTGGGGGGAGTCCATGCGGAAGGCTTGGGATTCGCCACGGTCAGGGCGCAGTCGTCACCGTATTGCGGTTGCGTCTTCTGCATGAGCACGAGCAGTTCCGTAACTTTGGCAGCCGACTCCGGGGCCGCAGCAAGGTTCTTCATTTCATGGGGATCACTTTGGAGGTCGAACAACTGCGTCACATTGACCTGCGGGTAGCGGATGAGTTTCCAACGGTCGTCACGAATGGAGCGCTGAACATCGCGGTAAGCGTTGAACATATAGTCGCGCACCTTCGCTTGTTTTCCAGTGATCACTGGCACGAGGCTCTTCGCATCCAATCCCGGCGGCACCGGGATTCCGCCCAGTTCGCACATCGTGGGATAGACATCCATCAAATAGGCAAACGATGTTGTCTCGCCTTTCTTGATGCCCCGCCCGGCGAAGATGAGCGGGACGTGCATGCCGCCGAACTCATAGAGGTTCTGTTTGCCGAGCAAGCCATGCTCGCCGAGCGACAATCCATTGTCACCGGCCACCACGAAGATGGTGTTATCGAATTGCCCGGCCTCTTTCAGTGCGGCGATCACGCGCCCGCACTGCTCATCCCAATAGGCGGTGGATGCATAATAGCGCGCCAGTTTGCCGGACACATTTTCCTTCGTGCGCGGCCACGGCAAAGTCTTCTCATCGCGCACGGTCATCTCGCCGTTGTCGAAGGGATGGACCGGCAGGAAGTTCACGGGCATCGGGATGTCAGCGGCCTTATACTTTTGGTAATACTCGTCGGTGGCGTGCTGCGGATCGTGCGGCTCATGCCCCGCCATGTAAAGGAAGAGCGGTTTCTTCCCCGCCTGCTCGTGGATGAACTTGATGATGTTATCCGCATTCCCCTTGCCGTCCTCCCCGCCATCCATGTGGACATCGAACTGGTCATCCAGCTTCTTCGGGCCGTTGCCGAATTTTCCGCTGCGGATAGAGGCGTATCCGCCGGAGCGAATGGTCTGCGCGAGAATCGGTGTGGTCGTATCTTTGCGGAGATAACTCTGCCCCGTCTGGATCATCGTCCGGCTTGGCATGCAGACCGCGCCGCTATTGGAGCCGAGCACATAGGCATTGCGGAAGATGAAGCCGTTAGAAACGAGCTTATCCACGTTCGGCGTCTTAACGATTGGATGACCGAGCACCCCCAGACAATCCGGCCTTAGATCATCGGCGAGAAAGAAGACGATGTTCGGCTTGGCAGTGGTGGCGGAGAAAGCTTGGGCGCAGAGCAGTAGAGAGGTTGTCAGGATAGTGAGGGTTGTTTTCATGGTTTTGTCTTTCAACGGACTTCACTCAAATTTGTTACACAAGAAATTCTATAGTAGCGTTTGGCTTGGACAGGCTACTCGTTCTTCACTCCCTTCATAAATTCCTCGGGCGAGATGAAGCTGTCCTTGTCGGCATCGAATTTCTCAAATTTAGCTTTCGCACCGTCCTTCTTGGTGGCCGTCGCAATAAATTCCTCCAGACTCAGTTTGCCGTCATGGTTGAGGTCGCGTGTATTGAAGCGTCCGACCGGCCTATCGGCATTGGCAGTCGCGGGGTCGGCGGGTTTAGCACCCTTTTTCTTGGCCAGCTTGGAGATTCTGTTCCCTTCGGCATCCTCGCCCTTCTCACCGCCAAAATCTTCCGCCTGCTTCACGAAGTATGTATCTCGCGGGACTTCGTGGCTTTTCAATAGGGCGGCGAGCTTCGCCTTCGCGGCCTTCGCGTTGTCGTCGAGCGCGCTGTCCGTGAGCGGGGATTTTTCGAGGCCGTCCTTCGCGACGTTATAGAATTTTCCGTCGGCGTAGAGCTTGAAATTCTGATCGTGTGTGAACTCGAACTTCGCCTTCGCTCCACCTGCGGGATTATACCAGGTGTAGAGCGCGTCACGCGGATTACCCGGCTCGCCGCGTAATTGCGGGAGGAAGCTGCGGCCGTCAATCTTCAGCTCGGCGGGCACTTTCACACCCGCCGCCTCGCAAATAGTCGGCAGGAAGTCCGTCACATCAATCAGGTCGCCACACACCTTGCCGCTCGCGAAGTGGCTGGGCCAGTTGCCGATGCAGGGGACATGCGTGCCCCACATCGTGCTCGAGCCTTTTCCACCAAGGACATTCCGTCCCTTAAATCGCGACGGCGTGCCCTTGCCCGTGCCATTGTCGCCAAGGACGATCACCAGGGTGTTGTCGCGCAGGTGCAGTTCATCAAGCTTTGCGATGAGCTTGCCGATGAGCTTGTCCGTGTAGGCGACCATGTCGGGGAAATGGAGTGAGTCTTTTGTGCCTTTGACTGATTTCGCTGTGAGATAGTCTGGGCTGTCTGGCGTCGCGTCATAGGGATTGTGGGTGAGTATCAGCGGGTAATAGAGGAAAAACGGCACATCCTTTTTCCGCTGGATGAAATCGAGCGCGTAGTCGCTCACGATGTCGGGCCCGTATTCCTGCTTCGTGTAGTCGTGCGGTTTGCCGTTGATTTCGAGTCCGGGATTTTTGTAGCGGTCTGGGTGGCGGTTGAGCTGCCAGAGCGCATACTCGTCGAAGCCGAAATGCGCCGGTCCCTCGTAGTCTCCACTGAGCTGCCACTTGCCCGTGATGCAAGTCGCGTAGCCCGCGTCGTGGAAAAAGTTGCCGAAAGTCTTCTGTGAAAAATCGAGATGAGCGAAATGGGTATAGTTCCGTTTGTTGATGATCCCTGTCATGAGGGCCGCGCGGGTGGGCGTGCAAAGTGGCTGCACATGCACCTGCTCGAAACGCACTCCCGTCGCTGCGAGAAGATCCATCACCGGGGTCTTGTAGCTCTCGCCGCCATCTGCGGTGACGCATTCGTAACCGAAATCATCAATGAGGATGAGGACGACGTTGGGCTTGTCGGCTGCGGCGGCAAAAGCTTGAACGCAGAGAAGCAGGCAGGTTGTTAGGATGGTGAGGTGTTGTTTCATGGTTTTTATGTTGTGGTCACTCCGGCTCATTCGGTGCCTTTGTCACTCTCGCCTTTGCCTTTGCCTTTGCCTTTGGTATTCGCGCGGTCGGCGGCGCTGATGCAGTTTGCGTCGGGACCTTTGGGCAAGGTGGCTTTCCATTCCAGCGCGAGCTTGGTGAGGCGGGCGACGATTTCAGGTTGTTCCTTCGCCTGGTTCTTGGCCTCGGCGCGGTCGCTGCTGAGATTGTGCAATTCGACGGGATCACTTTCGTCGGCCAGCGTGAGTTTCCAATCGCCTTCGCGCACGGCTAGGCGCGGCCAATAATCATCCCCGGGACCTTTTTTTGGTCCCAGCCACTGCCAGAATATCGGGCGCGTGCGCTTGAGGTTTTCCCCGTTCAGGGCGGCAAGGAGGTTTTCGCCATCGCCGTGGTAGTCTGCAGGCGGCGTCACGCCGGCAGCGGCGCAGAGCGTGGGGAGCAGATCCACGGCGGTGAAATCGGTCACCTCGTTTTTAGCACCCGCCGGCGTGTGACCGGGCCAACGCACGATGAAGGGCACGCGCACGCCGCCCTCGAACAAGCTGCGTTTGCGCCCGCGCAGCCCGCCGGTCTGACCGATGCTGTAGTAAGTGCCGTAAGCGCCAATTTTGCCTTTGTCGGTGCCAGTCCATTCGGGGCCATTGTCGCTGGAGAAAAGCACCATGGTGTTGCCTTCGACTCCGGTTTCCTTCAACGCGGCAAGCACTTGGCCCACGGCATTGTCGCCATCGGTGATGACGGCGGAATAGACCTGCTTCTCTGGATCGAGATGCTTCCATTGCTCCATGGACGCGGGCGTGGGGAAATGGAACGTGTGGCTTTCATGAAGCCAGACGTTGATGAAGAAGGGCTTGTCTTTGTTCGCCTTAATGAAGGCGACGGCGTTGGGGGCGGTGGCGTGAAAATCCGCTTCTGGAATTTCCACGCCGGCGTTGTTAAGGATAAATTCGTCATAGCCATAGGTTTTAGGATCCGGCGAGCCGTGTATATATCTGCTAGTGAGATGCCATTTGCCGAAGTGCCCGGTCCGATAACCCGCCTGCTGGAGAAAACGCGGAAGCGTGGGCGCCTTCGGGTCGAGCCAGTCGGGCATGCCCCGCGACTTATGGCTCTGGGGCGTTGCGAAGTGCCCGTGGATGCTGTAGCGCGCCGGGTAATGGCCGGTCATCAGCCCTACGCGGCTCGGTGAGCAAACGGGGCTGAGCACATTGAACTGCTGGAAGTCCGTCCCCTCGCTGGCGAGCTTATCGAGGTTCGGCGTCTTGAGCCATGGATGCCCGTGGCACGACAAATCACCCCAGCCCCAGTCGTCGGCGAAGATGATGACGATGTTGGGCTTGGGGGCGGCGGTAGCAAAAGCCTGAGCGCAGAGGAATAGGCAGGTTGTTAGGATGGTTAGATTTGTTTTCATGGTGTCAGTTAGTTGGCTAGGATGGGACTTGGGTTTTGAAAAACTACTCTTCTCCCGAACCGCCCGGCCCGGTGTGGATACTTCCTAGAGGGACGGCATCTTTCAGTAGGCGGGTGAGAATCCCTTTCATCTCCGCGAGTTTCTCCGGGTTCTTGTCGGCGAGGTTGTTCTTCTCGCCGATGTCATCGGCCAGATTGAAAAGCATGTATTCATCTTTCGACTTTTTTGCTACCACTTCTTTGTTTTCTTTGCGGTCGCTCTCGCCGAGAAGCAGCTTCCAATCACCCGCCCGCACCGCAGTTTTACCAACGACAGTTCCAGACAAAAGAATCGCGTCGTGCGGCGATTTTGCGCCCTGCGTGAGCACGGGCCAGATGTCTTTGCCATCGAGCGGCAACTTTTGCTCCAAGGTTCCGCCCGCGAGCTTCACGCACGTGGGATACCAGTCAACGGCATGAACGGGCTGGTCCACGAACTTGCCCGCCGGGATGTGTCCCGGCCAGGAGGCGAAGGCGCACAGGCGCACGCCACCCTCAAAGATCGAACCTTTCCCGCCGCGCAAGGGGCCGTTGTCGGTGATGGTGCCGGGATTGGGGCCGCCATTGTCGCTGGAGAAAATGATCAGCGTGTTGTCGGTCATTTTTTGCGCGTCCAGCACCGCCACCACTTGACCGATAACCTCGTCCATAGCGGCCACCATGCCGGCGTAGGTCTTTCGTTTTTTGGGCAGGCTTGCATAAGGAGCTTCATAACTTTCCGGCACTTGATACGGACCATGAACGGCATTGAAAGGCAGATAGAGGAAGAGCGGCTTGCTGGTGTTGCGCTCACGAATCAAACGGCAGGCTTCTTTCCCGATGAGATACGTGGAGTAGCCTTTCTCCGTCAAAGGCTGGTCATCGCGGTGCCAGTCCAACTCACCATCGCGCAGGTGGGTGAAATAATCTATGTTGCCGAACCACAGGCCGTATTGATGATCGAAGCCGCGCTTAGTGGGAAGATAAGCAGGCTGGGATTCACCGAGGTGCCACTTACCGGTGATGGCCGTTTCATAGCCCGCTTCTTGCAGCGCCTGCGCGAGTGTGCGCTCAACGAGCGGCAATCCCCATTTGGCATGAGGTCTGACGATACTATAAACCCCCGTGTGCGCGACATAGCGCCCGGTCATCAGCGAAGCGCGTGTCGGCGAACACAAAGGCTGGCCGTAGAAGGAACTCAGCACGGTGCCCGCCGCGGCCAGCTTGTTCAGGCTCGGCGTCTTGATTTGCTTGCCGCCATTGAACTCCGCATCGGCAAAGCCCATGTCGTCGGCGAGGATATAGATGATGTTAGGCTTAGTTGCTGCGGTCGCTGCGTGGCAGAGGCAGCACAAGAGCAGAGACAGGATGGTGGAGTTGAGCTTGGCCATGGTGTTGTTAGTGCTGTTGAATTCAGTTCCATTCGTCCGTGCGAAATGGCGATGCGGGCAGGCCAGCACCGTTGAAGAGATTGCAATCCGGCCAGTTCTGCCACGCATAGCGAATGGCAACGGGCTTGGTGATTTCGGGACTGCTGACGATCACCGAGTCGCCGGAGATCTTTGCTGTGGCTGGCTTCCATTGCTTGTCATCGCCCGCAATCATGAAGCCGCGCAATTCGCCTTTCCTCGCAGCGAGGCCTCCGTCGGCGTGCGAAAACTTCAGCACGATTTTGTCGCCCTTCACCTCATGACCTGCCGGTAGCGGGCCGGATGTGCTCGCAACCTTTTTCCCATACACTTCGCCCAACGCCCAGAGCGAGAGCCGCCGCCCGACCTCCTGCTTGTTCTTTGGATGGATGTTCTTTTCTTCACCGATATCGATCGTGATCGCCATGCCGGTCTTTGGTAGTTTCAGCGACTTCAGCATCGCCTCGCGCACCAGCGGCCAGTCTCTGCCTGGGACTGAGAAATTAGGCAATTGCACCCATGCGAAGGGAAACTCGCTGCCCCAGCGTTGCCGCCAATCGGTTACCAAGAGTGGAAGTTGGTATTGGTAGAGTTGCGCCTTCCCTTCAAACGTGTTGGCTTCGCCCTGATACCACAGCGCGCCGCGGATCGCATAGGGGATGAGCGGGGCGATCTTGCCGTTGAAAAGCCCGCCGACTCCGCCCTTACTTTTTCGTTTATCATTAGCCCCCTGTGGAGCTTGCGGCGCGGGCGTATCTGCCGCTGCGTGCTGCGCCTCTGGAGAAATCCATAACTCGATGGGAGTGCCTCCAACAGACGAATGGATCAGCCCGGTGGGAAGGCCGAGCACCTTGTGAATCTCGCGCCCGAAGAAAAAGAGCGTTGCAGAAAAACTGCCGACCGTTTCCGGCGAGCACACCGACCACGAGCCTTGGCAATCTTCCTCCGCCTTGGAGGATGGACCCGAAGTGACCGTGAACATCCGCACCTGCCGTAGATTCGCCGCAGACTTCTCTTTCTCAAAGTCATTCGCTTGATTCACCCGCAACGCCAAGTTCGACTGCCCGGAGCCGAGCCAAACTTCGCCGACGAGCACGTCTTTGACTAACACGGTGTTCTTTCCCTTCACAGTGAGTTCTTGCGGCTTCGAGTCGGCTTTCAGAGCGTCGAGCTTCACCATCCATTTTCCTTTAGCATCCGGCGTTGCGAATTTCGTCTGGCCGGCAAACGAGACCTCCACCTTTTCCCCCTCATCCGCCCAGCCCCAGATCGGGACTGTGGCGCCGCTCAAAAGCACGGCGTGGTCGGAAAAAATGGCAGGCAGTTTCACGTCTGCTCCTGCTGTGGGCACGAGGGCTATAAGTGAGATGATATGGAATATGGTGGGATATTTCATGACAAGTAGTTGGATTTTTCGGACACTGCGAATCATGGTCGTTTTTGCTGGGTCATTCCATTTAAGAAATGGCGCGCCTCTCGTCCTTCGCATGTCGTCCTTCAAAAGGGGCTCAAACGAGGGGACGGCATCATTGAGCACGTGGTTGAGAATTTCCTTCATTCCCTCTAGCTGCTACACTTTCTCGATTGATCGATCAGTGATAGCCCTTGGTCATTTCCTGCCCATAAGTTTGAGCATGGTGTTGGCGCATTCGTCGCCGAAGCGGATAAAGAATCGGCCACTGCCGTCGTAGTGGTAACCTAGGTTGCTGCCATGCAAGATCCACTGCTGATCTGAGCGTTCGTTTTCGGCAGCGTTTCCTTTCTCCTTCGCCGCATCTCTTTGCATGCGCCAGATTGCGACCTCCGGAGTTGTTAGCGGCCAACTTTCGACTGCGGCCACGGTGCCTGTTAGTTCCGGGGATTTCACGGCCTCGCGCTGGGCTTTGGAGACGTTGTTCGTCATTGCTCCTTCGCGGAAGGCATCCGTTCCTAGCACACCAATCACAAAGGGCATCTTTGGCTGCTTGACCTCTTTTCGAAGGTCCTGAATAAAATGCACCATGTTGCTGCTGTAGTTGCCGTAAAACTCGGGATCAAACTGGTCGTTGAATCCTTGGAACCACAATCCCCCGGCAACTTCGAAGCCAGACTTCGGATCGTATTCCGGGTGGTAGGCCTTCGGGTCTGCTAGAACTTTTCGGACAAATCCAATCATCTCATTCCAGTAGAAACTTGCCTGATCGTGCGCGGGCATGTCGCCGGGATTGGCGATACGGATTCCGGCGAGTTCTTTGCTCTTCGCATTCAGTGCCGCCAATTTTTCCTGCTCCGCCGCTTGCTGCTCCTTAGGCAATTTAGCAATCGTCGCCTGCAAATTCTTCTTGTCGTTTTCGATGGCCTTGAAGTCCTTATCGACCTTAGCCATTGCTGCGGGCGTTCCTCCGCCAGCGATGTATTTGTCCCATGTCGCTTTTTTCTCTTTCCACTTTTCGATCTGTTCCTTCTCGTTCGCGGTTAGTTGATAAGGACCTGCGGAAGGCGGGCGAAAATCATAGTGGAGAGACTTGCCGCCCCATGCAGTCTTGATGATCAGAACCGGCTGATCGAGGTGCTTTTCCAGCATCATTCCGAAGGCGTATTCGGGGCCGAAGGCGGTCGGCCTCGCGCCGTATCCAGTGCTCAGCGGGCCAGTGGCAAGGCCAGGTTCTGCAGCCCGATTCAGGCCGCCATAGCCTGCGATGTAGGTGTGCTTGCCGACCGGAAGATTCAGCTTTGTTTGCCATTCGTTCGCGACTTCCAGAGCACCTTTGATGGACTTCGCGGAGGCGGCAGTCTCGATGACTTTTTGATCCGTGAGGTTAGGCGTGAATATCGCTGACAGTTCCTTGTCGCGAGCCACACGAACTGGATCGGTCTGACGTTTCTTGAACTCCTCAAACCGTTCCTCACGCACCTTCTCCACCTCCGCGTTGACGGCATTCTGGAGCACTGCGCTGAATTCTTTTTTAGGAAGCTTCGCGTTGGCAGGATCTCTGAGAAGTATCTCACTGATCGACGCCTCCGACTTCAGCCTGACCTCGCGGGGTAGTCCTGTAGTCAACAGTGCCCACTCTTCCTTGGTCGGCACATACGCCGGCTTGGGCAGATAGGCCAAGGTGGACACCTCTGCATGCCCTTGCATGTTCGACTGCCCGGCGAGGACGTAGATCAGCAATTTCTTGCTGCCTTTTTCCGCTGCGCTCACTCTGGCGCTGGTGCTAAAAAACAAGACGACCATCGCAGTCGCCGACAACAGACTCAGAGTATTTCGATGCATTTTCATAATTTTGTGGGGATTGAATAACATGGTTGAGTGAATGATTCTTGCAGCGATCTAACCATCAACGGCACTGCTTCAGGAAGTTTTTCGCCGCCATCTTGGGAGGTAATGCGCTTGATCCTTCTGCCCTTTGCGTTTGGCAATGGCCAACCTTTGCCCCTTGCTTCACATCGCGTGTGCACAGCAAAAAAATACCGGCGGTCGGACTCGAACCGACACTGTATTGCTACAACCAGATTTTGAATCTAGCGTGTCTACCAATTTCACCACGCCGGCGTTGCGTTGGAGTCTTTCAATTAATCTGGCGCAGTTCGTTTTGCAAGGCTTTTGGTGGGCCGAGTATCTCATTGAGCATGATTGCTCTCTTTAGCCCGCCGATACCAGCAATCTGGTCCAACAGCGGATGACTGCGGCGGATCGGTGCTGTCTCCCCTGCTGGTGAGGAAACTTTGATGTTTCGATCAGTCTGATTCGATGGAATAGGCGGAGGCTGAACTGCATTCCTTACGTGTGGCTGCCTGGTGTGTCGCACCGAAGCTGCGGGAGTTGCGGCAAGAGGCTTTTGCTCGGGTGCTTCACTCTGCCCTGTTTGTTTGAGCCAAGCTTTGCTGCGGGCTTTTAGCTCCTCGATTTTGTCCGCGACGTTGAAGTCGGGGGCGCTCCCTGCGTTTTTTACTTTCCACCATTTGATGATCCACTGCACAAAACCTCCCAAGAGGAAAAGGATGACGACAATGACCCGGCCAAGATCAACATCTTGGCTGACTGCGAGAGTCATGGCATTCATTTGCATCATGGAGTTATTTCCGAATCAAAGATTCCATCACGGCGAAATCGCCGTTATTTTTTTACCTGACCTGATGGATTTTCTCCCGCAATAGCCTGACGCATGTCGGTGTCGGCGATGAGGTTTTTGTAACGCTGAAAGTCCATGATGCCTAGATGTCCGCTGCGGAATGCTTCGGCGATGGCCATGGGTATTTCTGCTTCGGATTCAACAACTTTGGCGCGCATCTCTTGAGTGCGGGCGGCCATTTCCTGTTCGACGGCCACGGCTGCGGCACGACGCACTTCGGCATTGGCCTGCGCGATTTTTTTATCGGTCTCGGCCTGTGCCGCCTGAAGCTGCGCACCTACGTTCTCTCCCACATCCACGTCGGCGATGTCGATGGAGATGATTTCAAATGCGGTTCCGACATCGACGCCTTTGTGAAGCACAACCTTGGAAATGCTATCGGGATTTTCCATGACATCCTTATAGCTGGTGGCGGAGCCGATACAGGTCACGATCCCCTCGCCCACGCGGGCAATGACGGTTTCTTCGGTCGCCCCACCAATGAAGCGGTCAAGGTTCGTGCGCACGGTGACACGTGCGCGGACACGCAGGGAAATCCCGTCGCGGGCGACGCCTTCAATGCGACCGTTTTTACCAACCTCATTGCCGGGGCAGTCAATGACGCGGGGATTGATGCTAGTGCGGACAGCATCAATCACGGTCTTGCTCGTGCCTTTCACCGCGAGGTCAATCGCGCAGGCGCGATCGAAGTCTAGGGTGATGCCTGCTTTGTGCGCGGCGATGAGGGAAAGCACGACGTGAGAGACATTTCCACCCGAGAGGTAATGCGCCTCCAGTTGAACCGTGCTGATGTTCAGCCCGGACTTGATCGCAGTGATTCGGTTGTCCACGATCAGAAGGTTCGGGACCCCGCGTAACCACATGGCCAGCAGAGTGGGAATACTCACCGGGGCACCAGCAAGCTTGGCGCGCACCCAGATGTTGATGAATTTTCCGATGATAAGCACAAAGCCGAGGGTCACGATTACGGCAATGGCTGTTAGGATGAGTTGAAATGTGGACATAGTTAGGACAGATAGATGGCATTTTTTGAAACACAACTGGGCAGTTCAAGGCGTGCTAGAGAATGGTCTCTCAGACTAAAATGAACATCACTCAATGACAGTAGCATCGCTCAACGAACCGATCTTTTTCTCTGCGGCCCGCAGTTGCTCAATGGCATCCGCTGCATCCATCGCTGGCCCCTTCACCTTGTATTCTGTGATGGCCGCTGCAGCGTCAAGGCTGGTTTCATCATCGCCGAAGACCGCAGCGAAACGAATAGTGTTGCGATGTTGAGTTCCTGTAAAGGCGTGGGCTAGCATCAGAAGCGCGGCAATGTCCTCCGATTTTTCCCCATCGTATCGAGCGGTAACGAGCAACACACGGTCAGGAGACTTTTTACCAGTCAGTTCCACCAAGATGTGTGCATAGGTTAATCCATTGATCTCAACCTGACGCCGGAGAACTTGATAGCCCATGTTGTCGAAGCCGAGAGTTGATTTGATGTAGCTCTCTGCCGCCTCGATATTTCCGGGTTTGTCAGTGGTTCGTGGACCGATGGTCTTAGTGAAGACATTGAAATGGCGGCGATAGTCCTCAATATTCACGTCCTTGCGAAGCATCTCTGCGTAACGCGAGGCCGCAGGATGCTCGACCGCATTCCTCTTCTGAAAATACAAAATGAAGGACAGTCCGCCCATGATTATCAGACCAAGTGGTAGCCCGACGATGAACCAGCGGACGAGCTGATTCACTGCGGGTGCGGCAGGCTGGTTTTCGCTAGTCATGACTTTGTTGAATGAATGCAATTTGCCACCGCATCTGCCGCACGGCGATAGGCATCGCCATCGCCCAGTTTTTTTACAACACTGGCGAGCCGGGCTGCCAATGCTTCGCGTTTCTCTTTGTTCAAGAGCAGTTCCGTCACCGATGCGGCCACGCTGTCCGCACTAAATTTTTTCTGAACGAGTTCTTCAACCACTTGTTCTCCGGCGAGAATGTTGACGATGCCGAGATGCTTGATCCGCACTACTGCCTTGCCCACGGCATAGGTGATCGGGTTCACTTTATAGACCAGCACATAAGGCAGGCCAAAGCACGCGGACTCCAACGTGGCGGTGCCGCTGGCCACAACTCCGACTTCCGCGCGTTGCATGAGATCATGGGCGCCGCTGACTTCGATCCACTTCCGCGCCTCGGGCATCCGGGCGCGATCCATGATCTCGCGCATTTCACCAGCGAGAGTCTGGTTGGCGGCGGACACTGCAAACCTCACGTCAGGTGCGCGCTCGCGAATGAGGCGAGAGCTTTGCAGCATCGCAGGAAATAGACGCGCGACTTCATGGCTCCGGCTTCCGGGAAAGAATCCGACCAATCCTTGTTCGCGCTTCCATTGTTGACGGAAGCTTAGTGCGCGATCCACCATCGGATGACCAGCAAAGACCGTGGGCAAGCCGCTCTTTTCATACAGTTCCTTCTCGAAGGGAAAGATGCAGATCATGAGGTCCAGCACCTTCGCCATGGTCTTGATGCGACCACGTTTCCACGCCCATACTTGCGGACTGATGTAAAAAATAATCCGGCCTGTGTAATGGGCTTTACGCAGGGCCTTGGCCAAACGCAAATTGAAGCCGGGGTAATCAATCAAAACCACGCCATCAGGTTTCTCGCTGGCAATCAACTCCAAGGCCTCAGCCATTTTCTGCTTGAACCATCCGTAGATTTTCAGCACGTCCCAGAGACCAAGCACCCCTGCCTTCTCGACCCAGTCCTGAATGCCTGATCCACCGAGGTTGCGCATTTTCGTGCCGCCAAAGCCGATGAAATTCACGGGCGCATGATGCTTCTGAATGGCGCGCATGAGGCCGGCTCCATGAGTGTCGCCACTCATCTCGCCAGCGATGATAAAGATTTTTTTCATCACAATGAAGTCGGCTGCCCCTTCTCAATAGCCTCGGTAATCTGAATCGCTAGCTTCAAGGCATCAGCACCTTGCTGTCCGCTGACGACCGGAGCGATTCCACGTCGGGCGCATTCAACAAAAGCTGAGAGTTCCAGCTTGAGCGGCTCGTCTTTTTCCACCTGCACATCTTCGCGCACGATCTGCAAACCATCGCGCCGATAGATGTGACCGGACTGTTCCTGATAATCGAGCGAGATATAGCCGTCACCATGGAAGACCTGAATCTTCCGCATCTTTTTGTCGCTGATGCGGCTGGCAGTCACGTTCGCGACACAACCATTCTCAAATCGCAGCCGAGCATTCGCGATGTCTTCGCGCCGCGTCAGCACGGGCACGCCCACCGCATCCATGCTGACCAGCGGAGATTTCACCAGATGTAAAATGATCTCCAGATCGTGAATCATCACGTCGAGCACGACTCCGACATCCGTGCTGCGATTGGGAAAAGGCGAGAGCCGCGTGGCTTCGATAAAGCGCGGAAGTTTGATGCGCTCCTCAAGTTGCGCCATCACTGGATTGAAGCGTTCGATGTGGCCGACTTGCAGCACTAAATTTCGCGCCTGCGCCAGCGCAACGAGTTCCTGCGCCTCATGCAACGAATCACTCAGCGGTTTTTCCACGAGCACATGCTTGCCTTTTTCAAGAAGGAAGCCTGCGACTTCGCGATGGGCCACTGTCGGCACGGCCACAGCGGCGGCGTCCACCGCCTGAGCGAATTCCTCGAGACTGGTCATGGCTTTCGTTTGATATAGATCCGCCAGTTCTTCCGCACGCGCCTTGTCCACATCATAGATGGCGGTGAGTTTCGCGCCCTCTAGCGTCGAAAGCACCCGCGCATGATTGCGGCCCATTGCGCCCACACCGGCAACGCCAATTCTAAGAGTTTCACTCATGTGCTTATGATGAAAAGGAGCAGCCGAGAAACAAGCCGGAAATCAATTTCCGCAGCATCGTTTTTATTTTTTTGCCTCTTTGATCAGAGCTTTCATCTCATCACTTTTCGCCAACATCGCTGGTGTGCGCCCCTCCATGTCCTCCGTTGTCGCGCTGGCATGATGCTCCAGAAGAAGTTTCGCGGTCGCAATGTGATTTCGCGCCGCAGCCCCATGCAGCGCAGTCGCACCGAAGCGATCTCGCGCATCGACTTTGGCGCCGTGCTCCATCAAAGCGCGCGCGCCGTCAGTGTTGCCGCGTGCGGCGGCGATGTGCAGCGCCATCTCCATATTAGGCGGCACAGGAGATCCTGTTTTCGCACCATGCGAGATGAGTGATGCAATGATCTTTGCCGAGACGGGTTTGCGCAGTTTGGCCGCTTCCGCCAGTGGTTGATCCAGCGCAGATGAACCATTCACTGGAGCGCGTTTGTTGATTAGCAGTTCGACAATCTCCAATGAACCATTGCCCGCCGCGGCAGTCAGTGCATTGCTGCCGAGCCGACTGTTGATTCTTGGATCAGCTCCCTTTTCGATGAGCAATCGCACGACAGTCAGCCGACGCGCGGCGGCTTGTGCGACCTCCGCTGGCTTGGATGTCGCAGATAATTCTTCTACCATAGGAGCCACCGCAACTTCCAATGGAGTGACGCCCGCAAGTGCTCCGCTTCTTCCGTTCACATCAGCGCCGCGAGCAATGAGCAGCTTGATGATCTCAAGATTTTTTGAGACACATGCTGCCGCGAGAGGTGTGTTGTGCTTGTAACCATAGTCACCGGGCTCGGGTTTTCCGCCATTGGGATCGGCTCCGTTGTCGAGCGCACTTTTGGCGGCTGCCAGATCGTTTTTATAAATGGCACCGTAAAGCAGATCGGTGGGCGTCTTGGTCTTGCCCGGTCCAAACAAACCGAGCATCAACGGAAAACAAAGTGCCGACAGAACGAGCGATGGAGACATGCAGCAGATAACTACAATCACGCAGCCAAGCAAACGCGAAGACACATCAGAGTGTCACAACCGGCAAATCCGGTCATGCTGACCACGACCACTAATATTACGAACCAGCAGCCTGCGGCTGATTGAAGGCAATCAACTCGTCCACGGTCATGGCACTCTTGCCGATGCGATCACGTAAGTAATGAAGACGGGCACGACGCACGCGGCCACGCTTAGTGACTTCGATCTTGGAAATTCTAGGGGAATGCAAAGGGAAGACTCGCTCAACACCCTCACCGTAGGAAATTTTACGAACAGTAAAGGCGGCATCCATGCCGACGCTCTTGCGGGCGATCACGATACCTGCGAAAATCTGGATACGCTCTTTGTCGCCTTCCACAACGCGGGTGTGGACTTTAACGCTGTCTCCGGCTCGAAAATCGGGGAGGTCAGTCTTGAGTTGCTCTTGGTTAATCTTGGCGATGATGCTCATATCGGTGCTGCTTAGGATGTGATGGCTCCGTCCACTGAGGGCGGCGCGAGGGTCGGGAAAATGGCGGATTTTCGGGTGCGTGCAAGATGTTTCTTCAAGGAAAGTGAATGATTCCGAATCGAACCGCCTGCGCAATTCATGGGCTGCGGAATGTTCAACCAGCCCTGCAGTGCATTTAATCAGTGCAGCTTTGTTTGATCCATGTTAATTCATTGTCCCTAATTTTACATGAAACGCGCACTCATCACCGGCATCACCGGACAAGACGGATCCTATCTGGCAGAACTTCTCTTAAAGAAAGGTTACGAAGTCCACGGCATCATCCGGCGCTCCTCCTCCTTCAACACGCAGCGCATCGACCACATCTACACCGATCCGCATTTCGACAATAGACGGCTCTTCCTGCACTACGGTGATCTTACGGATTCCGTCGCGCTCGTGAAGTTGCTCTACGATCTCAAGCCGGACGAAATTTATAACCTCGGCGCCCAAAGCCATGTGCGCGTCTCCTTCGACATTCCTGAAAGCACCGGCGACATCGTTGGCCTCGGCACCCAGCGCATTCTCGAAGCTATTCGCGAAACCGGTATCGGCAAGAACACTCGCTTCTACCAGGCGTCATCTTCAGAAATGTTCGGCAAGGTTCAAGAAGTTCCGCAGACAGAGAAGACTCCCTTCTGGCCGCGCTCGCCCTATGCCTGCGCGAAAGTTTATGCTTACTGGCTCACGGTAAACTATCGCGAGAGTTACAATCTGCACGCGAGCAACGGCATCCTCTTCAATCACGAATCGCCTCGCCGCGGAGAAACTTTTGTCACGCGCAAAATCACTCGCGCTGCTACCCGCATCAAAATGGGCCTTCAGGAGAAACTCTATCTTGGCAACATGGACGCCAAACGCGACTGGGGCTATGCGAAGGACTACGTGGACATGATGTGGCTCATGCTCCAGCAGGACAATCCAGACGACTATGTGGTCGCCACCAACGAGACCCACAGTGTGCGCGAGTTCGTGGAAGAAACTTTCGGCTTGCTCGGTCTCGACTGGGAAAAACACGTCCATCATGACCAGCGCTATGAACGTCCCGCCGAAGTCGAACTGCTGATCGGCGATCCCGCCAAAGCCCGTAAACAGCTTGGCTGGGAACCCAAGGTCAAGTTCAAGGAACTCGTCAAAATCATGGTCGATGCCGACCTGAAACTCGCCCAAAGCGAGCTGCACATGAAGAGCAATCCCGCGTAAGAGTAGATGATGCCTCTGGCTTCACTCACTCCAAAAACAATCCATGACATCGCCTCACAATCGAACAACCATTCCGCTCCAAACCCGTAATATGCGAACAAAAAATGTTGACTATAAATCTGTTGATACAACAACGAATCTGTTAATGACCCAACTGTTAGGCAGCATCCACACGTTGAGGCATGAAGCATTCATATATCGAGTTTGAGAAGACGCCGCTTTGGAAGGCGGTTGATGCTGCGATTTCAGATTTGGAGAAGAATCGAGACATGGAGTTGACCACGACACGCGAGCACATCATTGGTTACATTTGCCAGCAGCTTACTCGTCAGCAGGTCGCAGACAAGGCATCATTCGCGAGAGATTGATTTGTATGTGTTCACCAATACTGCCTAGCACATCACTGGAGCCAACCGGCGTTGACGCGGGCAGCGCCACTGCGCGGTTCACGCCATGAGTCCCCGGTTGCTCACTTCTTGGTCTTTAGCATTAGTTCAAGGAACGGCACGTTTCCCAACCGCCGACCGAAACAACCTCCGCGATAGCGGCACTCTTTCTTCTTTCATTCTAGCAGCGTTCCGGCTCAGAGCTTCGATTATTCCCGCTGTGCGGCAGAGCCGTTCCTTGCGTCACGGTTGATAGCATAACGACAATAGCCCAGCGCTTTAGCGCTGGGTTTGCTCATGCGGTTCATGAAGAAGTCCCGTCAGGGACGACAGACCGGTTGCCACGCGCAGCCGCACATGCCCTTCGGGTTGCCTGTGGCAAGCTATCTCGCTCCGCTCGGTTCTGCCGTCCCTGACGGGACTGCGGGATCATGGCGATGCGTTACCCAGCGCTAAAGCGCTAGGCTATTATCGCAATCGCACACTGAGAGGGCATCGTAATCCCACGTTGGGTGAATCGCTGCCGTTCGTCATGGGACAGGAGCCGGTGAGCGAAGCGAGACGCATCACCTACTTTCAGCTTTCAGCTTTCAGCTTTCAACTCTCAACTTTCATTTGAGCTTGCCCTGTGCGGCATCCAGTGTTTCACAACTACTGTCATGGCCGTCCCCCTCTTAAGCGTCAACGCACAAAATCATCCGCTCGAAGCAGAATTCACGGAGGCGTTTGCTCGCGTGTTTCGCAGCGGCATCTTCATCATGGGGCCGGAGATCACGGCACTGGAAGATGAGACGGCGAAACTTATCGGCGTGAAATATTCCATTGGAGTTTCATCGGGCACTGATGCTATTCTGCTGGCGCTCATGGCGCTTGGCATCGGACCGGGCGACGAAGTGCTCTGCCCCGCGTTCACGTTCTTCGCGACGGCAGGTTGCGTCTCGCGCGTTGGTGCCACACCGGTTTTCGTGGATGTCTGCGCGGATGATTTCAATATCAACGTCGCCGACGCGCGTGCAAAAATCACTCCGCGCACCAAGGCCATCATCCCGGTTCATCTTTTCGGACAATGCGCCGATATGGACGCCATTATGGCTCTGGCCAGCGAACATAATCTTTACGTCATCGAAGACGCGGCACAGGCCATTGGAGCCAGCCAACGTGGTCGCGGCGTGGGCACCATTGGACACTTTGGCTGCTACAGTTTCTTTCCCAGCAAAAATCTTGGCGGACTCGGCGACAGCGGATTACTCGTCGCCAATGATCCCGCTCTCGCCGCCCGAGCCAAGTCCTTGCGCAATCACGGCATGGAGCCCAAGTATTATCATTCCATGATCGGCGGGAACTTCCGCCTCGATGCGCTCCAAGCCGCGCTGCTCCGTGTGAAGCTGCCCCATTACGCAGAATACAATAACAAGCGTCAGGCGAACGCTGCCTATTATAAAGAGCATCTCTCCGGCACCCCCGGCCTCGTCCTGCCCATCACCGCCGAAGGCAACACGCACATCTGGAATCAATTCACTCTGCGCGTTCTCGGCGAAGGCAGACGCGATGCCCTGCGCGATCATCTCACTGCGAAAAAGATTGGCTGCGAAATCTACTATCCCCTCGCACTCGACCAACAAGAATGCTTCGCCTCACTTCCCGAATCCTCTCGGCGCGGTTGTGAAGTCTCCCATCAGCTCGCGACAGAAGTCCTCAGCATCCCCATCTTCCCGGAACTCACAGCCCCAGAACGCGAAGAAGTCGCCATCACCATCAAAGCTTTCCTCATCTCAGCTTAACCAGTTATAACAAATAACTCATAACTCATAACCCTTCCGTCCATGCCCCTCGACTCTCTCCTCCAACAAGCCGCTGCCGATGGCAAGCTGCTCGACTCCAGCCTGAAGAACATTCATGCGCTGCTCGCCTCTGGCACGAATCCCGTTTATCGCGCCAGCATTGAAGAACTCGCCACTGCTGGACAGTGGACTGAGTTGAACGACCGCTTCTTTACCATCGTAAAATTCGGCACCGGCGGCTTGCGCGGACGCACCATTGGCAAAGTTGTCACCGCTGCCGAGCGTGGCACCGCCACCGCAGATGAACGCCCGCAGTTCGCTTGCGTGGGCACGAACTCCATGAACGAATACAACGTCTCCCGCGCCACTCAGGGACTAGCGATGTATTGCATCAAGTATCGCAAGAACGCCGGACTCAGCGGTAAGCCTAAGATCGTCTTCGCCCATGACACGCGACATTTCTCCGCCGAGTTCGCTGTAACATGCGCCCAGATATCCACTGATCTCGGTTGCGATGTCTATCTCTTCGACGGACCACGCGCCACGCCGGAAATGTCCTTTGCCGTCCGCCAGCTCCGGGCAGACGCGGGCGTCATGCTTACCGCTTCGCATAACCCCGCGCACGACAACGGTTACAAAGTGAACTTTGCCGACGGCGCAGGCATTGTTGAACCGCACGCCACTGGCATCATCACCGAGGTCAACGCCATCAAGAGCGAAACCTACACTCCCCTCCCCGCCGCTGAACGCGGATCGCTCACGAAACTCGGCGAGGCCATGGACACCATCTATCTCGAACGCGTGGAGTCCCTCATGCTCCAGCCGCAGCTCTTGGAGAAGGCGAGGAATTTGAAGATCGTCTATACCGCGCTGCATGGCGCGGGCGGCGTCCTCGTCCCGCGCATCTTGCGGAAGCTCGGATTCAATCTGCATACCGTTCCCGAGCAGGACATCTTCGATGGCCGCTTTCCCACTGTCGCCTCGCCCAACCCCGAGAACGCGCCCGCGCTGGCGATGGCCGTGGCCTTGGCCGACAAAGAAAACGCCGATATCGTCATCGGCACCGACCCCGATTGCGACCGCATGGGCGTGGGCGTGCGTGGCAGCGATGGCAAGATGCAACTCCTCACCGGTAACCAGACTGGTGCACTCATCGGCTGGTATCGCATCAAAACCATGTTCGATCTCGGCATCCTTAACGACAACAACAAGAGCCACGCCGTTTTCATTAAGACTCTTGTCACCACCGAACTCCAAGCTGCTGTTGCGCAAGCCTTCGGCATCAGCGTCGTCAACACCCTCACCGGCTTCAAATACATCAGCTCCAAGCTTGAGAAATACGAGCAAGCCCTGCCCGCCGATATCCGAGCCAAGTATCGCGACATGACCGATGCGCAGACCCGTGCCGCGCGACTGGAACACAGTAAGTTCTTCGTCTTCGGCGGCGAAGAAAGCTATGGCTATCTCGGCACCGACAGCACTCGCGACAAGGACGGCAACGGAGCCGTCGTCATGTTTGCCGAAGTCGCCGCTTACGCCGCCTCACGCGGCATTACCTTGCTCGACTTACTTGATGAGATATACGCCACTTATGGTTACTTCCTCGAAACCGGACAGAGCAAGACCTTTGAAGGCGCAGCCGGAGCCGCACAAATTCAGAAGCTCGCCGACTCCTATGTGAACAGCCCACCCGCGCAGTTCGATGGCAGCGCAGTTACCTCATTGAGAGACTACAGCAAAGGCGGACTCGTCGATGAAGAAGGCGATTCCATTCCCAAGGAAAAAATGCTCTGGGTCTTCCTCGCTGACGGACGCGCCTTCGCCGTGCGCCCCAGCGGCACCGAGCCGAAGATCAAATATTACCTCTACGGCAAAGCACTCCCCAAAGGCGCGAAGTTCACCACGAAAGAACTCGCCGCCGCTAAGCAGTCAGTCCCTGCCAGCTTGAAGGCTCTGTGGGCTGCGATTGAGAATGATATTGAGGCGAGGCTGGCTTAGTAGAACGAGTTTTAAGTTCTGTGTTATTTTGCGCAATTTCGGTGTAAAACAATGTTAGTTGCCTCTACTTCATTTATGAAAACAACTAACATCTTCATTGCACTTTTATGCACTACCATTTCAAGTCTAGCCGATGATATGAGTCTAGAGGGTGCAAAATCACCAAACGGCAAACGGGAAATAATAATCTCCAGCACGCCAATAAAAGGCGTGCTGGGTGATCCTGTTATCATCCATCAGATATCACCTCCAAAGACCATCGATATTGTTAGTTTTGGTGCACCAAGCGGCGAATTTCCCTCGGTGCATACTGTCAGTTGGAACTCGCGATCAAATTGCTTCAGTTTACAGGGATCCTGCTACCGTGGCGAGTATATGATGTTATTCGTAATTACTGATAAAGGCGTGGTCGAACTCCCTTTTCCCAGTCTCGATGATCTGAAGGTCGATTCTATAAACAAGCTCAATAAGTTTCATCAGGAACACGCTGCAGAACTTGGAGAGGAATTCGGATTTCCTAGCGGAGGCTGGTCTTTTGTTCGATGGGTGGACAATGACACTTTTGAGATGCGCAATTGCCTTGCGCGTCGCCAAATCCCCAAGCTAGGAAGCACCCAACGGGTTGTAGGATGGGATTACGTCATCACGCTAAAAGTATCTGCCAACAGAAGATCGATGAAAGCATTGAAAATCAAAGAGACCATCGGCTTTCTCGACGAGGCGACCCCTAAATAACAAGGGTTCGAGTTACACGGCGGGAGTTGCTGGCAGACTATCTGGAGGGCCAAAGGCCTGAAAACACGCCAGCCAGGGCCGTTTCGACAAGCTCAAGGCTCTGGGGAAATGTGGAGAAATGATTTCCAGCCCTGAAAGGGCGCAACCGTATCGTGTGACGTTCACACGGGATTGTCCCGCCCATTCAGGGCTGGAGGCATGGATCATTTTTACCCAGGGCGTTGCCCTGGGCTGGCGTATCACGCCTCGTTGAGGCTGAACTTCGGAACTTTGTGGGCTAGAATCAGGACACGTCCATTTTAGTGTCTCCTCGCAACTGCAACTACCATGAAATTATGAGCGCCAGTAGCAGCCGACGTAAGGAGGCTCTAACCTGCATTTCTCACTCTCTCACTCCGGATTGCGGGACGGTCTGCAAAGTAGTTCGGGGCTTTAGCCCGAACGGTGGCGCTTGGGGCTGAAGCCCAGCACTACTTTCTCTGCCGCGCCGCCCGACACCTTGTCCCGCCCACAGATGGGAGTATGAGAAATGCGGGCTAATTATTCTTCGCGGACTTCGCCAGCAACACCCATTTCAGTGACTCCTTACTTCGGCAGCTACCGCCGAATACTAGCCGCGCGCGGCGGGATTATTCGTTTGCAGAATGCTGGATCACCTCCACGTTTTTTCTTATTATCACGCTAATCTTCTTTTCCAAAATTCATGCCCGCCGAATCTTCCCGCACATCACTTCGCTGTAATCTAACACTAATTGTATTTTTCCTCTCGGGATTTGCGGCTCTGCTCTATCAAGTGGTGTGGCAGCGATGGCTGGTATTTTTCACCGGCATCAGTTCGGCGAGCATCAGCCTCATCGTCGCTGTTTTCATGGCGGGATTAGGCATTGGCTACCTCGCGGGCGGTGCGCTGGCCGATCGGCAACGCGCACCGGGGCCATTGCGGTATTTTGTGCTGGCGGAGCTGGGCATCGCGGTCTTCGGATTATGCAGCAAGGCAATATTATACGATGGACTTTATGCGAGCGGTTTAGTGCATTCTACGGAACCGGTAAAAACTTGCTTGGTTCTGCTGGCCGTTCTTTTCGTGCCGACGTTTCTCATGGGTTTGTCGCTTCCGCTTTTGGCGAAGTCCATCACTCTACCGACATTAGAGCTTCAAGCTGGCTTCATTGGACGGCTCTATTTCGTGAACACATTAGGCGCGGCGGCTGGTGCGCTAGCCACGGGCTTGCTTCTAGTGCCGAACATGGGATTTCATCACGCAACCTACATTGGTGCGGCGTTGAATCTGACCTGTGCAGCAGTCGGGGCGTTGCTCTATCGAAATGCCGTCCGCTCTGGTGCGGCTGCCACTAACGATACAAGCGGAGCTAAAAAAGCTGGCTCAACCTTCCGCTGGACGCGCGGATTCTCCATCTGGATGATCCAATATGCAGTCGCCGGATTCGCCGCTATCTCCTTTGAGTTGGCTTGGTTCCGCGTGCTGGAGAACACGATCAAATCTCTCTCCCAGACCTTCTCCATTTTGTTGGCGATCTATTTGCTATTTTTGGCGCTAGGCACTCGGTTTGGCGAGCGCTTTGCCAAGTTAAAGCACGAGTCGCGGGCGCGTGTTTTCCTATTCACCCAGTATATGTTGTATCTTTGGGCGGCAGGGTCAGTGGCGATCTTTTTTCATACACTAAAGAACCGAGGCTCCCTGCTTTATCTCTCTGATTACTTCCGAAAATATAATCCGACGTGGGATTTCGATATTGTGTTGGCCACTTATGGTCTCATTCCTATCTTCCTTATGGCCGTGCCCACTTTTCTTATGGGAATGAGTTTCACCCTATCCCAATACCTCGTGCAAGACAGTCAGGAGGAACTGGGACGCAAAGTGGGCTGGCTTCAGTTCGCCAACATCATTGGCTGCGTGGCCGCTACTTGGGTCGCTCCATTTATAGGGTTTGAGCGACTTGGCACCGCAGGATTGTTTCAATGCGTGGCCGCGCTGGGCATAGGTTACGCAATTCTACTGGGATTGCGTTTGCAGAAGCGATGGATCGCAGTCCCTATTCTCGTTGGCGTCCTTGTGTTGGCTATAGTTCGCATTCCTTGGAACAATCGGTTCTGGACCGTGCTCGGCGGAATGCGCCAGCCAGCCGAGCATTTCTTTAACGAAAACGCCACCGGCATATCCATGATCAAACTCAGAAAAGTGGGAGAGCCGACTGCAATATCTTATTGCAATGGAATGGGGCAAAGCCGTCTGCCCTATGCCGAGGATCTTATCCATGTCCGCCTCGGAGTTATCCCCTCACTCTTGCACCCGAACCCGCGTGAAGTGGCCGTCATTGGCCTCGGTTCCGGTGGCACACTCTATGGCATCGGCTGTCGTCACGAGACCGAGAGCCTGACCTGCTTTGAAGTCATGACCAATGAACCCGGCGTTTTGCGCGACTACGGAGCAGCCATGAAAGACAAGGCCGTGCCCACACTACTGGACGATCCACGCGCACGATTCCGTTTCCAAGATGGTCGCGAAGCTATGCAAAACGAAAGCCAGCTCTACGACTTGATCGAGGCTGATCCACCGTATCCGAACCGTGGATTCGCAGGAAATCTTTATTCCATGGAGTATTTCAAGCTTCTCAAGTCCCGACTGAAACCTGATGGTCTCGCCGTCTCGTGGGACCCTCCATCCTCCAGAGTGCGGGAGACATTTTGCGCAGTCTTTCCTTATGTCTATGTTTCGGGAAAATATATTCTCATTGGCTCCCAACAAAAACTGGCGCTTGATGAATCTAAGATTGCCGCCCGGCTCGAAGATTCCTTCACTAAAGCCCATCTCGACAAAGCTGGAATCACCGTAGAAGAAGTCATTAAAGGAGACCTGCTAAAGCCGAAGACCGTGCAGGAAGGAACAATCATCCCGCCCGTGGACTATAATACCGATATGTTTCCCAAAGATGAATTTGTCAATCCACTACTCATCATCAAGAGCTACTGGGAGACAGGCAAAGCACCAAAAAACTCGCAGTAGCAGCCGACATAAGACCGTTCAAATTTGTGCGCGATTGCCCTAGTCAAATTCCACAGCTTCAGAGTCAGCCTTTCGTCGTCGGCTACTACTTTCCCAAAGTCCTCCACGAAGTCAGGGTGTGGGCGGACGATTGAAGGGGCGAGTTTGGACTCACTCTTTGCACCCGACACTTCTTGTGGGCAAAAATTCGCTTTCCAAAGCGCCCGGTGGCGTGCAAAGTTCCGCCTACTTCGCTGTGTCCGCCCCAGCATCCACCATTAAACAGCCAGCCAGTGCCGCTGACCAACTGCGCGACCTCCATCTGCGCGCCTATCGGCACATGCTTGCAGGCCGCCTTTTGGAAGAGAGGTTAGGGGCGCTTTATCGTGCCGGTGGCAAGATCGTCGGGGGTGTTTACCTAGGCAAAGGACAAGAGGCGTTCAGCGTGGCAATGGCCATTCTGCTCAAAAAAGGCCGTGATGTCTATGGGCCGCTGATTCGCGATCAGTCCGGGCGCATGGCCTTCGGCGAGCCTATCCTGGATACCACGCGCACCTATCTGGGTTCCGCGCTCGGCCCCATGCGCGGTCGGGACGGAAACATCCATCGCGGTCGGCCCAAAGAAGGAGTTCCCGCAATGATTTCGCACCTCGGCAGTCTCATCAGTGTGGTCAGCGGGATGTTGCTGGCGCGGCGTTTGCAAGGCCGGTTGGGCGACAGCGTGGGCGCCACTTGCATCGGCGATGGAGGCACTTCCACCGGCGCTTTCCATGAAGGCATGAACATGGCGGCGGTGGAAAAACTTCCACTGATCGTGGCCATCGCTAACAATCAATTCGCCTATTCCACTCCCACGAAGAGTCAGTTCGCCTGTGACAATCTAATAGAACGCGCCAAGGGCTACGGCATGGAAGGATACACCGTGGATGGCACCGACCTCACGGCTTGCCTTGAAGTTTTTCAAACCGCCGTGCGTCGCGCGCGAGAAGGGCGTGGCCCGCAAATGATCGTGGGAAACCTCCTCCGCCTAGGCGGACATGGCGAGCATGATGATGCCTCTTACATCCCGCCCGCGATGCGAAAGACGGATGCGGGACGCGACTGTATCACTTACGCAGAACAAGTCATCTCCGCCTACGGCTGGCTCAACGAGTCCGAACTCGCCCTGCTTCGCACCGAAATTCTGCACGAAATCGATAAGGCCTTTTCCCAGACCGCGCACGAGCCTGCGCCCGATCCTTATAAAGAAGTCTGGTCCCCCTTTGCCACGCCTGAACTTGCCGAAGGCTGGCAGGTATGGTGAATGAGAGCAAACTAGGGTTAGTGAATGTTAATGGGATTACTTCACCCAACCCATAACTCATAACCAATAACTCGTAACTTCCATTTTCCCTTCTTCCATGTCCCTAACTTATCTCGAAGCCATCCGCGAAGCGCAATACGAAGCGCTGCGTCGTGATCCAAACGTGTTTCTTTACGGACAAGACATCGGGAAATTCGGCGGCGCATTCAAGGCCACGAAGAATCTGATCAACGAATTCCCCGGACGGGTGATCGACGCCCCCATCAGCGAAGACGCCATGGTTGGTATGGCTGTCGGCGCAGCCATCGAAGGGGCGCGCCCCATTATTGAAATGCAGTTCGCCGATTTCAGCACCTGCGGGTTCAATCAGATCGTGAACCAGGCAGCCACGCATTACTGGCGCACCAACGTCCCCTGCCCCATCGTCATCCGCCTGCCCAGCGGCGGCACTGCGGGCAGCGGACCGTTCCATAGCCAGAGCATGGAGAGCATCTATGCGCATTATCCCGGCTTAGTCATTATGACTCCGGCAACAGTAGAAGATGCCTATCACATGTTGTTACATGCCGTCGAACTAGATGACCCAGTTATCTTCTGCGAGCATAAGTTTCTCTATTATCATCTTAAGGCCGACTCTCTCCCAGATGAGACCTTACCTCTCGGCAAAGCCCGTATCGCCCGCCCCGGCGTTCATGCCACAGTAGTTACTTACTCGGCGATGCTGCACGAATGTATCCGTGCTGCGGAAGAACTCGTCGTGGAAGGTTATCAAATTGAGGTCGTGGACTTGCGCAGTGTGAAGCCGCTTGATGCGGAGACGATCCTCGCGTCCGTGGCTCGCACGGGCCGACTGCTTTGTGTCGGCGAAAGTTTCCCTTGGGGCGGAGTTACAGCCGAGGTCATCGCGCGAGTCTGTGCCGACGGCTGGCATTTGCTCGATGCTCCGCCGCAGCGACTCAACTCCAAGGACACGCCCATTCCCTATCATCCCAACCTCTGGCGCGCCCACCGCCCCACCGCCGCTAGCATCGGGACGGAACTGCGTAGGCTTCTGAGATTCTAAATATTAGCCCCATCCTATCATTCCGTCATGCATGTCATTCCTATCTTGATGCCCCAACTCGGCGAGTCTATTGCCGAGGCCACCATCATCCGCGTGCTTATCGAAAAAGGCGCCGCGGTGAGCGCCGGCCAGGAGATTTTTGAAGTCGAAACTAACAAGGCTGTGATGACCGTCACCGCTTCTTGTGCGGGTAAGGTTGGCGATATCATTGCCAAGCCCAATACCAGTTATGCCGTAGGAGCCGCGCTTGGTTCGTTGACCATCAGTGCCGCAGAAGCCAAAAACCTCGGACTTAATCTGAATACTCCTCCACCGGCATCGGCCCCCGTTGCTTCCAATGGATCCAAGGACACGAGCAATGTGCATTTCCAGATCAGCGATTCCGATTCCATTCATGAACATCAGCCCATGGTCGAACCGCTAGTAAGCGGTCTGCCAGTGCCCGCAGGTGCCGCAGGGGCTCATTATATCTCGCCGCGCATGAGGGCCAGGATGAATGAGCTTGGTCTCAATGCCGCCGACCTCGCTGCCGTTCCCGGCACTGGCGCGGGCGGGCGCGTCACCGTCGAGGACTTTGAACTGTTTCTCCGCAAGCTTGATGAGCATCACATGACAAAAGCCTCGCCCATGCGCATCGCCGTGGCCGATTCCATGCGCCGAAGCTGGAGCCGTCCGCTGGCAACGGTGGGCGTTAATGTGATGCTCGATACCATGCTGTTGCATCGCAAAAAGACTAATCCCAAGCCCGGTCCCGCGCTCTATGTCATCCGCGCGCTCGCAATCGCATTGAGTGAAAATACCGCTGTCGCCGGCCGTCTCATCGGCAATCGCATCGTTCATCCACGTGCTATCGATATTGGTTTCGCCGTGGAAGTGGATGACGGCGTCATGGTCCCTGTCATTCGCGAGGTGGAAAAGAAACCCCTCGCAACATTAGTCGATACTTATAACAAGCTCGTTGAACAAGCCCGCGCGCGTCGTCTGCCTCAGGACATGAACCGCCCCGGCATTGCCACCGTGACGAACTTCGGAACCTTCGGCATCGTCTGGGCCACGCCAATTCCATTGCCGGAACAGAACCTCGTCATCGGCCTCGGCGCTGGTCGCAAAGCTCCGCGTTGGAGCGATGAAGTGAACAGCTTCGTTCCCATCACCGAAGCCGAACTGACACTCAGCTTTGATCACCGCATTCTCGATGGTGGCGGCGCAGGTCGCCTCCTAGCACGCATCGCGGAACTGCTTCAGAAGCCGGAAAAATTGTGATTCAGACAGCGTGCGCCGTCTGAAAATCAAGGTCGGCAATATCCATCAGTCTTCGATTAATTTTTGTTTGTCGTGCTCGCATCCGCCTCCACATTCACGGATGGCCCGCCGCATTGCGCTCTTCGGAGGCAGCTTCAATCCCCCCGGTCTGCATCATCGCCGCATCGTGGAGATGCTGGCGGCGCGTTTTGATGAAGTTCGCGTGGTGCCTTGCGGGCCACGTCCTGACAAACCGGGCGTGAACACGGTGCCGGGCGTTTTCCGCGCGGCGTTGTGCGACCTGACTTTCGGCGGCATGGAGCGCGTGGTGGTGGATTTGTTTGATCTCGAGCAAAACATTTTTACCCGCAATCACGAACTGGAGAAGCGCTTCTCATCCGGCGGTGAAGTCTGGCATGTGGTCGGGGCCGACTGGATTGCGGGTGGAGCGAAAGGTGCCAGCGCGATTCACACGGGCTGGGAGCGCGGGGCGGATTTATGGCAAGGCTCGCATTTCATTGTCCTGACGCGCCCAGGACACAAGATTGATGACAAAGATTTGCCGCCACGCGCTGAAGTGATCTCGCTGGAGCTTCCATCATCGAGCAGCGAAATCCGCGAGCACCTGCTGCACGGTCGCGTCGCAGCCGATCAACTCGCGCCGCGCGCTGCGCGTTACATCGAGCGCTACGGTTTGTATCGCGGGAACAATCCCGCTACTTGGTCACGCGGCACATTGACTGATCGGCGCTGCATGATTGAATCTGATCCGCGAAATGTGAAAGCGCAGCAATGGGTCGCCCAACTCGGGCCACACGCTTCGTGCAATGACGCTGACTTCATCCTGTCGCTGGGCGGCGATGGCTCTATGCTCCGCGCCATTCGCGAACACTGGCGCAGACGGCTTCCATTCTTTGGCGTGAATGCGGGGCATTTCGGATTCTTGATGAATGCGCCGGAGCCGGTTTTCGCCGCGACGTTCCCGCCAGAGGAAGTGATCTTCAGGCTGTTGCCGCTCTTATTTATAGAGATCGAAACCGAGGACGGTCAAACCCACACGGAATATGCTTTCAATGATGCTTGGGTCGAGCGCAGCACGAGCCAGAGCGCGTGGATGGAAGTGCGCGTGAACGGTGTGCCACGCCTGTCGAAACTCGTAGCTGACGGCGCATTAGTTTCGACCGCTGCCGGTTCTACAGCTTATGCCCGCAGCATGGGCGCGTCGCCTTTGCTCGCGGATACACCTGCGTGGCTGCTGGTCGGATCTAACGTGATGGATCCCTCACACTGGAAGAGCGCCCTACTCTCAAACGACAGCGATGTGGAGATCATCAATCTGGAGCCTCAGCTGCGACCCGTCGTTGCCTATGTGGACGGCCTTGCACAAGGCCCCGTGCGCTCCATCAAGGCCCGTCTAAGTCGCGCGGCAACTGTCGAGTTAGCCTTCCTTGTAACGCACGATATGGCGGAAAAAATCGCGGCTATCCAATTCGGCAAAATTTGAACTACTAACATGCGCAACATCCCCAGCCTTTTTCAACGCCGGACTATCTGGACTGCTCTAACTGCGGTCTGCATCGCGGCCCTAATCGCACTACTTGTAGGTGTGATCTATGTGGGCACGCGCACCATTTCGTTTCTTCAGCCGTTGCTCATCCCCTTCGCAGTCGCAGGAGTGCTGGCTTATCTGCTGGACCCTGTCGTGGAGCGATTAATGAAGTGGGGACTTTCACGACACAAGTCTGTCCTACTGGTTTTCAGCTTCGCCAGTCTCGTATTCGTGGGCGTTTTGTTGATCGTAATCCCAATTGTTTTCAAGCAGAGCGCAGAGTTGGCCAAGGTGCTTCCCGGATACACCACCACGGCCAGAGACAAGGTCGCCACTTGGGCAATCCAGATCAATGATCATCTACGCAAGAACTATAGCATGGACTTGCTCCGAATTGGAGAACCCAAGCCCGCCCTGCCTGCGACTATCGAAAAACCACAGACCCTAGTGGAATCGCCAACCGAAAGTAACGTCTTCCAAAGTCTCATGAACGGCGAATGGATACAAAAAGAACTGCCTTCCCTGATGAAGGACATCTCGGGAGTGGTCGAATCCAGCGTAGGTGGTTTCCTCGGCGTGTTCGGTTTTCTCGTCTCGCTGATCATCGTGCCGCTCTATCTATACTACTTCCTGACAGACGGCCCGGTGATCAAAGAAAAGTGGTCGGACTATGTGCCATTGCGCAATTCAAAATTTAAGGACGAAGTCGTGGGCACGCTAAACGAGATCAATCGCTATCTTATCGCCTTCTTCCGTGGACAGTTGGTGGTGAGCTTAATCAATGGTGTATGCACGGCCATCGGCCTCAGTCTGCTCGGCCTGAAATTCGGCTGGCTCATCGGCCTCACACTCTGTGTCGTCGGCATCATCCCCTATCTCGGCGTGGCCATTTGTTGGATTCCTTCTGTCATCATCGCCTCTGTGCAGGGTGGCAGTTGGATGTTCAGCGCTGATCACCAGTGGTGGGTCTTTCCTCTAGCCGTGACGGGTGTTTTCGTTTTTGTGCAGCAGTTTGACGGATTGTTTGTGACCCCGCGAATCGTCGGCGAAAGCGTGGGCTTGCACCCGATGACGGTCATCGCGTCCGTGTTCGCGTGGAGCTTAATCCTCGGCGGTCTGCTCGGTGCCATTCTCGCGGTGCCGATGACCGCCGCGATGAAGGTGCTCTTTCAACGCTACATCTGGCAGCGCACAGTAATTGGAGATGTCCCGTCTGCCGCTAATTGATTTTCATCGCACTGCATTTTTCAAAACGAACACTCACACCTGCGGCGTTGTCTTTGTAGTCTCGCCAAATCTCTCATGGAAACCAACACGAATTCAACACCAGACAAACACGAGCCATCCACCACTGAGCAAATCCAAGTCGCCTCCGCATGGGTGGAGCCGCTGCGCTCCGAAATCGCACGGGTGCTGGTGGGCCAGAACGATCTCGTGGACCGCCTGCTCATCGCTTTGCTGACCAGCGGTCACGTGCTCCTGGAAGGCGTGCCTGGACTGGCGAAGACGCTCACCGTTCGCACGCTGGCATCCTGCCTTCACGCGCGATTCCAACGCATCCAGTTCACGCCGGATTTGCTTCCGGCAGATGTCGTTGGCACGATGATTTTTAATCCCCGCGAAGGCACATTCTCCCCTCGCCTCGGCCCAGTCTTTGCCAATCTGGTGCTGGCCGATGAAATCAATCGCGCCCCAGCCAAGGTCCAGTCTGCGCTTCTCGAAGCGATGCAGGAGCGGCAAGTTACAATTGGCGAATCTACTTACTCGCTGCCCAATCCATTCATGGTTCTTGCAACGCAAAACCCGATTGATCAAGAAGGCACTTATCGGCTTCCCGAAGCGCAACTCGACCGCTTCCTGCTCAAGGTGCGGGTGGATTATCCAACTCTGGCCGAAGAGCGCATCGTGCTCGACCGCATGGCGACCTCCAAGCCCGATCTCGAAGTCACGCCCATCATCCAAATCGCGCAGATCGCCAACAGCCGCGACATCGTGAACGCCATCCATATGGATGATAAAATAAAAGACTACATCGTCTCCATCATCCACGCCACGCGTCACCCTGAAGATTGCGCCCCGCACTTGAAAAATCTCATCCGCTGCGGCGCATCGCCTCGCGGCACCATCAATCTCGCACTCGCCGCCCGCGCACACGCCTTCCTCCAAGGTCGAGACTATGTCACTCCCAACGACGTGAAAGTGTTGGCACCCGACATCCTACGCCATCGACTTCTTTTGAGCTATGAAGCCGAGGCGGAAGGAGTGACTACAGAAGACATTATCGCGCTCTTGCTGGATAAGTTGCCAGTTCCGTAAGCCGATGCATCAGAAAGTAGTCTTTGCGCTTCAGCGCGCTAGACCCAAGCACACGCCCCGCGCTGAAGCGCAAGACTACATTACAGCAACATGCAACCAGCATCCAGCTCCGACGACCGCATCACGCGCATCTTGAAGCGCGTGCGGCGCATTGAGTTGATCACGCGTGGGTTAGTGAAAGAAACTCTCGGCGGTGCCTATCACAGCCGATTCAAGGGTCAGGGCATTGAGTTCGATGACTTTCGGGAATACCAACCGGGCGATGATGTGCGGTTCATTGACTGGAATGTGACTGCGCGTCTGAACGAGCCGTTCATTCGCAAATACATCGAGGAGCGCGAGATGACGGTGATGCTTCTTGTCGATGTGAGTTCATCCGGTGACTACGGCAGCGGCGATGACAGCAAGCGCGAGCGTGCGGCAGAGATGGCGGCGGTGTTTGCTTTCAGTGCGCAACAGAATCAGGACAAAGCAGGGCTGGTCATGTTCACGGATGAAGTGGAGTTTTATCTTCCCGCGCAGAAGGGATCGGCGCAGGCCTTGCGCATTGTTCGTGAAATTCTCAACTACCAGCCGCGCCGACGCCGCACCGCATTGGAGCCTGCGCTGGAACTTGCAGTGCAACGCATCGCGCATCGCTCGCTCATTTTCATCATCTCCGATTTCATCACACCGCAACCACCTTCATGGGAACGCGCCCTTAGAGCCTGCGCGGCGAAGCATGATGTCGTCGCAGTGCATTTGATGGACCCACGTGAACTGGAATTGCCCAATGTTGGTCGTGTCTGTCTCGAAGACCCAGAAACTCGCCAGCAAGTTGTCATCAACACTTCCGATGCCAGCGTTCGCGCTGCGTATTCAGATCGTATTCAAGAACGAACCGATCTCCTCAACGCCATACTGCAACGCAACAATGTCGAGCGCATCCCGCTACGCACCGACACCGATTATCTGCCTGCACTGAAAGCCTATTTCCGCTCGCGCAAACGTCATTGAGCAGACCATGATCCATTCGCATACAGCCTGTAATTTTTTGCACCGCGCCAATGTGCGCTGTGCGACGATTACTGCTCTGGTATTCACTCTAGTGACTCCCAATTTAAACGCGCAAGAATCGCCGCCTTCCCCACCTAAGTTCACGCCGTTGCCGCATCCAGATTTGCCCAAGCCTATAATCACTGAGCTGGGGCTTCCGCTCTGGCTTATCATCACTGGCGTAGTCATCGCACTCTTGCTTGTCGCCACCGTGATTTGGTTACTGCTGCATCGTGGAAAAGCACCTATTGCTCCGCCTGCTCTGCCACTGACGCGGGCTAACCAGAGATTGAAAGAATTGCTGGCGGAATGCCAATCGCTTCCGCCTGATGAAATCGGCCACCGTGTCTCTGTTATAGTGCGCGACTATCAAGCGGTCTGTTACGCAGTTCCTGCTCGCTATCGCACGCGGGAAGAGCTTTACGAAAATGACAAGATGCCCAACAGCGAGATGCCACACGCCCGGTTTGAGCCATTGGCGGAACTTTGTGATCGTCTTGCATTTGCGCCCGCGCCTTCTACCACGGAACAAGCGGAAACGTTGATCCATTCAGCGCTGGACGCCTTGGATCAAGAATCCATGCCCACGAATATTACCGCTGCGACATGACTCTCCCGTATTTTTCCAATTACCAACTCGCAAATCCGTGGTGGCTTTTGCTGCTACTGGTTTTGCCTTGGCTGGCGTGGCTCCGGGCACGAAGGGGTCATGCTCCTACTTTGTTATTTCCTACTGTAAGCTTGATCGAGGATCTCGGCACGTCCACGCGCTCGCGCAGTGGCGGCTTTTTCGTTAATCTGCTTCACGCTGGGCTGGCCTGCAGCATCATCGCGATGGCTCGCCCGCAGAAAGTCGTCACTTATAATGAAGTAACCACAGAGGGCATCGCCATCTGTGTGGCGGTGGATGTTTCCCTATCCATGCTCATCGAAGATTACTACGCCGGATCGAGTCAAATCAACCGCCTCACCGCCGCTAAGCGTGTGTTGGTGGATTTCATCAAAGGCCGACCCAATGATCGCATCGGCATCGTGGCGTTCGCAGGTGCGCCTTATACTCCCTGCCCGCCGACACTCGATCACGACTGGCTGCTCAGTCACATGGATCGCATTCAGACGGGCATCATGGAAGATGGCACCGCCATCGGCAGCGGAATCGCAGCGGCTGCCCGGCGGCTTGATGATCAAATAGTAAAGAGCAAAGTCATGGTGCTCATCACGGATGGGGCCAGTAACTCCGGTAAATTGAGTCCCATGGATGCGGCCAAACTGGCAATTTCGTTAAAACCCAGCGTCCGCATTTACACCATCGGCGTGGGCACTCCAGGGCGGCACATTATCCACATGCCAGGACGTCTCCCATTCGATTCGGGTCGTGATGAGTTCGATGAGAAATCACTCAGGGAAATCGCCTCCATCGGCGACGGCAAATTCTTCAAGGCTCAAGATTCCGCTACGCTCCAGAGCGTTTTCAGCGCCATCAATGAACTGGAAAAGTCTCAGGTCGAGAAGCGCGTCATTATCCAGAAACACGATCTATTTCAAATATTCTTGATCATAGCAGCATCACTCGTTGCGCTGCATCTCGTTTGGAAAACCACGGCAGCAAGAACCGCTCCGGTCACGGTCTAATGACATTATGAACTTCGCATCTCCCATTTACGCATTCCTGCTCTTTGTGCTGCCGTTCATCGCGCTGCTGAAGATATGGTCGGATGCGCGGGCGCAGAAGGCCGTGCAGGCATTCGCATCATCGGATCGACTGCGTCCTAATCTACTCGGCGGTGCTTCAATGGTTTGGTCGGGACTGCATTTCGGTCTCCAGATTCTTGGACTGGCGTTCATCATCATCGCGATGACTCGTCCGCATATCGGGTTTGAGGAAAAGGATATCCCGCAGAGCGGACGCAATATCTTCATCGCTATCGACACCTCCAAATCCATGCTGGCCGATGACATGACTCCCAATCGCCTCACGCGCGCCAAGCTGGCGGCGCTGGACTTAGTCGAAAAACTTCCCGGCGAACGCATCGGACTCATTGCATTCGCTGGTCGCGCATTTTTGCAGGCGCCGTTGACGACCGATCACGATGCCGTGCGCGAATCCATTCAGGCGCTTGATCACACCACGATTCCAAGGGGCGGCAGTAGCCTTGCCTCCGCAATTGAACTGGCATTGAAGCTAGTAGAGAAATCGCCCGGGCAGCACCATGGCATGGTGCTTTTCAGCGACGGTCAGGAGACCGATGAAGGCACGCAAAGCGCAGCTAAACAAGCGGCTGAAAAAAATCTGCTCGTCCTACCCGTAGGCATGGGCACCGCGGAAGGATCGCTCATTCCAGACCCCGATCCTGATCATCGAGGCGGATACCTGCGCGATGAAAAAGGTAATGTGATCAGAGCGCGACTAGAGTCTGCGTTGTTACAAAAAGTCGCTTCGATCACCGGAACCAAATACATTGAGCTATCCTCGCAAGCATTGACCCGCGACTCCGTGGACAATTTACTCTCGCAACTCGACAGGCAAATGGCGGATTCGCGGCATGAATCACAGCCTATCGAGCGTTATCAATGGCCGCTTGGTGTTGGCATCTTTTGCATTATCTTATCCATGCTCATGCGTCCCTCATCTCGCAAAATGATCAAAGCTTCCGCACTGCCAGTTGATCCGCAGACTGCGGTTCATGCGTCCACTTCCGTGGCAGCTGCGCTGGTGATTCTTCTGCTGTCGGTCGGTCACATACAGGCTGATTCAATTAAAGATGCTAAAAATGCGCAGAACGCCTACGAAAAAGGCCAATATGACGAAGCCCGAAAAGCGTATGAAGACCTCCTCAAAGAGAAAAAGCCGCCTGTCAATTCTGCGGAACTTGCCTATGGTCTTGGGGCATCAGCCTATAAACTAAAAGACTACGAGGGCGCAGTTCAAGGATTTAGCGATGCCCTGCAATCCAAGGATGCAGAAATGCAAAAAATGGCTCTTCAAGGACTTGGCACCACCCTTTATGACCGGGGCGCCTCTATGCAAGATACAAAACCCGATGGAGCCATCAAAAATCTGGAAGAATCAAGCGCCAATTTTAAAACCATGATGGAGAAGATGGAAAAGAGCAGTCCTGAATATTCTCACATGAAAGAGAATCGTAATTCCGTAGATAGACTGCTCGAAGAACTCAAGAAAAAACGGGATCAAAAAAAAGAGCAGGATAAACAAAAGAAAAAGCAGAAACCCGACAAGAATGGCAAAGAAAAAATGCAGCAGCCCGGTGATTCAGAAGAGACTGAACAAGAAAGTCAGGAACAAAATAAAGACGGTCAGAATCAGAAAAAAAACGAGGGCAAACAGGAGCAGCACGATGCCACGCAGAAACCCGAAGATAAGCTGCCTGAAGGCCAGCTAAGAGCGGATGAAAATGGAAAGAAGCCCGAGCCTAAAGATGCAGGCGAGAATGAGCGTAATGATAAGACTGGCTTCAGCCCGCAAGAAGCAAGGAACCAGCTTCGAAGTTATGCTGACGATCAAAAGTTTGACCAGAAATCGTGGCAATATCTCCAGCGGAGAGAAAGACCAGCCGGGGGAAAAGACTATTGAAGTCTAAGACTGAATTGAACATGCAAAAGCAGCTTCCAATCTTCAAGCAAGCCAATAACACCAGCCGCTTCCGGCTTCTGTTTTTCATCTTCTGCCTGCTATCTCCCACCTTCTGCATCGCCGCCGATGCATCTGTCAGTGCTGCCGTAGAACCTGCGGAGATGCGCCCCGGTTCTAACGGAAATTATGTTATCACCATCGAAGGTGGACAGCCGGACAAGGCACCGCAGATGCAGCTTCCCGCAGGCGTCGATCTGGCCAGCGTCACTCCATCTTACAGCAACCAAACCAGCATTATTAATGGAGTCATCAGTCGCAGCGCTTCACTGACATGGAAGATCACGGCCAGCACCATTGGTGAGTATGTAATCCCGGCCCAAGAAATCCATGTTGGCGGCAAGTCTTATCGCACTAACGAAGTCAAAGTCACAGTCAAAGACAATCCCGCCAATCCAGCCGCGCAATTTGATCCCTTGATAACTATCGAAACTCCGAAGCGTGAGATTTACCTAGGCGAAGTTATCCCTATCAAGGTTAATCTCTACGTGCATCGTCGGACTATTTTGCGCCGCCACGGCTTAATAGAAATTCCTAAAGACAATTTTGCCATCCAACGTTTTTCAGACCCATTGGAAGAATCAAGAGTGACTATTGGCGCCGAGCCATTTAACGCATACGCCTTCCAAAGCACACTTTCGGCGCTCAAGTCCGGCCAGTTCAAGCTCGGACCTGTGAGTGGCGAGATCATCATTGATGTTCCCATTCCGGGCGGGCGGCAAATGAATCCATTTTTTGCCGAGATGGAATCTCGTCGAGTCAAACCCCAAGGCAACGAAATCGAAATGACCGTGCTGCCTTTACCTGAAGCTGGCAAACCCGCGAATTTTAGTGGCGTTGTCGGCGATTTCAATATGACCGCGATTGCGGAACCGCACGACGCCACCGTGGGCGATCCTATCTCTGTGGAGATTACTGTCAAAGGTAGCGGAAATTTTGATGCCATCCCTGCTCCGACACTATCCACATCAGATGACTGGAAGACCTACCCAGCGCGGCGCATTAACATAGAGCGTGTGGATGCCACACCGGGCAACCAACAAACGCACGCCACCTTCAATCAGGTCATCATCCCAAAGAAGATGCAGACTGCGATTCCCTCATTCGAATTTAGCTATTTTAATCCAGAAAAGAAAACCTACTCCACTGCGCGCACAGAACCCATTCCCCTACGCCTCAAGCCGGGCACAACTCCGGCAGCACTGCCGACATCCACAGGCATCACTGCCAGCGGAGGCGACCCACTTCCATCTGATGCCGACAAGGTTCCGCAAGCGCAACCGCGCGTCACAGACATCGTCACTGTCATGCCAATGCAGACTGCTTGGCTCACTGCACGTCCTGCCTTGTTCAGCGAACGCACTTTTCTCATTTGGAACGCAGGAGCCGTCGGCGCATTGCTGCTGCTCATCGGTGGGAAAGTCACCGCCGCATTCATTCGCAAGAGAGCCGCCTCGCCCGATGCGCCTTATCGTCAGATGTGGAATCACTTGCGCCGGGCACGGATGACGCGAGGAGAGTTTTATCAAACCGCTGCGCGATATATTCAGCATCGCACACAAAATGGTGCGCCGATTCCATCTAACTGGCAATCAGTTCTCGACCGCAACGACTCACTCAATTACAGCCGCGCATCTGACGAGACCGGCAAACCCATGCCCTCCGCCGAACGCAGTGAGGTGCTTCACTCCATCCAAGGTTGAAGCCTGCCAACTTATTCCCCGTCATGTTCCGACCATCTCTCATTATCTTATTAACGCTTTTCGCAGCGCACATGGCGCTCGGCACGACCCCCACTGCGGACGAGCAATTCGCTGCAGCACGCACTGCATTTGAAAAAGAAGATTTTCGCGCAGTCCAGAAAATCGGCGAGTCACTGATCGACTCCGGTCATCTCTCGCCCCAGCTTTTCCAGCTTCTAGGTCATGTGAGATATCGTCAGGGCGATCTAGGCCGCGCCGCACTTTGGTATCAACGCGCCAGCCTGTTCCCGCCGCCTGCACCTGAAACACGACAAAACCTTGCGCATATTCGAGACCACACTGGAAATTTGTCGTTTCCATCGAACGGTTTTCATGACCAGTTCGCCGCACGCTTCACACGCACCGAGTGGTTCGTCATGACGGTAATCTGTGAGTGGACGATCGCCTTTTCATTGTTCATCGCATTCCTCTTGTGCCGCAGTGGTTGGTTGCGCACATCACTTTGCACGCTGGCCACACTGGCCGTCATCATCGGCACCGCCGGCATGTTGGGGTGGTATTGGCATCCGTCATACGACAAGGTTCGTGACCTCGCCATTGTCACTGCATCCAAGGCCACCGCCTACACCGCAGCCAGCACGACCAGCGGCACCGTGATCGATCTCCCGCCCGGCAGCGAAGTTCGTAAACTCGAAGACCGAGGCACATGGAGCTATGTGGAAATCCCGACTAAAAATGATGATCCGACTAAAGAACAGCATCATCGTGGTTGGGTGCAGAATGAAGCCCTGTCTCCATTCTGGCCCGCCGATAAGAAATTTGATCCGGGCTATCTGGAATAGCGCACGACGCGGCTGCATTTTTTCACCGAGACATCCGGCGAGATGGGGCTAAGATTCGCCCCACATTTTTCAACGCGCTCCATCTTCATGCCCAATTTCCGCCAACTTCTTTCCGATAAACTTCGCGAGTCTTTCATTACTGCCGGAGTCAGTATTCCTGCCGACATCAAGATCGGAACGACGAATGCGAGCGACCCTCGATTCGGCGACTATCAAAGCAATGCCGCCATGATAGTCGCGAAGGCCTTGAAAACTAATCCGCGTCAGCTTGCGGAAACGATCAAGGCCAATCTGCAACTCGACGGACTCTGCGAAGAAGTGGAGATCGCCGGCCCTGGCTTTCTCAACTTCCGCCTCACGCGCGAAGCATTGAGCAGCACCATCTCTACCTTGTTCAAGGATGAGCGCATCGGCGTGCCTGTGGTGCAGCAGCCTAAACGAATCGTGGTAGATTTTAGCGCGCCGAACGTGGCCAAGCCCATGCACGTCGGACACATCCGCAGCACATTCATCGGCGACGCCCTCGCACGCATCGCTCGCTTTGTCGGACATGAAGTGATCACCGACAATCACGTCGGCGACTGGGGCACACAGTTCGGCATGATCCTTCACGGATGGAAGACGCGATTGAACAAGGAAGCGCTGAAGAAGGACACCATTCACGAACTCGTGCGCGTGTATCGCGATGTCAATTTAGAAGTCAAAGCCGTCGTCGATCCCATCGCCAATGCCGTGCTAGATGCCTGCAAGCTGGAACTCGTCAAACTCCAGGGCGGCGATGCGAAGAACCTCGAAATCTGGGGCGAGTGCGTGCAGCTCACGCTGGATCAGTTGCATCTAGTCTATGCGCGACTCGGCGTTTCGTTCGATCATTACCTTGGTGAGAGCTATTATAATGCAGCGCTCGGTCCGCTCGTGGAAGGACTGCTGGCGCAAAAGATTGCCATCACCAGCGAAGGCGCGGCCTGTGTGTTTTCCGACGGCACAAAGAAACCGGAAGACGATCCGTTCCTCATCCAACGTGATGGCACTTGGATTCCCGTGCCGTGCATCATTCGGAAATCAGACGGCGGCTTTCTTTATTCCACGACCGATCTGGCCACGATCAATCATCGCGTCAATGAATGGAAGGCCGATGAAATCTGGTATGTCGTCGGTGCGCCGCAGCAGCATCACTTCCATCAGGTTTTCGATACCGCCCGGCGCATGGGACACAACACACGCATGGAGCACATCGCCTTTGGTTCCATTCTCGGCCCCGAGGGGAAAATGTTCAAGACGCGCAGCGGCGACAGCGTGGGCTTGCTGGAAGTCATCGAAGAAGCCGTCGAACGCGCCGCCGTGATTGTGGACGAGCGCGAATTGGGCGACGCTGAAAAAACACAGATTGCAGAAATCATCGGCATTGCCGCCGTGAAGTATGCCGAGTTGAGCCAGCATCGCCTGACCGATTACAAATTCTCATGGGACAAGATGCTCTCGTTGCATGGCAACACCGCGCCCTATCTCATCAACGCTTACGTCCGCATCCGCAGCATTTTCCGCAAGCTCGACGGATCAGTCTCATTCGATGAAAAATGCGTCATCACCGAAGACGCCGAGCGCAACCTGGCTCTCAAGCTCGCCCAGTTCGGCGAAGCCGTGCACGATGTTCTCGGCGACTTCCGTCCGAATCTGCTCGCGCAATATCTCTACGAACTCGCCGACACCTTCCATTCATTTTACGAAGCCTGTCCCGTGCTGCGCTCCGAAGGCGTGACGCGCAACACGCGACTAGTTCTCTGCGAATTGGCATCATCGGTTTTGCAGCGCGGCCTTGATCTGTTGGGTATCCAGACGACGGAGCGGATGTGATAGTCTGGTAGAATAAAATTCATATCAGGTATGACTTAGGCGACATACATTAATGGCACATGATCAATTCAATTGAATAACAATGAAGAAAATTGTCTGCTTATCCGTTTTATTACTGCTCTCAAATTGCACAGTCATCAACCGCCCTCTCTGCGGACACAAAAATCCGGCTGAAGCGTTTCCGAAATGCCACCCTGAAGCGCATCCGGCAACATGGCCCAGTTCTGACAATACGCCTCTACCTTACATCGCGAAACTACCCAAAGATAACGTGCATCCAAAAGCTGTCGTGATTCTGGTGCCCGGCTGGGACGGCACGCTATGCGACTACAAAGAACTCACCGATCATCTGACCCGACATGGCTATGCCGTCTATGGTAGCGAGCTTCGGGGCCAGACTTACGATCCCAAGTGGAGCCGACGAGGCAACATAAAGAACTGGCACCCGTGGGTGCAAGACCTTAAAGCTTTCACAAAATGGGTGCGGAAAAATCACCCAGACATGCCAGTATTCTACCACGGGCAAAGCATGGGGTGCGTGATCTCGCTGGCGACCATCGCCGATTCCACCAAGTTCGAATGGCCTGCGGGCGTCATCCTGCAATCCCCAGCCATCGGTATGATGCCTGAAAAGGAATCCGGAATACAAAATTTTATCGCGACACTTATCGGATGGATCCGGCCATTACACATCTTGTTAATGGACAAACTGAAAATGGAACTAACAGGCGACAATAATTGGGATTATGCCTGGATGAAATCTGACGACCGGTTGCATCGGGGCTATTCTTTGCGATTCATGAAAGAGACATTAGGCATGGGACATAAAGCACGCCTGACTTCCCATAATGTTCCCGTGCCGGTTCTCGCTCTGGCAGGCGGTAAGGATCGGATCGCCAAGGGGATTGGACCCGGTGGTTCGCTTTATTGCTATATGTGTAGCGGCCTCCACGCGGCAGATGTGAAGAAAATCTACTATCCCGAAGGGCGACATCTCCTCGTGGCAGGCAATGTGAAGCAGGACGGTGAATTGCTTAAACATCGTGTGCTTCAAGACATCACAAACTGGCTGGACAGTCACTGACACAAAAGGGAACATGCGCGCAATGCGAGCACGTCATTGATGGCGAAGTGAACATCAGGCCAACGGCCTGCAACAAGCCAGCCCAGGGCAAGCGAGTAACGAGCGCCGCCCTGGGTTGCAAATATCAATTCGGCAAAGCCCCAAGGGGGCGTAACAATTTGATTCCTCTATGCCACAATCCCTCGCCCGAGTAGTCCTGCATGTCGTCTTCAGCACAAAGAACCGTGTTCCATTTCTTAAGGAAGCGGAGCTTCGCTCTCGCCTTCATGGCTACATTGCTGGGGTTCTACAAAATATCGGATGCGAGCCAATCCTCATCAATGGTGTCGAAGATCATGTTCACATTCTGTGCAACCTTTCTCGCACGGTCACCACCGCCGGATTGGTGGAGGAAGTGAAGAAGAGTTCTTCAAAATGGGTGAAGGAACAGGGAGCAACTTACCACGACTTTTTTCTGGCAAGGTGGTTACGGGGCATTTTCCGTCAGCCAATCGAACGTGGATCAAGTTCGGGCCTATGTGGAAAATCAAGAAGGACACCATCTAAAGGAATCGTTTCAGGATGAGTATCGAGCGCTTTGCCGAAAGCATGGCGTAGAGATTGATGAGCGATATGTTTGGGATTGAGCGTGTGAGGAATTGTCTCGCCCCGTTGGGGCTTGGTATTTGTTTTGATTTTTGACCCAGGGCGGCGCTCGTTTCTCGCTTGCCCTGGGCTGGCTTGTGGACGGGCCTTTGGCCCTCAATGCGACGGATAAGTAGAATTGCTTGCCGCTCAATGAATGGCTATGGCTAAACCTCCTGAGTAACACAGTCCGTCCCGGCTGTGTGTGTTGCGGGCGTCTCGCCCCGCAAAAATTCATTGAACCCCTCGTGGGCGAGACGCTCCCGACACACGCAGGCCAGAGGCCCACGTTACTCCCGGTCCTACACCAGCGTTCGCGCGGCGTTCTTTGCTGAAAAGGAAAATTGAACCACAACCGGAACGGAGTGGAAGTGGCCGGAAAAGAGAATCTAAAAATCTCCGGCAAATGAACGCGAATTGACACAGATGCTGAGTGAGTTTTTGGAAATGTCGCCCTCACCTACTCAGTGAATCTTGCGACTTGATAAGTCTTTTATACTTCGTGTTCATTAGTGTCCATTCGTGGTTTCCATCTCCGGCTTTAAGATCATCATGAATTTCCACTTCATGCCTCCTCACATCGGCAGCTACAAAAGCTTCATTTTTGGAAGCGACTGCCCTGATTGAGGCCAGGCTTGGCTAAAATAGCCAGAATGCCTCCAGAGGCCAGACTCTAAAAAAGAATCAAAATTGGCAATTTCCATGATTGCCAAAGTTCCAATCCACTGATAATTAATAGAGGTTAATTTAATCTCACTATAATTTTCAGGCTTATTTATGGACCCGTTTGTCATGCCATGACCGCAGCATCAGCCAGCCTTTTCACCTACGGCGATCTCCTCACGGATCGCACTGGGGTCAGGCTGCGCCGCTGGCTGGACAAGGTTCTTTTTCTTCATCTCGACACATGGCCGTGGGCTGCTGCGGGCACACCTACTCAAACCCTAGCCACGCGCAATATGCACAACCGCCCGCCCCAACTGCCGCCGGATCGTGAAAATGATAATGGCGAAAATGTTTCCGCCACGAACCGTTTTGAACACGAGCCCGTTTTGCTACATGAGGCGTTGAGTTTTCTCCAGCCTGCTCCGGGCAAGCTTTTCATGGATGCCACACTTGGCGGTGGCGGTCACAGCGCCGAACTTCTGCGCACGGGAGCGCAAGTGCTGGGCTTCGATCAGGATGAGGTGGCTATCGCCAGTGCGACTGAGAGACTTCACGCGCATGAAGATCGTTTTGTCGCGATGCCGATGAATTTCCGCCGCTTCGCCGAAGTGCTGGATGAATCTGGTGTCGGCGCCGTGGATGGCATCTTGGCCGATCTCGGAGTTTCTTCGCATCAAATCGACACTGCGGAACGCGGCTTCTCTTTTCAGAAAGACGGCCCGCTCGACATGCGAATGAATTCCCAAGCCGAATGCACTGCCGCCACTATCGTCAATGAATGGAGCGCAGAAGATTTGCGGCGCATCTTTCAGGAATATGGTGAGGAGCCACTCGCTCGCCGCGCTGCCACTGCGATCGTGCGCCGTCGTGCACAGCGGCCATTCCTGCGCACACTTGATCTTGCGGAAACGCTAGCCTCGGTGATGCCGCGTCACGGGAAGACTCATCCCGCGACCAAGGTCTTCCAGGCATTGCGCATTGAAGTGAATGATGAACTCGGTGCGTTGCGCGATCTGCTGGAACATGCGCCCCGCCTTCTGAAACCGGGCGGACGCATTGTCATTATCTCGTTCCATTCGCTGGAAGATCGTATGGTGAAGCAGGCGTTTCAAAAACGCGCCGCCGAATGGATTGACCGTCCTGAATGGCCCGAGGCACGGCCTAATCCGGACCTTTCTCTCCGCATCCTGACGAAGAAACCTGTCTCCGCTGAAGCTGAAGAAACCTCCCGCAATCCCCGCTCCCGCAGCGCCCGCTTGCGCGCCGCAGAAAGGCTATCCTCATGAAGAAGCGCAGCACTGGCCATGATTCAGGACAACGGCGTCGCCGGAAGGTCTGGATTTATCTCTTCGTCGGATTCATTGGCATCGCCTCCGGAGCGATTCTTCTGGAGCACACACTGGCGAAAAACCGCATCTTCGAAACGGGTCGCCGTCAACGCGAAGCCGAGCGCGAGATCGCGCAACTCAATCAAGACATCCACGCGATCAATTTGAAAATCGAGGAATCTCTCTCTCGAAAAAATCTCATGCAAAGCCTAGCCACGCACCGCACTCGACTCCGCCCCATTCAGCCAGGCACACCGATTCTCATCCGCACTTCGCTTCCATCGAATCCATGACCAAGCCCGTCAGTCCAGTCGCCCTTCTCATGCCGCGCCGCATCGCTTTTGTCGGCGCGGTTTTGCTGCTTGGGTTCGGCACTGTCTGGGCAAAGCTATATCATTTGCAGTGTCATAGGCACGTCGAAATTTCCCAACGCGTCGAGGAGATGCACAGACAACAGCGACTCATTCCTGCGCATCGCGGTTCCATTTGGGATCGTAACGGTGAACTCCTCGCACAGAACCGCACCACGCACGATCTCTATGCGGACACACTGCAACTACGCGATCTCCCGATGGTGCGCATGCGCTTGGGTCACATTGAAAAAACTTCTGTGCTTGATCTCTCGCGCCGCAACAGCGCTGATGAAATTTTCACACGTTACCGTCACCATGTTGCGGAAGTGATTGCTGAAACATTGAGCCGCGATAACGACAGTAAGACAATCAAAGCCGAGGAATTGGATCGACTACTGGCTGATGAAAAGCGGGTGGAGTTCGTCCTCATGAAGGGCTTGCAAGACGAGGACGCCGAATCACTTCGCCGGGTCATCGAGGAACAAAACATCATCGGCGTCAACATTCAATCCGGCACACGCCGGTTTTATCCAGCAGCCGAGCGCCTCACGCATGTGCTGGGATATGTGAACTCGCGCAACGAAGGCCAGGAGGGCATCGAGGCCACATTGAACGCGAAGCTCAAGGGCGAGGACGGCCATCAGTGGATCGAGCGCGACCGCAAAGGTCGTGAAATCACCACCTTCCGAGGCGAGACCGTGGATCCACAGCATGGGCAGGAAATCACGCTCACCATCGACATGCAACTTCAGGAAATCATGGAGGAGACGCTGGAGGAAGCCTTCGAGTTTTATCACCCGCGCAAAATCGTCGCGGTCCTAGTGGAACCTGGAACTGGCGCGATCCGCGCCATGGCCAGTCGTCCGCATTACGAACGCTCGGACATGGGAGGCACGTTGAACAATCTCGCAATCGGCACGCATTATGAGCCTGGCTCGGTGTTTAAAATCGTCGCCTATTCAGGTGTCTTCGACCGTGGACTGGTCGGCCTCGATACCACCATCAATGTCAGTAGTGATCAGAAAATTTTCGCCGGCCTTAATATCCACGATCACCTCAACTCTGCGGTCACAGTCTTGCAAGCCTTTGCCAAATCGAGCAACCGCGGCGCTTATCTAATGGCTAACAAGTTGGGCGACAAAAACTTTCTCGGCTACGTGAAGAACTTCGGTTTCGGCCAAAAGACGGGCATTCCATTGACGGGCGAAGTTACTGGCATCGTCATGGAACGTAAAACCTGGGACAACCTGACTTATTCCCGCATGGCAATCGGTCACGCAGTGACTGCCACACCACTGCAAATGGCCATGGCCGTATCAGCCATTGCTAATGGCGGCACCTTGATGAAGCCGCAACTTATTGAGGAAATCCGCGACGACAAAGGACGGTCTCTCGATCATCTCAAGGCAGAACCTGTGCGCCGTGTTTGCAGCACCAAGGCCGCCAATTTAACTCGTGCTGCGATGGAAGCCGTGGTCAGCGAAAAGGGCACCGGGTTCAAGGCCGCCATCCCCGGCATTCGCGTGGCGGGTAAGACTGGCACCGCACAGCTCTACAAGAAAAACGGCAAAGGAATTGATGACGGTCACTACTGCGTTTCATTCGCGGGCTTCGCACCTGCGGAAAATCCAGAGTTCACTGCGATCATCGTTTTGGACGATCCCCACGCGCCACAAGAAGAACTTCTCGGCGGCATTCTGGCGGCACCGATTTTTTCTAAGCTTATGCAGCGTAGCCTTCAACAGATGGCCGTTGCCCGAAGCAACGCCACCAAGCCTACTCTAGCCAAAGAAGGAGGCGAACCATGAAACTGCGTGACCTGACGTCGGCACTTTATCGCCCCATGATTTCCGGCGATCTGAATACGGAGATCTCGGGTCTGGCCTATGATTCACGCAAGGTCAAACCTGGTGTGATATTCGCGGCTATTCGCGGCGTAAAAACTGACGGCCATGATTTCATCAGTCAGGCTCTAATTTCTGGTGCGTCTGCCATCCTCGCTGAGACTGCGCCTCCGTCCTTGAGTGCGACGCCATGGATTCACGTGCCTGATGCGCGCGCTGCTCTGGCAAAACTTGCCTCAAATTTTTTCCAAGACCCATCGAGCCAAATGCTGGTGGGCGCAGTGACTGGGACCAATGGCAAAACCACCACGGCCTGCTTGCTCCATCACTTGCTCAATGCCGCGTATATCCGCTGCGGACTCATCGGCACGCTTCATTATGATCTCGGTGGCGAGATACGCGAGGCTACGCACACAACACCGGACTCGCTGGAATTGCAGGAACTCCTAGCCGCCATGCTAGCCAATGGCTGCCGTGCCGTCGCGATGGAAGCCTCCTCCCATGCGCTTCACCAACATCGCATAGATGGGGTGAAAGTGAATGCCGCCATCTTCACAAATCTCACACAGGATCACCTCGATTATCATGGAACGATGGAAGAATACTTCGCGCAGAAAGCGAAGCTCTTCGAGGCTACAGCCGCTCAACCGGATGCGAAGCTCATCATCAATGCCGACGACAAATGGGGCCGCCGCCTGATCAGTCAATACGAGAATCATCCCGGTCTGCGCCGCTATGGTTTCAGCATGGGATCGGAATACCATGCTTCTGATGCGCGTTGCGAGACCACTGGCTCCACTTTTGAACTCGAACACAAGGGACGCTCGTTCCTCGTTCGGGTGCCTCTCATCGGTATGTTTAATGTCTATAACTCTCTGGCTGCTATCGCCGCCGCGCATTCGATGGGTTGTAATTTCCGTGAGAGCGTGACCAGCATGAGCAAGGCACCGCAAGTGCCGGGCCGCATGGAGCGCATCACCGAACGTGAACGCTTCCAAGTGTTCGTGGATTATGCGCACACGCCCGATGGGCTTATCAATGCGCTTAGTTCAGCGCGTGCACTGCGCCCCTCGCGCATCATCACAGTTTTCGGCTGCGGCGGAGACCGCGACCGCACTAAGCGCCCGCTGATGGCCCGTGCAGTTGAAGAAGGAAGCGATATCAGCATCCTGACCTCCGACAATCCGCGCTCGGAAGACCCGAAGCAGATCATGGAAGATGCCCGAAAAGGTTATGCCAAATCATCTTACACACTTATCGAAGACCGCCGTCAGGCCATCCTCGCTGCTATTAAAAATGCCAGCGACGGCGACTTAGTTCTCATCGCGGGCAAGGGCCATGAAACTTATCAGGAGATCATGGGAGTGAAGCATCCTTTCGATGACCGCAAAATCGCGCGCGGCTATCTCAATCAACGAAAGGAGGAATGGAGATGAAACCAATTTCGCTCCAAACCGTCGCTGACTTTTGCGAAGGTAAACTGCTGACCGGCAACGGCTCGCAGATCGTGAGACGCGTCAGCACCGACTCCCGTAAATTTCAAACGGGAGATGTCTTCGTCGCGCTAATCGGCGAGAAATTTGATGCTCACGCTTTCATCGCTGAAGCCGCGCAAAAAGGAGCCTCGGCAGTTATCGTCAGTAGTGCCCCAGCGGATGCAGCTTCACTCAGTTGCGCTGTGATTCTGGTGAAGGACACATTGATTGCCCTGCAAAGTCTCGCACGTCATCAGCGTCGTTTGATGAACCCGCTGGTCATTGGCATCACTGGCAGTAACGGCAAGACTTCCACCAAAGACTTCGCTGCTTCAGTAATGTCCGGCCAGTATCGTGTCTGCGCCACGGAGAGCAATTTTAACAATCACATCGGCCTGCCGCAGACAATTCTCGGCATGGACGAAAATCAAAATTGCGCAGTGCTAGAAATGGGAATGAATCATGCCGGAGAGATCGCGATTCTCGCTAGCGTCGCTGAACCCAATGCCGCCATCATCACGAACATTGGTGTGGCCCACATCGAACACCTTGGATCACGCGAAGCGATCGCCATTGAAAAAGGCACTCTGGCCGAAGCCGTTCCCGCTGACGGAGTCGTGGTCTTGAATGCCAATGATGAATTCACTCCGTCAATTCAGTCGCGATGCCGCGCGAAAGTTCTCACCGCTGGAGTGAATCGCGGAGACGTGAAGGCAACGATTCATGAGATCGCCGCACAGGGTTCGCGGTTCTATCTCGACTTCGCAGGCACTTCACGCATCGATGCTTTCCTACCTTTCCCCGGCGAGCACATGGTCGCCAACGCCGCACTCGCTGCCGCGTGCGCATGGCATTACGGCGTTTCACCTGAAGCTATCGTTAGTGGTCTTAGCCAGGCACAACTGACCAAAGGCCGGGTTCAATTGAAAACAGTGCGCGGAATTATTTTCCTCGACGACTCGTATAATGCGAATCCCGACTCCATGCGCGCAGGCATTCGCACGCTTGTTGAGATTAAGATACCGGGGCGCAAGATTGCCGTGCTAGGGCGCATGGGTGAACTCGGCGCACATGCTCAACAAGGGCATCGCGAAGTTGGCGTATTCGCCGCGCGCTCAGGACTGGACGCCGTTTTCACCGTTGGCGATGAAGCCGCGCAGATCACTGACGCTGCATCCGCCGAACGTTCAGACATGACTTTGAAAAATTTTGACGACCACTCGCAATGCACAGCCGCGCTACGTGATTGGCTGCGTGCTGGGGATGCGGTTTTGCTTAAGGGCAGCCGCTCAGCAGGCATGGAGCAGGTGCTTAAAAATCTCGAATCTACATGATTTACTGGCTCACAGAAAATAGGCACGCGCTTGGTGCGGACAGCTTTTTGTTAAAGCTGCTGAACCTGATGCACTATCACACCTTCCGAGCGGGTGCGGCGTGCTTCACAGCGTTCATTTTTTCATTAGTCTTTGGAGGCAGTGTTATCCGTAAACTAATCTCGCTAAAAATCGGCCAACCGATCCGCACCCAAGATGAAGTGCATCGACTCTTTGAACTTCATGGCAGAAAGGCCGGCACACCCACGATGGGCGGAGTGCTGATCCTCGGAACGTTCATCATCGCAGTGCTCTTGTGGACCGACTGGAGAAACAGTCTAGTCTGGATTTGTTTGGGCACCACCGTGTTGCTCGGCGCCCTTGGTTTCTGGGATGACTATGAAAAAGTGGCGCGCAAAAACTCAAAAGGAGTCAGCGCCCGCCTCAAGCTCGCGTGGCAGTTCGCTGTAGCCATCATCGCGTCCACACTCATTGCCTATGCAATTCCAGGCGGTTCACTTGTGACCGCAGGCCGGGTGCTTCACACAGAAACTGACTCGATCGACAAACCAAATACGACAACGGAAACCACGGTGGTGACCGAGACCAAAAAGCCTATCAGTTATCGCACTCTGCTTGTGCCGTCATTTAAGGATCCCTTGATCGATGACATGGGATTGCTCACCGTCGTTTTATTCTCGCTCATCATTGTCGGAGCATCGAACGCGGTGAACCTGACCGATGGTCTTGATGGTCTCGCCACTGGCTGCACGATCAGCACCGGGCTGGCTTATACCATCTTCGCCTACCTCGCGAGTAACATCAATTTTGCCCGCTTCTTGCTCATCCCTTATTTCCCGGAGGCAGATGAACTCACCATCGTCGCGATGGCGATGGTTGGTGCGTGCTTCGGTTTCCTTTGGTTCAACTGCCAGCCAGCACGCATGTTCATGGGCGACACCGGATCACTGGCACTGGGAGGCTGCATCGCAACGCTGGCCATTGGTTGCAAACAGGAACTCACGCTGCTGCTCGTCGGCGGCGTGTTCGTGATGGAGGCGCTCTCAGTCATCATTCAAGTCGTGAGCTTCAAGACCCGTGGCAAGCGCGTCTTCCGCATGTCCCCCATCCATCATCACTTTGAACTTGGCGGATGGCAGGAAAGCCAAGTCGTCGTTCGCTTCTGGATGCTCTCGCTCATCTTCGCGTTGGTCGGACTGGCCACATTAAAAATTCGCTGAACATGGATCTTCAAAATCAAACCATCGCCATTCTCGGAGCCGGTCGCAGCGGTCTGTCAGCCGCGCGTCTGGCTCGTGCTGGTGGTGCTAGGCCGGTGGTGTTTGATACCGGTTCTCCAGAAAAACTTGTGAACGATCTGGCAAAACTTCATACGGAAAATATCACAACCGTTATCGGAATTGATGCCGCTCATCAATTTGCTCCAAAGGAGAAATTTGATCTCGTCGTGACTAGCCCCGGTATCGACGCCTCATGGGAATTGCCGCGCGTTTTCACTTCTCGCGGCGTTCCGCTGATTGGCGAAATAGAATTTGCTTGGCAACATCTGCAAGATACTCCCATCGTCGCCATCACTGGAACCAATGGGAAAACAACCACGACAGAACTCATCGAACGCATGTTCGAGGGCTGTGGACGCCGCACCATTGCCTGCGGAAATTATGGACATCCATTGTGCGAAGTCGCAGCCAGCGGCGTGCGTTACGATGTCCTGACGGTCGAGGTCAGTTCCTTTCAATTAGAGACCATCACATCCTTCCGTCCGCGCGTCGGCATCTGGTTGAACTTCGCGCCGGATCATTTGGATCGTTATCCAGACATGGATTCCTATTTTGCGGCTAAGCGCCGTATCTTTGATTACATGACTCGCGATGATGTCGCCATCATCCGCGCCGGAGAACCACTGCGCGATCTCAAATCCGAAACCATTACCTTTTCCACCACGCCAGGAGTCAGTGCCGATTACACTTTGAATGGCGATGCGATTCGTCTCCATGATGAAAATATCGCCAGCATCAATGAGTTACCATTGAGAGAGCCGCATAACATCGAAAACGAAATGGCTGCTCTAGCCGCAGGCCACGCACTCGGGTTGGGCTTTCCCGAAATGACTCGCGCCCTTCGCGGCTATGAACCAGCTCGGCATCGCTGCGAAATCGTGCGTGAGCACATGGGCCACCTTTACATCAACGACTCCAAGGCCACGAATCTCCACGCAGTGGAAAGTTGCCTGCATTCTCAGAGTTCACCCGTGGTGCTCATCGCTGGCGGCAAAGAGAAAGGCATCGATTACACACCCTTCCGTCCCCTACTGCGCGAGAAGACCACCGCGCTGGTCACCATCGGAGAGATCGCAGGCAAGCTCTGTGATTTATTCGCCAATGACGTGCCCTGCCATCGCGCCGCGAGCGTGGCCGAGGCTGTGAACATCGCGACCGCTATCGCCCGGCCCGGACAGGCCATCGTCTTTTCCCCCGGCACCTCATCATTCGACATGTTCAACGGCTATGCGGAACGCGGAAACGCCTTCCGTGACGCCGTCCTTTCACTAACCTAATCCCGACAACACCAACACCATGAAAACACAAACAACATCATCCAAATCCCAATCCAAAGGCGGACTCGCCAGCAGGCTCAACATAGCCTCCTGGCGGAAACTCCATGTGGCCACCATGACCGCTGACGACGACGCTTGGCCCGAGCGCGATCAACCCAGCGGTAACCTTGGCCGCATTTTCGTGCTCCTCCTCCTCCTCCACGTCTTTATCATAGGCGCGGTTGTCATCTATAATATGATCGCACCGAAATCCTCGGCCATCGCCAAGACTGAAACGGTCCCTGCTGCCATTGACAAAACAAAAGCCACTACCGGAACGAAGATCGTCACCGCACCTCGGTCAACCATCCCGGCCCTTGCATCCGTGGCTACCCCTGTCGCCGCTGAAAACAGGCAGCCTGAAATCGGAACTTACGAAGTGCGTTCCGGTGACAATGTTCCAGCTATTGTCGCGAAACTCGGCATCACAGCTGACGATCTCATCAAGCAGAACAATCTCAACTCCACGGATCTCTATCCCGGTCGAAAGCTACAATACACCAAGAAAGCCACCTCGTTGCCCGTCACACTGGCACCTTCCCAGGTCGTGACGTTCAATACATCATCTGGCACCGCGAAACCGAATCCACTCAAGGCCATTGACCTCGCTCCCCTCCCAAGCAGTCTGCCGAAGAAAAATGATAACTCGATTAGCAGCAGTGACTCCTTACCGAAAGCCATCCCAGTCAAGTCGCAATCAGTGGATCATTCAGACACTCCACCTGCGCCTATGACTAAGCCTAAGGACGACAACGGAACATCCGCTAAGCCAAAATCAAAAAACGATACTAATAAGACCGCGACGAACAAACCCTCCAAGGACACTACCGGCAAGCGCACCTATGTCGTAACCTCCAAGGACACACTTTATTCGGTCGCTAAGAAATACGGTGTGAAAGTGGCCGCGCTGCAAAAAGCCAATGACATCAAGGACCCCACCACCCTGAAGAACGGAACCCGCCTGATCATTCCCTCTAAGAACTGATCGCTATGAAGAACCGCTGGAATGCCATTCTAGTAGCCACCGCTGTGGTGGCGCTCTCGGTTATGGGGCTGGTCATGTTGGCCAGCACCAGTTACTTCTCCGATGAAATCGGAGGAGCAACTTACTTCACGCTCCGACAGCATGGCATCTGGTTAGTCATATCCGTTATCGTAGGCGCGATGATGACCGTTATTGACTACCGCTGGTTCTACCGACTTAGATGGTTGATCTTCGGAATCACGGTGATCATCCTAGCCCTATGTTATGTGCCGTTCTTCAGTGAGCAGGTCAAAGGCGCCTCACGATGGGTAACATTTAAACGTGTCGGCCTCAGCTTCCTGCATCTGCAGCCATCTGAGTTCGCCAAGCTCTCCTGCGCAATCGTTCTGGCCGCATGGTTCGCAAGGCAGGAACCGCTCACTCGCGAATTCCGAGCGGGCTTCCTCTATCCAGGAATGATCCTACTCGTTATCGTTGGATTGATCGCGTGTGAAATCGATCTCGGGTCTGCCGCATTAGTGGCCTTAGTAGGCATCGGCGTCATGTTTGTCGCAGGAACGAGGCTGGTGTTCATCGCGCCTGTGCTGCTCACCGGCATCATCGGACTTGCCACCGTGGTCAAAATGATGCCCAATCGAGTAGAACGCATCATGGCCTTCATGAACTTGGAAAAATACAAAGACGGCCTCGGACTCCAGCAATGGCGCGCCATGCTCGCCTTCGGCTCCGGCGGGCCGAACGGGGTCGGCCTCGGCAATGGACGCCAAAAAATGCTCTACCTGCCTGAAGCCCACACCGACTTCATCTTCCCTATGGTCGGCGAAGAACTCGGACTCATCGGCACCACACTCATCGTCGCACTCTTTGCCGCGATTGTTATCGGTGGACTCGTCATCGCTCATCGCGCCGAAGACCGCTTTGGCAAACTGCTCGCCTTCGGCATTGTCGCCATGCTCGGGCTTGAAGCACTGTTGAACATGGGCGTCACCACCTCCCTCCTGCCCAACAAAGGACTGCCCCTGCCCTTCGTCAGCTACGGCGGTTCTAGCCTCCTCGCCGCCATGATCGGCATCGGCATCCTCTTTAATATTCATCATCAGTCCCCCGCCCTCATCAAGAATGACTGGTCACTCCGCCGCCGCCGCGATCCACTGCCCACGGTTTGAAGCATCTGAATCCAAGCGTAGTCCGCGCTGCGAAGCCTCCAAGGAGCGGCGGTCTGATGCCGCAGCCCATCCCTCAACGAGAAATGCCACTCATAGAAACTAGTGCGTTCACAGATTGAGATGAAGATTCACCCCGCTATCGCGGAGGTTGTTTCAGTCGGCGGTAAATCCCACCGCGAAATTCTCATCACGGGACTGCGCTTTCCAGAAGCTTAGTCACTGCAGCGGCAGCATCTTTTTCAACTCCTGGACGATATCCGGTGTTGACCCATGCAACCTTGCCATCAGGGCCAATGATCACTGTATGAGGAATTCCTGATACACCAAACTGCTGGGCTACCGATTGTGTGGCATCTAGCGCAACAGTAAATTTCCATCCGCGTTGTTCGAGGAAGCTCTTCACTTGAGCGGCATCTTCGCCCTGATTGACGCCAATGAATTTCACACGTTTATCATCAAACGGCTTCATGGCCTCGATCAAGCCTGGAAGTGACTGCACACAGGGGCCGCACCATGTGGCCCAGAAATCGAGCACGATGACTTTGCCCTTTTCATTGCCCAGAACAAAATCACCGCCGCCGAGCAATGACAGCCGGAAGTCCTTGGCCTCTTTGCCAAGCTGAGGTGAACTCTGACCACCGGTCTCGGGTAGCACAGGCTCCGGCGCGTGTTGCAAACGCCAGTTCTGATAAGCGAGCATGGCAGGTGTAGAGCCGGGATTTTTGAATCGCATGATGTGAATGCGATCCAGCGGAATCTCACAATTTCCGAGCAGCGGCGTGTGCCCGACTAACCGGTCGGCATCAAATCTGTCCACGGCAAGAGCAATGCGCCCACCATCGCGCAGTTGCAGCCAATGCGTGGGAGTGAAGCCGGGTGTTCCTTCTGCTGAATTCTCGACGGTGGGTTTTTCATTCGGAATGTCGTTTTCCGGCGCATCATTTGCGAAAGGATCTAGGAAATCCCCTTGGAACACTCCACCTCCACCGATTTGCACTGCGGCATTGGCCCCATTGCCGATTATTTTGAGTGCACCACCACCCTGCACGATCACAACGCCTCCGCCATTCACCTTAATCGGTATCGCTGCACCCCCACCTCCCAACACAATGCGCGCACCCTCTGGTGCCGGTTCATTGACCGCCGTTTTTTCATCCTTCTTTTTTGGTTCAGTTTTATCCGCCGCATCCTTGCTGGGCGGGAGCAACCAGATGGCAGCAGAAACACGATTCCTCGGGATGTTGACGGTTTCTAAACCAGAGCGAACACGGATCTTATCGGAAGTAACTTCCTCGATGTGACCACGTAACAAGTCACCGTTCGCGGCGACTAAAACATGCGTCGGCAGGTCGTCGCGGCGGAATCGTGGAACAAGCAATGCCTTCTCGTGGGCTTCGGAATCGATCGCTGGAAACCAGCCGCGTTCCAGGTTGACGTGGGCGCTAAAGTTAGAAATTGAAACTTCACGCTCGCCATTGCCCCAGACATCAGCGGAACTAAAGACTAGGCCCAGTCCTTCGCGCTTAGCTGGCAATGCTGCCATCTTGTAGAGCGAGATATCACTAACGAAAATTTCGATACTGTTCTCACTAAAGACAAGCTTGAGTTGCGTCGGTTTATTGCTTTGAATCATCGTCTGGGCGCGCTGTTGAAACTGCCCGTTACCATCATCTTGACCGCAATAAATTTCGTTCCCAGAAATCATCAGAAGCAGGGAGAGAGTTTTCGGTGTGGTGTTGCCGTCATTGACGAAAAAGCTCAACCTTGATGCGCCGTAACCTTCTTTATTTTGGATATTGAATGTTATCTCGTCAGCTTGCAGCACGGACGAATGGCCAAAAGCGCCGCCGTTTTTGATTGTGACCTCATTGTCTTTCCGAACGATACTGTTGGGGTCCCCTTTCATGACACGCCAGCCAGGATCATTGAATCCATTTGAATTATAGTCTGGACCAGCAAACTGGATGGCGTTGAAATTCACAGATGACAATTTGCTGAGGGTCGAAATCGAAGTATGCAGATTGACAAAATTTTCGTCCATACCCTTGAGTTCGCCCGGAAGAATGTCCCCGGTTTTGAGGAAGAACAATGCGGGTGCCTTAGCAATGGGCGAGTTCGACTTGATGCCGCGAATCATCTCCGCCTCAGTGCCACTGGCCAATGGAATAGAGCGCAAACCTCCGACAGGCATCCAGCGCAATTGGGCGTCACCGCTTCCAACCGGAATTCCATGCAACGTGCTCTTCCCCATCACGAGCTGATCAAGTTCCTTCAGCGTTGGCTCAACAGGATCACCAGCAGATTTGGCCACGCGCAGTCTGACTTTCTTCAGCGCTGTGATTTTTGACAAAATCGGATTGGCGCTGTTTGGGGTTTTAATGCTGGCTGAATCGTTCTTGATTTCCAGAAGCTGCCCACTGAGGAACGTTCCGTCCGCAAATAAAAGCTCCGTGCTGGTTCTCTCGGGGGAGGCAGAATCGCTGGCGAGCACGATAGCTTCGACACGGTCCAATGGAATTGTCTTTTGCGTGCCGTCCCCGCTCTGCACAACGATATTCAGCGTATCCGCGTGAAGCACTTTCCCGATGGACACTCCGCCGCCGACCAGTTCGATACGTTGCTGATCAAGCTTAAATTTTGGCGGAGCCTCGCCCGACCATTGTTTCACACGCAGACTCTCCAGCGTCAGGTTGAGTCCTAGATTGCGAATGCAGATACCGGCCTCTGGTTTGCCTTGCGGACGATTTTGACCACGTCGGCCATCGAACGGGTCTTCTTCGTCTGTGAGGCCGTTTCCGGGCTTTTCAGAAGCGGCCGCATCCTTGGTCACAAGCTCGGCAACCTTCTCGCCTTCCATGGTGTAAACTGCACAGCGTTTTTCCTTTTGATTCCAACAGATGCGCAGATTCACATCGCGCTCCTCGGGTTTCATCGTGCGCAGCACTGCAAAGTGACCGTCATGGACAAGCACGAGCATGCTATCCCAAGTTTCAATGGACGGACTGACGCCATAGTTCGAGTTCAGATAGACACGGAACTGCGGCATGGCCGTGGAAGTGATGTGGAGTGCCACATCAACGTTTTCGGGCAAAAAAAGCGGCATGAAGTTGCTGGCATTCCAAGTTCCGAGCACCGGCTTGTTGCTCTCACCTGATTTCCACAACTCACGCTTAATATTGTTGTTGTTGGGATTGCCGATCGCCCGCCAAGGCGTGCCGGAAACGGGACCGGAATAAATCAGCTCATTCCCGCGCAAGCGTCGCACACTGGTGACTTCTGGGCGCAACAAAACGCTATCGCCATGACATTCGCTTCGCAGCGTGACAGTCTTATCATCGAGAGCAATAATCTGACCGAAAAGACGGTCGCCATTTCGCAGAGTGACCATGAGTGGCTCGCCCGATTCCTTGTCCTGTTGAGGAAACTCCAGTGAATTCAAATATGGCAGGCTGAGAACCAGCGGATCTGAGAAAGCTGACGTTTTCCAAGTGATGTCACTCGCAGTGGAACCAATAAGTTCTCCATCAATGGACTCGCCATTGTTCCACTTTAATAAGGGAGCCGATATCGTGGGCTTGGCCGCACTGGATGGGTTACTGGGACGCACCGGTGCTGGCTTTTGCTTGATCACAATTTGGGACTGCAAACTGTGATTGCCGAACAGCGTCAACACTGTAACGGCCAGAAGACTCTGGAGTGGACGGACATTCATCCGGTAAATTTTAACGTTCATAAATCGGAAGGAATCTATAGTTTAATGCCAAGCCTAAAAGTGACATGCCAGTGCCGTAAGCGCCGCCTTTGTATCCACCGTCCGGGTTCTGCGACTGTTGCAGTTCTCGTATCTTCGCGGCATTCCATTTTTTCCATGCATCCACATCTCCTTGGAATAATGCTTGGGCCATGTAGTAGCGGAAATATTCAGCATAAGATCCTTCACGATGCTCCAGCTGCCCGGAGATATACTTCAGCGCTGACTTGAACTGATCCCAGTCCTTGTGCCGGCCAACAGAAAACACCAGCGTGGCAATGGCCGTACGGTTCATGCTTTCGCCCATGCCGCCCATTTCTCCTGAATACGCAACTGTGCCGTCCTTGCCAGTGCAGCGCGCCATGTAATCGAGCGCCTTTTTGATCGTTTCTTCAGGAACATTCATCCCGGCATTTCTGGCAGCCAATAGCCCCATCAGCACCGCACCAGTTACAGACGTATCCGAATCTGTCGCATTCGGATCATAGCGCCAGCCGCCGAACTGATTTTTCTTTTGCGCATTACCCGCCAGTTTGATCCCAAGTTCCAGCGCTTGAGCGATACTGCGTTTTTTTTCACTCTTCGCCCCTTGCCAGAGCAGTGATTCATCCACCACGCCGTAAGCCTCAGAAAGCGCGAGCATGGCAAAGCCGTGGTTATACATGCTTTCAGGAAAATATCCGGTCTTAGCATCCTGCGCTTCAATGATTGCCCGGACCGCACGTCGAATGTTCGGGGCGTATTTTCCAAAATTGGGGTCTTCACCACAAGCTAAGAAGGCCATGAGACAAATGCCGTTGACGCCAGCGCCTTGCTGTCCGTCTTGCCAGCCACCAGTATCCGTCTGATGCGCGGCTAGCCAAGCCAGTCCACGCTCATAGATGGTGTCCACCTCTGGAGGAATCTGCCCGCCGAACCGGATACCAGAATCTTGCGAGTGAGCACTGTTGGCGAATAAGCAGAGCAGCAATACCAGCACGGTATGCTGGCAGTGTGTTCTGAATGAATGTTGTTTGGTCTGCCCTTTCATTTTTTCTTCTTCGCTTTGTTTCTTGAATCGTGATTGGACTTGATGTTTTCCCACCAGCCTTTGAACTGCGCGCTGTCGGTATTCTTCCATTGCTCGAACTGCTCAGGCGTAAGGATGCTCTTGGTCGATTCTTCGGGCACACCCGACAGCAATACGATCAAATACCGTGAGATAATTCCAGAACCGCCAAACATGCGATTGAAATCGGCGGAGTATTCTGTAACAGCCTCTGTCAGTAGTGGCTCCAGTTTTTGCAACTGATCAAGGTTGAGGTGACAGCGCCGATCCAACTCAGCTAGGATAGCGAATACTTTGGCGCGTTCCAGATAGCGTTTCCGTCCTATCACTTCGTTCATCCACAATTCCCTTTGTGAGTCCGTGAGCACATCAGCCACGGCCACGCTCCAGATCGGATCGTCGATTTTGGTGTTTTCCTCGCCAAAATTGACATCCGCGTTTAGTCCCGCTAGTCGCTGCTTGATCGTCTTGATATTGACATTCCTCATGGAACTGCGCACCCAGTTTTCAAAATTAGGACGCCAATTATCCAGACTATGTTCAGCCGCACCTCTGGAGGCAATTTCCAATCGTTTAATACTTTCCTCCGAAGGTTTGGCGACCCGCTGAATGTCCTCCAACTTCACGAGATATCCCTTCGCAAGCCGGTCGCGCTGCCTCTGGTCACGAGCATGAAAAAAAGCGGACATGATTGCATCCTCATCCTGATCAACGTCGCTCGTGCTTTTCTCCTGATCATCAATTTCGACTTCACCCATGCCCATACGACGACGCCCCATTTCGCCTTTGCTCACTTCCTGCCAGTGTTCAAACTGCTTATCATCGAGAATGAGCTTCAATTCCTTCTGGTCGAATTTCGATGTGTAACCTGGATTGAACGTAAAATTTTCTTTTTCAGATTTCGACAGAGTTGCCATGACCTTCATCGCCAGAGGCTCAAGCTTTTCCCGCTGCGATGCCGAAAAGAGAACCATGGAATCCACCTGCGAGAGAAACAACATCGCCATCGCCTTGTTCTGGCTGGACTGCCTAATCGTCGAAGCCGTCTCCCAGCGTTTTTGCTCGTCTTCAGATAATAATTCACGAAGAGTCTTTTTCCAGCTTTCCATCACCGTCGATGCGTCCGTCATTTCAGTGTTGAACGTCGAGAACATCTGCCGACCACGGCCACGCCTCATGGTGAACTGTGCGCGAGCTTCAGTGGTCATTTTGCGCATTTCCTCTGTCCACTGCTTCTCCATTTCATCAGCCTTGTGCTTCGCAGCCTCCTCTGCAAGATCATCAAATTTTTTTGCCCGCTCGCCTTTAAGGCCGAGAACTGACTTCAAATCACTTACTTCGGACTTATACAATAGCCCCGTAGATTTTTGCATCAGCGCCACAGAAGGTTTCAGGCTCTCCTGAATTTCTTTTTCCAATGCCTGATCACGATCAAGCGCCTGCTTTTCCAAGAAGGCTAGTTGCTCGGGCGCGAGAATTTTCTTGAGTGCGTTCTTCCAATCTTCCTGTTCTGCAATCTTTCCAGACTCAGGAACGAAACTGTTTTTGATCAACATTTCCGCAGGCCACTGGGTCATCAGTTCCAACGACTCCTTAATATCCTGACGCAAAAATGGCCTAAGTTTTGCGTCCAGCTTCTCCTTCCAAGGATCAAGTGACCGTTCCACCACGGCCTTGGCCTCGGTCTCAAGCCGCTTTTTCGCATCGTCTCCCATCTTGGTTGTATCCGCGATGTCAGTGATGGCTTTTTTCAATTCTTCCATCTGCGTGGACGACCTCAACTCCACAGCTTTTTTCACGAGTTCAGCCAGTGGCTTCTCCACTTCCACGGGAAATTTTTCCTTCTCATCTGCAAACAACGAGAGGCAAGGCAACGCCAGCAGCGCACTTACAGCCCATAGCGGACGCATTCCCGACATAGCATATGCGATCAGTCTTCTCATCGATTTTTACCTCTCTTTTTTCTAGCGTTGTGGGTCTGCTTCATTTCATTCCATGTGTCTTCCACATCCTTAAAGTCGGAACTCCGCCACTGCTCAAACTGCAAAGGTAACAAGATGGATTTCGTCTTCGCTTCCGGCACTCCGGCCAGAAATGCAAGCATCGCATTGGGGTAGTCACCGCCATTAGTCTCATTGCGGTTGAATTCTGGCGTAAATTCAGCGACGGATTCCATCAGTAAAGGCTCGAGTTTTTGCATCTGTTCCTGACTCAAGTGAAAACGGTGGTCCAGTTCCGCAACAACCATCAGCATTCTGGCGCGATCACGATATAACTTCCGGGAGCTAACCTCGGTCACCCAGAGTTCCATCTCGGGTTTTGTCAGCACGTCTGCGACTGCATTTGTCCAGACCGGGTAGTTGGATGTGACTGGCTGATCGCCGAAATTAACTTCTCCACTCACAGACATCAGGCGTTGTCTGAGTGCTTTCTTGGGGATGTTTTTCACACTATTGTGCACGTAGGCTTCAAAATTCTGACGCCAAAGATCGAGCGCATGATCTACCGCCCCGGCGGAAGCTATCTCAAGAAACTTGAGGCTTTCTTTTGAGATTTTCGTCGAGCGCTTGATGTCATCGAGCTTCAACATCATTCCGTCCGCCAGTCGCTTACGCTGCGTGTTTTCACAATGGAGGAAAAATCCATTCAAGATGACATCCTCATCAATATCTCCTTCACCAAGTGCTGCGGCTTTGCCCGGCTTCGACTGATCAGTCTGTTGGCCCCAAGGATTCACTTCCGCGCCGTTATTTCCTTCTTCCCAGTGATTGATCTGACTCTGATCCAAAATGAGCTTCAGATCATCCTTGTTGAATTTCGACTCATGACCTGAGCTTGATAAAAAACTTCTCCTCTCCTCGTTCTGCACTCCCAACATGACTTTGACCGCATGAGGTTCCAGCTTTTCTCTCTGCGCCGCTGTCAGGAAAATTCTGGTATCCATATGGGACAGGAAAATCATCGCCATAGCCTTGTCCTTCCGAGCGACGCGTGATGATGTCACCACTGTCCAGCGTTTCATTTCTTCTGCAGACAAAGTTCCTTGGAGCGCCTTCTTCCAGTCATCCGCTTCCGTTATAACAAGACCTGTATCTAGCAAATGAGTAAAGTTTTTGTGTCCTCCATCACCGGAAATCCAAGCGTTCCTTTCATCAGCACCCATGCTGCGGATTTTCTCAGCCAATTGCTTCTTGAGCGCTTCAACACTGCGCTTGACCGTTTCCGTTGCGAGTTCATCTATTTTCTTTGCCCGGTCGCCTGTCAGGCCAAACAACTTTTTCACTTCATCAGCGTCAGCATTGAAGACCATCTCCATCCTCTTAGGAATTGGCACAGACATGTCTTTGAGGCAGTCCTGCACACCCTTTTCCTTGCCCTGTTCGAGTTCTTCGTTCTTCTTTTCTATCATCGCCAGTTGCTCGGGCGTAAGAACCTTCTTCAGCGCACTTTTCCATTCATCCTGATCCGTCAGCTTTCCTGAATCGGGAACGAATTCGCCTTTGATTAAGACTTCCGCAGGCCACTCGGTCATCAGTTCCAATGACTCCTTAATATCCTGACGCAAAAAGGGCCGGAGCCGCGCATCCAGCTTCTCCTTCCAAGGATTCAACGACTGTTCCACCACGGCCTTAGCCTCGACCTCAAGACGCTTTTTTGCATCGTCAGCCATTTTGGTTGTATCCGCGATCTCCTCGATGGCTTTTTTCAATTCATCCATCTGCGTGGACGACTTCAACTCCACCGCGCTCTTTACAAGTTCAGCCAGCGGCTTCTCCACTTCATCGGGAAATTTTTCCTTCTCATCCGCAAACAACGATAGGCACGGCAACTCCAGCAGAGCGCTTAACGCCCATAGCGAAAGCAATCGCGGAGCCAACGACATCATGGCTTCGTTCTCCCCTGCCCCTCCAGTTTGTTAAAATAGGCATCAAGTCCGTTCTTGAATTCCTCAGGGAACTCACGCCCTGCGCGCCCAGTTTGCTGGCCCACTGGACGGACGACAGCTTGTGCGGGGGAGTCGGCTCCGGGTCCAAGTTCCGCCAAGGACATTCCATCAGCCGTTCCCGAACCACCGCCGCCGGGGTTGCCCCCGCCACCACCACCGCCGCCGCCTTTGCCCTGGCGCTTGGCCTGCAACAGAAGTTCAATGGCCTCTGTCTCGGCGGCGATTGCTTCAGATCCAGTGTCGGGTCTTTCCAGAATAGCCCCGGCCTCGTCCATGACTTGACGGACTGCCGTGAGCAGCTTGAGTTCATCCTTAAAGTCCTCTGCACCCTTAGGCAGCATGAGAATAGCATCGGACGCGGTCTGCGTCAGAACTGCGTTCGTCTCCTGCTTGCGGGCCAGCGGCAAGGCTTTGCTCTCATACTCACTCGTCGTGAGAGCGGGCCGCGCATTCTCCATCTCCCGTGTTTCATCACGCAATTTCATTTCATCGCGCAATGCCTGCATGACCATGAGAATAATTTCCGGTGGCAGACTGGGCTTATCTGCGCCTTTGCCGGGCTTGCTCTTGGAAGCCTCCGCTGCGCTGACGAGTTCTTCCGCCCATCGGTCGAGCGTGTCCGCCCAGAACTCCGATGAAGCAATGCTGCGCCCGCTCAAGTTCACTCCGGCCTGAGTGCTCGTGCGCACCAGAGCACTCACGATCTCGGCCTTTTTCATCTGCTCGAGGATGTTCTTAAACTTCTCATCCTGCCGTCGCTGATAAAAGGCTTCCAGATCACTCTGGATCACGCGCACGACTTCGCTCTGATCCTTCTCCCGGCCCGCGATGGCATCGACATGCGTCGCTGGTTCTGCAGTGACATCTTTCCGTTCCAGTCCAAAGGCACTGAGCGTTTTCGAGTTCAAATCCGACGCCACCGTCATCTGCGTGCGGGAAGCAAATTTGAGCCGCTTCACGAATGTGCTCGCCTCAAGGCCAGCCATGATCTCGTTCAGTTGATCGGCAACTTTAGCAAACTCGGCGAGAAGATCACGTTGCTCAGCCACTGCTTTTTGTATCTTATCCTGCGCGGGTGATTCTGGAGGACTCTCTTCGTCATCAGGTTTTTTATTGGTGGGCGCAGCGCCCAAGCTGGTCTGCGGAAGAGAAAGTTTGCCAGAGCCGGACGGCGACGGTTTTGGTTTTTCATCGGGCTTATTGTCTTCCGGTTTGAAATTGCTCTTCTCATTATCCGCAATGCTTGGCACGGGCGACGTTGGCTTCGCATTGGGATCGGGCAGCTTGGGAGCGCTAGTTGAAGGAGTTTGTTCCCCAGTGGTGACGTTCGGGGCGGATGGCTTGCTTTCGCCCGGGCTTTTCTGTTCGCCGTCGGGTGGCTTGCTGGAAGAGTCTTGTGATGACGACTGTTGCGATTTCTGATCCCCTGTCGGTGGCTTGCCCGATGGGTTTTGTGAAGATGGTGGCTGAGGTTTCTGATCGCCCGTTGATGGCTTGCCAGGACTCGCGCCAGCCATGGATTTGGTCGCCGCGTTTGAGCTTTGCTTCAGAAGATCGGCCACTGACGGCATTCGTTGCCCAGCAATATCGCGCAAATTCTTCAGCATATCCGCCCATGCTTCCAGACGCTTGGCCTCGAACTCAGGATTGTGCGTCGCCTGCTCTACGAGGCTCTTGCCTAGCTGCGTGATATTGTCCAACCGGTCCGCGTTCGCGTGCTCAGATGAAGCCTGTTGCATCACCTTCCGACGATTCTCCGGACGATCCAATTCCGCCGCGCTCAGTTCGCGCAATTCCTTGTTCGTCTGATGAAGCTGCTGTTCGCGTTCGTAACTCTCACGCGCGACCTGAAGCCATTTGCCGAACTGCTCCGTCAGCCACAACGCGTGATCTTGCTTGTTCAGAATATGCAGGATGAACGACTGCGAATAGGCGCGCTTCCGGCCCGGCAGATAATCTTCCGCCCAAGCGCGAACCTGCAAGGTCTGCGGAGCGACGCTCTCGCGGGTCGCGCAAAAAGTAGCCCGCGCATCCAGTTCGCGTTTCTCCGGCTCACCGCCGACAGCAACTTTTTCCCCGCGCATGGGATTCTCATCTGTGCTGGATTTTTTTTCTCCAACCCATTCTAAGCCCGCGCGCTTCACACCAAAATCATCGGCAATGGACAAATCAAAAGCGAGCACCTCAGAGTCCAGCACCACCGTCTCCTGTGAATCGCGACGCGCCGTGATTCGAGGAGCCTCGTCATCCACAGCCTGCACTTTCAATACCAGCGACTCCCGAGGAGCCAGCCCCAGCGTGTCGCGCCAGTTGAAGTGTCGCTCACCAGATTTTTCCACCTTGCTGAAATTCGTCAGCAGCTTGTCGCCTTCCACCTTTTGCTTCGCCCCGTCCATTTCAGCGTCTGCCAGATCGCGGCTCGCGCTGGCGATAAATGCGACTTCCGATCCCTTGAGAACACTGATGCTCCCGCCGCGCACTTCGATGCCCGGCTCCGTCTTGTATTGCAAATAGGCAGGCAAGCGCAACCGCGCAGTCAATGTGGCCAGCTCGGGCCGAGTGCGCGGCTCCACTTGCACGGTCTTGCGCACATCACCGAGAGAGACTTTCATCGGCGCGTCATTCTTCTGCGGCGGGAAGGCCAGCGGATAGCTCCCATCTTGAAGTGGGACATTGATCTCCGGCTGTCCTTTGATACGGCCAGTGCCGCGCTCTGGCGACCACTTAGTATCGGTCGAAAGTTTCACTGGCAGCGAGAACGGCTCGGCATAGGGAACGACGAGATTTTTCGGCAACTGATCTACCTTAGCAAAAGTATAACGATCCACCTCGCGCCACGGCGTGAGCCAGCGGGCCAATGCATTGCGCGCCGCATCGGAAACCGTAACGAATGCTACAATGGCCAAAGCCACCGCTCCACCAGCCGCCCATGCCCAAGAGCGATGCCTCGCGTCCGGCACGGCCCTAGTGAAGTCCTGATCCTTCACCGCCTCTGCGGCCTGCGCCATCGCAGCCTGAACCAATGTCTCACTGCGTCCGCTGACATTGTCCTTGTGAGCCAGTTCCACGATGCCCAGAAGTTGATCGCCCAGCCGGGGAAACTTGCGCCGCAACAAGCGCGCCGCATCTTCCAGTCTCCGCTGACGCCACACCCAGCGATGCCATTTGAGCGGCACGCCAAAACCCAGAACCGCCGCGCCCGAGGCCAGCAACACCCCACGCAGCCACGCCGGAGTCTCCATGAAACGATCCAGCACAAAGACCAGCACATAAGAAAGCGCGATGCCAAAACATGCGGCGAGCAATCCTTCGGCAAGTTTGACAATCCAAACCCTCCGACGGAATTCAGATAGTTTAGCTTCGAGAATCGGGGGGAGTTCGTCAGTGTTCATGGCAGTTGGTATTGGCCGAAATAAACGAATAGCGGGTTGATAATGGTTAATTTAAGGGCAATGCGCTGTTGAAGCGAGACAATTGATGTCAATGGAAGTGACGTTTCAGAAGCGCGTTTACTTGGAAATATTTCAAATATTTTAGAATATTAGAAGACCCCCGCCATCTTTCTCCCCACCCAGAAGATGGTCATGAGCAAAATCAGAATGCCGGCCCAGAGCGGATGCGCCCATAGGGGATTGCGATGCTCGATGGGTTGCGGCTCAGGCAGCGCGGTGACGGCTTCGATGACGGAAGCAGGGTCAGTGGTGGTGAGCATTTTCCCTTTGGTGAGTTGAGCGATTTCACGCAGGACATCGAGCCGCGCGGGTTGGCCGATTTTTTCCCTCGTGGCACCTTGCACAGAGATGACCGTCTCCAGTGTGGACCCGCTCTCTGCGCAAGTGAGATGGACATGATGATCGCCCGGCTCCTCTGGCGTGAAGGTTCCGGTGAATAGCCCCCAGGCCTCCTCGCCTGCGGGAATAAGGCGGACGCTCGTGGTCTTTCCAGAAGGCGCGGCAATCTGGGCGACGACTGCGGCTTCGCGCAATGGCTCGCCCGTGGTGCTCATGACGTTGGCATTCAGCGTGAGCACTTCGTTCGTGCGCGGACGGTCGGGAGAATAAAAGAGACGCATCTTGTCGCCGCTGGCCATGTTGCGCTGATACGCCATCCAGCGCACCACTTGTCCCCAGAAACGGTAGTGATATTTATCCTCCACGCCTTTGCGCCAGCGCCATGCACCATCGGTGCCCATGAACAGAATTTTTCCTGAGCCGTAAGTCTTGGTCACGATCAAAGGCACTCGACCAAAGCGCGATGATTCGGTGCCGTGAGTCGCGAGCACTTCGGTGCCGGCCTTGGCGCGCAAGGCAGAGGCATACCATTGGAAACCGGGCAGTGTTGACCAGATTCGCGCGCTGGCTTCGTCGGTGTCTTCGAGCTTTGTCAGCAGACTGTGCGTGCCGGCCTCGGTCAGGACAAATCTTCCCGGCGTGGAGGAACCCCAGCCGCGCGGCTGAGCCTCATCCAAAACCACTGGCATGAGATCGTTCAATGAAGTCGTGAGCAACGACGACTGATGCCCGCGGAATCCGGGCATGAAGACCAACCCGCTCGCTTGGTCGCGAACGAGCTTCTGCAAGGCGTTGCACTGCTCCACGGTGAGTTGCTCTTTCTCGACACCGACATCGCCGACGAATACGACATCGAATTTTGCCAGCTCATCATCCTTCGGAAACGAGGGGAGATAGCCCCGACCATCGCCGACCTTGCCGAGTCCCGGATGAAACAGCAGGCAGTTCACGCTCACGCCGGGATCGCGTTCGAGTGCGTTGCGCAGATAGCGATACTCCCATCGCGGATAGGATTCGATGATCAGCACGCGAAGCTGTTCTTTGCGAATATTGAGCGCGGCTTCGAGCGAGTTGTTGTCGGGATAAATTTCCGCGCCAGTCTTTGGAATTGTGAGTTTGAGCTTCACATCGCCCACGGTTTCCGGCTTCCAGACGATGCTGTCCTGCAAACGCCCCATCGCCGGAATCGTCACTTCCTTGGTCACTACCTCGCCCGTGGACATCTTCATCTCCAACGTCACTGGTTCATCGCGTGGGAGTGAACTTTCAATGGTGAACGGAATGCGCAAAGGCTTGCCTGCGACACCAAACGCTGGCGCTTCAAAGCTGGTCAACTCTACGTCGGGCAGCCTTGTCTCCGCGCCGAGTGGCACCGCAAAAATCGGCGCCTCTCTCATACGCAACCGGGTCGATGCCTGTGCGGGCGAGCCGCCCAGATTCCAGTCTCCATCACTCAAGAGCACCACACCGTTGAGCCGAGGATATTTCTCCATCAACGACGAAAGTGCCCCATTGAGATCGGTGCCCATCTCCGCTGGTTTTTCCGATGAGGAAAAAGGTTCAATGACCACATCCATCCGCTTTTTCAGTTTCTCCCATGTCGCGGGATCAATCAGCGGCTTAGTGACTTCTGCGCGTGACTGGGGCGCAACCGTCGGCTGGGTCACATCCATGACATCGCGCGTTTCCATACTGCGCGATGTGTCCACCAGCACCGCCAGCGTCGGCTTGGTGTCGGGAAGAAAAATCTCACGCCATTCCGGTTGATTCAAAGTGATCGCAATGCCAATGGCGATAACAACTCGGAGAAATTCCAGTAAGCCTATATTCCGACGGAATCCGCTGCGACTCCATGACATCCACGCCAGCACCGCGATGACCAGCACAAACACGATCCCCAGCACAAGGCTAAGAGTCGAATCAACAAAGACCAGAGATTGGCTGTGCGGTTTCATGAGATGGCCGAAAGAAACAAAAAAATGAAAAGGGTTTAGGTTTGATCAAGCGGCTCTGGTGAGTGAATCGCCTCGGACATGCCAAGCTTCCTGATTTGAAAGCGCGGAGCGCCAAAGTTAAGCAAGGCCCCGTGCTCAATTCTTGAAGACCTCAGGTATCCTAATAGCTGCGCGATGTGTTCCCTCGCAATATCGCGCGCCGCCTTGAGTTCCAGCAGCAGACAATCATCCACAATGACGTCCGCAAAGTAATCTCCAAGCAGGGTGCCGTCTTCGTCATGAACAGGAAGGGGCTTTTGTTGTTCGATTTTCAAGCCTTGTTTGCGCAACCTATGCACCGATGCGTTTTCATAGACCTTCTCGAGATGACCAGACCCGTGATACGAATGTATCGCAAATCCTGTCTCGCGCACAATGTCTGTAAGTTGGAAAACCCGGTCCTTCATTTCATGTTCTCGTTTAGTTTTATCACTAGCTGGCTGAAATGATCTGATCCTTATCAGTATAAATTTTTCCCATTTTTTCGTTCTTTTCGGCCATCATCTTAGGAGCGGGAAGGCAAAGCAGGGATTCGAGAAGCAGTGCCGCCGCCATGAGTATCAGGAATGTGCGCCACACTTCACTGGTCAGTCCTTTTGAAGTTTCCAGCGTGTCCTCGATGCGTCTGAAATCGAGGCCGGCGAACAGTTGATCAACTGTTGTATTACTTATGATTGCTGGTGCGTCTTCCGAATTGGGGCGATTCAATGCCACCAGTTTATCACCCGACTCAACAATACCCCCGCGCAATGGCAGCAGCGATGTCGCTACCTTTTCACCTTTCACACCCAAGCGTTGCCACTGGGAAATATCACCCGAGCCAAGAGCGTCTTTAGCGGCGGTGCGTTGCTGGGTGCGCCCCAGTCCCTGCCCGCCTTCGCTCAGGGCGCGATGCAACATGGCAAAGAGCACCACTCCATCGCGGGCCAGGCTCGATGAACCGGGGCCGGGCACAGTGCCAAGAAAATAAACGCTTCCTCTTCTCGTCCCCGATGCGCGCACCAGCAAGGATTCGCCCGCTCCTACTCGTGCAAGCGGCACACCTTCGCCGATGATTTCACAACGGCGAGTAACTTCTAGTTCACCCACTGGCAATGCTTTGCCCGCACGCGTATTTGCCAGCAGACCGGAGTCGTTGCGCCACCAATTTACCGTGTCTGGTTTGGCCGCTGCGCTTGTGCTCCATGCGCCCCAGTGAAATCCAAATATGGCTGTATCACCAGCATTCTCCGTAGGAAGAAATAGCACTGTGCGCCCCGCAGCGACTTGATTTTCTAATAGCCGCGCGGTGATCGAATCTGTCGCAGGCAGTGGCGCATGCCAGATTAACAATGCCGTTTCATCCCAAGGAATTTCTGCGGCGCGTGATACTGGCAACACCGTTGACGCATAGCGCCGCGCTGAATCCACGGCCGATTCCAAAACCGCGCGCAGAGGTTCCGCCTCGGCTGCATCGTCGGAGACAATGACGGAACGCAGCGAGGATGGCTCATCAAAGACGAAATGAAACACGTTGTCCGGGCCATAAGAATCCGCGTGAAGTTCCACGCGCCCCCAGCCGCGCTTCATGGATTTATCCAACGGGATGGCGTGCGCTTGTAGTAAAAGCTGGTTATCGCGCAAGGTAACTTTCTCGGTGCTGGTCGCGCCATTGATGACGAAAGTCAGGGGAACTTCGACTGGTTGCGGTGAAGCCTCGTTCCGCGTGATGCGCACATCCATCAGGAGTTCGGCGCGTTCGCTAGACTCCCTGCGGGTGATGTTCTCTACTGAAATCGAAATATTTTCTTTCGCCGACTCAGGGTAGTTCAAAATATTAAAACGCACACCGCGCAGGCTGGCGTATGCTCCACGCAACGCTTCCCAGCGACCGCCGTTGGCATCCCAATCACTTTGCTTGAGATCGCTCAGCACCCACAAATCCGTGCGCCCAGTTTTGTTGGCCGTAATATAATCGAGTGCTGACTGAAGCATCGCTGGAATGTCCGCCCCAGTGTCAGTGGCTTCGCTCTGCGGAAGATCGAGCAAGGCATCCGCGCGTTCCAACGGAAGCGTTTGCTGCAACGCGCTATCGAGCAGCACCAGGCGCGAGCGACTGCCGTAAGTTTGCTTGATACCGGCTGCGAGTTTCTCCAAACCGGTGCGGCGCTTGCTCATGCCCGTCACAGGATTGATCTGTTCCATACTCGCGGAGCGATCGAGCAGGATCAAAACCGTGTCCGGCGCACCCCCAGTTAAGCCAAGCCAGCCACCGGCGAGCGGACGACTCACAAGAAATATCAACGCCATCACCGCGAGCACGCGCATGGTGAGGATCAAAATTTGCCGCAACCGAGAGAAGCCCTTGTTCATCTTTTGCGCCATCAGCAGGAACATCATTGCCGCCCATTTCACCGTGCGTCGGCGATGAAGATGAATCAAATGAATGATGATCGGCAGCGCAGCAAGCGGCAGTCCGAAAAGTAGAAGTGGCTGGAGAAAACTCACCGTTTGCCCCCTTTTGGTGTGCGCCCAAGTAAGAACCTCGCGAGCACGTCATCGTAATTTTCATGGAGCTTCACGCGGTGAAAATCCACATGCGTGGTGCGGACGACATCATCCAATTCCTCCAGATAGAGACGCACAGCTTCGCGATATTGCTTGGCAACCATAGTCGGATCCGCAAGCACCGGTTCCGCGCCTTCAAGGTCCACAAACCGCGCGGGGCGGTCGAATTCAAAATCCAATTCGTTCTGGTCGAGCAATTGGAAAACGGTCACGTCATGCTTGCGGAAACGCAGATGCTGCAAGGCGGGCTTGAGTTCGGATGGTGGAACAAACAGATCAGAGATCAGCACCACCAGAGCTCGTGAAGGAATTTTTTCTGCAGCTTCGTGAATGGATTCCAGCAAGGTTGTTTTTCCTGTGGCCTTCATTCCTGCAAGTTGATCGAGAATCAAACGGAGGTGCGCGGCACTGCGCTTGGGACGAATTTCTTGTTTGGTTTCGCCCGCGCTCCACAATCCCACGGCATCGCCCTGCTGCGCGGCGAGGTAGGCCAGTGCGCCTCCCAGACGCCGCGCGTAATCAAGCCGCGTGGCTCCTTCGGGGCCGAAACCCATGGAACCACTGCCATCAATGAGCAGGCAAAGACGTAGGTTAGTGTCAGCTTCAAACTCCTTGATATAAAAACGATCCGACCGTCCCCACATGCGCCAGTCGAGCCGACGCGTGTCATCGCCCGGCACGTATTTGCGATATTGGGCGAACTCCAATGATGAACCGCGCACCGGACTGCGATGCCGACCCGACACTCCGCCGATCATCGCGTGCCGCGCGTGCAATGGCAGCGAGAGCAGCCGTCCAAGAACTGCTGGATCAATAAAGTCGTGTTGAGTCGAGGCGGACATTTCAGTTGAAAGTGGAAAGACTATAGGCGCTCCAGCACAGCGCGCCCTTCGTTGTGATTTTTCAAATATTCCGTCACGTAAAACTCCCGCTTCACGGTGTCATATATGCATCGCCAGTCATTAGCATGATTCCGACTGTCGATATGGCCCCTGAGCGTCAATAAAAGACAGCCTGGCAGATTTTTGAGCCACTGCACACAATCAACATAAGAGTGATCGAATCCAGTCTCGCCCGAGATTCCATTCTCTTTGCAGAAAAATTTCCAAGCTCCATCACTCAGATCGACGGTCATCTTGTAACCTAGTTCACCTGTTTTGTGGAAGAGAAGTGCACAAGCCTCATTACTCAAGCGATGATCATTGATCACAAGCAATTCTTGATCGTGAGAGAATACCACGTCGGCTCCACGGTAATGTGTGAAAAGAAGTTCTCGCTTGCTGGAATCGCTCGCGGAGACAAGCCAGACCCGGCGAGTGTCGGAAGACTTGGCCCCACCATCATTCAGCCGTTCTCCTTCAACGATGATGTCACCCTTCGGAGATTTTTGTTGCGCAGACGCGCTGATAGCAGCGAATAGCATCGAAAGCGCCACGAATTGATGAAAGGAGACGCGAGCCACGAGATGTTGTCGGTTCGAGTTCAAAGAAAATGATTACATCAGTCTTCCTTGCTCAATTCTGCAAGCAAACGCTTGATCACATCGCGGCTGGTGATGCCTTGCGACTCTGCGGTGAACGTGGTAATCACGCGGTGGCGGAGCACGGCATCTGCCACTTCGGTCACGTCCTCCAGACGCACCATGTAGCTGCCGAGCAGAGCGGCGCGGGCCTTGGCTCCGAGAATGAGATACTGCACGGCACGCGGTCCCGCGCCCCATCCGACTAATGGCTTGAGCCATGCGGGAGCATCAACACTGTTCGGGCGGGTGCGGCGCACTAGATCAACAGCGAATTCATAAATGTGTCCGGCCACTGGCACGCGACGCACGAGGTCTTGGAATGCTTTTACCTTAGCGCCATCCAGAACGTGATCCAGTCTGGGCACCGAGGCGCCCGTGGTGGTGCGGGCGATTTGGATTTCCTCGTCACGCGAGGGATAATCGACGCCAATCATGAACATGAAACGGTCCAGCTGCGCTTCGGGTAATGGATAAGTTCCTTCCTGCTCGATAGGGTTCTGCGTCGCGAGCACGAAGAACGGCTCTTCCAAGGTATAAGTGCGGCCAGCGACAGTGACGCGATGCTCTTGCATGGCTTCCAACATCGCAGCCTGAGTCTTAGCCGGGGCGCGGTTAATTTCGTCGGCTAGAACGATATTGGCGAAGACCGGGCCTTTCGCGAATTCAAAGGCACGATGGCCGCCGGGAAGCTCTTGGAGAATGTCAGTGCCAGTGATGTCCATTGGCATCAAGTCCGGCGTGAACTGAATGCGGTTGAATGAAAGTGACATCGTTTCTGCGAGACGGCTGATGAGCAATGTCTTCGCCAATCCCGGAACCCCCATGAGCAACGAGTGACCGCGTGCGAAGAGACAGATGGCAAGTTCCTCGATCACCGACTTCTGGCCGACGATGACTTTTTTCAGTTCGTCAGCGAGCTTTTGATAAACCTGACGGAGTTCATCAATGGCGGCGACATCATCTTTAGGTAGCGGATCGGCAGAGTTGGCGGGTTCAGACATAGGGAGAATAATTTAGCTCGGGTTGTGGAGAAACTGCAAACGGGAAATCGTTCGCAACCAAAGAATAACGGTTCCTTGCCGGAAAACTTTGTAAAAATCTGAAATTAATGCGCTCCCGAACCTCGCAGCACTGCGGGAAGGGTTTTGCACATGATCTCAATGTCCAGCCAGAGCGACCAGTTGTCGATGTATTTCAAATCCAGCGCGACCCATTCTTCAAAGCTGTCGATGCGATTACGCCCCATGATTTGCCAGAGACAGGTGAGGCCCGGCTTCACACTGAGACGACGGCGCTGGGCATGTTTCTCGATGCGCTCAATTTCATATAGCGGCAACGGGCGCGGCCCGACTAGGCTCATTTCGCCTTTTAGAATATTAATAAGCTGCGGCAGTTCATCAATACTCAGGCGGCGCAACCAACGACCGAAGGCAAACACGCGCGGATCGTCTTTGACCTTGAACACAGGGCCGGACATTTCATTTTGATTGTTCATTTTCTGACGCATCTCTTCTGCGTCTAAACACATGGTGCGAAACTTGAACATGCGGAACGGCTTGCCATAGCGGCCCGCGCGATCCTGAGTAAAAAAGATGGGGCCGCGTGAACCGAGCCGGATGCCGACCATGGCCACAAGCCAGAGGGGCGCAGTGATCACCAGAAGCAGAAACGCGCCTAGCCGATCAAGAACATCCTTAAACCACAGCGACCACGACACATCCGGCATCGTGTGAAAGACAAGCATCAGGCGGCCACCGAGCACATCGAATGTCGGGCGCGAGATCGTAGTTTGCAGGAAATCAGCGCTGATCCATGATGCCACACCTTCTGTTTCACAGATTTGCACGGCCTCCTCGATCTTGCTGAAATGAACATGCTGCGCGGCAAAGATGACCCGCGAAACAGATTTCTCATGGAGCAGTTCCACTAAGCGCGAACCAGGCTCACATGTGACATCGAACTCACCAACGATGTTAATTTCCCCAAGCTGGTCGTCCGTCATGGTCTTGATCATGCGCTCGGTGTCGTCGGACGGCCCGGCTAGCAGCACCCGCTCACGGCTGGCATGTCCCGATATCAAACGACGGCGCATGATACCGATAAAAATCTGCTCCTTGATGAGAAGAGCCAGCCCTCCGAAAATACCAGTGAGCGCCAGCACCGCACGGCTGTGAATCTCCCAGCGGAAAAATATCTGGCAAAAGCCGATGATCACCCCGACTCGCAACAATGTGGCAGACAACTGGCGCAAGCTCTCGCCCAAAGTTTTATTCAGGATGTTTTTGTAAAACCCGCGTGATTCAAGGACCAAGGGAGTGAATGGCGCGATGACCGCCAAGAGCCAGAAAAAATGGGCAAAGCCCGGCACTGGATCCATGCCGGGAAACATCTTGGGGCCGATCACGGCACGCAGCCGATGACTGATGAAAAGGCAGCCAGAAAGTATGACAAAATCAGCCAGCTGATTGAGCTGGAGATTGATTTCTTGACGACGCCCGATCATACTGAGAGTTAAGACTTTACTTAAAGTAACTTAAGTATTTCACAATAAATAACATAAATTCGATAATGCCTCAACTGGAAACCAATAAAAGTTTGCTCGCCAGCTCCTCCCCGCTCGTCGTCGGAGTCGTTTCCTCCGTGCCTACTTTAGAAGGCATCTCTTCAACCCAGCTCACGTCGGCTGACTGCGATCTCGTCGAATTACGTCTCGATATGATCGATCTTCCGGCAGCTGAACTTCATGCTCACGCCGCGAGTGTTTCGCTGCCGCTTCTCATCACCGCGAGACATCCCGACGAGGGTGGTCACGGAAATCTGAACAGCGCCCGTCGCACGAGTCTGCTCGAATCGTATCTCGATCTCGCCACCATGATGGATATTGAATTGCGCAGCGCTTTCGATCTTCATCCCTTGATCAAAAAAGCTAAATCGCGTCGCGTTGCCGTGATCGGATCGTTCCATGATTTCAACGGCACACCATCGGAAGATGTTCTTCAGGGTGCCATCGACATGGCCCTGCAATTCCAGTTCGATGCTGTAAAAATCGCCACCATTCTGCATAACCCCGGCGATCTTGCGCGATTGATCAAGCTCCTCGATGGCACCAGAAGGCTGCCAGTCAGTGTGATGGGCATGGGGCCGCTGGGTCGGGTCTCCCGCATCGTGCTCGCACGCTGCGGCTCTGTTTTAAACTACGGCCATCTCGGCGAATCAAACGCCGCGGGACAATGGCCCGCCCGTAAGCTGAAGGAACTTCTCGCGGAAGTATGCGATTAATCCCGCGAGAAAAATGCAAAGATGGAATGCAGATTGCATCCACGTATTAAATCTTAATCGAAGAAACAGAACCAGTGCCCAGCCCATCATCTCCCCTTCTTAATCCCCCGCTCTCTTTTCTGCTCAGCCTCATGCTGGCCACGACTTGCTTCTGCGCTGATGGTCGCGAGGACTCTTTCGCCAGGCGTGAGCAGGCACTTGCTGAAAAAGAACGCGTCATCGAAGCGCAGCGCACTGAAGTCGAGCAGCTCAAAAGCCAGCTCAGTGAGGAACTTGACCGGATTCGACGCCAGCAGAAACTCCACGACGACAACGCCAAGCGCGGCCCCTTCCCCGTAGTCAGGGCTGATCGCGTCATTGTGGTGGATGCGAAAACCGGCGATATTTTACTTGAGAAAAATCCCGACAAACGCGGCCCCGTCGCCAGCACACAGAAGCTTCTCACCTCACTCATCATTTCAGAATCTGACAATCTTGAGGGCTATCTCACTGTCGAGGCCCCGGACATTGACTGCGCCCCGGTGCGCATCGGTCTCCAGCCCGGCGATCAATACCAGCGCATTCAACTTCTCACCGCCCTGCTGGTGAAAAGTTCCAACGACATCGCCCAAGCTCTTGCACGCGACAACGCTGGCTCCATTGAGGCGTTTGTGGACAAGATGAACCAACGCGCCGCCGCTCTCGGCATGGCCGATTCCCACTTCGTCAATCCCCACGGCCTGCCCGCAGATGATCAATATTCCACCGCGCGCGACATGGCCCGGCTCGCACTTGCCGATGATGCCAATGCCATCATTCGCGACATCATTGACGTGCGCCGTTTTGATTTCACGAAAACTGACGGCAAGATCATCAAGCTGGAGAACACCAATCGCGTTTTGCATAATTACCCTCCGTGCGATGGAATGAAAACCGGTTACACCCAGCTCGCCGGACATTGCCTCATTTGCAGTGGTGAAAAAGACGGCCACCGCCGCATCGTCGTGGTCCTCAACGACAATGAATCCGTCTGGAAAGACGCGGAAGCATTGCTGGCGTGGGCATTGAAATCGTGATGTCGATGCAATGAATGTCATAGGAGAGCTCGCTGAAGCTTAAATTCGCTATGCCGCTTCGCATCAATAGGTGCAACGCGTCATGAATCAGGACTTGCACACAGATGAGCGTTATAAGGAATGATGGCGTCTCGCCGTCAAGGGTAGTAGTGACAGCGAGACGCCATCATTCCTTGGTTCATTGCAGAACCATCTATTGTTGCCACTCTGTATTCGAGATTATTTGTCTTCCTTGCTCGCCCACGCCGATTAAAAAAAAACGCGACAGCCGAAGCCGTCGCGTTTTTAAATGATCTGATTTCCTAGAAGTCTATTCCTTAGCCGCAGCTTTTTTGGCGACTTTCTTAGTCGCCTTCTTCTTGGCGGGCTTAGCTTTGGGCTTAGCTTCTTCATCTGGCTCGACGGCTTCTTCGCCTTTCGGGACGAAAGAATCGACCCACTCGATGAAGGCCATCGGGGCGGAGTCGCTCATACGCTGACCGAGCTTGGTGATGCGGCAATATCCGCCGACGCGATCCTTGGAAGCGAAGGCGATTTCATTGACGAGCTTGGTTACCAAGGTCTTGTCACGCAGCACGGCGAAAGCCAAGCGATTGTAATGGACTTTCATGGCGGCTACTTCCCGCTCGTTAAGGCCAGTGGCGGCCAGTGCTTTTTTACCATAGGTCACTACCTTCTCTGCGACCGGGCGGAGAGCCTTGGCCTTGGCGAGGGTGGTGCGAATGCGCTTGTGGACGATGAGGCTCTTCACCAAGTTTTTTAGCATCGCTTCGCGATGGCTTTTCTTGCGCTGGAGCTTAACTGTTTTTCTACCGTGTCTCATGGAAATTCTGGTTGAATCGGTTGTCTAATTGGTGATTTTTTATTACTCGTCGTCGTCTCCAAGGTTGGCGGCGACCAGTTTGCTGAAGTTGTCGGCATCACCTTCTCCATCGTCATCGCGGCGGAAGCCAGCGGCGCGAATAAGCGAGGATCCACCTGGCAGCGGCTCAAGGAGGTTCTGTTCCAGCTTCATGCCAAGGGAAAGTCCAAGCTCGGCGAGCTTCTCTCTGATTTCAGTGAGGGACTTCTTGCCGAAGTTGCGATAGCGGAGCATTTCGCCTTCAGATTTCTGAGCAAGCTGGCCGACACTGGTGATGTTGGCGTTGTTCAGACAGTTGGCCGCACGGACGGAGAGTTCGATCTCGTTGACGGACATGTTGAGCAGCTTGCGCAACTCCAGGTTTTCTTCACTCTGCGCTTCTGGCGCGGCGTCGAATTCGACCTGGTTATCGTCGTAGTTCACGAACACATCAAAGTGATGGCGGAGGATGGAGGAGGCCTGCGTGAGCGAATCCTGCGGGGTCACGCGACCATCAGTCCAGATGTCGATCACAAGCTTGTCGTAGTCGGTGTTCTGGCCGACGCGGGTGGATTCCACGCCGTATTTAACGCGAGTGACGGGCGAGAAGATGGAGTCAATCGGAATGACGCCGATGGGCATGTCAGCGCGCTTGTTGTCTTCGCCAGTGGCGAATCCGCGACCTACTTTGACTTCGATCTCGGCTTCGATCTTGCCTTTGCGATCAAGGGTGCAAATGATCTGATCCTTGTTGATGACCTGATAGTTGGAGTCTTCCTGAATGTCGCCAGCGGTGACCACGCCTTCTTTGTCGGCGTGAAGCTGGAGCAGTCGGGTCTCTTTTACTTCAAAATGTTGGAACTTCACCTTCTTCAGGTTCAGAACGATCTGGGTCACGTCTTCGATGACGCCCGGCAGGGTGGAAAACTCATGTTCCGCGCCTTTGATGCGGACGCTAGTGATGGAGGCGCCTTCCAGTGAGGAAAGCAGCACGCGGCGGAGGCTGTTGCCGACGGTGTGACCATATCCCTTGTCAAAGGGTTCGGCGACAAACTGGGCGAAGGTGTCGGAGGCCGTGGCTTCGTTTTTCACGAGGCGGTTCGGCATTTCAAAACGGGCTAGACGGATGGGCATATGTATTTTTCGATTTGGGCTGAGGTTGCCTTCAGTGCGAGCTTTTCCGGGCTTCTGAAGAAGTCGGAACCTGAAGACCAACAGCGGTTGAGCTGGCTCGCGGGGGCGTGGAAGAAACACGCATTACATAATTTGGCAAGCGGGAAAATTTAGATGTCTGCCATCGGCCAAAAGAGCTAGCATTTAACCATGAAGCGCGTCGTTTCCCCTCTCATCATCAAGCAGCCTTGCCCCATGGACTGGAACTCCATGCCCGGCGATGACAAACGCCGCTACTGCGATCAGTGCGGCTGCCATGTTCACAATCTATCCGCCCTGACTGCGGCAGAACAAAAGCAATTCGCCGAAAAGAACGGCGAGAAAGAATGCATCTCCTATGTGCGCTACGAGGACGCGACCATCGCCGCCCGCTCATGGGGAGATCGCATCGCAGCCTTTTTCAAGCCGCTGCGCTGGGCACTGGCGAGCATCTTGCCATTTGGCATTATCAGTTGTGAAACCAGAAGGACGACGGGAATACCAAGCCTTCCGGATTCACACATTGAAAGGAATGCACTGGTAGCCGGAAGAGGCGTCAGGCTCTCGGGTGCAGTGCTGGCCTTGCCAAAAAACCAGACTCCATTGCCAATCAAATCAAAACCCGAATAGGCAAAATCCTTCATCCCATGCCATATTCAATCTACACGCCTCACCTCATATAATTTTGCTCTGCTATGGAATGGACCATAATTCTCGTTCTACTCATCATCAATGCCGCCCTCGGAGGACAGCAACTTCTCAATAATCTGGCGCGAAGCCAGGCTGATAAAACTAATGGCGCGGCTGACAAGGCAAATGGACACGCCGATGTTCCATCAAGTGGCCTTGCAGAATTTTCTACGGCTGTTGTTTTAACGTGGTGGCGTGAACTCTTCAAACTGTCGTGGGCAGTTATTGCCGTCATCGTCGAAGCGATCAAGGGGCGCTCGCGTAAGGAGTTTTGGCCGGGATGGGCTTCCATCATGACCATCTCCATCTGTTCATTCACCGGGATCATCGAGAACGTCGGCTTCTTTAGCATCTCCCGGTATTCCCCTCATTTGTGGGTTCCCTTCATTTCCGTTTACATTGTTCTGTTACCCGTGGCCACAGGATTAATGTTTGGATCGACCGTGCGCAAAGAACATTGGATAGGCACCAGTTTTGTTCTGACAGGATTGGTGGTTTTCTCACTTCGCTTGGACAGCGTTCCGAGTTTAAGCCATGTCGTGCTCAGTAGCGGAGGAGTTTCTCCCGCAAAGGCAGCTTTGATTGGCTCTCTCAACTGGCAAGCTGTTGTCTGGCTTGTCATCATCAACCTCTGCCTCTGCTCACAGCAAATCCTCAATAACAAATCGGTTCAGCTCGCCAAACGCAAGGTCAGCGCCAATGCCTTTGTAGTCTGGCGCGAAATCTTCAAATTCGGTTTTGCAACGCTCGCCATCGCTGCCATCGCCTTGATCGAATGGAAAAGCTTCACCAGTTATTTCACGCCACAGCGGGCGATAATTTTCGCGATCGGGGCCGGCCTAACAGGTTATGTCTATAGCTGGGGCTTTTTCGTGCTCTCTAAATATCCAGTTCACGTCTGGGTTCCTTACACGAATCTTTACATCGTCGTGCTCCCCTTTCTTAGCTATTTTCTAATTCCGGGAGTCGAAGTAAAAGTGTCGCAAATCCTTGGCGCCTGTTTCGTTGGAATTGGCTTGGTGGTCGGTCTCTCAGATTTCAGTCGTCATAAAATCGAGACGATCACTGACCAACAAGGCTAGGCAGCATCACGCTCGGAACATCGCGCCAAGTTTTTTGCCCAGCAATAGCCCGGCTCCGATGAGTGTCACGCCAAGGAAAACCATGGCCCAGACACCGAGTGCGGCGGCCAGATATGGCCCGTCACCCAATGCGCTGACCAACGAGTAAATCGCCTTCGTGATCGGATAATGCGCTGTTTGCTGCGCGAGGATCATCGAATCGGAAACCTCCAGCATGGCAAACGAGAAGGCGAGCAATCCGCCTGCGATGAGATTGGGCGCAATCAGCGGCAGAGTAATTTTCAATAGCGACTTCAGCGGCGGCGATCCCAAGTTCTGCGCCGCTTCTTCCAGTGTCGGACTTACCTGCTGGAAACCCGCGCTAGCTGAGCGCACGACATAAGGTAACCGCCTCACGGAATACGCAATGACCAGCAACACCACCGGGTCTTCGCCGAGCATCAACCAATGAAACGGACTTCCCTCTCGCGTCATTGCCAGATAGCCAAAGGCCATCACCAGCCCCGGCACCGCGAGTGGTAGCATGGCCATAGCATCGAGAACCTGCCGTCCCCTGATGCGTGTGCGAACACTCACATAGGCCACGCCGATGCCGAGCACGATATCCAGTAGCGTGGCAATGGAGGCATATTTCAAACTGTTGCCAATGGCCTTGAGAGTCAGTTCATGGCCAAGCACATCTCGATAATGGCGCAGTGTTAGCCCCTCCGGCAGCCATGTTCGATACCAGTCCGATGATAACGAAAGTAAAATCACCCCAAGATGCGGCAGAACCACGATGAAGATACACAAGCCAAACACTGTGCTGCAGAGTCGGCCCGATGTTTTAGACAGCACGATTGTCTCCCGCCCCATCGTCGCCCTTCCACCACCGGCAGCGGTAGATTTTTCTAAAAGCATCTTGCTCGTCACATAGCAAATCACTGTGAAGAACAGCATCACCACCACCATCGCGTAAGGAAACGGATTGCCACTCAAGTCCTTTAGCCCATTGAAAATTTGCACGCTCATCACGCGCGTGAAATCAAACACCAGCGGCACTCCCAAATCAGTGAACGCCCAGATGAAAACAATTGTCCCGCCAGCGAAGATGCCCGGCGTTATCAGTGGCAGCGTGATCTTCCAGAATCGCGCCCGCGGCTTGCAGCCAAGGTTTGCCGCAGCTTCTTCCAACGCAGGATCGAGATTGGCCAATGCGGCACAGATATTGAGATAAAGAATCGGGAAATGCGACAGCACATTGAGCAGGATAATTCCTTTCATCTGTCCTGCGCCCAACCAGTCAACTGGATGCGCCGCGTTCATTAGACCCAACTTAATCAGCAAACTATTGACTGATCCCGACTGCCCCATCATCGCTCTCACTCCTATAGCCCCAACGAATGGTGGCAATATCATCGGCAGCAGCACTAATGAGTTCATCAAATTCTTACCGGGGAATTCATAGCGCGTGAAGAGCAACGCTAGCGGCAGCCCTATGGCAATGGACCCGATGGTCGTCATTACCGCGATGAGAAATGAGTTCCATAAACACTCTCGATTAATCGGATTACGAAACACCTCCCAGATGTAATCCATTGTGAACTCACCCTTCGACGATACAAACGCGGCCTGTAACGTGCTCCAAATTGGCATGATGAAGAAGCACGCGAAAAACACGCTCATCACGACGAAGACAGCATAGGATACGGTTCGGCTCATGAAATTATAAAATGATTCTCACTGACCGCGACGCGACAATTCACGCGACTTATCATACTGACCGCGAAACACTGCACTTAGTTCCCGCGCTGTCTTTACTTCCTGCTCCTTGTCGTTGCGCTTTAGATCGGAGGCAAGTTTGAGCGCCGCCTGATAGTTCACTAACTTAGTATCTTCAAACATGGCCGTTGCCCGAGGAGGAAAGTCTGCCTGCGCGAGTATGCGCCACGACTCCCGCTGTTCGTCATGGAGATCAATGCACATGACACGAACGAGAAAACGGATGACATCAAACAACGGCATCGTCCACTCCGGGTGATAAGTAAACGCCTTGGCGTCCTCGAATGGCTGCACTGCAGCATCAGTCATGTATTGCCGATTGGCCTCCGTGTAAAAATCACGCCGCACAGGCAGCCTACGCAACGCCGCCTTTTCCGGCCCGCCCGGCGCACCGGGGCGATAGTTCCATATCTTCTGCCCTTCATCGCTCAGAACGAATTCCATAAATGCCGTCGCCAGTTCCGGCTCTGGCGCACCGCGCATCATGCCGACCGGGTCCACGCCCACGCTGGAGCCGCCCACCGGAGTCACATAGCCCACGCGAGTAGTGCCATCAGTTTTCCTAACCTGCTCTTCAAACGAGCGCCCATAGTAATCAATGCACATGCCCGCAGCAGCATCGCCTTGCGAGACCTCCAGCGGAATCTTCGTCGCCGCATCCGTGAAGTAGCGGGCATTCGCGCAAATGCGCACGATCAATCGCAGCCCGCGTTCCCAACCTAGACCAATACCTTCTTCAGTCTGTTCTTTCACCGACTGAAATGGCTTCGGGTGCGACTTCACGTCATCAATGGCGAGTTGCATTTGCTGCTGAATGATTTGCTCCAGCGCCTTAGCCACCGTGCCGCTTTTATTTGGATCAGATAAGGCGACCTGACCCGCTAGTAAGGGATTCGCCAAATCCTCCCACTGTGTCGGCTCCTTAGTTACGCCGAGTCGCTTGAGCGCATCGCGATTGAACACAATGCCCATGCTCGACAAGCAACTGCCGACCCATCTTCTATCTTTGTCAGCGAAATCTTCTCCACTCAGGCTTTGTGGAATTACTGCATCCGTGAACCAGTCCGGGTGCTTGGCAAACAACTCCCCCACTCCATTCCGACCGTCGGGCGTCGATGAAACCAGAAAGCCCGCCGCCGCCTGCTTTTGGAAATCATAGGAACCGCCCCCAAAGAATAGATCTATCCCCACGCTGGCATTCGATTCCATGAACATCTTCCGCGCCTCTTGCTCAAGAGTGGGCTTTTCACCCGACGCTGGCATCGCGAGCTTTCCATTCGCGAAAGCCATCGCGATCTCGCGCGTCCAGACCTTGCCGAGTTTTTGCGTCCAGAGCTGCTCGAACGCAGCGGAGTATTCCGAGCGGAGGAAAATTGAAATCTCCGATGTGCCTTGCACCCGCCAGTCGATGTTTAATTTCTCTCCCGTCTTCTGTTTCCAATATCGCGCGAAAGCCGTGGCGAACTCCTGTCGGATTTTCTGATTATGCGGCGTGATGATCACCAGCCGTCGGTCATAGCGTGCGCTGGCCGTGGATTCCTTTGGCTTCAACACCCAGGGCGCAGCCAAGGTCAAGAGCAACGCCAGCACCACGCCCAACTCCTTGCCCCAGCGGGAGCAGAACGCAGCCAGACCCGGCGGCAGCTTGCTGGAAATGGAATCCAATGACATCACGCAGCAAAGCAATCAAAGTTGAACATTCAACAATCAACATCGAACATTCCACACCCATCACCCGCCGATCATCTCCATGAAAAAATCCAACGCGCCCATCTCCGTCCGCATGGGCAAAACGGAATTCCTCAAGCTCAACGCCGAGCGCTGGGAGTGGCGCGATCTCTACCACCTCGTTCTCTCACTGAGTTGGCCGCGCTTCATCATGCTCGTGCTCGGATTCTATCTGACCGTGAATTTCATCTTCGCTGCCGCCTACTATTTCGGCGGAGATTGCATCGCCGAGATGCCGAGCGGCTCCTTTGGCGACGCCTTCTTCTTCAGCATCGAGACCCTCGCCACCGTCGGTTACGGGCACATGCATCCCGCCACGTTCTACGGCCACGTCCTTGTCAGCATCGAGATCATCGCCGGCATGTTCTGGATGGCCATGATGACCGGCCTCATTTTCGTGCGCTTCTCCCGGCCCACCGCCCGCGTCTTATTTAGCAAGGTCATCGTCATCTCAACTTTCGACGCCAAGCCCACGCTCATGATTCGCGTGGCCAATGGCCGTCATCAATCCATGGTCGAGACCGCATTCCGCATCACCGTCCATCGCGATGAACTTGTCGCCGAAGGCACACTCGAGCGCCGATTCTATACCCTGAAGCTGACCTTCGATCACCTCATCATGTTCCCCGCCTCCATCACCCTGCGTCATGTCATTGACGAAACCAGCCCGATCTACGGAGCCACACTGGAAAGTCTCGAAGCCGACGATAGCCGATTCATTACCTCCGTCGTCGGCGTGGATACCGTCATCCCCGCCCCCATGCAGAGCCAGCAAGACTACACTTGGAGAGACGTGCGCTTCGGTGAAAAATTCGTGGACGTTTACTCAGTAAGCCCTGATGGCCGTTTCACCGTGGACTACGCGCGCCTGCACGAGACGGAGCCTGCGAGTTAGTGGTAATGGATTGCCGAAAAAAGTAAGAGCGCGTGTATGGCGAAGCCTACTGATCCAACTCCGATGTTCAGCCTCAAAGAGGCGTTACATGCCAGCCTAGGGCAACGCCCTAGGTAAGAATGAGCGATACCTCCAGCCCTGTGATCTTTCTTCGAAAATGCGGACAGCGATAATAGGGTTAATTAGTTGAGTTGAAGAGAGAGTTCGAATTCGAGAGGTGATAGGTATGCCAGTGAGCTGTGGAGTCGCGTTGGATTGTAGAAGGTCTCGATGTAGTCGAAG
>JBBRNC010000013.1:0-90188 GCA_038230495.1 Verrucomicrobiales bacterium
ATGCTGAAGTCCGCCGAAAAATTCGGCAAAACAGAATACGGCGACTACCTCCGCAAGCTCGCGACCTACGACCACACCACGGCGTCGCATGGACCGATTGCTTGAAGCCAGCACAAATGGCCAGTCGCTTTCATCTCCAAAGTGTAGCGTGGACTTCAGCGGAATTCGTTCTAACGGGCGATGAGGCCGCGCACTGCACACAGGTCCTGCGCAAACAGGTCGGCGAACACATCATTATCTTCGATGGCGCAGGCCATGAAGCGACTGCGGAGATCACTGCGATCTCTGGCAAGCGAGTTGATGTGAAAATTAATGAGCTGCGCGAGACGCAGCCGCATACGGTTTCCATTTCACTGATTCAGGCGATCCCGAAGGGTGCGAACATGGAGTGGATCATTGAGAAGGCCGTGGAGCTGGGCGTGAATGCGATCTATCCCGTGCTGACGGAACGCACCATCGTAAAACTCGACGCCAAAGACGTGGCCAAGAAGCAGGAGAAGTGGCAGCGTGTCGCACTTGAAGCCTGCAAGCAATGCGGCCAGAACTGGCTGCCAAAGGTTCACCCGCCAGCATCATGGCTCCCTGTGCTCGATTCACTGCCTGCGCATGAATTAAAAATCATCGCCGCACTGCAGCCGGATTCGCATTCATTCAAAACCATCTTGTCGCACCATCTGACTTCTGACCTCCGACCTCTGACCTCTGCTTGCATGGCCATCGGCCCCGAGGGTGATTTCTCTCCTGCCGAATACGCCGCAGCCCGCGAGCGCGGTTTCGCGCCCGTCACACTCGGACCGCTGGTGTTGCGCGTGGAGACGGCAGCGCTTTATGCAATGAGCGTGCTCGCACATGAATTGCGCGGCAGTGAAAGTAGGTGATGCGTCTCGCTTCACTTCATTTTGCGAGCGTCCCATGAGGTGGCATTCTCCTCGGACTATCTTGGCGTGAGTGAAGCCAGGGGCATCACCTACGGTTTGATCTTGGATGAAATCATCGCATGACGCGGCGCACAGCATCGTTACAGTGCATCGTTCGTGTCCTCCATCGCCCAACAAGAAAAGGCCGCTCTTGAGTGGCTTTACGGCACCCAGCTTTTCGGGATTAAGCTGGGGCTGGAGAGCACGCAAAAACTTCTGGGCGCACTCGACCTGCCTCTTGCGGGACAAAAATACATCCATGTGGCGGGCACGAACGGCAAGGGCAGCGTCTGCGCGTTCATTCACAGCCTACTGAAGGCGGCAGATGTGAATGCCGGACTATTCACCTCGCCGCACCTCATTCATTTTCGCGAGCGCATCAAGGACGCGGAGCGCAGCATCACGCCCAAGGAGATCGTTGACGGACTGGAGCCGATAAGGAAAATCTGCGAGGGATTCGATCCGCACCCAACATTTTTTGAAGTGACCTTTGCTCTGGCCATGGACTGGTTTCGCCAGCGCAATCAAGAATGGGTCGTGCTGGAAACCGGCATGGGCGGGCGTCTTGATGCCACGAATACCGTGAAGCCCGCAGTGTGTGTCATCACCAGTATCAGCCTTGATCATCAGCAGCAGCTTGGTGCCACGCTCCGGGAAATTGCCACCGAGAAAGCAGGCATCATCAAGCCCGGAGTCCCGGTCATCACGCTGAAACAACACACGGATGTCATGCAGGTCATCTCGAAGACGGCGCATGAACGCGGTGCGCCGCTCACTATCGTGACCACGCCACCGCGCGGCTATCACATAGGTCTGCCTGGCCAGCATCAGTTGTGGAATGCGGCGCTGGCCATTTCCGCTTTTAAAATGGCGGGTTTCAAGACTTCCGAAACCGTGCTCCGGCATGGCTTGAAAGATGTGGACTGGCCCGCGCGATTCCAGCGTCTCGCCAATGACCGCATCATCATCGACGGAGCACACAATACCGACTCTGCTGCGGCACTGGCCCGGACTTGGATTCAAATGTATCCCGGCGAGAAAGCCCAGATCGTGTTCGGTGCCGTGACCAGCAAGGATGTGCGCGGTGTGATGCGGGCGTTGCAGCCACTCGCTGCGTGTTGGCATTTTACTTCCTTCAACAGTCCCCGTGCGATACCGCCGGAGGAGCTAGAGCGGGAGATTGAAAATCTCTATAGCGGCAATGCCGTCACGCACACGCACGCCTCGCTCAACGAGGCGTTGGCTTGTGCGAGAAAATGCAACGAACGCGTCCTCGTCTCCGGCTCGCTTTATCTGGCGGGCGAAACCTTGGCCAATCTGACCGGGGAACACGATCTCTTCGAGAGCAGCGGCCAGTAAATAGGCACGATTCCGCGCCCCCATAATCTTGGGCGCGAAGTTGCCGTCCCGCTTTCACGGGAGGCATGGACGGACCCCACCGGGCCGGCCTGAGGGCTAGCTCTTGTAACGCAAGCGCTTCTTGTGGCGATTAGCCTTCATGCGCTTTTTGCGTTTATGCTTGTTGATTTTCGTCTTACGACGCTTCTTGAGCGAGCCCATGTGTATTATCTTGGTGTTGGTTGATGAAAAAATGAATAGCGAGATCAGTGGACGACCTTGTTTAACGGATATTCGATGATGCCCTCGGCCCCTAGCGCTTTGAGCATGGGGATAATCTCGCGCACAACGGATTCGTCAATGATCGTTTCAACAGAAAGCCAGCCTCCGCCGGCGAGTTGAGAAATGGTGGGCCGCCTCAGGGAGGGCAGCGCTTGGAGCATGGCATCGAGCTTTTGCTCCGGGAGATTCATCTTGATGCCCACCTTGTAACGGGCTTCCAGAGCGCCGTTTAGGAGCAGGGTCAGGCGCTCCATTTTCTCGCGTTTCCAAGGATCCACGAACGCGGACTTACTGGCGATGAACTGCGGATAGCTCTCCATGAGCGTGTCCACGATGCGTAATTTATTGGCCCGCAGCGACGAGCCGGTCTCGGTGATGTCCACGATAGCGTCCACCAGTTCGGGCACTTTTACCTCGGTCGCGCCCCAGGAAAATTCGATCTCGGCCTTCACACCGTTTTTCTCGAGATATTTTTTGGTCAAGCCGACTGCCTCAGTGGCGATGCGTTTGCCTTGCAAGTCTTTGACGGATTTAATGGGCGAATCCTCTGGCACGACCAACACCCAGCGCGTGGGCAGCGAGGTGGCCTTGCTGTAGCGCAGGTCGCAGACGACATCCACATTGGCTTCGTTCTCTGCGACCCAGTCCTTGCCAGTGATGCCGCAGTCGAGGAAACCGTGATCCACATAGCGGGCAATTTCCTGCGCCCGGAGCAACCGGATTTCCAGTTCGGCATCGTCCACGCTGGGCCGATACGAACGGGAATTCACGATCACATTGAACCCCGCGCGCTTGAAAAGATCAAGCGTCGGCTCCTGGAGGCTGCCTTTGGTCAGTCCCAAGCGGAGCGTATTTTTGGAGGGTTCAGACATGTGCCAAGTGAAAAAGGGCGCACAGAATACATGCGATGTGCGGCTTGGCGAGGGGAAAGTTGGAAGCGCTTGTTTGCGATCAGGGATGATTTATTCCGAGCGCCTTGAAATAGTCGTCATAAAACAATTTCACAGGCTTGGTTGAGTTATAGAAATTTTGCAAGGGCCTCCATCCTATCCGATACACCCGCAAGACCATGGAATTTTCCTTAATGACACCCTTATTAATTAGCAACACCACGGGTCCAGGAGCAAGAAAATAGAAGATCAACACCAACGCCACACCAATCACCCAGCCGGAGCTGGATGAACGCTTGTTTGGGGTCTCTTCCCTCATAAGCCGAAAGTCTGCCTGATGACCGCGGACGATGAAAGCAAAATGGTGGCGTTGAAAATGCCTCAGTTCAATTTCCATTTGCCGCTGACCAGCTTTCGCGTTACTCTCCTCACCCCGAAACAAAACGGTGGTCGTAGCTCAACGGTAGAGCTCCAGATTGTGGTTCTGGATGTTGCGGGTTCGAGTCCCGTCGATCACCCCACCTTATCCCGGCACCGCGCGCGCAGTTTTGATCATTTATGGAGCCGTTGGAATCCCGAATAAATTACGTTTTTCGCCAGCCTAAATTGCTGGAAGAAGCTCTCAGCCATCCGAGTCTCCGGTATGAGAAGAGAAGTAATTTGCCCGACAATCAACGTCTGGAATTTCTTGGCGATGCGGTCCTACAGTTGATCATTTCAGAAACCGTTTATAGACGCTTGCCTAACGATGACGAGGGAATGCTGACTAAGTTGCGAACCCGGATCGTTTCCACCCGGGCCTTGGCTAAGCTCGCGCTGCAGATGCATCTTGTCGATTACATCAAATTGGGCCCGGGCGAGGAGGCCAATAAGGGAAGGGAGCGCGAATCCATTCAGGCTGATGCCCTGGAGGCGTTGATCGGAGCCATTTATATAGACGGTGGTCTGGAGCCAGCGCGAGCCTTTGTGCTGCAACTAGTCGATGCAGAATTACAAATAATTCTGGCCACACCGATGGAGATGAATCCCAAGGGTGAGCTGCAGGAGTTGCTGCAACGTATCAGTGGGACTGCACCTAATTATGATATTATCGATGCTCAAGGTCCCGAGCATGAGAAGCAATACGCCGCCGCTGTTCTCTGGAATGGACGCGAACTTGGTAAGGGAATTGGCACCAGTAAAAAGGACGCGCAAATAAAAGCGGCAGCGATAGCATTAGAGGGAGCGCAGCTCAAAGATCTGCTTAAGGAACTTGGCTCCACCAATACATTCGTTGATTCCAAGAAGCGCTGAGAACCTGTGAACAGCCGGGCTAGCAACGACTTCCAACCCGGCCTTTGTTCACTCTTCTGATTCCTCTGTTTGAGTTATCAGGATGTTCTTCGCTAGTTGTTCACGAGCCTTGTCATTGTGGAACGCCCGTGAAACATGCATTGCTGTTGGTTCTTCACATCTTCACACCCATTAGTATTACTCATTTTTCTTTTGTTCCAAAAATTTCATATCAACAATGTGAATGACTTCAGAAAAGGCTACTCTTCTTGGATGCCGAGGAACTTGGTGATCGATTTCCAAGCCTTCTGACGGTTCTTGTCGTAGGCGGCTTCATTCTCATCACTGGAGTCCTTGGCGTAGGCGACGATGCATGAGGACATTTTGGTGAGCAGGTCATTGATGACTACCATTTCGCGAATTGCTGCGGTGTCAGCATCGTTGAGCTTGCCGCTGTCAATGAGGTCGGTCAGGCTATCTTTGGCACCTTCAGTGAGCTTGCCATACATGCCGGCCAGTTCAGTAACTTTTTTCTTGTCGTAGGCCTTGGCACCAAAAAGGTCGGCCAGTTCGGCGATAGCCATGTAATTCGTGAAAACTGCCTGTGCCCCGGTGGCACCGAGCGCAGTGGTGAGGGGATTGGCTTTCTCCTCGGCGGCGAAAGAGAAATTGGTGAGCAGCAAGGCAGCGGTGCAGATCAAGGTGATGATTTTCATAGTGGATGATGTTTTGTTAACGTTTATTACGCAGCGGTTGTCCGCAACGGGCATTACAAGGGCTGATGATAGCAGAGACAAGTAATAATTAGGCCATTCTCCTGAGGTAGGGAAAACACACAGCCTTCTTGCGCACCCTAGCTGCGGCGTCCATGTTCTGACCAAGAAACTCAATCAATCATGCCCGACGCATCCAAAAATCTCTGGCAAGGCCTAGGCGCAACCGCGCAAAGTGCCCTGCAAACTCGCGACTACGCATCATCGACGCTAGCTGACCGGCTTCACCAGACTGGCCGTGTGGACGCCAGGGAACTGGTAGGCAGCATTCCGGCTGACATCGCCATACCCGGCGTGGAGTTTTTTCAACGGAAGGTTTTTCATCAGCGTTATCGCGGCTATTTTTCTGAGTTCGCGCGGGAAGGGGAGGCAGTGCTCGGAAAGATCGGCCTCTGGCCAAAGCAATGGGCCACAGCCAAAATGTTCACAGGCACCAGCAAAGGATTTCACATTCATCCGCCACACATTCCAGAAGGCATTAAACCGGACGCCTGGTTCAAAAAGCTCTTCGTGGATGAGGCGAACAACTATTCCGCGCGACCCTACGATCGCGAGCAGTGGGACGTGATGTTCTTCATCCAGGGAATCTGCGAGATGTTTCTCATCGACGAACGCGCGGGGATGCCGAGAAAAAAAATGCGCTTCATGATCGAGGGCGACGATCTCCGTGGCGACAACAACGTCGGCGTGGTCATCCCCGCTGGCGTGGCTCATGCCATCCGCAGCGCGAGTTCGCAGGATTTGATCATGGTTTATGGCACCAGCACCGTGTTTGCCCCGGAGAACGAGGGGCGCATCATGCACGGAATTGAAACGCCGGAGACTCCCGAGGATTGGGAAACGTATTGGAATCAGGCATAGCAAGTCAGCCCGATATGGACACAGAAGAAGACAATCTCATCGCCTTGGAACCGGAGCGGGGATATGACAGTCATGTCGTGGAACAAATATGGCAGACCGCGCAGATCATCCCCGGTAACGATTCGGCCATCTGGCGTAAAGACGGATTCGGCGCCTGGATCCATCGCCAGGCGTATCGAAATCGCGCCAGTGAATTCGGCTGGGAGATCGCGGACAGCGCCTATACTCAGCGCGCTTATGGACTGGCCGCATTGCATCCCATGCAATGGCAGAATCATCTGGATTTCCTAGTCGCTTCCCGGCAAAGCGTCGTCACTGCGGATGGGCTGAGGAATGCGCGCAGGCTCATATAAAGTAGCCTGACACTCCTGTGTCCGGAGCACTTACTTTGCGCGCAGAACCCGATATTCAAACTCCGACTCTATCCCGGAAAATGTTTTGACTTCATCAAAGAGGGCGCGGTCATCTAGTAACGAAAAACCACTGGCATTCATCGCGCGATTAAAACTTGGGTGCCCATAAATTAAGACCAGTCCTTTGTCTTCGCGTTTCGCGCGTTGCATCAATGACTCCAAATCCTCGCGGTTCTGCACTTGCAAAATCGTAGGAAGATAAACAGGCATCACTTCGCCGCCGTGACCATAACAGGCGACTAAGCCAGATTGATTCTTCGTTTCGGCAGCAACATCTCGCAGGGGAGCAATGGGTTTATTTAACAGGCTTTTCATCTGGTTTAACGAGAAAGCAACAAACCCAATAAATGTAATACCCCCAGCAATGACGCGCCAGCGTGACCGATCGACAACTAACATGAAAATCGCAATGCACACTGGCAGCAGGGCGATGACAAATCTGGAATAGAAATAGGAATGGAAAATCCAAGTCGCAGCGGCAAACACCGCGGATGATGCCACCAAGCTCAAAAGAATAACGAACGCAGTGGCGTTAGTTTTTCCGTTCGTGTGTCTCTGCTTGATAAACAGAGAAATGATTAACAACCCAAATACTAACCCGCCGATCAGCCTAGATGATGGTGATGAAAACCATTGATCGGTTCCCAGAACCAAATGGGAGAGCGTCGTCGAGGCGAGATTCCAATCAAGAACGTGGGCATCCGCCTCCTGTCCCGCCCAGTGACGCGCCTGCATGAGATTTGGCAGGAACATTTGGATGAAACAAAACGCAGCGAACGCGTTAGTTGCGATCAGTCGGAGCATGGCCGTCCAGCGGTCTTGATTGTTCGCTTGCTGTCTCCACAGGAGAATCGCCAGACAAATATTGAGCGCTGAGATATCAAGGACTGCATTTGGATAGGCCCAAAGCCATACAAATTCCGTGAGTCCCCACCAGACCCACGGCCAAATTTTCCGACCTCCACCCTCCAAGATTCGCGTCACGGCAAACATGCCGCTGATGCACAACGGCACTACCAGCGCATAAGCCCGCGCATCCACTCCATAGCGAATGTGCCACGGATGTATCGCGAGCAAGAAAGCCGCAGCAATACCCGCGCCCGGTCGTCCCCAAGCTCGCAGCAGACAACCGAGAAGAATAACCGCCAAGCACGAGGCAGCTAGCGCCGGAACCCGCGCCGCCAGATCGCTAAACTCCTCACGCTTCGCACCCGTGAGCTTTTGCCACCCATTAATAGACGCCTTTTGTAAGAGCGACATCGGCGCATGATTAGTCGGCTTTTGATAATACCACGCGCAGCGTTTCCAATCGTGTGCCGTGAACTTTAGCTGGCCTTCGTGTTTCTTATCAGGCGTCCATTTTCCATGGCTCGCTTGCATAATGACCCACGCCTCATCCCACCACAGGCTCTTACTGGCCAATGGGAGTCGAAGTGCGAAACAGAGTGCAGCTGCAGCAATCAATGCCGGCCAGAACCAATTATGTTTTCTGCATTCCGCACTCCGAATTCCGAATTCCGATTTTCCAAAGCCCCGTGACCACCATTTTGATGTGAGCAACAACACGCCGATCAACCCGGCATTGATCCAAGAGGCATAGCGCACACCCATCGCGGCATCATCCCACCAGTCAGTCTTGTGGCCGCTTGCAGCGGCTTTGGCAATTTCCGGCAAATGATCACGGGTCTGCGGTCCGAATACCAGAAGCGACACCTCGGCCACCAGCAGAAACAAAAGAACTATGTGAACGGCGCGCAGTTTCATGCTGGTTCCTTTTGTCTTATCACTTATCCATTAGTTCACAGCATCTTCTTCCATTTCAGGAACAAGATCGGCACCACGCCGGAGAGCAAAATGAATACCCAGGCAAAAGGATAGCCCCATGATTTGTCCAGTTCCGGCATGTGATGGAAATTCATGCCGTAGATGCCGGCAATTAGCGTGGGTGGTAGGAATACGAGGCTCGCCACCGTCAAAATTTTGATGATCTGGTTCTGCTGGTTGTTGATCAAGCCCAGCGTGGCGTCGAGCAGGAAAGTCATCTCGTTAGTTTGTTGGTTGGTGTAATCATCCATGCTCTTCACGTCGCGCATCACACTGCGGAATTGCGCGGCAAGTTCACCGCGCATCCAGCCGGAGGCGTTGTGCAGGAAGAACTGAAGCACACGCGCCAGACTCACGAGGCATTCACGCAGATTAGATACCAATTGGTTTCGGCGTCCCAGCATTTTCACCACCTCGTTGAGATCGCTGGCTGCGCGGCCATCGGGATTTTGGCCGTTCGTGGAGAACAGATCGCGCGAGACCTGTTTCATGTCGGCCTCGACGCCTTGTAGGGCGTCAGCGATGCGCGCGACGATGCGCTCCAGCAGCAGCAGTAGCACGGCATCGCTGCTGACCGGCGTGCTGCATTGTCGCCTTACTAGGTCGGGCAACGCACGAAAGGAAAGAGGATCCGAATAGCGAACCGTGGCCAAAGTCTCATGATTGATCACAAAGGTAATCGACGTGTTTTCAGGATCAGGAGTGTCCAGCCCTACTGGCAGCCATGCCGTCATGTAGAGCGCACCGTTTTCTACATACAAGCGGCTCGAGTCCTCGATCTCTTGCATTTCTTCGCGAGTCGGGAGCTGGTATTCCAGCCACTGTTCGGCTTGGCATTCTTCCTCGCGCGTGGGATTCAGCAGGTCCAGAAAAACAGCATTGTCCGGCAGCGGATGCTGTTTCGGATCAGCCCAGTCAATGAGATGAGCCTGTTGTGTGATGAGTCGAAGCATCTCGCAGTGTAGCGTGGAATGTGAGGATGCAAACTGCGCAAGATTTGCTGTGAAACTCGTTGGAGTTCAGCCTTTAGGCTGTCACTGGGGCAGTCCCATGATGAGAATTTCACGCTCGAACTGCTCTGGGTGAACAAGCTGAAGCTTGAATTCGCTTTGCGGCTTCGCACCAACGAACTCACGCGAACAAGCCAAGCTGTGCGGTCGCGTCGTGCTTTTCTACTTTCATCTTACGTAACTTCGGCGTTGATGTCGCTGGTGTCTCCTGCAACACCGACACCTCATGCGGCGGATGGCCCGCCTCCAGCCGCTCCAGAATTTCCCGCGCGCGCATCAAGACGCTTTCGGGCAGACCCGCGAGCCGCGCGACTTGGATGCCGTAACTTTTCTCTGCGCTGCCGGGAATAATTTTGCGCAGGAAGATGATTTGCCCGTTCCATTCCTTGACCGCGATATTATAATTCTTCGCGCCGGAACAGATGTGAGCCAAGGCAGTCAATTCATGGTAATGTGTGGCGAATAACGAGCGCGCCCCAATCTCATTGTGCAGATGCTCGGCTACGCTCCAAGCAATGCTCAAGCCGTCGAACGTGCTGGTGCCGCGACCGATTTCATCCAGGATCACCAGACTGCGATCCGTGGCGTTGTTCAGGATCATCGAGGTCTCGTTCATCTCCACCATGAACGTGCTCTGCCCGCGCGAGAGATCGTCGCTGGCGCCGATGCGCGTGAAGATGCGGTCCACCACGCCAATCTCCGCGCTGCTCACCGGCAGATAGCTGCCGATCTGCGCCATGAGCGTGAGCAGCGCGACCTGCCGAATGTAAGTGGATTTGCCCGCCATGTTCGGGCCGGTGATGATGAGCACGCGGTTTTCATCCGGCTCAAGTGTGGTGTCGTTCGGAACAAATTTTTCTCCCGCAAGATTCTGGTCGAGCACCGGATGACGGCCATCGCGGAAGAAAAGATTCCGCGTCTCATTCAATAATGGGCGCGTGTAATTAAATAGTCGCGCCGTCTCTGCGAGCGAAGCCAGCACATCCAGCACCGCAATGGCTTCCGCAGTTTCTTGAATCGCCTCCAGATGTTTCATCGCTCGGCTGCGCAGCTTCACGAATTCCTCATACTCCAGCGCCTTCGCTTTCTCGTCCGCGCCGAGAATCTTATCCTCCATGCGCTTGAGTTCGTCGGTGATGAAACGTTCGCCGTTCGCGGTCGTCTGCTTGCGCACATAATCTGCGGGGACGCTGGCGAGGTTCGATTTCGTGATCTCGATGAAGTAGCCGAAGACGTTGTTGTATTTGATCTTGAGCGACTTGATTCCCGTGCGCTCGATCTCGTCGTTTTGCAGCTTCGCCATCCAGTCGCGGCCTTGCGTGGAGGCGCCGCGCAGTTCGTCGAGATCGGGCAGGAAACCTTCGCGGAAAATCCCGCCCTCCTTGGTCACTGCAGGCGGTTCCTCGACGATGGCCCGCAGGATTTCCGCAGCGATGCTGGTGAGGTCGCGCATCTCTTCGTGAAGCTGAGTCAGCAAAGTGGCACAGGCCTGCGGCCTGTGTGTTGAACGGGCATTCTGCCCGTTCTCATCAGCATCGGGTGCTGGCAGAATGCCCGCACGACACACAGGCTGCAAGCCTGTGCTACATTCCGAGATCAGCATCTTCAGCGGTGGCACCACTTCCAGTGCCTGCGCCAGAGAAACTAAATCCCGCGCATTCCCACTGCCCTGACTCAAGCGGCCCGCCGTCCTTTCCAGGTCGCGGATGTCCTTCAGCAAATCACGCATCTGCCCCAGCAGCATCGGCTCTTGCAACATCGCGGCGATTACTTCCTGCCGCTCAACGAGCTGCGCGACATCGCGCAGAGGATGCAACACCCAGCGCCTTAGTTTACGCGCACCCATCGGCGTGCAGGTGCGGTTGAGCGCATGGAGCAGCGTGTGTTCATTACCGCCCTTGCTAGATACCAGTTCGAGATGCGACTGGCTCGTGGCGTCAATCCACACACCGTCATACGGCGCAGCCACGCGGAGGCGTTTGATGTGCGAGACATCTTTGCGGAGCTGGAACTGGAGATATTGCATCACCGCCCCCGCCGCGCAGACCGCCGCGCTGAGCTGCGTGCAGCCGTAGCCGTCGAGCGACTGCACTTTGAAATGCTGCGTCAGTGTGTGAACCGCTTGATCGAACAGAAAGAGATAGCTTTCACAAATCTGCGCACCCTTTGATCCGCCAGTTGCTTCCAGCAAGTCCGTCTGATTGTCCGCGTAAAGCAACTCGCTCGGCATGATGCGCGTCAGCTCGTCATTGAGCGCGCTGACCGTATCAAATTCCGCGACTTCAAATTCGCCCGTCGTGTGATCCACATAGGCTAGGCCGTGCTTCTTACCCTCACTAAAGATGGCGGCGAGATAGTGCGACTTGTTCGCATCCAGAAAGCGTCCGTCTGTGATCGTGCCTGCGCTGATGATTTCCGAAAGCCCGCGTTCCACCAGTTTGCCGGGAACCACATCACCCAGTTGCTCGCCGATGGCCACGCGCTTTCCCGCCTTGATGAGTCGCGCGATGTAGCCCTGCGCCGCGTGATGAGGCACGCCGCACATCGGGATGCCGTTGCGCTTCGTGAGCGCCACATTCAGTATGCCCGAGGCCGTCTTCGCATCCTCAAAAAACATCTCATAAAAATCCCCGAGCCGAAACAGCAGCAGCACATCCACCGGCAAATCCCGCCGCATGGCGAGATACTGCTTCATCATCGGGGTGGTGGCGGCTTCGGCGGACATCGAATCAACGATCATTTACCACTTGTGGAGAAGCGGGCAACCGCGCGTTGCCTCCAGTTCGATGATCATTGGTGCTTGCGCTGTCACAAAACTTTATCAATATCCAGATGTGAGTGGAGTTCCGAGACCAAAACCCTGTTTTCTTGACGATCTCAAGGTCTGGAAGGTGGTCAACAAACAGAAAATCTGGCGCAATACCGACGGAACACGTCTCTATACATGGGACTCATTGCATGGAGAGATTGAAGTATTCAATAAACAGGGGCATCATCTTGGTGCAGTTGATGCAATCTTAGGAACAATGAAAAAAACCGCTGTTCGTGGTCGCAAAATAGACATAAATTGAACTATGGACTTCCTTGAAAAAGTTCTGACTGGAAAAGCACAGTTGGACGAGATCGACGATTATGTGGAGCGGTGGCACCTGTCGTCATCGCGTCTCGAACTGCATGAATATTTGGGCTTAAGCTTGCAAGAGTATTCCAAGTGGGTTGAAGATCCTGAATCCATTAAAAAACTAATTCCCAAACGAAAGCACGCAGAAACGGGACGACTGGCCAGAAGTCATTGACCGCCTCAAACGCACTGTCGCACCATGCGCATTCTCTCAGGACTTCAGCCCACCGGGCGGCTTCACATCGGCAACTACTTCGGCATGATGGAGCCGGCGTTGCGGTTGCAGGACGAGGGCGAGGCTTATTATTTCATCGCAGACTATCACGCGCTCACTAGCATCCAGAATGCCGCCGAGTTGCGCGACAATGTGCGGGACCTCGCGATTGATTTCCTTGCTTGCGGACTTGATCCCAACAAGGCCGTGTTCTTCAAGCAAAGCGATGTGCCGGAGCATACCGAGTTGGCGTGGATTCTCAGCACCGTGACGCCGATGCCGATGCTGGAGAACTGCCACAGCTACAAGGACAAGACCGCGCGCGGCATGGTGCCGAACGCGGGACTGTTCACCTATCCCGTGCTGATGACGGCGGACATTCTGATCTACGACAGCGATCTAGTGCCCGTGGGTAAGGATCAAAAGCAGCATCTCGAAGTTGCTCGCGACATCGCCACCAAGATGAACCTCACCTTTGGCGAAGGCACCCTGAAAATACCCACTGCCCGCATCCGCGAAGAGACCGCCGTGGTGCCGGGTCTCGACGGCCAGAAGATGAGCAAAAGCTACGGCAACACGATCTCTTTGTTCGAGGATGAAAAGGCGTTGAAGAAAAAAATCATGGGGATCGCCACTGATTCTACACCGGTGGAATCACCGAAGCCCACCGAGAACTCGACCATCCTGAGCCTTTACCGGCTGTTTGCGAGTGATGCAGAATTCGCCGCGATGACGGATGATTTTCAGCGCGGTGGCACCGGTTACGGAGACTTCAAAAAACGGCTGCTGGAGAAGACCTGGACATTTTTTGCCGAAGCCCGCGAGAAGCGCGAGAAGATCGTAGCCGACAAAAACTATGTGGACGACGTGTTGCAAGCCGGAGCCGCGAAGGCTCGTGCGGTGGCGCGGAAGACCATGGAGCGCGTGCGTGCGGCGGTGGGCTTGTAAAAGAATCAAGGTTCAAAGATCAAATTCCAAGGAAGGTTCAAGTCGCAAGTCTCAAGCACGCAACATCCGGTTGATCATTGATTCTTGAACCTTCCTTGATGCTTGAAACTTGGAAATTGATACTTTGATCGGCATTGCGATTTTGTTGACAATCCCGCGCCGACCGCTCCTAGTTTGGCCGAACCAAAACCGAAGGAGCACGCATGAGCATGTATGAAGGTTATGAAGACGAACGGCCTCGGGGCGCACCCCCGTTGCACAGTGAAAAGATCATGGGCGAGCGGGAAACTTTTTTCCTCGACCTGAAGGAAAACGACCGCGGGCGTTTCATCAAGATCACGGAAGATGTCCGTGGCCGACGTGACACGATCATGCTGCCGATGGAGCACGCGCAGGAATTTCTTGAGGCCTTGCAGAATATCATGCAGGTGGAAGGGGAACTGGCAGAGTGAGTAGAACAATTTTTATCATCGCATCACTGACCGGTAGCCACCGTGCTCCAAAAACCAACGGCGTAGCGCACAGGCTCCTTCACTCGAACAAGCGCTTTGTTTGATTGCGACGATTGACCCCTGGCAATATGCTAGATTCTGGTCTCAGCTTAGTTCATGATTCGCCACCGTTGCCCAGTTGTCGTTCGAGCGATTGCCGAACCAGCCCGATGACGTAAGGTAATTCATCCAGTGTGGACAGGTCGACCTCGGCGTCCCCGTTCCCCCAGCGTCCTTGGGCGGTAACATCCCTGCATAGTTTCTTGGGGTCGTTCACTTCGGCAAAACGCATATTCAGGGTCAGAATCAACCGCTTGGCTTGGGGAATCACGTCCACAAAGTTCGTCTCAGCCTTGTAAGCCACGTAAAGTTTAAGGAACTCCTCCGTCACACACGGATCTAATCCCAGCACTACCTTGCGGAAGGCATCGAATACGGGAGCCATCTCCGGTAGCAGCAGCTTGGGATGATCTTTCAACGAGTAAGCTGCCATAGTTTCCTTCTTTGGCTGATAAGCGACCAACACCTCTGCTTCGAGGTGAGGCCCTGCCCACACTTGCACCGCCTGACTGGCGAGTTTGGCCGCGCGCAGCTTAATCGCCTTTTCATCCCACTTATCCAGCGCACCAAGCCCCTGATTAAGCTTGAGCGGGCTGAACTTCAGTCCTTTCTCGGGGTATTCGGGCATGTCCCGCTTCTCATGAAAAGGTCGGTCACTGTAGGATTGGTTGTAGCCCGTCAGCGTCAGGTTGCCCAGTGTATGCAACCAAGTATCCTGCACCTGTTTCCAATCCGGCCCTAGGTCCTCGCGCCACTTGGCTGAAAGGTTCTCATTCTGCGGCAGCAGATGCTCGATGGTATAATCGACTACCGAGACCAACTCCTTGCGACCGTAATTCTCAAAGCGACGCAGCCAGTAGCTGCGGCTGCGAAAGTTGTAGAGGTCGCGGGTCTGAATGTCTCGGTGGAACTCCTCGTCCTTGGGGAACCGCCGATACGAAGGGAGCAGGAGAAACTGCGCTTCGATGCTTTCCAGATAGCGGTCTTTCTTCAGCGCCTTGGTAAAGGTCGCGAAGGTCTTGTTCATCGAGTTGGTCGGGATGGAGCAGATGGCACGTCGAAACACATAAGCCTCTACCAGCCTCACCGCTCGGACAAACTCGTCCTTTGTAAGCAGTTCAGCAATGTAGTCGTGATACAGCTCCAGCAGGAACGGATAGGCCACATCCACCTTCAGCTCGCGCAGGTCGTGAAAAGCGCGTTTCAAATCCGGATCATTCTCGCTGCCGAGCGCCATCGCGCAGAAATGGCGAGCGTAGTCGAGGATGTCACGGACCAGAGCCTCCACATGGGCGTTGTCGTCCACTGCGCTGTCATGTGTTGCCCGCGCATGGACTTTGAAGGCGTCATAAACCGCGTTGATGTTGGGAATCTCGCCGGTCTTCACCGTCAGGTAATGGCGCATGAATCCGTCAAAGTGTGTGCCATACGCCTCCTGCCCGAAGTCCACCTCCATCGGTCGCCAATACTGGTCGTAAAGCTCTGTTTGCACATCGGGTTCCAATCCCATCAGAATGTAGTTACGGATCAGATCGGCCTGGCTCAGTTCCTTGCCGGTGGAATTCATGCTCTCAAAGATCAGCTGCGGATTGTCCTCCCCGCGCTTGAGCTTGATATCCACCATCATGAGCTTCGCCAGCCCCTTGCACACGTTGGGCAGCATATCGGCCGCACCCGTCACAAGCCCTTCGAAAAGCTCAAAGTTCTGCCGGATGCGCATGGACTCCACCGCTGGCTGGCCCTGATTTCCAACCACGGCGATCAAGGACGCCTTGTCGGTCTGGGAGAGCACCAGCTTGTATTTCCGCTCGCCCTTCTCCAAAGGATTCATGAGATAGTAGCCGCGCAACAGCTCGGCCGAGAAGCCGTCCAGCGGCTCCGTCTCCCCGGTCGCCTTCGCCAGCGCAGCAATCAGTAATGTCACTGTCGTTAACCGCTGCTGCCCGTCGATCACCAGAAGCGGCTCCCAAGTGACCACATTGGAGTCCGCCTTCTCGATGTAAACAATGGAGCCGACGAAGTGGACGGCGATACTGTCGTCGCTGCCACACCGCAAGATGTCGTCCCACAACTGGCGGCACTCCTTCTCGGTCCACGAATAGGTGCGTTGGTAGATCGGGATGACGAACTGCGGTGACTTCTTAAGGAAATCGAGAAGCTTGGCTTCGGTTGCTTTCATTATCTTTTAAAGTTTTCTGATGAAGGATTGATGCCAGCTTTTTTGGGTTCTGCTGGTCAAATGAGTGAGCGTAGAAAGGTGACAAGCATCTTGGATGTTGCAAGGGCAAGGACATACATCGGCGAACAGCGGAGAAAAGCGCCAAGTCTCTATAGTCAAAAATTGCTAGGCTAACCCATCACCATCGGGACAAGCACGAATGGCACTCAAGAGAGTCGGGCGTGCCTCGTCCCGCTCAAGCTTGGGAATAGTATTGCGCCCGATGCCGATTCTTCGCGTCAATTCCACAGCTGAGATTCCTCGCCGTTCACGTTCCTTCTTGGGTGCCAGCACAACGCTGAATGCACGGGAGGCGAGTTGGGAGGGAGGTCATATCCTTGCTAAAAATGCTCTGTTGACGGGCAATGCACGCTCATTAAAATGGAACTCCATGAATGAAACACCGTGCGCGATAGCTCTTATGCGGCTTGCAGTGGCCTGCTTGTTACTGGTTAATTGCCATCAGGCTGATGCACAGACCACAACAGAAGAATGGAAAGCGGCGGCGATTAAAAAATACCCTACGCTTAACCTCAATGGCTCAGCACTGAACACGAAGTTTCTCGCTGCATACAATGAGCGTATAAAAACTGACCCTGATTTCATCAAGAAGCCAGATTGGATGATGAAACTTGCCGACGAATTGGATCCTCGACCTCAAGCATCCAGCTTCAATGATGTCGCTGTGCCATTCAATGAAAAAATAGAAGATACGGAAAGTTTCTTTGAAGATTATAAGAGTAAGCGGGACGTTAAACCACGCGATCAGTTTGAGACGCAAGAGGAATATGAAGCCCGCTTACCGAAGCGCATGGACCCAAAAAAAGTTTTCTATTTTGAAATATCCGAGAGTGCAAGTCTGTCATACGACATCGACAAACAAAGAATGACGCTTTTAGCGGGTAATATAGATGATGCTGGGAAGTATTTGGAAATTTCGATATGCACCAAAAATAATAAAGTAGGAAACCATGAGGCATCAAATGCCTATGGGAAAAAGGTCACCGTAGAAGAAATTAATTGTAAGAATTTCAAACTATTTTTTGAAGACAAAAAGCTTATACCCCAGCAATTTCGAGCAGATTATGAGGAAAAGGACAATCCCCTAAAAGTATCGAATTTTTTCCGACATCAGCTAACTATGTCGGTCAAGCTGCCAAGAGAGATCGGGAAAGATGCCGCTCCCCATCTTGCAATAGTATGCGGAGTTCAATTTATCTACATATACAAGGATAGCTTTTTTAATCTTGGATGGATATCGAAGCCAACGATTGAGAATCCGCTCGAGAACGCTCACTTTTTTTATGGAATTCCAGCCAAACTGGTGTCGCTTAACCTTATTAATAAAAATACTAAACAGCAGTTGGCTATATGGACGCGATGAAAAGAAACGCCCAGCTAGGAATGATTAATTTTGAAAGGCGTTCTACTCCTGCTCCCGCCCCGCCGTCGTGATACCACGCTTGCTGGAGGCGACGAAATCAATCACGCGCTGCACATTGGCGTCAGGTGAACTGGCGCGGAGGGCATCGAGTGCCTGGCTGATGTTCAGATTGCTCCGATAGAGGGTTTTGAAGGCGGCGCGCATCGCGGTGATCTGCTCATCGCCAAATCCCTGACGCTGCATCCCAACTTGATTGATGCCGCGCGCGCGTCCGGGGTTGCCGTCGGCGATGGTGAAGGGACGGAGTCTGCCCAAGACTCCAGGCACATTTCAAAACACCAAGCCCAATCGCAGGTCTGTCAGGAACGCCACGGGTTCGCAGGTGATGAACTCGGGGTAGAACACGCCCACATCCTTCAAATGCTCGTCGTAGGTGACGAGGTGGGTCGCATCGCCGTTCAGAGTGGCCAGCAGAAAGGCCACGTCATCAGCATCCACGGGATAATGCCGGAAATGGAAGAAGCGGATCGGCACTTCTTCACCAAATTGCAACAGATCGGCCACCAGCATTTCCACTCGCAGCGGGTCGATGCCTTTCTCCAGCAGCTTCTCAGTGTATTCGAGCAGCACATCCTCACTCACCAGCCAGGTGAACTCTCCTGCCATCCAGCGGGTGATGATCTCCGCGTTCGGACTCTTCGGATATGTGGATCGCTTGGCAGCCAGCACCACGTTCGTGTCTAATACAGCCCGCAGCATGACACAGGGTCAGAGTGCTTCGACGATGGCCGCATAGTTCGCGTGGAAGTCCTGCATCGCCACTGCGCGCTCGATGCCCTGACCCTTGCGTTGCGCCACCCGCTCACAGGCCTGTTGCAGGAGAGCAATCGCCTCAGGACTGTGTCGTTGCCGCCGCCGTTCATCCATTGCCACCTCCAGCCGAATGAAGCGCAACAGCCTCTCCGGTAGGCCCGGCACTTCACGCGCCTTGGCTGACAAGTCAGAAGGCAATTGGATCAACTCGGGCAAGCCATTGTCGGCAGTAGTCATGCAAGGACATTACTTCCCGACACTGTTCCCGACAAGCGCAAAGTCATTCCTCAGTTACTTCAAGTTCTCATCTGGAACACGCTTCCAGATGGCCGAGGGTTTCCACCCTGGAGGGTCGTTCTACTCCTGCTCCCGACCCGCCGTCGTGATGCCTCGATGACTGGAGGCAACGAAATCAATCACGCGTTGCACATTGGCGTCCGGTGAACTGGCACGCAGGGCGTCTAGCGCCTGACTGATGTTTAGGTTGCTTCGATAGAGAGTTTTGAAAGCGGCACGCATCGCGGTGACTTCCTCCTCGCCAAAACCATGTCGCTGCATCCCGACTTGATTGATGCCGCGCGCGCGCGCGGGGTTGCCGTCCGCGATGGTGAAGGGCACCACATCCTGCACAATCTTCGAGCAGCCGCCGGTGATGGCGTGCGCACCGATGCGGCAGAATTGATGCACGGCGGTCAGACCACCCATGATGACGTGATCCTCCACGATGACATGACCGGCGAGCGTGCCGTTGTTGGAGAAGATGCAATGACTGCCGACCACGCAATCGTGCGCGATGTGCGCATAGGAGAGAAAGAGATTGTGGTTTCCGATGATCGTCTTCGTGCCCGGCAGTGTGCCGCGATTGACGGTAACGAACTCGCGGAAATTATTGTCATCGCCGATTTCGAGATAGGTCGGTTCGCCAGCATATTTCAAATCCTGCGTTTGTTGGCCGATGCTCGCGTAGGCGTGGAAGCGGTTGTTTTTTCCGATCTTCGTCGGCCCGAGCACCGTGATGTGATGCTGAAGCCAAGTGCCTTCGCCGATCTCCACCTTGTCGCCAATGATGCAATACGGGCCGATGACGACATCTGTGCCGATGACGGCTCCCGGATCAATGATGGCAGTGGGATGTATTTGCAAGGGCATCGGCAAATGCGGTCAGCGATCAATCAAACTAAATAGCAAGTCGGCCTCGCTCACGACGGTTCCACCGACGATGCAGCGGCCTTTGGCTTGGCCGATGTTGCGTTTGATCTTGAGGATTTCAGTCTCGATGAAAAGGGTGTCGCCGGGCAGCACGGGTTTGCGCCACTTCACATTGTTGGCACTTAAGAAGTAGCCGATTTTTCCCTGATTCTCCGGTGCGCGAAGCAGCAGAATGGAGGCGACTTGGGCCATGGCTTCGAGTTGGAGCACGCCGGGCATGATGGGGTGGCCGGGGAAATGGCCTTGGAAAAACGGCTCGTTGATGGTGACGTTTTTCACGCCGGTGCACTTTGTTTCGCCCTCGAAACCGACGATGCGATCTACGAGCAGGAACGGATACCGATGTGGGAGGATTCGCATGATCTCGTTAATGTCGAGAACAGCCTCGCCGGAAGGAATCGTGAAGGGCGCGGGCACCATCGCGCGCATGTCGTTGTAGGTCTTCAGCAGCTCGCGAGCGAGATCGGTGTTCGGCCCGTGGCCGGGGCGCACGGCGATGACGTGGCCCATGATGCGGTGGCCGAAGAGCATGAGGTCGCCCACGATGTCGAGAATCTTGTGGCGCACGAATTCGTTGTCGAAACGCAGCGGGTGCTTGCTCAGCACGGTGTCGCCACGGATGACGATGGCACTTTCCAACGTGCCGCCTTTGATGAGGCCTTTCTCCATGAGCGGGGCGATGTCTTCATAGAAAACAAAGGTGCGCGCCGGGGCGATTTCTTTTTCGTAAATCTCAGGTGTAATCTCAGTGGAGAAAAATTGTGTCGTGCGACCTTTCGGTCCGACGTGGGTGCAGGAGATGCGGAATTTCTTGTCGGGCACGATGGTGAGGAGCGAGCCGTCGCGTGACTCCATATGAATCGGTTCGCGCACTTCGAACACACTGCGGGCTTCGTCCAGCTTTTGCAGACCGGCTTTTTTGATGAGTTCCACGAAGGGAAGCGAGCTGCCGTCGGCGATGGGAGGTTCGTTGGCGTCCATCTCGATGATGGCGTTGTCCACGCCCATGCCGGTGAGCGCGGAGATGACATGTTCGACCGTGTGGACGTTCACGCCGCCCTCCGACAATGTGGTGGCGCGCTCGACTTTCTGCACCTTTTCGACCGAGGCGGGGATGAACGGCTTGCCATCGAGATCAATGCGCCGGAACTTGAAGCCGTGGTTCGCGGGCGCGGGTTGCAGGGTCAGGGTGACCTTTTCTCCTGTGTGCAGGGATGTTCCCTCGAGGGAGGCGGGTTTGGCTAGCGTGGTCTGGCGCTCGGACATGTGGCGCGAGAGTTAGTCGTAGGCGTTGGCGCGGTCAAGAAAGACATGCGGAGAGTAAAGTGGGCCTCTCGTGCACGAAGGCTTGTAAAAGTGGCACAGCGCCTTCGGCCTGTGTGTTGAACAGGCATGGTGAAACCCGCCTGTTCTCATCCACCTGGGCGAACCCAAATCAGTGGCCGTCCAGCGCCGGGCAGAATGCCCTCGTTACACACAGGCCAGAGGCGCTGTGCCACTTTTCAGAAAGCAGGGGCTATTGCGTCCGGAAATCGTGATAACCCTGGGCGTAGCCTTGGCTATAGGAGGTCTCCGTGGCCGTGGTGTAGTCAGCGCGATGGTGCTTGTAGGACGGGCTGATGCTGTTCTCGCTGTCGGCACGTCCGGCATCGTAACCCACGCGTCGCGCTCTTTCCTGGTCCGCCGCGCTAGCGTGCGACTGCTGCTGACGACCCGCTTCAAAGCCAACGCGATAGCCTCGCGAGAAAACATCTGCCGTGCCGGTTTGATATTCGTCGTGATAGCGTTCGTGGTCTTCTTCCAGTCCATTCCCGCCGTCCATGAATCCGTGATGATACCCGCTGCGGTAGGCTTTGATCTCCGCACCACGGTAGGCCCCATCGCCCGGCGCGGGCGGAGGCGCAGTCTTGCACTGGGTTAGCAGCGCGAGGGCGAGCAGGGCGGAAAGACAGGAAAGAAGTTTCATGGGAATAAGAATAGATTGGCCGAAAAAATCGAAAAGAGGAAAAGATTTCGTCATCCTGAGTAACATAGCCGTCGCGGCTGTGCGTGTTGCGGAAGTCTCGCCTGCAACGCTTGAATCAAAAGGCTGTAAGTTTGAGTGATTTCACCTTGAGGGTGAGCCTTCCAAGGAATGATGGCGTCTCGCCGTCAGTGGTGGGACTGACGGCGAGACGCCATCGTTCCTTGGTTCATTTCCGAAACTAGGATCATGGACACGAGGCCTGATTTCGGTTGATTCACCCCATCCGTGCGCCTACATGCAGCGTAACAATTTTTAAACACAAATATATATGGCCAGCGCAAACGTCCTGCTTTTGAACGAACAAAATTTTGAATCCGAGATCAAGAACTCCACCACACCCGTCCTCGTGGACTTTTGGGCGGAATGGTGCGGCCCTTGCCGGATGCTCGGGCCCATCCTTGACCAGATCGCCGATGAAAAAGTTGGCGTCTATAAAATCGCCAAGGTTAATGTTGACGAAGCTCCTAACGTCGCCGCGAAATTCAACGTGCGTGCCATTCCCATGATGGCCTTTTTCAAGAATGGCGAGCTGGCAGACTCAGTCACCGGCGTGCAGTCGAAAGATGCCATCGTGAAGAAGCTCGAGGCGCTTTAAGGCCCATTAAAGAAATGGAGCGCCAGTAATCTAACGGAATACTCGCGTCCCTTCTGAATGACGCAGTCACTCGATGACTTGAGAGTCAGTAGGCGAATGTTCGCCCGCAATGATTTCTCCAGAAGTTTCCTCAGCTGCCTCGGGAATTTCTTCTTCGACTAAAAACGAGAACGGCTCTGCGGTTTCAACTTTTTCCGAGGCTTCTTCTGTGGCCTCAACTGCCGCAGGTTTCGCTGCCTTCGGCTTTGCTGGTGGAGGTTCGGTGACGCCGATGAAGACGATGCCGTCGGAGTATTCGATGACATATCCTTCACTGTTGAGCCAGTGCAAATCCTGGAGTGCCTGAACCTGTTCACTCGAAGCTTCCGTTGGTGCTGCGGCAGGTGTTTCCGCTGACGGAACCGCTTGAGCTTCTTCAATGACCGCAGGCTTTTCAGTGGCTGCCGCGCTGGGCGCGATGGCTTCCAGCAATTGCTTCACTTTGATACCGGGCTTGGCCTTGATGATCTCCAGCATCTTCGCGATGCGGTCGGAGAGGACGATGGTGCTGTCGAGCAGACGTGGGCGCACGCGGCTGACCCAGAGCTTGCCGCCTCGACGCTTGAAGAGTTTGAGTCCTTGCTTTTCAAAGCCGCCGCAGAGTTGCTGCGCGGTGGGCAGAAGATGCTTACGCGCTTCATCCACGCCCTTGCGCAGTGCGTGATAGAGGCCGGGTGAGAGATTTTTCTTCGGTATGTTTCCGGCAACCATGACTTGCGCGGCCTCGGTGATTAAGGCCTCAGCATGATGTGCGCGGAAGTGCGATTCCATTTCGGCGCGGGACTTGAACTTTGGCGCTTCACCACCTTCGGGGACTTCGGCCTTGAGATCGGTCCACTGCTGGCCGCGCTTCTGCGATTCCTTCCATTTCTCGACGATCTCGGGGCTGTTATCGGTGCGGATTCTGCGTTTGTAATCTTCTAAGTGCAGATTGAAAAAACGCTCGCGATGAATTTTATGCAGCGTGCTCTGATAGCTATGATGGCTCGGCGGCCCGAGGAGTTCACCGCTCATGCCGCAGATTGCGATGCTGGTGAAATTTCCTTTCGGCTCTTCAAGCTCAATTTCTTCCTGGCGATAATATTGGCTCAAAACATCGCTGTGAATCAGGTGCGCCATGGCCTCGTCACGACTGATCCACACGGAACTGTTGGATGGGATGACGGAGAATTTTGCGTTCGTCTCCGCTGCGAGAGCGAAGCCAACACGAAAGCGGTCGCCGCTAGCGAGAACGAGCTTGGCAGCATCAAAGACACTGTAAGCCTTGCCTGCGGTGCGGATCATCTGCGCCATAGCCTCAACGGCTTTTGATTCTGGCTCCAGACTCACGGTCAAACCTTGAACAACAGGCGGCGCCTCGAAGCGATCACCTTGCGGGCGATCATCGCGCCGATTGAATCCATCTCTGCGATCCGGTCTGCGTTCGCCGCGCTGGCCGCGATCATCACGCGGGCCGCGTGGACCACCGACGGGTGGACGTCCACCAGCAGGACTAGGACGTGGGCCGCTGCTGCGGGCATCGCCACGACCAGCGGGGCGTCGGTCATCACTGCGGAAACCACGGTCATTGCGATCACGTCGCGGGCGGTCATTTGAATCGTGATCATCGAACGTGCTTACGGGTTGTGACTTACTGAAGTCCGACACCCATGCGGGCATGAGTCGAAGATCGGAAAGATCAATGGCGGGTGCTGGCTCTGAGGAGTCGGACATGGGGAATTGAAATGAGCCGCGAGTGTCGCAGTTTTGCTGGGCAAGGCAAGATTGAATCTCGGCAGGTTTTTCCATGTTGCAACCTGCTGATGCAAGCGACGAAAAAGCCGCGCCATTTCTGGTCGCGGCTTTTGAGATGAATCGGATGTGGGAAAAACTTACAGCGAACTCTGCACGAGTGCTTCCAGCTTCACGATATCCTTAGCGAAGTTGCGGATGCCCTCGGCAGTTTTCTCGGTGGCCATCGCGTCTTCGTTGAACATCCAGCGGAAGGATTTTTCATCGCACTTAATGCGCTCGACCTTAGATGCCTTAGCGGCGGCAGAGGCGAGCTTCGGTGTGATGGGTTCGCTTGCAGCCTGGAGTTCGCCGAGCAACGCAGGGCTGATGGTGAGCAGGTCGCAGCCGCAGAGTTCGGTGATCTCGCCCTTGTTGCGGAAGCTCGCGCCCATGACCTCGGTCTTGTAGTCGAAGCTCTTGTAGTAGTTGTAGATTTGCGTCACGGAAAGCACGCCGGGGTCTTCAGTGGCAGCGTAATCTTTGCCCGTGCTCTTCTTCCACCAATCGAGGATGCGGCCGACGAATGGCGAGATGAGCTTGATGCCGCCCTCGGCGCACGCGATGGCCTGAGCGAGCGAGAAGAGCAGTGTGAGATTGCAATTGATGCCTTCCTTTTGCAGGACTTCAGCGGCCTTGATGCCCTCCCAAGTGGAGGCGAGCTTGATGAGAATGCGCTCGCGCGAGATACCTTCTTTTTCATACATGCCGATGATCTGGCGCGCTTTGGCGATGGAGGCTGGACCATCGAAGGAAAGGCGGGCGTCCACTTCGTTGGAAACACGGCCTGGAACGATCTTGAGAATTTCATGGCCGAAGTTGACGAGAATGCGATCCATGATGGCCTCGACCAAAGCTGGGCCGCTGAGAGTGGATTTCTTCAGGTCTGTAACAGCCTTGTCCACCAAATGTTTATACTCCGGTTTCTGCGATGCGGCGAGAATGAGTGAGGGATTCGTGGTTGCATCCTGCGGCTTGTAGGCGCGCATGGCTTCGAAATCGCCGGTGTCGGCGACCACGACGGTGTGTTGTTTGAGTTGATCGAGCTGGTTCATAAGTGGGTGACCATCATACGGGTAGCCATGCTGGATGCAAGGCGGGAGTAGGTGACAATGAAGTCATGCATTGTATGAATCATTTGTATTCGTTGGAGTTCAGTCTTTAGACTGTCACCGTCGAAGTTCCAAGATGAAAAACACGCGATGGGCCTGCTCGAAGTGAGCAAGCTAAAGCTTGAACTCCAACGAATTCATTCGCTGCGCAACCGCGTGACCTATCTCCATCATGCGCGCCTTCTCTTCATCGGAGAAATCATGTGGCGTCATCATGCCGACGCCGAGCGTGCCGCGCAGTTCATTGCCCAGCAAACAGGGCACAGCGAGAGAGCCTTGCACGTTGGTTGCGCGAGCGCCTGCTTTGGCCACGCCCCCGAGATCGGTTTGGAGATTGCACAGTTCGACTGGCTCCATTCGTTCCGCTGCCGCGCCGGCGATACCTTTGCCCACCGGAATTTTTTCAATGACGGGCATCAAATGCGGAGGGATGCCGCGCTGCGCGACGAGCGTGAGCAGTTGCGTCTGCGGGTCGAGTCGGTGCAGCGTGCCAGTGGTGCCGTTGAAGTCGGCGATCACGACATCGAGGACTGTTTGCCAGTCGAGTGGAGTGACGGAGAGGAGTTGGGAAATCTGTGGGTTCATCGGAAGAACAGAGAATAACTTGAAACTTGGAACTTGGAACCTGAAACTGGCGTCATGCCTCCTCCAAAGAAAAGTGCCGCCGCACCCTCGAACTTCACCGCTGTCATCGGCACGGATGAGGCGTGCGTGAAAGAGGCTGCACTGAAACTTTCGCGCGAGCTTGCGCCAGCGGATGCGGGGGAGTTCGGAGTGGAGATTATCGACGGCTCGGCGGACAATGCGGATCACTGCGCACAAGTTGTGCGCAGAGTGATGGACGCGCTGCAGACGCTGCCGTTCTTCGGCGGAGGAAAACTGGTGTGGCTGAAAAATGCGAACTTCCTCGCGGACAGCCAGGTCGGGAAGACCATTGCCGCGATTGAAGGTGCGGAGTCGATTCTTGATTACGTGGAGAATCATTTGCCGTCGGATGTGAAATTTCTTCTCAGCGCTACCGCAGTTGATAAGCGACGCTCCGCATGGAAGCGCATTCAGAAGCTCGCGGATTTGCGTTTATTCGACAAGCCAGATACTAGCAAAACTGGCTGGGAGGATGCGGTCATGCCATTAGTGGCGCGGCGTGCGCGAGAGATGGGGCTGACCTTTGATGAAGAAGCGCTGGCCATGCTGGTGCAGCTCGCGGGCGAGGACACTCGACAGCTCGATAACGAGTTGGAGAAGCTCAGCCTCTATCTCGGAAAAGCAGGGCGCGTTACTGTAGAAGATGTGCGTGCAGTCGTGCCGCTTAGTCGTGCTGGAATTATTTTCGAGGTCGGGAATGCCATTGGTCGCCGTGACTTGCGCCGCGCACTGGAACTGCTGCGCACTTTGATTTATCAGGGGCAAAACCCCGTGGGCATTTTGCTCGGAGCCATCGTGCCGCGAGTGCGCAGCCTCTTGCTGGCCAATGACATCATTACTGCACATCCGAAACTTCCGCGTCAGTCCTATCCATCATTCTCCAGTGCGCTGGAAAGACTGCCTGCCGCAGAGACAGCGCATTTGCCGAAGAAAAAAGATGGCACCGGACTGAACGTCTATCCTGTATTTCTCGCCATCGGCGAAGCGCAGCGATTCAAGTCAGCGGAGTTGCGTGCGGCCTTGAGCGCATGTCTGGAAGCGAATCTGAAACTCGTCACGACACAAGTCGATCCCCAGCTCGTTCTGGAGCGCTTGCTGATCGGGATGCTCGGCGGCAAACCGTCTAAGAAAGCAGCGTGAGCGTTACGTTCTCGGAGGAGCTTTTACCCTTACAAAACATAATTCAGCGAACATGAAATTTATATTTATTAAAATCCTCATTTGTGGTGTGGCGCTCACCGTCGGCTTGTCGGCTTTTGCGCAGAGCCGTCCGAACATCATCTTGTGCATGTCCGATGACCAAGGGTGGGGTGACGTCAGCTATAATGAGAAGGGACGGCTGGCCAAGGCGAGCTTCAAGACGCCGGAGCTTGATAAAATGGCGGCGAACGGACTTCGCTTTGACCGGTTTTACGCTGCGGCACCAGTCTGCTCGCCGACACGCGGAAGCTGCCTGACTGGGCGTCACCCATTCCGCTACGGAGTGACGCTTTACGGCAAGCCATTGAAACACGAAGAGAAGACCATTGCGCAGGCGCTCGGTGCCGCAGGTTACCGCACGGGGCACTTTGGCAAATGGCATCTCAACGGGCAAAGCGGCGCGGGCAAGCCGATTGCCGCGAATGATCCGTTAAGCCCCGGCGCGTTCGGTTTCGAGATGTGGTTTTCCGTCTCCAACTTTTTCGACACCAATCCGAAATTCAGCCGCTTGGGAACGACAGTGGAAACCAAGGGCGACGGGTCAGACGTGGTCGTTGCGGAGGCGCTGAGGTGGATCGATCAGATCAAGAAAGAGTCACCGGACAAGCCCTTCCTAGCCGTCATCTGGTTCGGCAGCCCGCACTTGCCGCATAAGCCCTTGGAGGCAGATTTAAAGGCGGCTGGAGGGGATCCGGAACTGGGTGAAATCGCTGGCATTGACCGGGCCATGGGGACGTTGCGGAAAGGACTTCGGGAGCAAGGCATCGCTGACAACACAATGCTCTGGTTCAACTCCGACAATGGCCGGCCCGGAGACAACAGTCCTCTGCGCGGCGGCAAGAGCGATCTTTACGAGGGCGGCATCCGGGAACCTGGAATCTGCGAATGGCCAGCACGCGTGAAGCCGGGCCGCACGTCAGTTCCCGTGGTGACCAGTGATTTCTATCCGACCATTCTGGAAGTCGCGGGCGTTGCGATGCCAAAAGACAAGCCGCAGCCGATGGATGGCATCAGCCTTGTGCCGCTGCTCGATGGAAAAATAACCGAGCGCCCAAGCCCCATCGGATTCATGTCGGGAAGTGACACCGCCTTGTCCGACAATCGCTACAAACTCGTCGTCACGAAGAATGGTAAACAACTCTATGACCTGACGGAAGACTTGGGTGAAACAAAGGACCTCTCCGCCCTGAAGCCGGACATTGCCGCCACGATGAGCAAAAAACTCGATGAGTGGGCGGCCTCCGTGCACAAAAGTCAGACAGGTGCCGACTATCGAAAGTAGGTCAAATCCAACTGTGTTTTTATTCGAGATGATGGCAAATTATCGAGTTTGCCGAGCCATTTTCGATCATAGAAAATGGCCCTCATTTCCCTACGATAGTTGCGTAAACGCGGCGTGAGGCGTCACGGTTTGGCGTGTTTGATCACGAAGTCCACCAGTTCCCGACACTGGAAGAAACCCAGCGGTAAATTTTTACTCGGCGGAATATTTATGCCAGCATCCGGTTGAGCCGCATGAATTGAAGTTAACGAAACTGCCAGCAAGATGGCGAGAAAGATCAGGGGGTATTTAATCAATGTTGGTGCTGAGGATTACTGCGGTTCAATCGAGCGGAGTCAAGCGTGGAGGGATCATGTTTTGATCATCCTCGCGAAAATGAACAGATCACTACCGTGCCTCTAGGTTCGGCATGACGGATCTCCAGCTTGGCACTGATCATGTCAGACCGATAATGCATGGTGCGCAAACCCATACCACCGCTGGCGATTGAGTCTTCAGAAAACCCGCACCCGTCATCCGTGATGGTCAGCATAATCTTGTCAAAATTTGCTGTCAGGCTGATATAGATTCTTTTAGCACCGCCGTGTTTGAAGGCGTTGTTGATTGCTTCTTGGGCGATGCGATAGACGTGAGTTGCTTTGTCATGGTCATTTATTTTCAGCGCGGGATCGCATTCAACCTCGCAGTTTATCTTTAGCAGCTTAGAAGAATGTCTCGCTAACTCCTGTAGCGCGCGCATTAGACCATCGTCCGACGCCTCCACTGGAGATAGACCGCGGGCCACCATGCCGACTTGCTCGATGGCCTGCTGCACATAACCAGAGATCGCCGAAGCCGACTGCGCATCGACGGCTGAAGTGCTGGTGAGTCGTTTCTGAAGAACACGCACCAGCAGGTCAATGCCGGACAACTCCTGATAAACTCCGTCATGCAAATCACTTCCAATGCGGCGCTGCTCACGCTCGATGGCCTCCAGCATTTCCCGCTCCAAGCGCCTGCGAATGGAAATGTCCCGAAGCAATGCGGGGAAGAGTCGTCCGTTCGCAAGACGCACTTCACTCACCGCCAGTTCAATTGGAAAGACACTCCCGTCCTTGCGCTCTCCCAAGATTTCAGGGCCGATGACAATCTTTTTAGCCTTTCTCTTTTGGCAGTATTTTTGGAAAAACTCATCGTAACGCTCCCGGAATGGTGCCGGCATCAGCACGCTTATTTTTTCTCCAACGACCTCTTCCTGCGAGTAGCCGAACATCTTGACCGCTGACTTGTTGAAAGACTCGATGAAGCCTTTTTCATCAATCGAAATAATGCCCTCCACGGCCGTGTCCAGAATCGCCCGTAGGCGCACAGCATCGTCGGGAGATGCAGCAACCAGCTGTTCGTGCGATGGGTTTTCCGGTTTCATCGGCGCATCTCTTCATATACTGCCAAAGCCATCAGATGAAAAGATCAAAGCTTTGTCCCTGAGGAATGTGGTAGTGTTTAAAAAATGAACATAGAAATCTTCACCCTCTGCGACGCCGCGACCGTCTCGGGCGGCAAGCTCAACATTCTTGGCTGCTTCGATACTATAGGTGCCAGAGCTTTTCCCTGTCAGCACCCCATGTGTGCGCTGGCGGCGAGAATGCGTTTTGATGTTGGCGAAGAGGGCGCGCATTCGTTTGAGTTCCACTTTTGTGATCCCGACATGCGGCCCGTGATGAAGCCCGTCAAACAAAGCATCAGTGTCGAGATTCCGAACGAGCGTTCCCAATTGCATCATCACATCTGGAACATCCTCGGCTTCGAGCTTAAAGAACCCGGCGAATACTATTTTGAACTCAAGGTGGACGGTGAGTCACGCTCGAGAGTGCCACTGTATGTTTTGCAGGCGCAGGAGGGATGAAGAAATTTTCGCATGGAATTCAAGCAGCCCCGAGCCGCTTCAAAAAATCCGCCGGACTGAGAATCGAGATGCCGCGAAAGTTGCGCAGCGGTAGCAGATGTTTTTTGTCACCCGTGACGATGCAATCGGCCTCCGCAGCGAGGGCGCACTCGAGAACCATCTCGTCATCACGATCAGGCGTGGCACCACTGGCGAATTCAGTGGGAAAAACCAGCTCAGCAGTTTCGGTCAGCGCATCCGCCCACGGGACAAAGGGGCGTTTCGGATATTCGAGGCGCAGTTCCTCTATCGTCTCGTGATACTCGGCAAGCAAGGTGGGGCTGACGGCCGCTGAGCAGCGGCCTTGTGCCCAGGCCGAAAGACACTCGAAAGGTGCGCCGTTCCAGAAACTCGCGCTGGCGACGACGTTGGTATCGAAGACCGCCTTCACACTTTGCGGCGGTTGCGAACACGCTGCACAGCGCGGCCAACGGCGGCCTCATCTGCGGGAGTTATTTCGGGAAGGTCGCGTCCGGCGAGCAGCAGCGAACGCACGCGGGCGGGTGTCATCGCGCGGCGCTTTCGAAGCACGATGAGTCCGTTGGCATAGCCGACGTCAAGCTTATCACCGGACTTGATCCGCGCCTGTTCGCGAATGGCTTCGGGGATGACCATCTGGCCTTTGACTGAAACGCTGGAAATCATGCAGTAAGCCTAGGCTTACTGTGGTAAGTGTCAAGCCGTGTGGTGACAGCTCGCGCCCGTCGGCGTCGAAGTCTCCACCAAGGAACGGCGTGTTTCCAACCGCCGCCCGAAGCAACCTCTGCGATAGCAGCAAATCTCGAAGCTTCCTGTCTTGCGGCTTCGCGATTGGGTTTAGGACGGCGATTGCCAATCGCCGCTACTTGAATTTTGGGAACCATCTCTAACGCTCCCTTGATAAAGAGAGAGATGCCCGGGACAGGACTCGAACCTGCACAACTTTCGTCACCAGATCCTAAGTCTGGCGTGTCTACCAATTCCACCACCCGGGCTTTGTGTGAAGCATGACTAAACGATCAGCCGACCCTGCTGGCAACGGGTTTTTCTGCATCTCTGCACTGGGGTTGTGGGCCATTGAGGAGGCGACAGATCGCCTTGCTCGCCGTTGGTGACAAGGAAAAAAGATTTAGGGGTAGAAACAACCACTGTCTAGCACAAGCGGCTTTTCTCATGGCATGGTTACTAGGTAAAATACCATTAGACGCGCCAGACTTGAAATATGTAGAAACGATGTTGCAGAATCACCCTTGAAAGGTTTGTTGTGCAAGCATATCGAATGAATGTGAATTGGCAGCCCATCCTAGGACAATCCGCTTCGTCAGCTTTACATAAAGCCGACGAAGCGCGTCCTTGGCTTCCAGAAGCGCATGTGTCCATATTCGAATACTTTGCCGTGTGGGCTGCCATCGTTGGCCTGCCGCTCGCCTTGTGGGGCATTTGGAAGGCGTATAAGGAAGCGCAAAAAGCCCAGACGGCTTCGAGGGCCGCGCAGGACGCAGTCGGCCAGTTTAGAAGTGACCTAGGGAAGGTCAATGTGATCGCTGAACTGACTCGATTCTGCGATGGCATCTCGGACTTGAAAAGGTTTCTTCGTGCGAAAGTTGTCCACGTGGTGCCCGACCGCTTATCTGAATTGAGACGGTATTTGATCAATGCGCGGCAATCGCACTTGTTTACAGGTAACAATAAGGCACAAAAAGTCATTCAAGCAGCGGTGACTGAGTTGGCTACGACCGAGGACAGCATCGAAGCTCATTTGGCTGATACCAAGCAACCTTTGGACTTCGTCAAGATCACGCGTGAAATGACGAGGATTTGCGACGAGATTCATGTATTATTGAACGACGCTCGAACAACCATTGGAAAAAATGATAAAGACTAGCGAAATGAAGAAAATTCTGTCGACGGTTCTTGAGCGAACCGCTGCTGGTAGGCTCGAATGGCGCGAGGCTGCTGCGGTATCGGGGTATTTGGTATCCTTTTCACACTCGGCACTTATTCTACGGCGCGGAACAAGTGGCAATCCCTCGTGGTCACTCGAAGCGATCAATGAGTTCGGCGACGCCGTCGGACACCTCACGCCTCATGACAGTGAATCCGCAGGAAAGCTCGAGAAGCTTGGCGAAATAGTTGAACGCAAGTCGCAACGGGTTGATGAGACACTTGACGACATTTTCAGAGGTTTAGAAGGAGGACAAAATTAAAAACTGAAGCAGCAAGGCGCAGTCGTGCTAGAGATTGTGCTAGATTAAGCCACTTTTTGCGATGCGTCTGTGCTTCGTGTCTGCGCCAGCATCATGAAGGAAATTACAAGCGCAAACGACAGGCTTATGCAATAAATCGAAACGCTTTTAAATTAACAGTTTCGCAATCCTAAGTCTAGCGCGTCTACCAATTCCGCCACCCGGGCTTTGTGTGGAGCATGACTAAACGATCAGCCGACCGTGCTGGCAACGCCTTTTTCAGTTTCTCTCGTGCGCCATCCACGAGCGATCCATAGCATCAGAACGCCGGTGATGAGAATGGCGATGAGCGGCACGAAGCCGACTACGGGGCTGACGATGGCTTTGCAATGGTTCTCCACCATCCAAGGGGCGAAGGCTCCATCGCGCAGAGCCTTGGTGGTGTTTGTGAGTTGGTTGAAATATTTCATGCCTGCGACCCAGCCAGCGTGCAATCCGATGCTGGCCCACAATCCACCTGTGGCCAACCGGGCGCGCGCCAGCACCCAGCCGACTCCGCAGAGAAGCAGAAACTCACCGAGGAAATCATTCCAGCGACCAAAGCCGCTGAAGAGTCGTGTGACATGGAGGAAGCCGCTCGACCAGATGACCTCTGCGCTATCGCTCACGCTGTGATCGGGCGGCTTGAGAAAATGAACAATGGCAAAAAGCACTGTCGTCCAGAACACACCGCTGCGTTCGCTGAGGGTGCGCCGCAAAATGCCCAGCACTGCGCCGCGAAAAAGAAATTCTTCCATGCAGGCGACGACCAGACCCGATATGAGCGGTGTGCCCAGCGCGAGCCATGCGGGATTGCGGATCATCTTGCAGGCCTCGAGCCAGAGACAAACGGTGCCCATCACAAGCAGCAGAGCCGCAGCCAGCGCAAAGCTGATGAGCAGTTGTTTCCATCCCGCTGAAAAAGGAACGGTGCCGGTGATCTCATCGCGTTTCAGATGAAGAAGTTTCGCCAGCGGCCACAGGCCGACCAGTGCGACCACCATCGCGGCGCGGTCGAAGTAGCCGTGGAATTCTGTTTTGCTGAGCGGCACCATGAACCACGACAGGGATTTAATTTTATCCCAACCATGATCTTGCGAAGTGTGGAGTAACCATTTTCCACCTGCGTAAAACACGGGCGCGAGCGCGGCTGCGAAAACCAGCACTGCCACGACATAGGCGGCGATGATGAACAGGTCGCGATAACGATGGGAATGTTTCAAGGTTCGAGTTTCAAGGATCAAGGCTTAAACTCAAGAAGCGGATGGTGCTTTTTTTTCATGTCTTGAATCCGCTCATTCGCGCTGCATGGTGCGCGCGTGCAAGTAAACCTCTCCTCCCAGACTTATGAATGGCGCGAACGATTCGAGGAGGGCCGTGTCCGAATTGTGCGCGCTGCCTGGGACACGCGCCGCTGGAATTTTGTCCAGACTTACAAGGACGAACCCGACTGGACTCCGATTCTTTCTCCCACGTTGGAGGACTATGAATCATTGCGCGACTTCCTCTGGCGCAAGTATCAGCGCAAGCGGCTGGCCTATCGTTTCATCGAGCAGATAGACAAACAAATTGCTGAGATCAAAGCCGCGAATTCTTGAGCCTGAAAAGGAAAATTTAACCACAACCGGAACGTAGTGACAAAGAGCACTCGTTGCGCCTGTCAGTAAGTAACGTGGGCCTCTGGCCTGCGTGTGTTGGGTGCGTCTCGCCCACGAGGGATTCCATGAAGCCTTGCGGGGCGAGACGCCCGCAACACCCACAGTCGAGACGACTGTGTTACTCACGAGGCTGGATCAAGGAGGCTGTCCCGGTCCGGCTTCACCTGTGACGCCGCCGCCGAACGGTGCGCCGAGTCGCGTGCTGACAACTGCGTCCGGGAAATAATACGGACCGCCACGAGTAGCGGCGCGTTTCCGGCGCTTCCAAAATGCGAACCAGAAAATTGCAGCCAATACTAAGAGCATAGAGCCGAGCATCTTCGCCAGCCGGACATCGGAAGTAGAATAATGATGCAGGCGTGCCAGTCGCGCAGCTTCCATTGTATGTAGTTTCTCAAGAGCCAGATTGGTCGCGCGGATCACTCTTTGTTCCGGTGATAAAAAAACATCGCCGAGCAGTCGGGCGGATTCTTGCATCAGCATCACAACCTCGTCCGTCGGATAGCGCTGCCACAATTCCGGTGATGGGGTCACGGCGGGTTGTGCGCTGCCTCGTGTGAAAACAATCACCAGCCCCGGCTTGCTCTCCAGCCATCGACTGCAAAGAGCGGTGGCACGCTCTCGCGCAGCCTCGCCTTCGAGGAAAGAATACCCGGCCACATAGACCGACACGCCGGTTTTGTTCGCGGTCTCGCTCAGCGAATGGCTCAGTTTATCCTTGTCAGCCTTTTGGAAGAGGATGGCATCATCAAAAATAAATGACTCAGGCGCAGTGCCGGGGTCGTTTGCGGAATGCAGCACACTGCCAAGCCAGAGCCATGCGCCGAGCACGCCTGTGAGTAGGCGGAGAATCGGGGGCTTGCAGGACGGCAGCATGTGGGTGAATCATGCACCATCGGAGGCTATGCGGCAAGAACGGTCGCCCATAGAAATTTTGCACAAGTTCAATTCGTAAACAATGTCTGCCACAGCATTATCACATCATCTACATCATGATTATCCCACGACTCATCACCATCGTTGCCCTTTGCGGCATGAACTTCATTCCACTTTTTGCCGGTGAACGAAAACTCGATATCCAGGACGGCGACCGCGTGCTGCTCATAGGGGATGTTCTGATCGAGCGTGATAATAACTACGGCTACCTCGAGGCCCGTATGAGGCGCGAGTTCCCGGGTCGCAGTTTCGCGGTGCGCAATCTCGGCTACAGCGGTGACAGTCCTCTGGGTGCATCGCGTGCCAGCTTTGATCCTGTGGGCAAAGGCACGGAAAGCCTTAAAGAACAGCTCGCGGTGGTGAAACCTACCGTTGCGATTCTCGGCTATGGCATGGCGGCTAGCCTTGATGACCTGACCTACCGCAAGAATGACCCCGTCCTCAATCCGGATCCGGTGAGATATGGCATGGACCACAGTCCGGACAAGTTCCGCCGCGATATGCTCGCGCTCATGGACCTCATCGTGAAGGCCAGCCCGGATGGAAAGGTGCGCTTTGTTTTCGTCGGTCCCATCCGCCACGAAGACCTTCGCGCTACACGACCGGGGTTGCCTGACCCCAAGGAGCACAACGATATCCTCGCCGAATATGAAAAGGTGATCGAGCAACTTGCTTCCGAGAAGCAGGCACCCTTCGTCCGCGGCGAGTGGATGAAGGCCGCTGGCATTGACCTTGCACAAGGCACGGACAACGGCATTCATCTGACTCCACACGGCTATCGCGCTTTAGCCGAGAGCTTCTCCGCCCAGCTTGGCTGGAAAACCGAGTCTAAGGACTGGGATGTCGAGACGCCGGAACAGCACGTGCTACGTCAGGCGATTCTGCGCAAGAACGCGCTCTTTTTCCATCGCAGTCGCCCGGCAAATTACACTTATATTTTCGGCTTCCGCAAAGGCGAGCAGGGCCGTAATGCGGTCGAGATCCCCAAGTTCGACCCGCTCGTTGACAAGGCTGAGGCGGACGTGATCAGCATTGCGGCTGGCAAGCCCGGCACACTTGCGCCCGAACCTAAGAGCGAGACCAAACTGCCCGTGTTGGCACCACTGCCGCGCCCCGAGTTCACTCTGGACGGTGGCTTGCAAATGACGCTCTTCGCCGAGAACCCGCTGCTCGAAAAACCTGTCGGCATGAATTGGGACAGCGCGGGCCGACTGTGGGTCGCCTCATCCAACACGTATCCGCAGGTCAATCCCGATGATCTCGGCGCACAAATGGAGGGCAACCAGGCCAAGTTCGGACCCTCCACCGGCAACGACCGCATTGTGGTGCTCGAGGACACCAACCACGACGGCGTGGCTGATGTATCACGCATCGTCGCTGACAAGTTGCTCATCCCCGCCGGTGTCGAGCCTGACAATTCCGGCGGCTGCTACGTAGGCGCGAGCACCGAGCTGCTTCATCTCACCAAACCCGGTGCCGACGGCATGCTCTCCGAGCGCCGCATCGTGCTCAGCGGTTTCGGCACCGAGGACACGCACCACATTATTCACGGCCTGCATTGGGGCATCGATGGGCGCCTATATTTTCATCAGACGATTTATATCCACTCGCATATCGAAACTCCATGGGGACTCGTGCGCGCGAACTCGGGCGTGGCTTTCGCTTATGATCCGAACACTGAGCGTCTGGAAGTTCACTCGAAGGGACTCGTCAATTGCTGGGGTCAGCAGGAGGACGCGGATGGCCAAACTTTTCTCACTTCCGGTGCCGACGGCAACGGGGTGAGCTGGGGTTTCCCCGGCGCGGTCTTGCCACCTTCCGAAGGTGCCCGCCGCACCATCACCAGCATCAGCCCCGGTGGCTATCCCAAGTTCGCCGGCTTGGAACTTATCGCCAGCCCGCTCTTCGGCCCTGAGTGGCAGGGCAACGCCATCACCGATGATTTCCGTGCTCATCGCATCGTCCGATTCAGCTTCAATGATTTGAGCAAGACGGATAATAAATCTGGCTACGTCACCAAAGTCGAGGCCGATGTCGTGCGCACCAGTAACGACACTTTCCGTCCCATTGCCTTGAAGATGGGCCCCGACGGAGGTCTGTTTGTGGCCGACTGGACCAATCCCATCATCAACCACGGCGAGGTTGATTTCCGCGATCCGCGTCGTGACAAGGAGCACGGTCGTATCTGGCGCATCGCTCCCAAAGACAGCAAGGCGTTGGTCTGGGAATCGCTGGTCGGCAAGCCAGTGAGTGAACTGCTGGCCAAGTTGCTTTCTCCCAATCGCTGGGACTTCGAAAAGGCCCGATGCGAACTGGCCAAAGTTCCTGTGGCTGAATTGCAGAAGGCGCTCGCTGGTTGGGTGAAGGATGAAACTACCCGCCGTCATGCCGCCTGGTTGCTCAGCGGGCGCACTGCCGACACGAAGCACCTTCTGGCGATGCTGGATCCCAAACAATCCGACAACGCCAGCGTCCAAGTGGGGCTTCGTGAACTCGGCAAAACCTCTGGCACGCACGGTCTCACCGACATCAGCGCTATGGCTCCTTGGTTGGAGCCGCAGCGCAATCCTCGCGTGCGTCTGGAGGCCTTCCGCGCCCTCGCCCGCGTGCGCACATTCGAGAGTGCAGACCTTGTCCTGCGCAACATGCCAACCGACGCCGGGGACAGTTTCCTCGACTTCGCCGCCTGGACTACAGTCAATGAACTGGCCCGTCCCTGGCTTGAGGAACTTGCCGCTCATCCGGAGAAAATCTTTGAGCGCGAGAAGCAGCTCAACATCCTCACCCAGATCACCGATCCCGTCGTGACTGGCGCATTTATCCAGCGGCTCTTTGTGGGCCGCACAATAGATTCCGCAGGCAGCGGCAAGTGGATCGAACTCATCGGAAAAGCCGGCGGAGTGGCGGAACTCAACAGCCTCTATAGCACGCTCATTAAAGACAGCGCATTGCAGGCACCTGCACGCCTCCGCATTGTCGTGGCCTTGAGCGATGCGGCGCACTCGCGCAATCTGCGCCCCGAGGGTGACCTCTCGGGCATCGCACCGCTTATCGAGTCGCCTGATCATGAGATGCAACTTGCGGGCATTCGTCTTGCTGGTGAATGGCATCAGGACGCATTGGTAGCCAAGCTCGCTGAGTTTGCCGGCAACGAAAAAGACGACGCCCTCCGTGGCGAAGCTCTTAAATCCCTGCGGCTCATCGGAAAGGCGCCGACCGTCGAGGCATTAAAAAAACTTGTCGCAGAAGACCGCCCCATCGCCGTGCGCCGTGGCGCATTGATACCGCTTTCGGTCCACGCTGCGCCTGAGTCGCTAAAGGTGCTGCCCACCATTCTGAAACAAACTCCTGATCAGGCAGTTGCCGTTGCTTTGTGGGCGGAGCTTTTCCAGAACGCCGGTTTCGTAAAGCTGGTGGCCAAGGAGTTCCCCAAGGACCTCCCACCTGAAGCCTACACCACCGCGTTGCAAGCCGCGCGCGGCATGGGCCGCAGCGGGGAAGCCCTTATCGCCGTCATTTCTCCGCTCGCCGGAGCACAGAGCACCCCGCGCGATTTCACTAAGGAGATCGCCAGCTTGGTCAAAGCGGTCCAGAGCGGTGGAGATCCCGCCGCTGGCGAAATGGTTTACCGTCGAAGCGCCTGCATCGCCTGTCACGCCATCGGCGGCGTAGGCGGCAACTTCGGCCCCGACTTCTCCAGTATCGGCGCCAGCGCACCGCTCGACTACATCATTGAAAGCACCCTCAATCCCGCCGCCAAGGTCAAGGAAGGCTACCACGGTTTCGCCTTTACCATGAAAGACGGCAGCGTCATGAACGGCATCCCGGCGCGCGAGACCGCCAACGAAGTCATCATCCGCCCCGCCCCCGGTGCTGAGATCCCGCTCGTGAAGGCCAATATTGTTAAAAAAGAAAATATTGGCAGCCTGATGCTTCCCGGTTTGGTGGATGGCCTCGACGTCAAGTCCAAGGTCAACCTCTTTGCCTTCTTGGGACAGATCGGCCGGCCGGGACCCTTCGACGCCAGCAAGGCCAACGTCGCCCGCATCTGGACCTTCACCTCTTCACCGCCGGAAGGTCCAGCCGTGAAAAATAGCGAAGTATTCGTCGCCACTCTCGTCAATGGGCAACTCAACAAAACAGATCTACCTGACAAGCCCTACGCTGGCGCGCGCTTCAGTGTCTCTGCTGCGACGAAACTTCCGCTGATCCTCATCGGCGCCAAGTCGGCTTGGCTCGACGGCAAACCCCTGACCCTCAAGGATGGCCGCTACGAGTCCACCATCCCCGCCGGCCAGCACCAACTCACCATCGCTCCCGATCGCAGCGCCCCATTCCTCAAAGCCCAATGCGATGACGTTACATTCCTGGACGTGAAGTAACCCGACCTCGGTTCCATAAGCCGAGTGATAACATCTCCGCCCAACTCCGTTTACTCACCAATGAAATTCCCGCTCCCGCTTCTCTATCTGGCGTTCGTTGTAAATCACGCCCTGTCCCAATCCACCCCGCCTCCAGCAGCGGACGGCAAATGGATGAAGCAACAACTCACGGACAACTTCTGGGCCGAGGGCGCAACGGCTGCGGATGTGAACAAGGACGGGAAGATGGATGTGATCTACGGGCCGTATTGGTTTGAGGGGCCGGACTTCAAGAAGCGGCATGTGATTTATCCCGACACGCAACGCACCAAGGCAAAACTCGCGGACGGCACCGAGACGGAGATCGAGGGCTTCCACGGTGCTAAGAGCACGGCCAATGGTTACAGCGACAATTTCCTTTGCGCCTCATACGATATCAATGGCGATGGTTGGACGGATTACATCGTCATGGGTTTCCCCGGCAAAGAAACGCTTTGGTATGAAAACCCGCAGAATCGCGATGAGCCTTGGAAGAAGCACGTCGCGCTCGATGTCACAGACAATGAATCGCCCATGTTCGTGGACATTGACGGCGATGGCCGCCCCGATTTGCTGTGCATGAGCAGCGGACATCTCGGCTACGCGACATTTGATCCGAAGAAGCCGGACGACAAGTGGACGTGGCATCCCGTCTCGCCCAAGCTCGCATTTCAGAAATTCACGCACGGCATCGGTTACGGAGATGTGAATGGCGATGGTAAAACTGACATCCTCGAATTCAACGGCTGGTGGGAGCAGCCGAAGTCGCTTGAAGGCATGCCAGTGTGGACATTTCATGCGCAAAAATTCGGCAGCAAAGGCGGCGCCCAAATGTATGTCTATGACGTGAATGGTGATGGAAAAAACGATGTCATCACCAGTCTCGCCGCGCATGAATATGGACTCGCTTGGTATGAGCAAACAGCGGACGGATGGAAAGAGCATCTCATCACTGGCTCGCCTGCAGAGCCTAGTGAAACCGGCCTCATTTTCTCACAGATTCACGCCATCGAGTTGAAGGACATGAACGGCGACGGCTTGCCGGACATCATCACCGGCAAGCGCTTCTGGGCGCATGGCAACAATGGCGACATAGAACCCAATGCGCCCGCCGTGCTGTGGTGGTTCGAGCTAAAACGCGAAGGCGGCAGTGCGAAATTCATCCCGCATCTCATTGATGGCGACTCCGGCATCGGCACCCAGTTCTTCGTCGGCGATATCAACGGCGACGGCAAACCGGACGTGGTGGTGGGCAACAAGCGCGGCGCGTTTGTGCATATTCAGAAGTAGCACGGCAGCCTACACCATTTCCAGTCCGCGCATGGTGCCGGTGCTGCTGGAAAAAGCGGCTACGTCGAGGCCTAGTCGCTGCAACATGGAGACAAATAAGTTCGGCAAGGGGTAATTGCGCTCGCGGTCGAAGACAAGATGCTGGCCGTGATTGAAGCCGCCGCCGGCGAGAAGAACCGGCAGGTTGGTCGTGACATGGGTGTTCGCGTTACCTAGATTGCTGCCATAGAGAATCATGGAATGATCCAGCAGTGTTCCGCCTTTTTCGCGGGTCGTTTTAAGTTGGGTGAATAGGTGGTCGAGCAGTTTCATGTGCTCCCGATCTATGGTCTCCAACTGTTCGAGTTTCTTCGGTGACTGGCCGTGGTGCGACAGGCTGTGATAGCCATCGGTGATACTCGCTCCGCTGATTTCCAGCGTGGGCGAGTTCACACTGTCGAGCATCAGGGTGATCATGCGCGTGCTATCGGTTTCAAACGCAAGCTGGGCCATGTCATACATCAGGCGTGCCTTCTCCATGTATTCGCGCGGAGTCGTGGGATCGAGCGGCGGTTTCGTCTTTACTACTGGCTTGGGTTTACGCTCCCATTCGCGGGATTTGCCTAAGCGCAATTCTAAATCGCGCACCCCGGTGAAGTATTGGTCGAGCCGTTCACGGTCGTGGGCTCCAAGGTCATGCTCCAGACTTTTTGCCTGACCGGCGACGGCGTCCATAATGCTTTGGCCGAGCGCCAGCTTTCGTTCTTGTTCGGCGATTTCTGTAGGCGTGCCTTGGAGGAAGAGTCGCTTGAAAACCTCAGATGGTTTCTCTTCGCAAGGAATCAGCGCACCCGAGCCGGTCCAAGACAAACTGCGCGAACCTTGTGACACATTCACGCCAAGAGTTAGTGAAGGGAAGCGCGTGAGATGGCCGATGCGCTCGGCGGCGAATTGATCCAGCGATATTGTATTACGGAAGCTGCCGTTGCCCGGATGGGGCGCGGCGGTGAGGAAGCAATTGTCCGCAGGATGTCCACCATCCACATCAGGATGCCACACGCCGCTGAAGACGGTGAAGTCCGTGCGGTGGGCTTTGAGCAGTTCCAAGTATGGCGAGAGCGTGTAGCCGCGCCCGGTCTGATCCGGCTTAGGGAAAAATTTGTCCGGGAGCAGGCCGAGATTATTGCATATGCCGAGAAACCGCCGTGGCGGCTGCTCCTTGGAGGCGGCCCTGGAGAACGCGGGCAACATGGCTTCTAGCAGTGGCAGAGCGAGTCCAACGCCGGATGCTCGGAGAAATTGCCGACGGGAAACGTGGCGTTGTGTTGAAATGAAAACGGAGGGGTTCATAGGCTTATTTGAATTGAAACAATTCACTCTGCACAAGGGCGTGGATAATCGACTTCACACCGTAATGTCCGGGCGATGTCTGCTGTAAAATATTTTCGATGACGGGTCGGTCTCCGAAACGCACCGGAGAACCTGTGGCATAGACGGTGAGTTGCTTCGCGAGATTGCGGGCGAGTTGTTCTTCATCATCGAGAAGCAAAATTTTCAAATCGCGGATGTCTTTGAAAGCCCGGCCATCGGGCAAGGTGCCGCTGGCATCCACCAGTTGTGCATCGTGAAAGGCGAAGGGCTGGCCGTTTTTACCGAAACCCGGCCTAGGTTTTCCATTTCCTAGCGCACGATATTGATCCCTCCAGCCACCCAAAACATCAAAGTTCTCCAGAGCGAATCCAGCCGGATCGATTTTCGCATGGCAAGCCGCGCAGGTCTCCAGCTTGCGATGCGCATCAAGTTGTTCGCGGATCGTGTGGGCACCGCGCGTGTCAGGCTCGACCGCGGGCACGCTCGGCGGTGGTGGCGGTGGCTGCTTGCCAAGAATGCGCTCCATGATCCAAGCTCCTCGAAGGACGGGTGAGGTGGTCGTGCCATTCGCAGTGACCTTCAACACACTGGCCTGTGTCATCAATCCACCGCGCACACTGTCTTTCGGCAGCGACACGCGGCGTAGATGGACGCCATCGACCGGCGGCAGGCCGTAGTGCGCTGCGAGACATTCGTTGAGCATGGTGAAATCAGATGAAACGAGATGACGCACGGGCAGGTCTTCGTGCATGAGCTCGGCGAAAAATAACTGCGTTTCCTGCAACGCGGATTCGACTAAAAGATCATCCAAATAATAATCGGGATACAACGCCGCGTCAGGTGCCGTGGCATCGACCTTGCGCAGATCAAGCCAGTAGTCGAGGAACGCATTGACAAAGCGATGTGAGCGTTCATCGCACAAAAGCCGTTCGGTTTGCTGGCGCAGCACTGTGGGCTTCATCAAGTCTGCGTTCCGCAATTCGGCATCAGGCTCCGAGTTCCAGAGAAAATAGGACAAGCGCGTGGCCAGTGAAGCCTGATTAAGACGTCCGGGTTTCTCTTCAAGGCAGACGAACTTAGGCGAGCAAAGCACGGCGGAGTAGCCGGCGATCATGGCGTTTACGAAATCACTTCCGCTTTTCCTTGCTCCTTCGATCACCACCAGAAACCTTTTCACCTCATCTTCCGTAAATGGATTGCGATAAGCACGTTGCAGGAAGCGCCGCATGAGACGCTCGGCATCAGCCGCATCCTCTGGGGCGGGGCGCTGAAGCGGAATATTGTCGAACAGCAAACGGTGTCCGGCTTCAGGCCATTCACTGATGATAGGGCCTTCCACTTCCATCCATTGCATGGCCAGAGCGGGCTGGCCATCGCGTTCAGCGAGGGGATTTTGCCAGGCTGGTGGACGTGAGCGGAAGAAGCGCACGGCGTCGTAGCGAACGATCTCTCCTTTGAGGAGATAGGTGTCAATCTCCCGCACCGTTGGTTCCGTGCCGACATCAAAACTGCCGAGGAGACGTAACTGACGCGGTGTCGCTTCCGAGTAGATCGTAACCGGTTCAGAACGTCGTCCGGCCGAAACCACATCGAGGTTTGGAGTCCACCAATGTTTTCCGAGCCCAGGGCCCACCCAGATCGAGTAGGCGCTGAAGCGTAGCTTAAAGCGGCCCGATCTGGGCGCGACAAAACGCCGGAAGTGTAATTCGATGGGCTCATAGCTGCTGGCAACCACTCCAATGGCTTCCATCTCGCGCAACTTGGGATTGTTTGACCCCACGGTAGCGGGGACTTTCCCTGCTCGCACCTCGGGCTGTGCTTCTGTCCCGATCACTGGAAATGTGGCGCGTTCGGGGCTTTGATTAAACTGGTTGAACTTCATTTTCCCAATCAATGAAGATTCATCGCGGGCATAGTAGCGCACGGTCTCTGTTTTGGGCCGTGACAGTTGAGAGGTTATTACCTCGCGCAGGGCATAGTCCGCAGCGCCCAAGTAGCGCGCCATTTGCACATGCGAGACATCCAGGGCATCGCCGATTTTGTTGAAGCGGCTGGACTCACCGTCCTCGGGCAGTTTCTCTTTGATTTGCAACCACGGCGCGCCCAGCAAGTCACGTAGCGTGTTCTCGTATTCGTAGCGGTTCATGCGCCGCCAAGTGCTGCGTCCCACGGCTGCGGCCCGTGTTTGATCTGCAGCAATCATGGGCGCAGCAAGATTTTTTAAAAACGTGGACGTCGCCGCAGTATCAGGACGAGCTTTCTTCTTTGGCGGCATCTCCCCCTCTTGCACCCGGTCATGCACTTTCACCCATTCACCAAAAATCTTTGCTTCATTCAGGTCAAACTTCAGCACACTGAGATCGAGGCCACCTTTCTTGGTCTCCGAGTCGTGGCACTCTGCACAATGCTTCTCGAGATATATGACCAGATCCTGCGACAACTCCGCAGCGAATAAAGGCGCTGTCAGCAAGAGAAGGCTAAGAATGGGCAGACGGGGACTTGTCATGGATGCGGACGACGGTTTTCAAAACGGTTCGCGCGGCACAGATGATGCGAAAACTGACATTCTCAAAATACGGCGGACATCAGAAAATCATTCACATAAACCCGGGATTAACATACGAAACTTTTCTTGAAGCCCCTCTGACTTCGTGACTTCAAGAAGTTTCGACTAGCAGCGACCGCAAGCTGGACGTGGTGGTTGGCAATAGCGCGGCGCGTCTTGACATGACTAAGTTAGATGACTAAATTGGTCGCATGACACAGGTCACTATCCACGAAGCCAAAACACATCTCTCACGCCTGATTGAAAAAGTCTTGCGCGGGGAAAAGGTAGTCATTGCGAAACGCAACGCTCCGCTGGTGCGTCTGGAAAAAATCACTCATACCCTCAACAAGCGCCGCGTGGGAGGCTTGAATGGCTTGGTGCGTCGCATGGGCGCGGGCTTTGATCGCTCAGTGCCGGATATGGAGGCATGGATGAATCAAGCAGTTGCAAAGAAAAAGCCGAAGTCACGCCGTCGCGCCGCATGAAGTGTCTGTTGGATACGAATGCGCTGCTCTGGATTGTCAGTGATGATCCACGGCTTACCGCCAAAGCACGAAAGGCTTACGAGACTGCGGAGGAACTTTGGTTCTCAGCAGTGTCACTGTGGGAAATCGCCATCAAGCTCAGCATCGGTGGTTTCGATTTTGAACTCGAGAATGACTGGTGGCGCTCCATTCCCGCAGAACTTGCTCTCAACGGCGTGAAGCGTCTGGAAATCGCTGACGCTCACTGTCGCGAAGTTGCCGCGCTGCCTTTTCATCATCGCGATCCGTTCGACCGCATGTTGATAGCACAGGCCAAAGTGGATGCTTTGAGCGTCATCACCGCTGATCCGATGTTTCGGAAATATGGAGTGAAGGTGGTGTGGTGACTGGCAGCAAGCGCACGCTGTAGAAGTGACGCCCTCGTCGCTTGCTTGCAGGAAAAAAGCGGCGGGGGCGCCACTTCTACTCTACTTTGCGTGCCCTACGGCCCCTTGCCGCTTTGCTCCACCTTCTTGAGCACGAGCACGAAGACTAGGCGGCCGTCGCGCCATTTGGGGCCGGCGATGAAGAGGGGGCTGTTGGGCTGGAGTTCGGTGTCGGATTTCACGAGCACTTGCTGGCCCTGCCAGAACTGGATGTTCAGTTTGATGCCGCCATTTTTTGCCGCGCCCTTGGAGTCGAGTTTGACGAACAAGTCTTTCGACGGCACGACCCAAGATTCGTATTCGCGGAAGATGTCCTGACTGTGCTGGCCGAGAACTTGAAAGTGTTTGTAGGGAAAAGCTTTCGCCAGTCGCTCGGAGAGTTTCGGGAACTCGGCGGGCGGCGCGGCTTTTTCAGCAGGTTGCTTGTCCGAGGCATAGACCAATGCGCCCCAGACCACGCCGTCTTTGGCTGCGCTGGCGGGACTGGCGGGCGCGATGTTCTGCGCGATGAGCGGGCTTGCACAAAAGACCAAGATGATGGCGAACAGTTGACGGCAGATGCCAGCCGAGCAATGCGCGGAGCGTTTTGATAAGTTGGAACTGTGCGCGCCTCCGATCATTGGATGATTCCTTTGCCGAGGAACAGGGGTTGATTCCGCGAGTCCAGCGCCATGACGAGCAGGATTTTTCCATCCGCGTCATAGAGCGTGGTCGCGGCCAGTTGCGGGTCGGTCTCGCTGTGATCAACGTTTATGGCGGTGATGTCCTTGTTCTCGGGAATAGGATCGAGTCCATCAAGCATGAGCACGGTCGCATCCGCTTCGCTGCTGTGATAGCTGGTGGCGCGGACGGATGGATTCGGCGTGTAGAGGCCGAGCACGATGGTCTGCGGCTTGTCTTCCGTGAAGTGAGTGAGGAAAAAACCGAACGCGACCATGGCGGTGGCTGCTGCTATGGCCCAAGGCTTGCGCAACCAGTCGAGCCATGCCGCGGCTCCGCTCGGTTGTGATTTGGCGCGCGCTTCGGAACGATGCAGTTCCGCGATGCGTTCCTGAATCTGGCTGTTGAAGAAGTCCGCGTGCGGCATGGTTTTTTCTGTGACCACATGCGAGCGGAGAAGCCCACCGAGTTGCTGCAAGTCATCGGCTTCGGCGCGCAAGACGGGATTGTCCGCCATCTCGGTTTCAAAGGCGGCGCGTTCGGCGTCGTTCATCGCGCCGTCCAACCAGCGGGTGAGTTTTTCGTTTTGTTGTTCAGGCGTTTTCATAGGCGTCTTTCAGTAGTTCTTGCAGTTTCTTGCGGGCGTAAAATAGGCGTGACATTACGGTGCCGGTCTGGCTGTCCGTTGCGGCGGCGATTTCTTCATAGCTCAATCCCTCGACTTCGCGCAAGAGCATCACTTCCCGGTGCTCGGGCGTGAGCTGCTCAATGGCGGCTGTGATGCGTGCGCCCAGTTCCTTGTTCTTCAGGGCCTGGTCGGGTCGCAGGCCGTCGCGCGGAACCGCTTCCGCGCCGGCAGCCACGTCGCGATGAATTTCGTCATCGAACTCTCCATCGCTTTGGATGCGACGTTTGCGCAGCCAGTCATAGGAGCAGTTGTGAACGATGCGATAGAGCCAGGTGTAGAAGGACGAGTCCATCTTGAACGAGGGCAATGCGCGCCAGGCCTTGATGAAGGCTTCTTGCGCGATGTCCCATGCGTCTTGTTCATTCTGGAGGAGATGGTGGCACATACCGTAAACCTTTCCGCGATACTTTGTGACGAGCTGATCGAACGCCTGGGAGTCGCCGCCCTGCGCCCGTTTGACCAACTCGGAATCCGCCGCCGCGCTGCCTTCCGCCTGAGCGTCTGGAATTGTGGAGGGGGAAGTCATTGGTGATTGACGCGGATGGATCGGGATTTATTCACACGGAATTGTGCTGATTCAACGTGAAACACTCGCATTCGTGAGACGAACAGCATGCTTGAATTTTTCATCGTGCACAGATCACCATTGCAGCTTTCGCGCTGGCAAGCGGGTGGCGTTGCGTTCCTGCTTCACGATCTGGCCGTCGGACAGATACAACACGCGATCCGCCATCTGCGCCATCGCGGCATTATGAGTGATGATCACGGCGAGCGTGCCCAGCTCGCGATTGATTTGCTCGATGGCCTCTAAAACGGTAATGCCAGTTGTGATGTCGAGCGCGCCAGTCGGTTCGTCACAAAGCAGCACCTCGGGGCGCTTGGCGATGGCGCGCGCGATGGCTACGCGTTGCTGCTCGCCGCCAGAAAGTTGCGAGGGGAAGTGATCCATGCGCGGTGTAAGACCGACGATGTCCAGCGCTTCCTCTGGCGTCATGGGGTCGCGCGAGATGTCGGTGATCAGCGCTACATTTTCGCGAGCGGTCAGACTTGGGATCAAGTTGTAGAATTGGAAGACGAACCCCACGCAGTTGCGGCGAAAGAGGGTGAGTTTTTTTTCATCTGCATCGGTCAACGGCCAACCCTTGTATTGCAAAGTGCCCGACGTGGGCACATCCAGCCCGCCCAAAATATTGAGCAGCGTGGATTTGCCGCTGCCCGAGGGGCCGAGCAGCACGACTAGTTCACCAGAGTTGAAGTCAATGTCCACGCCTTGCAGGGCCACTACTTCTACCTCGCCAGTATGATAAACTTTGCGCAGGCCACGAGCACCAAAAACAGGTGACTGCGCGGTGTCGGATGACGGTGCTTCTGGGATCATGAAGGCGCAAGTGTAGCAGCCGGAACGGGTTGGCTCGAATGATTTCATCATGTCGAATCACGACAAATGTGAGGCTGGAAAAAATGCCCGGACGTATCAAAGAAGGCCGCTAAATAATTTTGAACATCAACCAAACTTAAGCATCTAACTTCATATGGTTTACACAATTTATGTTGAAAATTATAGTAATCATAGTATGATTACAGCATGTCCACTTCTCAGTCAGAAGCATTTTCCCTTCAATTCAGCGGTCCGTTGCCTCAAACCAAGGATTGGTTTTGCCAGCAACTCGCTGGAGTAGAAATGTCCCTTATGGAAGCACGCAGCCAAGTCGTAAGTGTTCTGGATCGCGAGATTTCGGAAGTGCGGTCATTGAAAAAAATGGCGTCTTCCCGTCTTGAGGCATTCGATCTTCCGTCCTCAAAACCGGCGGCAACTCGCGCCCAAGGAAAAGCCACGAACGATTACAACCAGCCTGCACCTCTGCCGGCTAATGTTTTGGCGATCAGCCGCGAGCTATTCACCGCGACCGAGCCTAAGCCAGTGGAAATGGCTCTCGATCCGGAATTGGAACGGGCCACGATTGAAGAGTTGAACGCAGCGCTTGCCGCCGCCTTCAGCCACATTTCCTCTCACTGAGTCGGGCGCGTTTCCGCACCACGATACAGCGTGGCGGTGCTCCATCGAGATTGAGAAACGCGATCTTCTGCGCCTCGAAAGAATCAGACGGCAATTGCGCAGCCCATGCTTCCACAGCGTCGGCTTCTGTATCACCGCCCGCATGACCGGGGTAGCAAACAACGGTGATCACTCCGTATTCCGCGAGCCATTCAGACGCAGTTCGCAGAGCGGACAACGTGGTATCCGTCGCGGTGAATTTTGTTTTATCTCCACTTGGCAAATAACCCAGATTAAACATGAAGGCGCGAATCCGTCCGCGCAGATCGGCTGGAAGGTTGTCGTCAATGGTTTCATGTCCCGCGTGAATCAGCGTGACGCAGTTCGGATCGGAAATGAAAGCCTCGTGATCAGCGATCTTTTTCTGAGTCTGCTCCAGCGCCTTACTCTGCACATCGAAAACGAAAACGCGTCCGCCGGGAAGAACGTGACGCATGAGAAACAGCGTATCGTGACCGTTCCCCGCCGTCGCATCCACTACGACATCGCCCGCCTTCAATCGCGGCGCGAGCAAGGCGTGAGACCAGCGCACACCCGTGGGCAACGTCTCGTCAAAGCGCGTGCCGTGCGAGAGCGTGGATATTTCTTCCGGTTCAATCATTAGCCTGCACATCCACGACGGGTTCGGGCGGCTTGTCATCCAGAAGTTGTTCCGCAAGCATTCGCGCAAAGAACGGCGCACGCAGCACGCCCTTGGAACCGAGTCCGTTGAAAATTCCGACGCGCGAGTGAGCCGGATGCCGCCCTAATACAAGCTGCCGATGCTGGATGATCGGGCGGATGCCGGCCTGCGCGTCGCTGAGTTCAAAGGGCACGCGAATGAGTTGCGAGAGTTTGCCGTGGAGATCGGCGACAGAAGTTTCTATCGGAGTTTTCAAATCAAATTCATAGGTGGAACCGGCGCGCCAAGTGCCGTTGCCACGCGGGAGAATCCAACAACCCCGATTGACCAAGCGATGCTCGTTCAGTTCCGCGCTCAGAGTTGCGATGACACCGCGTGCGCATTCAAAGCGAAGCCATGGGAAGAACCGCGTCCCGAGCCGCTCATCCGCACCTCGGCAGAATACAGCATGAGAAAATGATTCACCGCGCCAACTGATTTGATCCGCATGCTCCTCGATCTCATACTCTTCGATCACAGCATTCACGATGCGATTCTCTTTCTCGAACATTGCGCGACTTTCCCGCAGATAAGCAGCCGTATCCAGCCAACCTGAGTGACGTTGCACAAAGCCGCCGAGCGGTGCGTGGAATTGATTTTCATCAACCAACGGCGCATCCGCTTCCACCCATTGCCCGATCCCCTCGTCGTTGGCCCGTCCTCGCCACCACTCGACCTCGCGCGGCTCCTTAAATAAACGAACCAGCGGCACCGCATGAAAAAACTTGGCACCTAAAGTCTGTTCGACTTGCTGATAAAACGCCATCGCGTCAGGCAGCAACTCATCCACGCGCCAGCTTGGTTTTACACGACGACCCGTGATGGGTGTCACCAGACCAGCGGCAATTTTTGAACAGGTGCCCGGTTCATTGGGATCAACAATCCGAAACGGCACGCCCCGTTCGCGGAGACGCCACGCGAGCGCCGTCCCCGCAAGACCCTGACCGATGATGAGGATGGGGGTGACCGCCATTGGTATTCGTAATCGCCGATACCAGATGGCTCAATAGAATCCCATCAGACCTGTAGCAGCCTACAGTTTATAGAATTGCTCCCAGCCTTTGCGCGGTGGCGGACCGAGAAGGAGCTGGTTGGCCGTGGCATTGTTCGTGATTTGTTGTGTTTCACGATTAAAGGCCAGTTCGCCGCCAAGGCGCTGGGCGATCACTCCCAGGCAGAAGACTTGTGTTAGCGGGGCTGAGACATCAAAGGGTGAACGGGTTTTTTCTTTGCCCAGCACGCTCAGGATAAAGTTGGCGTAGTGGTCGGAATTTTTGCCTGTGATCCGCGGCAACTTGTCACCCAGGTCTTTCATTTTTTCCTCGGGGATGATGCGCAGGGCGTCGCTGTGAGTCCCACCTTTGAAGACGAGATCTTTGCTGTAGATAATCTTGCCGTTTTTTTCGAGTTTCTTGTCGGCGGCCAGTTCAGCGGGATGTGGCGGGAGGTTCTTTACGCCATCATACCAGCTGATGGCAACAGGCGGCATTTCTCCACGCTTCGGGAAATCGAACCGGATGGTGGATGCCTGGGGGAAGATGAATTCACTGGGGCCATCACGCTTCACGGCGGTTACTTTCTCGGGCATTCCGAGATCAAGGAATTCGTGAATGGTATCAAGGATGTGCGGTCCCCAGTCTCCAAAGGCGCCATCGCCGTAGTCGAACCAGCTGCGCCAGTCGCCGGGGTGGAGTTTGGGATCATAAGGATGCTCGGGAGCGGTGCCGAGCCAGGTGTCCCAGTCCAGATCGGGCGGCATGGTCGCGCCACTGGGATAACCTGTGACCTTCATTCCATGCCAGCGACGGGGGCTGTTCATGTAAGCATCCACACGGGTGACGTCCTTGATGATTCCGGCTTCTTTCCAAGCTTTGAACTGAAAATAGTTGGCGCCCGAGTGTCCCTGGTTTCCCATCTGGGTCACCACTTTATGGCGCTTGGCAGCATCCATCATGAGCTTGCATTCATTGAAAGTGTGCGCCAGCGGCTTTTCCACATAAACGTGTTTTCCCATGGACATGGCGAGCATGGCGATGGGGAAATGGGAGTGGTCAGGCACGGCCACGGTGCAGGCATCAATTTCCTTGCCCATCTTGTCGAACATCTTCCTGAAGTCGGAGAAGCGGGGGACGTTCGGGAACAGTTTTTCGACTTTGGCGGTGTGTGGCGTGCCGAACTGGACATCGCAAAGCGCCACCACATTGACGAGGTCTTCGTTCTTGATGATATTGATGATATCGCTTTCACCCTGAGCACCACAACCGATGAAGGCGATGTTGACTCGGCCATTAGCTCCATAGACACGCTTGGAGAGCAGGCTGGCAGCGCCAGTGCCTGCAAGCATTTTACCGAACTGGCGACGTGAGAGATGGGACATGGTGGTTATTGGTTGAGGGGTTAAACTAGTGTGGCGGATGAAATTCGGATAGATGAGTGCAGTATGATCAAATCAGATGTCGGGAAATTAAACATGTTTGATGCCCTCATTTATTACAGCTTGGAGGACGGACTTCTAACAACGATCTTACATCCCCATGATCTGATAACCGCCATCCACGTAAAGCACTTGGCCGGTGATCCCCGAGGACCCGTTGCTAGCAAGGAATAGCCCTGTCGCGCCGAGTTCTTCCAAAGAGCAGGAGCGACCTAGCGGCGCATGATCTTCATAGTGTTTGATCATGGTGCCCAGACCGGAGACACCGCGAGCCGCCAGCGTGTTCATCGGCCCTGCGCTAATGCAGTTCACGCGGATTTTCTTCTTGCCCAGATCGTAAGCCAGATAGCGAGTGCTCGCCTCGAGCGACGCCTTGGCCACTCCCATTACATTATAGTGAGGCACAACTTTCTCCGCACCGTAATATGACATGGCGATGATGCTGCCCCCGTCTGTCATCATTGGCGCGACCTTGCGCGAGAGGTGAACGAGAGAATACGCACTAATGCTGTGTGCGGTCAGGTAGGCGTCGCGAGTCGTGCTGACGAAGTCTCCTTCGAGCGCTTCCTTTGGGGCGTAGGCGATGCTGTGTAGCAGCATGTCCACCTTGGGCGTGATCGTGCTCACCTTATTGAAAAAGGCATCTACCTCCTCGTCTTTCGACACATCACAAGGAATGAGCGGCGTGTCAGATCCGAATGTGCCAGCCAGTTCTTCGACGTTGTCCTTGAGGCGTTCACCTTGGAAATTAAAAATGAGTTTCGCGCCCGCCGCGTGCCAGGCCTGGGCGATGGCCCATGCGATGCTGCGTTTGTTGGCGACTCCGAAGACGAGTCCGACTTTTCCTTCGAGTGGTTTGGCGTTCATAGAGTCTTTTGAATAGGCTCGGATTCAAGGAAAGGCAAATGCCAAGTCCTAGTAGCAGCCGACGTGAGGAGGCTCAAAATTCTGCGTTGGCGGCATCGTCATCTACCCTAACTCCAAAGTCAGAGCCTTCTCACGTCGGCTGCTACAAGAAGCAATGAGTTGCAGTGACTGGCCTCGGCGGGATAGAGTTGGAACGAATGCGCAAGTTTATGCTTCTCCGGTTCTCGATGGCAGCAGTTTTGCTAGCCACGACTCCGTTCGTGCACGCCACTGATCCGGCGGTGGCCGGGATCATTTTTCAAAACGCCTGCGCGCAATGTCATGGCACGAAGGGCGAGGGGAATGCGGAGATCAAATCGCCATCCATCGCCAGTCTGCCCGCGTGGTATGTTCGCGGACAACTGGAAAACTTTCGCGCCGACCGTCGCGGGGCGCATCCACAAGATGTGGAGGGTCAGCTTATGCGCGCCATCAGCAAAGTGCTCAATGACGAGCAAGTCAATGCCGTGGCGGAGTTCATCAGCAAGCTGCCGCGCGTCATGCCCCGGCCCACGATCAAGGCCGATGTGGCAGCGGGGCGTCAGCTCTATGAAGAACGCTGCATGGAATGCCATCGCTTCAATGGTGAGGGCGAACTCGTTTTTGGTGCCGCGCCGCTGGTGGGTTTGCAAGACTGGTATCTGGCGGGTCAGTTGCGGAAGTTTCGCGACCACGTCCGGGGTGCGCAAAAGGAGGACGTGAATGGACAGAAGATGGCATTCTCCGTGCAGTTCATCGAGACGGAGGAACTGCTGCAATCCGTGGCCGCTTATCTGATGACGCTTCAGCAAAAGAAGCCTCTGGAGAATTTCGATTTCGGCAAGTGAGCGCTCAGTTCTGCGGTAGCAGGCTTTGCAGCAAGGGCAGCAACTCGCGCGTGTCACTGAGCACATGCGCTGCCAACACGTTTTCCGGTTTATCACCTTGAATGCGGATCGTCCTTGGAATGCCGGCATTGAGCGCCATCTGGACGTCGCGGTCGTGGTCGCCGATGAGCCATGATTTTTCCAGATCGAGAGTATGCTCGCGCACGGCTTGAAGAATCATTTCTGGCGACGGCTTTCGGCAAGTGCATTGCGGGTCTTCCGCGAGACAGGTGCAGGCATAAATTGCATCAAAGGCCGCGTCGTGCCCCTCGAGTTCCTTTTGCATGGTAGAATGAATTTCATCCAGCACCGCCTGCGTCATCAGCCCCTTGCCCACGCCTTGCTGGCTGGTGACGAGGATGAGCGAGAACCCGCGCGACTTGAGAAAAGCCAGCGCTTCGATGACTCCGTCATTGAAATGAAAATCCTCGCGCCGCAACACATAGCCTGCGCCGGGTGAGCGGTTCACGACTCCATCGCGATCAAAGAAAAAGGCGGGGTTCATGAGTTTTACTTCCAGACCGGATAACCCTGCACGCAAAGGTTGTCGCCGATGGTTTCGTGCCAGACATCGGAAAGCTCTACGGACATCGCAGACGATGAAAAATCCGCGCCCCCGACCGACATCACGCCGCCGCCGCAGATGCGGGGGGCGACATACCAGCAGACTTCATCCACGGCCAGCGCGGCGAATGCCTGCCCCATGAGGCTGCCGCCTCCTTCGATAAGCACGGTGCTGATTTCCCGACGAGCGAGTTCGCGCAGAATGTCGGTGAATTCGAAATCGCCCTTTAGCACCAGCGTGCGGTCTTTGAACTTGTCGGTGAGGACATGCGACTTCTTCGGCAATTTTCCAGAGCGCGTCACGATGACCCGCCACGGTTGCTGCTTGCCGCGTGGAATTTCATCGCCGCGCAGAGTCAGTCGTGGATTGTCAGCGCGCAGGGTTTCTGCACCGATGACGATGGCATCGCAGCGCACGCGCAGTTGCATTGAGTGTTCACGCGCGGCCTCGTTGGTGATCCATTGCGATTCACTGGGCGGCCGGGTGATGCGACCGTCCAGACTCTGACCAGATTTTGCAATCACATAGGGCAGACCTTGCGTGATCCATTTAGTGAAGGGGCCGAGCAATCGTTTGCATTCTTCACCGAGGACTCCGCTTTCCACTTCAATACCAGCGGCACGCAGCATTTTATCGGCTGCTCCCGCGTGGGCAGGGTTCGGATCCTTCGCCCCGTAAGTTACGGAAACGATCCCGGCTTCGATCAGTGCAGCCGTGCAAGGCGGCGTGCGACCATGAGTCGAGCACGGTTCCAGCGTTACGAAAGCTGATGCGCCACGCGTGGCGTGTCCCCTTTTCTTCGCATCGCGCAGGGCCTCGATCTCCGCGTGCGGTCCGCCCACTTTGCGATGGAATCCTTCGCCGATCAATTTGCCACCCTTCACCAGAACCGCGCCCACGGGCGGATTGGGGCTGGTCAGGCCGATGCCTCGGGCTGCCAGCGCCATGGCGTGCGTCATCCAGTGTTCGTCGTCGCGACTCATTGATGCATGATAAACCACGAAGAAGCCGGGGATACCAAATGGAAAACAAATTTATTGTCATGGTGAGGTGCGCGAGGTGATGGTTAAATCCACAAGCCATGCCGCTGACCACAAAAGAAAAAGCCCGGCTCTACCACGATCTCGGCACGATGCTGAAGTCGGGATTCCATCTGGATCGCGGGGTCGAACTATTGCTGGGGCAAAGTCCATCGCGTGGTGCGCGGGAATGGTTGGAGGGTTTGCAACGCGGCTTGCAGGAGCATCTCGGAGTTGCGGAATCTATTCAGCGGCGCGCTCCCGGAACCAGTGAACTGGAAACCGGATTGATCGAAGCGGGCGAGCGCGGTGGTCGGCTGGATGAGGCTTGCCAGCATCTGGCGGAATATTTTGAACTGCGGCAGCGCAGCGTGAGCAAGGCGATGGGCGCATTGGTTTATCCGGTGATCCTCGCGCATCTCGGCGCATTCTTTCCCGACATCTCCAAGATGATGCTCGGCGGCGGTCTGGCTGCTGGCTTCGCCGGAGTGCCGCTGCGCTTGGCTTGCCTGTGGGTGATTCTCGCCACCATCGCGATCGGCGCGCTCACGTTATCGCGACTGGCCCGGACCTCGCAAACGGCGGATCGCATTCTGAGTATGCTGCCGCTGGTCGGTTCCATTCGCCGCCACTGGGCGCTGGCGCGTTTCAGCCAAGTGATGCGGACGGGTTTACTAGCGTCGCTGAAAGTATCCGAGGCCCTGCGGCTTGCAGGCGGAGCAACGCAGAGCGCGGTGATGAAAGCCGGTGCGGATTCTGCCGCGCAAAGCGTCGAGCAGGGCGGCACCTTGTCTGATTCCTTGAGAGTCGCGAATGCTTTCCCGTTTCAATTTAACAACTCAGTCGAGATGGCGGAACAATCGGGCACGATGGATGTGGAAATGGATCGCTGGGCGACGGTGGAATCCCGGCTCGCGGCGCAGGCGCAGGATCGCGCGGCGGAATGGCTGCCGCGCATATTTTATCTGTTGGTGGTCTTGTATGTGGCCTTCCGAATCGTCGGCACGTTCACGGGTTACTATTCGAAGCTCGGAGAAGCTATGGACGATCTCGACAAGGTTTTGCATCCTTGAGAATAAAAAGTAACACGGTCGTCCCGACTGTGTGTGTTGCGGGCGTCTCGCCTCGCAAGGGGTTATTGAAGCCCTCGTGGGGCGAGACGCCCCCGACACCCGCAGGCCGGAGGCCCACGTTACCAGTTTTCCCCATACCATTTATTCAGTGCCTCATGAGTCAAAAGCAGCCCCGCCAAAAATTTGCCTAAAAGGGAGATTGCAATTTCCTGTTCGCTCGAACATCATTCGCCACTCAAATCCAAACCACACATCATATGGCACGCGCACCCAAAGAATCATCCGAACCCGCATCCAACAAAATCGCCGAGGCCCGCGCGCGGAACCTCGATCTGGCCATCCAACAGATTCATAAAGACTACGGCGAAGGCTCCATCCTCCGCATGGGCGAAGGCACAACCGTGGATGTCGCAGTCATCCCGACCGGCAATCTTTTGATTGATCAGGCGCTCGGCATCGGCGGCTTTCCGCGCGGACGAATTGTCGAAGTTTACGGCCCGGAATCATCGGGTAAAACGACACTCACCTTGACCGTCATCGCCCAAGCGCAGAAGGCCGGCGGACTGGCAGCCTTTATTGACGTGGAGCACGCGCTCGATCCCGGTTATGCGCGGAAGCTCGGAGTTAAAATGGAAGAGCTGCTGGTGTCACAGCCGAGCAGCGGCGAGGAAGCCCTGAGAATTTGCGAGACCCTCGTGCGCTCGAATGCGCTGGATGTCGTCGTCATTGACTCTGTAGCTGCACTTGTGACCCGGCAGGAGCTTGAAGGTGAGATCGGCGACGCCACCGTCGGTGCTCAGGCGCGTCTGATGAGCGCAGCTCTGCGAAAGCTGACCGCGATCATTTCCAAAGCCCGCACCTGCTGCATATTTACCAATCAGATTCGCGAGAAGGTCGGCGTCATGTTCGGCAATCCAGAAACCACACCCGGCGGCAAGGCGCTCAAGTTCTATTCCTCCATGCGCATCGACATCCGCCGCATCGGCGCGATCAAGACTGCTGACGGCACCAACACCGGCAACCGCACGCGCGTCAAGATCGTGAAGAACAAGATGGCCCCGCCCTACACCGAGGCCGAGTTCGACCTCATGTATAACGAAGGCATTAGCGGCGTCGGCTCCATGCTCGATCTCGCCATTGAGTATGACATCCTCCAAAAACGCGGCTCATGGATCAGCTACAAAGGCACCCAGCTCGCGCAAGGTCGCGATGCCTGCAAAGACGCCCTCAAAGCCGACCCGGTTCTTTACGCCGAAGTGGAAGAAACCGTCCGCACCATGCTCGCTGAAAAAGGCGGCACCATCGTCAAACGCGGAGCAGCTGCCGCGGCGGCTGCGGCAGAGAAAGAGAAGGATAAGGATAAGGATTAAGACTGGCGACGCACTGACTACGATGCTGGAAGAGGGAAGAACTGATCGCGATCCTTCTACAATTTGTTATCGAGTTCTTGCTGGAGATCCTCATTGACGTGTCATGCTCGTTGCCTGTTGATCTGTTTGTTTGGGGGTATGAAGAGGACAAGCCCGAGACCAAACGGAGAGGCGGACTATTTGTTGCAGGTTGCCTTCTCGGCGGATTTTCCGCTGCTTGGCTGCCCCAGTCCTTCCTGCATCATGGTTGGTCCCGGATGATCAATATTATCGCCTCACCCTTGCTCGCTGGCTGGGTCGCAGTCTTGATCGCGCGATGGATGCAACGACGCGACAAAGAGGTCTCTCCAAAATTCCAATTCTGGCGGGCCTTCTGGTTCACGCTCGGCTTCACCTTGGTGCGCTTTGCCTATCGTCAGCATGGGATAACATGAGGCCTCACCATAGTGGCGCGACAACAGGAGCGACGTCTTTCCTTGTCGCTCAATGGATATGTTTTGAAACGACCAAGGGCCGCGAATATAGCGATCTTTATCCTCCTTTTACTTTCAGCGATGTAAATTTACTTTTTCCGCATCGAGGACTTCCAACTTACGATTTGGAAGCGTGGGGAAGATCGGCGATCTATCATCTGAATGTGGTTTTAATGGAACACTCACACCCTTGGCGGACTCCAAGGGAAGCACCGTCACGCTGCCATCATTAAAGCCGACGATGACCTTTCCGCCAGACCATGTGCGTCCGGGTTTGTCCGTTCCAGAGAGACTCGGATTCCATTTCGGAGGCCAGGTGGCCTCAGAGGGATTTTCAAAAACCAGCGGGACAGCACCGGGATCGGAGTCGGTAAGACCTTTTGTCATCGCCCAGTGGTTTTCGCCAGCCTCCACGGCATTGGAATATTCCGGAGACGTGCCAATGTTGCCGTCGGGACGACCGATACGGCTGTTCGGACTGCCGAAGATCACTTCGCTGTCCGCAACTCCACTCTTGAACAACAGGCGGAACGCCTCGTTAGAAGAGGAAGGCTTAGACGGGGCGGAGTCCATGTAATTGCCGTTGTTGTCGGCAGCATACATTTTCATGTAAGTGACCACTTGCTTGGCATTGCTGAATGCCTTGGTCATGTTAGCCCTATCCTGTATCTTCATGAAGGTAGGAACTGCTAGCGCCGCCAAAACAGCGATGAAGAAGACAGCAACAGTGAAGAAGTAACCGAAGATCAGCCCGGTAATAGCCCGTCCCCTCCCGCGAGGATCCGCGCCCGGTCGGGACATGCGGCTGAGGGCCATGTGGCCACAGATGATTGCTGGAATTCCGGTAAGAAACGAGCCTAGTATAGAGAAGAATCCCAGCACCATGCTTGCGGTAGCCAGTCCTCCACCACTCGGGGCTAGCGTTCCGGGCATGGCCATTTGCACGGCAGCACGTTGCACTGGAATCGGAGGAGGCATGGTTGATGTCGTGGCAAACAACACAGAAAGCGGCTGCCAATCCGGCATTCCTTCTGTCCAAGCAAGATCATTGCCTTTAAAGCTGCCGTCCGCGAGACCGGTTCTAATTTGCTGTTCGGTGAATTCACCGAGCTGCTGTCCATCGCGTGAGATATGGTAGTTCATGGTTGGTCAATAGGAGTTCCGAAGTGTGACAACAAGGCAAGTAAGAAATTTAAAGGCAATCCCGTTGATCGGCTCTGAGTTGGTTCACGCATATCTTGTAAGCGTGGTTCACTTTTATGCGTGACATAAAGATGAGATTACGATGCTATCTCCCGACAATATTTTTTCAAGGGATTGTTTGTCGTTTTTATGCCTCATACAATCATTGACTTACTCGGCTTCACTTTGGCTTGTTATGCATGTAGATAGCTGGAGAAAAACGAGATTGATTTCACGGATTCAATAGAAAAGGATGAATGGTGATTCATTGTGGTTGATGTCGGAGACGTCAAAGTAACGCAGCTGGTATTATAGGAATACTACCCGCCGCATCTTCACGAAGTTGGGAAAGTCTTACTAGACAGTATATTGACAAGCGGCGGGCACTTCGATTTATTCGAACTATGCCAAAAAAGCGCCGTCATCCGCCTGCTCCATCCGTGTGTCCAGTTTGCGGCGCGGACGTGCATCCCAATGCACTTGCTTGCCGCGAGTGCGGGGCCGACCACAACTCAGGTTGGCGGAAGGATGCGGACACTTATGACGGGCTAGACCTGCCAGACGAAGAGTTCGACTATGATGAATTCGTGCGACGCGAGTTCGGAGGAAACGCGAAGCCTGTGGGAATGAAAACAATCTGGTGGGTTACGGCAATCATTTTGCTTATGGCATCCATTTTGATGCATCTCTGGGGCTGGTATTGAGGGCGCTTCCCATGTGTTATTTGAGGTGTGGCTGAAGGGAAACCTTGTCAGATCTCTGCTGTCTCAAACATCCACCGGCGTCGTTCATGCCGAACTTGCAGCACGGTGATGACACTTTGTTTCAAATCCAACACGAACAACACCCGCCAACCAACCCCAGACTTCCAAGGGCGGAACTGTATCTGCCGAATTTCCAATTCCGGGTGCCAGCGACCATTTTCCGGCGCCAGTCCGTGTCGATGAGGTGACGCTGCGAGCTTCTTCAGTGCAGCCTCCAGCCGGGTCAGCCAGCGATCCGCCAACTCGGCACCGCCATGTTTCTCATCGGCTTCATACCATTGCATCTGCTCTTCAATGGTGCGCTGAGCTTCGTCCGAAAGCGTCAGTGGATAGCTCATTTTACAGCGCGACGCTTCGCGGCGCGTGCTCGAATGGCTTGAAGCGCTGTTGCTGCGGGGGTTCCACGGCGGCCTTTCGCATGTGCATCCAGCGCAGCTTGCAGACGGAGGTCGAGCCGATGTTCCTCGGCATCATGCAGAAGTTTCTCGTAGGTGCTGACAGAGAGCACCACGGCTGCAGCTTTGCCATTGTGTGTCAGCACGCGAGGTCGCCCCTCCTTCTTGAGTCCCGCAGTGTGGTGTCGTGTCCTGCGGGCGAAGTCAGTGAGGCTGATGATGTCCTGCTCGAGTTTCATGTTATGGATATTAGCACATAATTATGTGCGAAACCAAGCTCTATTCCGTCTGGATTAATATTGTGGCTGCATGCTTGAGAAGCGCGTGTAAGGCAAAGCCTACTTGCTGTCCAGTCAGTTTAAGCGTGCGCCGTATCTGAAACCATCTTGATCCCCTTCTTGCTTCCCGCCGTGGTTGCGCCACGATGCGCGCCGCATGTTCACACTTCATAAGACCGATCCGCATTCCCGCGCCCGTTGCGGAACGCTGGTCACGCCTCATGGGGTGGTGGAGACGCCGGTGTTCATGCCAGTGGGCACGCAGGGTTCTGTGAAGGGCGTGCATCCTGATGAATTGCGCACGCTGGGGGCGCAGGTCATTCTGGGAAACACTTATCATCTCGCCATTCGGCCCGGCATGGAAATCATGCGTGAGGCGGGTGGGCTGCATAAGTTTGCCAATTGGGACCGGCCCATTCTCACGGACTCCGGTGGCTTTCAGGTTTTTTCATTGGGCAAGATTCGCAAGATCAAAGAAGAGGGCGTGTATTTCCAAAGCCATCTGGATGGCTCGCCGATGTTTCTCGGGCCGGAGACGGCGATGGAGATTCAGGCAACGCTGGGATCAGATATTGCCATGCTCTTCGATGAATGTCCGCCGCATCCGTGTGAGCGCAGCTACGCATCGGATAGTCTCGATCTTACTCTGAGATGGGCGCGACGTTGCCGCGACTGGATTGATAAACATCAGCCGCAGACGAATGGCGCACCGCAGTTGCACTTCGGCATCGTGCAGGGATCATCGTATGCGGACCTTCGCGAAAAAAGCGCACGGGAACTGGTGGCGATGGGATTTGATGGTTACGCTGTCGGTGGAGTCAGTGTCGGCGAGCCGGAGCCGGAAATGTTCGCGGCGGTCGAGTCCAGTGAGCCGTTCCTACCGCAGGATAAACCGCGCTATGCAATGGGCTTGGGCATGCCGCATCAGTTGATCGAGATGGTCGCTCGGGGCATCGACATGTTCGACTGCGTCTTGCCCACGCGGCTGGCGCGCCACAGCACCGCATTCACGGCGGAAGGCACCATTAATGTGAAGAATTCTTCATTCTCACACGACTACCGCGACCTCGATGAAGACACCCACCCGCTCTGCCGTGGCTTCTCCCGCGCCTACATCCGGCATCTGCTGACGGCGCATGAAATCCTTGGTTTGCGGTTGATTTCCTTGCACAATCTGCATTTCTATCTGTCCCTCCTGGCTCGCGCGCGGAGCGCCATTGCCGACGGCGTGTTCCGCGAGTTCCGGGCGGACTTCCATGCCAAATATAAACACAAAGCCGAAACCCCAGAATCATGATTAATAATATTTCTTACGTCATTGCCCAAGCCGCGCCCGCTGGGGCAGCACCTGCGTCCGGAGGACTTCTCGGCAATCCCATGGTGTTCATGGTTCTGATGATGGTCGTGATGTATTTCATTCTCATTCGCCCGCAACGTAACAAGCAGAAGCAAGCCGATGTCATGCAGAAGGCACTTTCCGCAGGCGATGAAGTCATCACCATCGGCGGCGCACACGGGGTCGTCACTTCCGTGAAGGAAAAGACCGTCATCGTTCGCATGATCGAGGGCAAGGTTGAATTTGACCGCAGTGCCATCGCCCAACGCGTGTCCAAAGAAGTGGAAGCCGTAGTTGTGACCGACAAAAAATGATCCCTTGCCGATAACGGTGTCTCACTCGCTTCACTAAGATTTTTCAAGCCATGCAACTTACCCCCTCACTCACCTTTCTCTCGGGCGTCGTCCTACTGTTCCTGCTGTTCTTTTATCTGGGAACCGTGAATCATCGCGGCAAGAAAATCGGCGGCACTTTGCTGACAGTTTTGATGTCGCTCTTCTGCGTCTGGGCCTTCATGAGCCTGCGCATCAAGCTGGGCATTGACCTCGGTGGCGGCTCGTCATTCACCGTCGAACTTAAGGAAGGAATCGACGACAAGGGCAAGCCCAAGGCTATCACCACGCAATCTATCCAGCAGGCGATTGGCATTCTGGAAAAGCGACTTAATCCAAACGGTGAGAGCGATCTTCTCATGGCCCCAGAGGGCGACAAGCGCATCTTGATCCAGATGCCCGGCGTGAATCCCGAGACGGTTGGGGAAGTGCGCAAAAAAATCCAGCAGGTCGCCAAGCTCGAATTCCGCATGGTGCATCCCGACAGCGAGGGTGAGCTAGATAGAATCAAGACCAACGGTGGTGTGGCTGTTGGCTATGTGGAAATGCGTCACCAGGAACTCGGAAAGAAGGAGGGTGAATCCAAGCCCCCGGTCTTACTCGTGAAGAGCCGCCCCGACATGCTGGGCAACCGCGTGAGTCATGCCGTGGCCAAGATTGATCCGCAGGAAGGCTGGGTCATCGGCTTGTATCTCGACAGTCAAGGCTCCAAGGAGTTCGATGAAATCGCTGGTGCGCATAAAAACGAGCGGATGGCAATCATCCTTGATGGTGTGGTGATTTCCGATCCGGTATTGAAGTCCGATCACTACGGCGGATATGCGCAGATATCCGGTGGAGGCAGCGGTGGCTTCAAGCAGGAAGAGGCTATCGGACTTGCCACCGCCTTAGAGAATCCGTTGGAGAACCCGATGGTGATCATTGAGGAGAACACCGTGTCAGCAGCCTTCGGTGCGGAGACGATCAAGCAGGGTGTTCAAACCGGAATCTGGGGCACCGTCCTGATCGCGATTTTCATGCTCATCTATTACCGCGTCGCGGGTCTAGTCGCGCTGGTCGGTGTCGTCGTGAACTTGCTCATCATCTTTGGAGCGATGGCTCTCTTTAAGATCACGCTCACCATGCCCGGCATCGCGGGTATCGCACTCACGGTCGGCATGGGCGTGGATGCGAACGTGCTCATTTACGAACGCTTGCGCGAAGAAATGCGCGCAGGTAAAACGCTCAAGGCCGCGCTCGGCGTGGCGTTTGATAAGGCGTTCGCCGCGATCTTTGACGTTCACGTCACCACGCTCATCACGTCACTCATCCTTTTTTATCTCGCGAGCGGTCTGGTAAAAGGCTTCGCTATCACACTCATCGTCGGCATTTTCGGAACGCTCTTCGGCGCACTGATCGTAACCCGCGTGGTCTTCAACTGGTTCATTGATGCCGACAAACTTCAGCATGTGAAGTTCGCCAGCTTCATTCCGCAAGGCAATTACGACGTGCTGAAATACGCCAAGCCTTTCATCATTGGTTCCTTCGCGTTGGCAGCGATTTCATTGATCGGTTTCGTCATCCGCCCGAACCACGGCATCGGCATCGACTTCCGCGGCGGCGCGATGACGCGCTTCGAGGTCAAAGAAAGTTTTGCTCCGCAATCCGCCACTGAGGCTGTCGAGAACGCGCTGAAGAATGCCGGACTCAAGAGCTTCTACGTGCAGGAAAATACCAGCACTTCCGGGCAGCATCTGCTTTCCATCCGCTCTGAGGAACACGACAAAGAACTTGTGAAAAGCACGTTGCCCACGGTGTTCCCCGGCAAGCTTAATGAAGGACAGACAACCACTGTCGGCGCTGTAGTCGGCAATGAACTCGCGAAACGCTCCATCATTGCCTACGTCTGCGCCATGATCGCGATCCTGCTATATCTCGCCTTCTTCTATGAGTTCTCTTTTGCGCTGGGCGCGATCATAGCACTGTTCCACGACTGTATCATCGTCGTGGGGCTATCGGTGCTCATGGGTCAGGAGTTGTCCATCATTCACATCGGCGCGGTGCTGACTGTGGCTGGTTACTCGATCAACGACACTATCATTGTCTTCGACCGAATCCGCGAAATGATCAAAGCCAAGGGCGGCACTGGCAAGATGCGCGACATCATGAACGAGGCCATCTCCATCACGCTGAGTCGAACATTGCTAACCAGCCTCACAGCGCTGGTGCCTATGGTGGCGCTCTACTTCTTCGGCGGACCTTCCATGAAGGAGTTCTCGTTGCCCATCCTCATCGGTATCATCGTCGGCACTTACTCGTCCATCTACATCGCCAGCCCGCTGGTGCTGTGGTATGCGCGCAAGACTGGCAAGAGCCTTCACCGTCAGGTGCTCGACTCCGTCGAGCGCGAAGCCAAGCAGGACAAAAATGCTACGACGGCTTGAGTAGTATTATTTCGTCATGGAATTCGTTGGAGTTCAGCCTTCAGGCTGTCAACAGCGCAATCCCATGATGAGTAATTTGCCGTGGGACTGAAAAGAGTGAACAAGCTAAAGCTTGAACTCCAACGAATTTCCGAGGGTGCAAGAAGCATTGAAGGCGCGCAACGCTTGAGTTGCCATTGGGCAAATCCCGCGCAATGATTTGTATTTTACAATACGATGTCCAGCAGCTTCGGCACACTCTTCCGCGTCAGCACCTTCGGCGAATCACATGGCGCGGCCATTGGATGCATCGTGGACGGTTGTCCGCCGCAGGTGTCGCTTTCGATTGAAGACATTCAGCATGAACTGGATCGCCGCCGTCCGGGGCAGAGCAAGATTGTCACGCAACGCAAAGAAGCAGATGCCTGCCGCATTCTCTCCGGCGTGCTCGACGGGCAGACGCTGGGCACACCGATCAGCATTGTCGTTCCCAACGAAGACCAGCGCTCCGATGCCTATAAGGAGATGGAGACGGCTTATCGCCCATCACACGCCGATTACACTTACGATGCCAAGTATGGCATCCGCGCCGTCGCCGGTGGTGGACGCTCCAGTGCGCGTGAGACCATTGGGCGCGTGGCTGCTGGTGCGATTGCGCGGAAAGTTTTGATCGGCGCTTCGGCATCCTATGAATGCCTCGCTTATGTGCGACGGGTGCAGAATATCGAGGCTTCTGAATCCGCAATCCGCAATGCGCAATCTGCCATCATCGAATCCAACATTGTCCGCACGTGCGATCCTGATGCTGCTGAAAAAATGATCGCGCTCATCGAGCAAATGCGCAGCGAAGGGAATTCTGTCGGCGGCGTGATCGAGTGCGTGGTGCGCGGCGTGCCGGTTGGATTGGGCGAGCCAGTGTTCGACAAGCTCGAAGCCGATCTCGCGAAAGCGATGCTGAGCTTGCCCGCGACCAAGGGATTTGAAATAGGCAGTGGATTCGACGGCACCAAGCTCACCGGCTTGGAACACAATGACGAATTTTATACTGATGAAGCTGGGCGCATTCGCACTCGAACCAATCGCAGCGGCGGCATTCAAGGCGGTATTAGCAACGGCGAAGACATCATCTTCCGCGTCGCCTTTAAGCCCACCGCCACCGTCTTGCGCGAACAGAACACAGTGACAAAAAGTGGTGAAGCTTCCACGATTAAGGCACGAGGCCGACACGATCCCTGCGTGCTCCCGCGCGCGGTGCCGATGGTGGAGGCGATGGTGCATCTGGTGCTCTGCGATCACTGGCTGCGGCATCGGGCGCAGAACACTTCGGGCAAATAACTCTCCCTTAAAATTCGCATGTCACTTCGGCCTCGATCTTTCGGACTCCGCACGATCGCCGTAGTTGAAATTTTAAAGGGCGGGCTAGTTCTCTTCGGTTTTCTCTGGGTGGCGGTCGGATATGACAATGTGCCTTCCCTGATGGAGCGAATTGTGAAATTTACCCATCTCAATCCTGAGGGCGGACCGGCAGGTTTTCTCCTCAACCGGGTAGCCAACTTCAACCCGCTGATGGTCGCCGGAGTGGTGCTGGCGTATGTCACCATTCGCTTTGCTGAGGCTTATGGCCTGTGGCGCGAGCGGCATTGGGCGGAATGGCTCGCTGCCATTTCATCGACCATTTATATCCCGCTCGAAGTTGTTGAACTCATCAAGCATCCCTCGTGGCGCGAGATCACAGCTTTGGTAGTGAATGTCAGCATCGTTATCTTTCTAGCGTTCGTTCTCTGGCGCACACGCAGTCGCGCTCAGCGGACAGTTTCCTGAACTGGCGCGAGATTCGTTTTAGATGATCCGCGAAACGGAACAATCTCTAATCGCTGTGGCCAGATGCGAAGCGTGACCGCACCGGATTCTGCTTGATCGATGAGAATAATTTTACGTGCGATGCAGTCGTTACGGATTCGCGCGGGTAGCTTCTGGCCTTCAGGGAAAGTATTGTTAGAGCTGATGATCACACGCGGTCGTGTGGCATCGAGAAATTCCGGCAGCATGGTCACATCACCCGCGTGTTGATTGCGGATAAGCACATCGCACCGAGCAGAACCGGCGGGCAATTTTTCCATGATGTGTTTCTCCGCGAGGAAACCAGCATCGCCGCAGCAGAGGATCCTAAAAGTCCCGCAATGGATCAGCAAGACGAGCGCGCGGTCATCAGCGCGGCTGGTGCGCAGTCCTACTGGTGGATATAAAATTTCCGCATGAACACCGCTGGTGAAATCAAGATGATCACCTGCCGACAGTGGCGATGGCTGGATGCCGAGTGCTTGGAGTTTGCGCATGCTACCGCTGCGACCCTTGGTCTGCACGGATTCCAAGGCTGATAAATAGACACGTGTCGGTTTGTAATCTCGCATGATAAATGGGGCGCCGCCGATGTGCTCGTAATCAGCGTGACTCAGGATCAGTCCATCGAGTCGATTCACGGCAGCGTCCTGTAGATATGATCGCGTGAGATGTTCATAGTCTTTCTCGCCGCCACAATCGATCAGCCAATGAGCGCGACCCGTGCGCAGATGATTCGCTGCGCCCCCAGTGTGGAGTCGCAGCGTGGTGAGTTCGACGGGTGCACGTAAGGTGAGCGATGGTTGATCGACAAAGAAATTGCCGCCGGGAATGGTGGCAAACATTTGGGCGATGAACATGGCGCTGCGGGCAAAGAACCAGTTGGCGTTTCCCAGCAGCACCGGAACGAATGGTATGTGGGCGATGGTGGTCAGAAGAACCAGCACCACCGTGAAGAGAATAAAGAACGCCACTGGCACCAGCACGAGATTGGCCGCCAGTGCGATGGGGGAGGCGAGATGAAAATGCCGAACTGTGAGCGGCAGGCTGCCGATCCATGAAGCGGCGGAAATCGATATCATACCCGCGAGCCAGCGTCGCGAGTTCAAAGCAAAACGCTGCAATGTATTGAGCAGAGTTTCCGGCATGAAGGGATCATGCTCGGTCAAGGGGCGTTGCAAGTTGAGTAAGGGGCGATTGAGCAAGGCGATGGCTGCGATGACGCTGAATGAAAATTGAAATCCGATGGAGAAGAGTTGGCTGGTGTCGTCGATCAGCAGTAGCAGTGCTGCTGCGCCCAAGCTATTCAGCACGTCGGGGCGACGATGCCAAAGCTCGCCACTGAGAAGAACAGCGGCCATGACTGCGGCGCGGACGGTGGAGGGGCGAAGTCCGGTGATGAATGCGTAACCGAAGAGTGAAATGCCGACGATGATCGCCATGGTCGCGCGAGATGCACCGAGCGGCTTGAGCAAGATCCAGAGAATCCATCCGATGATGCCCACATGCAGTCCGCTGACGGCGAAGATATGCAGCGTGCCAGTGGCGCGAAAGGGTTGCTCCAGTTCTCGCGCATCGGCTTCCGCACCACCGAGCACGGTGGCGAGAATAATCTTCCGAGCGTCTTCGTCATTGTCCATTCCGACGCTGAGCGTGGACTGCATCCATTCACGGCAATGCTGTGCGCCTTGATCAAGCCACGCGACTAGATTCCATGAATCAATAGCGACGGGATCAATGTGCGTTGCCCGGAGTTCAGCGACCATGCCGTGACGAAGGTCTTGGGCGTGTTCATCGAACTGGCCGGGATTGTCTGGTAGCGGAGCCAGACGGAGTTTGCCTTCAATTCTATAATAGCCCGGAGCCATATCCGTATCGCGCTGATTGAAAAGATGAAGTCGAGTTCTGCCACGCCAAGTGCGGCCGTCATACAGCGCGGTGATTTTTTCCGCGAAGAACATGGCTTGGCCCGGTTCGGTTCCGGGCAAATCGCGCCGCAGAGGTTTCTCAATGCGCCCCTCAGCGACTATGCTCAGTGGCTTCGTGCGTTCACTGAGCGCATGAAAGAGCGGGTGGCGGTGTGTTGCGTCGAGGAGCGCAGAATGTCGGCTGGCAAAAACGACGACAGTAAGAGTGAGCACTCGCGTGAAGGTGGAGCCGCGCCAAGCGAACACCAGTGCGGCGATCCCGGCGCAAAGCCAGAACCAAGTGGGGAGCAGAGCACTGAATACATTTGCGAGGGCGACCCCGCAGACCGCTGCCAACGCCAGTGATGCCAGAGGACGCGACTGCAAAGCTGCTGGTCGCATCATGGCTTCTTATTGGTCAGGCGGTTTCCTGATCAGACTCCGGTTCTTGCGCTTGCTGTTGTTCCGCAGCTCGCGCGGCTTGCAATTGCTTGAACTCCGTTTCTTGCAGCTCGGTGATCTTGTGTCTCGCGTTCGCGCTGTGGCGGGTGTCCGGGAAAGTTCCTATGATATGTTCCAGCGTAGCTCGTGCGGCCTCGAAATCATTCATGTGGGCTTGAACATCGCAGAAGCGGAACAGAAGGAAGGCTGCGTGATCTGGGGTCCATTCCTGACTTTCGATTTGTGCATTGAGGAAGGCGATGGCCTTGTCCGGTTCGTGAAGCTTGTCGGCATACGTTTTTGCGATTTCGGAAATCGCATGGATGTCATCAGGTTTGCCTTGGAGCACTTTTTTGAATTCCTCAATCGCGCCCTCATAGTCTCCGGCGGCTATCTTCGCTGCGGCTTTCATGCCTTCATCTGGGGCGACTTCTTCGCCTGAGGAATACATGACCGTGCCGACGGCATCGCCAAGTTTTGGAAGAATAACCAGAACGAAAACGAAGCCCAGCATCACTGCCAAGCCCACAATGGCCGCGAACTGCAGCATGGGGTTGCTCTGCCAAGCCTCGGAATGCCATTTCAGCAAAACATAGAGAATGGCGCCGACAAAAAGCCCGGTAAAACCAAATTTCAGGGTAACGCGCGGGCTCATGGTGAATTGATTTTGTCGGTAAGGGTAACAAGTCAATGACCTGGAATAAAGCAGAAAATGCGCGGCTCAAGCGGTAAAAGAGGTTGGGGCTTGCGCATAGTTGAGAAAAGTGTATTTATAACGAGAATTTGAAATCCGGTTCATCAATGGTTTGCTGTGTCGGTATTGTCAGTATTCTCACTATATCAGTAATTTTTAGATAAATCTAAGATTTATCTTGAAATTATCGCTTTTAGAGTGTTATATTCTAATTACCATGCGGGCATAGCATAGTGGTTAATGCCCCAGTTTTCCAAACTGGATAGACGGGTTCGATTCCCGTTGCCCGCTCCCCGGCCTTGAATATTCAAGGCTATAAATACATAGCAAGCCATGAAAACATCCCAATACATTACAGTGGTTGCATCGGTTGCAGCCGTTTTACTGTCCCCAGCCATTGGACGCGCTGGGGAATCCACCATTTGTGATAAAGTCGCTGTCCACGTTCGCGAAGCAGTCGAGAAAGAACCGCTAAAAGTTCTAGTAATTGTGGAAGACAATATGGTGGCCAACGAATCTTGCGCTTGCGAGATCGTCAAAGCCGCCATTCGTGCGTCAAAAGCTGATGCTGAGATGATTAAGCAAATTGTCCAGACGGCTATTCACATAGCCCCGAATCGCGCGGCCTTGATTGCTGAATGTGCATCGGTCGTCGCACCTGACCATTCCAAGGGCGTGGTGGACGTGGTAAAAGGAGTGACGAGCGTGCAGCCAGCAGACCCCATCGTGGAGCCAACTTCGGAAGCTGATTACAATCGTGTGCCATCAGATGTTCGCGGAGTTTATCTCGTTTCCCCCTCAACTGGCGGTGTGACGACAACCCCACCGACTACAGATAAGCCCACTTCGACCAAGAAAAAGGTCCGTCATCGCAGTTCGCCGAATCACTCGGTTCCTCAATCCCCCTCGGTTGCCACGAATACACCATGAGAATTAACATTTTGGCACTGATGGCCAAGAAATTTTAATTCAATTACCAACTACACCTGCCCAACCACCACTATGAAAGCAGATGTCATAAAAATCGGAGCGGCACTACTCTTGCTGGCCTCTTCCGCGCAGAGTCAGGGATTGCTCTCCATCGGACAAAGAACGGATTATAAGGAAAACATCCCGCTAACCGTGAATGTCACTTCTGGTGTTGGCTATGATCACACTACTTACGGAGGACCAGGGTCCGACGCAACCAATGTGGATTCGGGCTTTCTTCAGGGCGGTGTGGGACTAAGCCATGCATCCAGCAACCACGTTACCAAAACGGTGTTGGGCGTTGATTTCAGCACGATTCATTATTTGGACGATCAGCAGAATGGTCAGCAGACCTATTATAATGCCAGAGTGACATTTGATCTGGAACATGCGTTCAGCCGCAAGTTTGCCGTAAAAAATAATTTCTATTTTGCCTACGAAATCGAGCCTAACTACAGCATCGGTGCCACCAGCGGACGCCGCGCGGGGCAGTATGCGTATGGGTATGACAACTTTTCTGTGAGCTACGCATGGAGCGAGCGCTTCGCCTCGACCACTGGCTACACCCTCACGGGTATTCATTATAAAGACCGTGACCAAGCGGACCTGGAAGATCGCTGGTCGCAAATCGTTTCCGAGCAGATCAGTTACAAGCTGAACCGGAACACAACGCTCGCCGCAGAATACCGCTTTGAATTCACGAACTACACGAAGAACAAAGGCGGCAAAGGTGTCGCCAACCCCGACTACCACGCCCATTACTTGCTCGCTGGCGTAGATCAGGCTTGGAGCCCAAAACTTAGCAGCAGCGTTCGCGCCGGAGCGGAGATTTACGAATCGGACCGCACCAGCCAGACCTCGCCCTACCTTGAAGCCTCGCTCAATTACGGACTATCCCGCACCAGCAGCTTGAGGTGGTATAACCAACTCGGTTACGACGGATCAGACTTGGGCGACTACAATGCGCGCTATACCTTCCACACCGGAATCATCGCCTCACAGAAAATCACCGAGAAGCTTACCGGCAGTGCGGGCATTCACTACGTCCACAGCGATTACAAGGGCGGCAACGCGACCCCCTCCTCAACAGATAATGAGATCAACGCCACCGTGGGCATGAACTACAAGCTCTGGAAGAATCTCAGCGTAGACGCTAACTACTCCTACACCACGATTGCCTCAGACATTACCAGCAGGGAGTATGACCGCCACTACACCACACTGGGGCTAAACGCTTCATTCTAGTCTAGGCACTTCACAGTCAAACAATGCCATGAACCGTGCAGCAGCGGTATCAACGAAACGGAAATAAGAGACAAAGTGCAGAAAGATTTTGCGTTGATTGATTTAATTAACTACTCTTGATAATAAATATAAGAGTCATTCATGAATCCTGAAAACTTGGAACTCCAGCGTCATGCGCTTGATTACTGGCAGATTGTAAAAAATCGGCTGGGCTTGATCTTCTTCTCATTCCTGCTGGTTTTCGCCGCAGCCGCTATCCTCACCTACATTATGCCGCGCAAATATCGCGGGAGAGTGGAGATGGTTATTGAGCGTAATATAGAAAACGTGCGCGTGGAAGGTCACTCCACGGAGATCAGCAATATCTTCACCGAGAATTTTTTGAAGACCCAGTTCGAGATAATTTCCAAGCGCAAAACCCTTGACCGAGTGGATTCCAAACTCGGACTCCAGAAGCGCTGGAATCTACCCTCGTCTCAATTCACCGTAGCAAAATTGCTGGCAAATCTCGACCCCCAGAGCAGCATTAAATCTGACTTTATCAGCTTGGAGTATTACGATGAGGATCCCAAATTGGCTGCTGATATTGCCAATGCCATTGCTGAGAGCTATAAAGAAACCCGCTTAGAAGTTGATGGCAAGCGCACGGAGGAGGGCATTGTGCAACTGACAGCCCAGATTGCCGCCAAGGAACAAATCACCACTGTTTCGCTCGGCAAAATGATCGAGATCAAACGGCGGCTCGGCATTGTGGAAATGCCCTCATACACTTCCCAGCGCATTGCTGGTCAGGACTACGTGAACACAGTGGAAGGCTCCACGTTGGTCATCGCAGAGAACGATGTTTACAAGCTCCAGAAAGAAATCGGAGACATGACCGCTCAGATTTCACAATTGCAAAAACTCGAAGGTGACGACCTCATTCGTCAGGCAGGGGAACTGCGCGTCGAGAACGACACCATTCGTAAACTCGCCCCCATCTATCAGGATTTTCTTATCAAAAAAGAAAGTATGGCTAGCGAAGGCCTTGGGGCCATTCATCCCAAAATGAAAGGCATTACTGCCGAGATCTTGCGCACGCGGAAGCTCCTACTTGAAGCAGCAGAAGACTACCGGAAAAACCTGACCATGCGGATTGATATTTCCCGCAGCCAGCTTGCCGAAGCCAAGGGCCTCAACAAAACGCAGCGCGACAAATCAATCGACGATCAGGCCAACAACCAAGAATACCTCAAGGCTAAAAAAGAATGGGAGATCACAGAAATGGAACTGGCCAAGCTCAAGGACACCAAGGCGCAAAAAGAAATCGACCGACAGATGGCCAAGACCCCGGTCACGATTTATCAAGCGGCGGAACCCGAAACCCGCCCTGCCAAACCGAATGTCACCCTCAACCTCGCGCTCGGTGGCGCAGTCGGCTTGCTCATCGGATTCGGTCTGGCATTCTTCCTCGAATACCTCGATACCAGTGTGAAAAGCATTGATGAAGTCGAGCGCCAGCTTGGAGTTCCGGTGCTCGCCGTGATTCCGAAGGACGTGCCCGTGCTTCATCGCACCAGTGGTGCCAGTCCTGATGCGGAAGCGTATCGCATCTTGCGCACCAACTTAGAATTCAATCGCAAAAACAAAGAGGCCAATTGCTTCAGCGTCGTCAGCGGCGGGGCCGGCGAAGGCAAAAGCACCACCATGGTGAACCTCGCGTTTGTCTGTGCGCAGGCGGGTTACACCACGCTCATCATTGATGCTGACTTGCGCCGTCCGCGTATGCACACCTTCTTTGACGTATCGAACCAGCAAGGTCTGAGCACTTATCTCACCACAGCCATGTCGCTGGAAGATGTCGTCGTCCGCACACCCGTAGAGAACCTCTACTTCATGCCCAGCGGCATCACGCCATCGGACAGTGCCGGACTATTGAACTCCAAGCGCTTCACCGATCTCATCTCAGATGTGAAGAGCCGTTTCGACATCGTGTTGATCGACTCCCCGCCCATTCTCGGAGTCAGCGATGCCAGCGTTCTCGCAGCAGGAGTGGATGCCAGCATCATCGTCGTGCAGCATCGCAAGCTTCCGCGACAGATGCTGATGCGCGTGAAGCAAGGCGTTGAAAATGTCGGCGGCACCGTCCTCGGCGTCGTCCTCAATCAAGTCGATATCCGCAGCGATGCCGCTTACGGCTACTACACAAGTTACTACAGCTACTACAGCCCACAGGGGACTAATAATAAGCCCGCGAAAAAGGCCGCGCGCTCCAAAACATCTGCCCCTTCAACTGACCCGGAGAAAGAACCGGTTGTCGCAGCGGTGGATTCTGGAAGCGACGTTTTCTGAAAACAACCGCTATTCATTAAACTCCCTCTGCCATGAAATCATTGTTTCAGTCTCTGCTGCTCATTCTCCTCACGTTGAACTTAGCGAACCGCTCCGCTTCGGCACAAGGCACCGAGCAACTGCTGCGTTCGGGTGACAGCATCATCGTAAAACTCTCCGGCGTCCAAGCAGAAGAGATAGCCGTCGTCTCCAATACCTATGACATCGGTGACTCTGGCACCATCAATCTGCCCTACATTGGAGAAGTGCGTGCTGCTGGAACCCGGCCCTCGCAGTTGCAGAAGAACATCGAGGGCGCATATAAGAGTGCTGAAATATTTACCCATCCTACCATCCAAGTTACGCTCAACAAAACTGATGGGGGCACACAAGTAATCTATGTTAGCGGTGAGGTGAAAACACCACGCGCTGTTCCGATCAGCCCCGGCATGACGATTCATGATGCCATCACATCAGCAGGTGGCCCCACTGATTTTGCCAAGATGAAGGCCGTCAAACATACCCGGGGCGGCGTGACCAGCATCCGTGATCTCAAAAAAGCAGACAATCCGGATGCACAGATTCCCGCGCAACCGGGCGACAAGATTCACGTGCCGCTGTGAGTTGGGCCGCGCACTGATGCGCGCAGTTGAATTTTTTCTGGTGTGAATCTGCCGAGGAACACAAAACGCATTCAGCCATCTTTGATGTCCTCCGCATCGGCACCACGACTTATCTGGATTGATTTGCTGCGTGGTCTGGCCGTCATCGGCATGATCGAGACCCACGTCATCAATGCGGTCCTCGACGCTCGTTTCGATGGCTCACGCTGGTTGCATGAGCTTATGTCTTTTGATGGTCTCATCGCGCCGATGTTTCTCTGGATCGCTGGCTATGCACAAGGGCTTGCCATTCAAAAGGCTCTGAATCGTCTTGCTCTTGGGCAGTTCTCATTTCACGACGACTCCCTGGACTTCAGCGCAGCCTAGTTTCTTCTTTGAGCGGCTTGGCTGGTTGTTCGTGATTGTTGTTGCAGCACAACTTGTCGCGCCTTGGTTCGCCCCGCGTTGGATCATGCTGGCCAGCCGAGAGTCGCTGCTGCTCTACGTCGTTCATTTGCAGTTGATCTATGCTCTGCCCATACAAGGCCAGCCATTTAACATCTGGCTCGGTCGCACCCAGTCGTTGCCTGCCACCCTGCTATGGTTTGTCGCAGTTCTTGCCGCCTCCTTGCTTTTGGCATGGGCGAATGAAAGAAGAAAACGACTGACTGACGTGCATAAAACTTGATCAGGATTCCACTGGTTTGTTCTTGAGCCAGAGACACAATACAGCTCCGATGATTAGGAGCACGCCCGCAGTCGTGAAGGCGGAATTGTAATTGCCGCTGCCGTCCTTGAGTCGCTGCGCTACAGAACTCAGCGTGCTACCTGCGCCCCATGCGGTGAAGAGCACTCCGTAGTTCATGCCAAAATTCTTCAAGCCCCAGAGATCTTTTGCGAACGACGGGAACAGCGAAAGATTTGCTCCATAATTGAAGCCGATAAATGTGGCGACGAGCACGATGACAAATTTGGCCCCGTCCGTCGATGCCGTAACAGGAATCGCGATGAACATCAGTGCGGCTTGAAACAACAGCACCAGCATCAGCGTCCAGCGCCGCCCGATCTTATCGGAAAGTAAACCCGCTGCGATGCGCCCGGCCGCATTACCTATCGCCATCACTGCCACTGCGATGAACGCAGAACTGCCCATAGTTTTCTTCGCCATACCGCTCACACTGCTGATGACCATCAAGCCAGCGCCAGCGCCAGTGAAATAGATCACCCACAGCAGCCAGAACATCGGCGTCTTCAAGACTTCACTGGGTGATAGTCCCGCCGCTACCGGCTTCGGTGTCGAGCCTGCAGTCGATCCCGCCACATAACCCGCAGGCGGATTGATGAGTAGTTGTGCGAGTCCGCAAATCACCACGAGGAACGAGATGCCAAGTATCTGCATCGATTTTTGCAGATGATAATTCTCGACGAGATACTTAGAAAGCGGTGCCAGATAAACGGGCGCGAGTCCGAAACCCGCAACCACTAGCCCCGCGATGAGCCCAGTCTTCGCCGCCGGAAACCATTTTAGTGCGGGCGGCGTGGCGGACGAATATCCAAACCCCATGCCGAGTCCGCCGAGAACGCCAAAGCCGAGAAGCCACATCGCATACGAGTTAGTCGTCGAAAGCAAAATCAAACCACTGCCGATAAGCAGGCCGCCAATGGTTGCAGTAAGTCTCGGCCCCAGTTTGTCTTGGCAACGCCCAGCGAAAACCATCGCGCCCGCAAAGACGAGACAGCACAGGGTGTAAGGGTCGTTGAGTTGTGAACCCTTCCAGCCAAATTCCGCAGTAATCGCATCCTTGAACATGCTCCAGGTGTAGAGCACACCCAGCGCGAGATTGATACCCAGTCCAGCGAAGGTGACGGTCCAACCGCGATTGGCCGATGATTGATGTAGTGTGTTTTCCGTTGCCATGACTAGCAGGCTAGAGAAAGCCATCACTCATGGCAAGAAAGGAATCGCGACGAGTAGGATGAATCACCGAGGAAGCCCCGGTCTCTTCGGCGGCCCCGGACGTTGAGGAGCCGCAGGTGGGCCTGCTGCCGCGTCCCCCGGCTTGGTGGAGGTCACTGGCATAATGATTTTACGCTTGGAGAACACACTCATGGCAATTCTCGCGATGAGGCATAGCACCACGAATCCGATGGCAATTTGCATCCAGGGAATGGGTTTGAGAAAGCGGTTGGAGATCAAAGGCTGCTGTGACTCGATGGTCGCCAGTGGCCAGCGGTAGCGCACATCGCTCTGCGACTTGTCGAAGAATTCTGAGTTGGTGCCGACCATTTCCACTGGCGCATTGAAATGCATCTTATAGACCGCATACTTGTCCAAAGGCAGACTCATGGCTGGCTTGCCTTCGCCCAGTTTGCGTTCCACGATAGTATTGCCGTTGTCTTTTTTGATGTTGAAAACTCCCACGAGAACTTGGGCCGGTGCGTTACCCTCTGCGGCGGCGGAGAGTTTTTGCAGCGAGGAAAATGAAACTTCAAATGTGGCCTCGGGGAACCTTCCTTCAGTGATGCTGTATTTCGTTAGCTTCACGCCATTGAGTCCAGAGAAACGCTCGCGGATTTTTCCCTCTGTGAATTCATCGCGCACAGAATCGAATTTGTTTTGCAAAGTATCTGGCAGTTTCACTGTGACCTTCGCGGAGCCGGAGAGATCGGCGTAGATAATCATCTCCTCATCGTAGAGTTCCAGACAAGAGGTGAGCATCGCGCCCGTGAGTGCGAGAAGTAAAAGGGCAACGCGGCGCATGTGCTTTGTCATGGGATTGGAAAAGCGCGGATGAGTGCGTGAGTCAAGCGGGAACGCACGGTTGACAGATCGGAAGGCGCTCTTTGATTGCGTCCCTAATGACGCCAGCCGAACGAATCTCCCACATCCGTGCCGCCATGCCGGAAGGTGGAATGTTTCGCGATAAGGAATGGCTCGCCTCGCCGCACGCTTTTCCGATCAACCGCGAACTCGTGGACAAACTGCACGCGCTGGGCGCGGCTTTGCTCGCGTTTCAGAAAGTGTGCAACGCCCTCTATCATCGCAGCGTGGCGGGCGAGCACGCGTGGGTCGCGAAGCTTCTCGATCAAGGCAAGCCAGAGCGCATGATCGCGCTCGGTCGCAATCCGCGTTGGCGCGATGCGCTGCCGCGCGTGATCCGGCCCGATCTCATCATCACGGAAACGGGCGTCAGCATCGCGGAACTGGATTCCCTGCCCGGCGGCATCGGATTGACCGGCTGGCTCGGCGAAACTTATGCGTCACTCGGCGAAGATATTCTCGGTGGTGCGCGAGGGATGATCGAAGGCTTTGACAGAAGTTATCCGCATCATGACATTCTCATCTCGCGTGAGTCCGGCGACTATCAGCCAGAGATGGAATGGCTCGTCAGCAAACTCAACGGGCGCGAAGTCATCAATCCATGGAACATCCAGCCGCATGAACTCGCGGGTCGCGACCTCTATCGCTTCTTTGAGTTGTGGGACGTGGACAATGTCGAGCACAGCGCGGCGCTGCTAGCGATGGCCGAGAGCGGCGAGTTGAATTTCACGCCGCCCTTGAAGCCTTATCTCGAAGAGAAACTCTGGCTCGCGCTGTTCTGGTCGCCGCAACTGCGGGGCTATTGGGAATCAGCGCTGAGCGTGGAGCATCTTGCCTTGCTTCGCGAATGCATTCCCTACGGCTGGGTGCTCGATCCTGAGATGTTACCCTTAATTGCCGAGTGGCCTCGACTCGGCATTCACGATTGGAGCGAGATGAAAAAGTTCGGCAACAAAGAGCGCGAGCTGGTCATCAAAGTCAGTGGCTGGTCCGATCAGGCCTGGGGATCGCGCGGCGTCAGCATCGGGCACGACCTCTCGCTTGATGAATGGAGCGCGGTGATTGATCACGCCTTAGCGAGCTTTCCGCACAATCCGTATCTCATGCAGCGCTTCGCCCGAGCCAAAGTCATCGCGCATCCTGTCTGGAATGAAGAGAAGCAGGCGGAGGAGATGATGCAGGGTCGCGTGCGTTTGTGTCCCTATTATTTCGTTGCGGATGATGAAGCCACGCTTGGTGGCGCACTTGCAACCATCGTGCCCGCAGACAAGAAACTGCTCCACGGTATGAAGGATGCGGCGATGGTGCCGACGGCGATCAACCAAGAATGAACACGAATCATCACGAATTCAGGATCAGAACATTAGTGATCATTGGTGTGGATTAGTGGTTTCTAAATCCGTCCCAAATCAATTTCACCGTCAAAGCAAACACCACCGCGAGAAACACAGGCCGGATAAATTTCGCCCCGTGTTTGATGACAAAGCCGGAGCCGAGTTGTGCACCGATAATCTGTCCGGCGATCATGGCCGCGCCCGCGCCGTAGTTCACCGCGCCTTGCGGGAGGAACACAGCGAGCGATCCCAGATTGCTCGCGAGGTTCGCGGCTTTCGTATAGCCCGTCGCATCACGCAGCCCCAGACCCAGCAGCGTGACGCCAGCTACCGTCCAGAGTGATCCCGCGCCGGGACCGAAGAAGCCGTCGTAGAATCCGAGCATGCTACCTAAGATCAATGCGAACACGACGGGCGCGAAACGCATCCGGCCCGGATGCAATCCGAAGCGCGGATGCAGCGCCGTATAAATCGCGACGGCAGCGAGCAGCCACGGGATGATTTTTTTCAGCGCGTCATTGCTGACATAGGTCACGAGATAAGAGCCGCCCGCCGAAGCGAGGAACGAGCACGCAACGGCCAGCCACAGCCACGGAGTTCGCATCAATCCAGCGCGTGCGTAGCGGAAGACAGCAATGGAAGTTCCGCAGGCAGATTGAAATTTATTCGTGCCCAGCGCCATCTGCGGCGGCAAACCACAGGCCAGCAACGCAGGCAGCGTGATGAGTCCGCCACCGCCCGCAATAGAGTCGATGAACCCGCCCGCCAGTCCGGCGAGGAAGAGGAGGGCGAGGGTGGTTGGGGGCATTCATGAGAAGAAACACGCGTCACGGAAGCATCGCAACCTTCACGACGCTCAGCTAACACGAGGTATGTGGCTGCTGCTGTAGCCTGACTCTCCAGAGTCGGGAGGGTTACGGGAAGTTGCGTGTCCAATTCCACTGACCCGACTCTGGAGAGTCAGGCTACAGTTTCGGAGTTGGCGGCTTGATGGGGGCCATCTGGCCGCTGACATATCCGTGGGCTTTGGTGGGGCGTTTGTAGATTTTGTCTCCGCAGGCGATGAAGAGTTCGCCGAGGTCCTTGCCGCCGAAGCAGACGTCGTGCGGCGGCTGCGGTGTGGGGATGATGAAGTTCACGCGACCGGACGTGTCGCAGACCTGGATGCCGAGCGCGGTGGCGACGTAGAGCCAGCCGTTGGTGTCCACGCAGAGGCCACGGGCTTCGATGGCGCCATTGTCCTTTGATTGAAGCTCATAAAAAGCTTGCCCGTCGCGGAGCGAATGATCGCCCATAATCCGGTAACTCCAGATCATGCGTTCGTTGTCATGAATCACGTAGAGAACCGATTGATCTGGAGATAATGTCAGCTTGAATGCCGGGATTGGGAAACTCGTAACGATTGGGTCTTTGACCTGCTCGTCATTCTCCGCATAAGGAAAGGCAAATAGATCCCGCGTCAGTCCCCGGGACATGTAGAACCAGCCATCGAAGCTTAGGCAGAGAGACCAGCCCCCAATATCACTGCTCGCAGGGAAGGGTTGCTTGTTGCCATCATTCGAAATCACCGACATTCCACGAGTATTACCGTTACCAGTTCCCACGAGCTTGTCATTCTTGCACGCCACCATTTGCGACATTCCCAAACCATGATCTCCACCAACCCCAAACGTGGCAAACTTGCTTGGAGCGGTCATTGGCGATAGCTTCCACACGTCACCGGTGTCGTAGTCGAGTGCAAAGACATCGCCGCTAATTTTCGCTGTGAGAGATGATGCTTTCTTCATTTCATTTGTAGCCAATTCCCACTTCCCATCCCCAATCACCTCATACCCTTTCCACTTCGACTTTCCCTCAGCATTCGCTTTGATCTGCTTCGCTTTATCAAAATCGCGCCAGAGCCAGCGCATCACGTCGGGAAAAATTTGTGAGGCGTGTTTCTGGTTGTGGCCACCTTCGCCCCAGACGTGGTTCACGTCGTAGCCGTTCCACGTGAGAGAGCGTTCCATCATCTGGTTGGCCATCCACCAGTCGCCGCAATAGAGGTTGTTGTCGTTGGTGCCGCTCTGGAGGAAGACGCGGAGGGGCTTGGGTTCATACTTGCGGATGAGCACGGGAAGCTGGTCGCCGCCGCGGATGCCGACGTAGGTGCCGACGCCGCTGAAGATGCGCCGGATGCGGTCGGGCCGATGCCAGCCGACCATGAAGGCGCAGATGCCGCCGCTGCTGTTGCCAGCGATGGCGGCGTCATCGGGGTCGGTGCTGAGTGCCAGTTCGTGCTTCTTCGCGATGGCGGGGAGGAGTTCATCAATGAGGAAGCGCGCATAAGTGTCGGTGACGCTGTCGTATTCGTAGCAGCGGTTAAGGCGTGGATTAGCGTTGGGATTGGCGGCAGGGACGACGCCGGGCTTGATGAAGATGCCGATGAGCGGTGGGATTTGTTTCTTGGCGATAAGATTATCGAAGACGACGGGGGCGTCGTAGATGACGCCGTCTTGGAAGACCATGAAGGGTGAGGATTTTCCTATGTAACAACCGGGAGGAATATAAATCGTGTAGTCGCGCACGGTGCCGGGGAAGACGCTGCCTTCCTTCGCGATGTAGGTGCCTGTGATGAGGTCACCGTGCGGGATGTCGGCATGGACTTTCGAGTCTTCTGTGAGAGGGAAGTCAGGCTCGGCGTGGGATTCGAGGACGAGTCCGAGAACGAGGAGGAGGACGAGAGGGGAGCGCATGATGAAGATAACGAGTCATTGCGGGGCGGATTCGCAAACAAAATCACTACTGTTGCAATCTCCGGCCAGTCGTGTCCATAGTTACGTTCTGACACGCATCGCCCGCTCATCATGACCAAGCTGTCCAGCTTCCTAGTTTTCGCCTTTGGGATTTTTTTGATTGTCGCCATCGTGGTGTTGTCTTTCAAACAATCGCAACCAGTGTCTGGCCGCCCATCGAGCACTTCCAAAGCGGAGCTGCCGCAGAGCGACATGCTGCCGCTGGAACTGGGAACGCCCGATCAGTTTATTAAGGAACTCGACAAGATGTTCGCGAGTGGCGGACTGGCTTCGGTGCGCGATTATGTGGAAGCGGAGATGGTGCCGGGGCGGTTATTGATCTACGGCAAATCCGTTGGTGGTGAAACTCCGAGGACCTATCGTTTAATAGACCGTGAGCTACGCCACTGTGACCGTAATGGCGCGACGATTCTGAACAAGGCGCCCGTTCTAGCTCGCTCCTCCGCCATGATGAAGGTTGATGACAGTGTATTGATCGAGAACTGGCGGCGACAAGATGTCAGTCAGCCTTACTCGTTCACGGTCTGGTGGAGCGAATCCGGGAAATGAGTGATCTAAAAATGTTTTGAACAATCTCCCGCATGGGGCTACTTATCCTACAGTGAAATCGCGCTTACTGGCACTTACATTGGCGTTCCTGATCGGAACACCTGTCTGCCTTTGCTGCGTGCAGGCTAGTGCTCCGGTCAATAAGCCCGCCAGAAGCTGCTGCGAATCAAAGAAGGAAAAAGAAGGTTCCCAGCAAGGTGGCAAACATGAATCCTGCCCCTGCTCTGGAAGCATGATCCAGCGCGATCTCGCAAAAAACTCCGTCGATGTCCCGCCCGCAGCGCTTACTGCGCCGATGGTGTTGGAGTTGAATGAATTTGTTTTGCAGGTGATTCCGGTCGAATCCGGTCATATCACACTGTGCAATGACACCGGGCCGCCGCATGAACGGACGCCCATTTATCTGAGGCAGCACGCGCTGCTGCTTTGAGAATTACCGCACGCCGCTGGCGTTGAGGGTGAAGTGCGAAATATTCGCGCGCATCAAGACGGCATTATCTGCCTTGGTTCATCCGCCCGCAATTGCGGCGCAACCTTCGAATTTGGACACTTTCGTCCATTTCAGAAACTCGCAGTCATGACAAAGAATCAATCCCAACAAATATAATATTATGAAAACCATCAAGTTCGCCATCACCGCCCTCGCCCTCGCATCTACAGCCGCCTTCAGTTTTGCTGAGGACACCAAACCCAAGCCGTATCCGCTCACGACCTGCATCATCTCCGGAGAAAAACTCGGTGAGATGGGTAAGCCTGCCGTGCTCGTCGTGGAGGATCAGGAAGTCCAGTTCTGCTGCAAGAGTTGCATCAAGGACTTCAACAAAGACCCACAGAAATACCTCAAGGAAATCGCCGAGAAGGCGAAGAAGTGACATGAAAACTATTCTTATCATCCTATTCGCATCCGCCATGGCGGCTGGCGGCTGGTTTGCTGCAAAGGAAGACTGGTTCAGTTCTTTCCGCGCGGCAAAGCCAGCCGCCGAATCCAGCACGCGCAAAATTCTGTATTACCAGAGTGCGATGCACCCTCATATTAAGTCGGACAAGCCTGGTAAGTGCACCATCTGCGGCATGGATCTGGTTCCCATTTTCGAAGGCGACAAAGGCTTCGCCAACGGGCCGGGCGTCGTCGCATTGTCACCATCCAGTGTATCTGTGCTTCATGTGCAAACAGCCACCGTGAAACGCGCTCCACTGGTGCGCATGATGCGTTTCGCGGGCAACATCGACGATGACGACACTAAGCACCGCATCATTTCCGCGTATGTGCCGGGGCGGATCGAAAAACTGCATGCTAACTACGTCGGTATGGAGGTCAAGGCGGGCGATCCGCTGATGGACATCTACAGCCCCGCATTGCTGACGGCCGAGAGGGAATATGTCGGTGTGCTCGACGGGCTTGGCTCCAGCCCGGCATCGGTCGAGGGCATCCGGATCAAGCTCAAGCGCTTAGGATTGAGCGAAGGGGAGATCAATGCGCTTCCGAAAAAGCCGCCGGGTGAAAGCACCTCGCAAATTCTCTCGCCCATCAGCGGCACTGTCGTTGCCAAGTCCGTTTATGCTGGCCAATACGTCGAGGAAGGCAAGAACATGCTGGAGCTGGCTGACTTCAGCACCATGTGGCTGATGTTTCGCGCCTACGAGAACGATCTTCCGTTCATCAAAGTGGGACAGGAGGTCGAGGCGACCACTCCCAGCCAGCCGGGGAAAATTTTGCGCGGCACGGTGACATTTATCGATCCGAATCTCGAAGAGGCGACACGCAGCGCCAAGGTGCGCGTCAATCTGCCGAATCCCGACTACGCGATCAAACACAGGCTTTACGCCGAAGTTCGTGTTCGCGCGGCGGAGCCGGACGTGTTGCAAGTTCCCCGGCTTGCGGTGCTCTCGCCCGGCGGGAATCCGGTCGTTTACACGGATGAAGGCGGGGGCGCTTACAAGAGGCGTGCGGTGAAACTCGCCCGGCTCGGCGATGATGCGTGGGAAGTGACGAATGGTTTGAGCGAAGGCGACAAGGTTGTCATTACAGGTAATCTACTGATCGATTCACAAGCACAGCTTAACGATACCATCACCAGCGAAGCGCCCGAGAGACCACTTGCGCAAAGCGACAAACCCTGGCCGTTGCCAACGTGTCCGGTCTCAAATGAAACACTTGGCGAGATGGGGCCGCCGGTCGTTTTCGTCTTCGATGGCCAGCAAGTAAAACTCTGCTGCAAATCCTGCAAACCTAAGTTCGACAAGGAACCCGCGAAGTATCTCGCAATCCTCAAAACCGGGAAGCCATGATCCAGCGGCTCATCCTCTTTGCCATGCAGAACCGTTTTCTGGTTCTGTGTCTCGCGCTGCTGCTCACGGTCTGGGGCGTCAAGAGCGTGTATGAAACTCCGGTGGATGCGATTCCTGATTTGAGTGAAAATCAGGTGATCGTCTTTGCGGACTGGTCGGGTCGTTCGCCGCAGGAAGTGGAGGATCAGGTCACTTATCCGCTCTCGGTGAACCTTCAAGGACTTGCAGGTGTGAAGACCGTGCGCGCGAACTCCATGTTCGGTTTCTCGCTCATCACGGTGATTTTCGAGGACAAGATTGACAACTACTTCGCCCGCGCCCGCGTGTTGGAGCGATTGAGTTATCTCGGCTCGCTCATGCCGGAGAATGTGCGCCCGCAACTCGGACCGGACGCCACAGGCTTGGGCTGGGTCTATCAATACTATCTCGATGTTGATCCCAAACTTGCGCCACAGGGCGGTTACGATCTCGGCCAGCTTCGCGCCACACAGGATTGGTTTGTCCGTTATCAGCTCAATGCCGTGCAAGGCGTGGCCGAGGTCGCGAGCATCGGTGGCTTCGTGAAGCAGTATCAGATTGATGTCAGTTCCGAAAAGATGCGCAGCATCGGCGTGATGCTCAGTGAAGTGCTCGAAGCCGTGAAGCAGAGCAACATGAACGTCGGCGGCAAAGTCGCCGAGGAGAACGGCATGGAGTTCGTGGTGCGCGGCATCGGGCTGGTGCAGTCGCCCGCTGATCTGGAAAGCATCGCCGTAAAAGTTAAGGACGGCGTGCCGGTGTATCTGCGCGACCTCGCCACTATCTCGCTCGGCGGTGACTTCCGTCGCGGCGCGCTGGATGTGGACGGCCATGAAAAAGTCGGCGGCGTGGTCGTGATGCGCACCGGTGAGAACGCGATGAACGTCATCAAGCGCGTGAAGGCAAAAATTGCCGACATCTCCCGCAGTCTGCCGCCCGGCGTGAGCATCAAGGCATTCTATGATCGCAGCGAGCTGATCGAACGCACCATCGGCACCTTGAAGCACGCGCTCTTGGAGGAGGCGTTGCTGGTCACGCTGGCCCACATCATTTTCCTGTTTCATTTCCGCAGCATCATCATCGTGACGTTGCCGCTGCCCGCGAGCATTCTGATCTCGTTCATCCTGATGAACGCCTTCGGCATCAGCTCGAACATCATGTCGCTCACCGGCATCGCCATCGCCATCGGCGTGCTGGTGGACGCCGGCATCGTGATGACGGAGAATGTCATCCGTCACTGCGAAGGCGCGGAAAAGAAAAAGGGCGGACGGCTGACCTCGAAGGAAACTTGGGATGAAACTCTCGCCGCCGCGAAGCAAGTGGGCAGACCGATCTTTTTTGCGATGATGATCATCATTCTCGCGTTCATCCCGGTGTTCATGTATGGCGGGCAGGCTGGAAAACTGTTTCACCCGCTGGCTTATGCCAAAACTTTTGCGCTGATCGGGGCCACGTTGCTCTCCGTGACGCTCGTTCCGGTGCTCGGTTCCTTGCTCGTGCGCGGGCCATTTCATGGTGAGAACGATAACTGGGTGATGAAGTTTCTGCTTCGTCTCTACGATCCTGTTTTGAAGTGGGCCATCCGTCATCCCCTGCCTGTGCTCAGTGCCGCCGCGTTGCTGCTCGCGTCAGCCTTGACTGTCGCATTCGGTTTGCCGGATGCGATGACGAAGCGCATCGAATCCGCAGGCTGGCCGAAGCTGGCGCAGAACTTGCGCGGGTTCGGCAGCGAATTCATGCCGACGCTGGAGGAGGGCAGCCTGCTCTACATGCCGGTGCTGTTGCCCAGCACCTCACTGGGTGAAGTGAAGCGCATCATGTCGTGGCAGGACGAAGTGCTGAAGCAGTCGCCCGAGGTCGAAAGTGTCGCCGGAAAACTCGGACGCAGCGAGACTGCGACCGACCCCGCGCCCGTCGAGATGATCGAGACCACGATCATGCTCAAGCCCAAGTCGCAGTGGCGCATCGGCATGACCAAGGAGAAACTCATTGCCGAATTCACGCAGAAGATGACTGCGTTGCCGGGCTACGTTCCGGGATTTTTGCAACCGATAGAAAATCGCATCCTGATGATCTCCACCGGCATTCGCGCGCAAGTTGGCGTGAAAATCCTCGGCGACAATATCGATACGATGCAACAGCTCGCCTTCGATGTGGAAAAGATCGTGCGCGAAGTTCCGGGAGCCACCGGCGTCGCGCCCTCGCGCATTCAGGGCAAGCCGTATCTGGAGATCACGCCGGATCGCCAGGCCATTGCACGGTTCGGATTGAAACTCAGTGATGTCATGGACATCATCGAGACTGGCATCGGTGGTCGCAATATCTCAACCACCATCATGGGGCGCGAGCGGTTCCCATTGCAAGTGAGGCTGGAGCGGCAAGAGCGCGATGACATAGAAAATCTCCCCCGCCTGCTCATCAACGCGCCCGGTGGCAAGACCGTTCCGCTGGGCGAAGTGGCCGCCATCAAGCGCGTCATTGGTCCCAGTGAACTTGCGAGCGAGAATGGCCGGCTGCGCACCTTCGTGCAGGCGAACGTGCAGGGTCGCGATCTCGGCAGCTTTGTCGAAGAGGTGCGCCAGCGCATCAAGGAGGGCATCATCTTGCCGAAGGGTGTGACCATCGAATACAGCGGGCAATATGAACAGCTTCTCGAAAGCAATCGCACTTTGAAACTTATGTTTCCCATCGTTCTGCTCACGATATTTCTTCTGCTCTATCTTGTGTATCACAGCGCGGCGGAGGCTGCCCACGTCATTCTTGCGGTTCCGTTCGCCTTGAGCGGCGGTATATTTTTGCAGTGGTTCCTCGGCTACAATTTCAGCGTCGCGGTGTGGGTGGGCTATATCAGTCTCTTCGGCATCGCGATCCAGACTGGCATCGTCATGGTGGTATATCTGGAAGAAATGTGGGACAAGAAAAAACGGGATCTCGCGGAAGCGGGACGCAAGCCGGAGTGGGCCGACCTGCTGGATGCGGTTCAAGACGGTGCCCGTCTGCGATTGCGCCCCAAGGTGATGACCGTGGCCACGACAGTCGCCAGCTTGTTGCCGATCATGTGGAGCGACCGCGTCGGGGCAGAAGTGATGAAGCCGCTCGCCACACCGGTAATTGGCGGGATGCTCAGCAGTCTGGTGCATATTCTTGTGGTCACACCGGTGATATTCGCGTGGCTGCATCGACACGAAATCAACACCCCTACCGAGACGGAGTAAGGAGTAACATCAAACATTCACGCAGCAAAATTCACACCATGAATAAATCATCCAGCCTTCTCGCCATCATAATTCTGTCGTCCTGCGTTTCCTCTGATTCACGCCCGCTGCTGAAGCAAGTGCGCAGCGACGCGCGCCAGCGCACTGGCGCTGATCTTGCGCTGGCCAATGACATGAGCACCGCGCTGCTGCGCAAGCCGCTCACGGCTGACTCCGCCGCGCAGATCGCGCTGGCGAACAACCGGCATCTCCGCGCAACGCTGGAAGAGCTTGGCATCTCACAGGCAGAATTTGCGCTGGCGGTCACGCCGCAGAATCCGTCGTTGGCTGTGAGCGCGCGCTTCACCAGTCCGGGCGGGCGGAGCAACAGCGAGTTCGGACTGACACAGGAAATTCTCGATCTGCTGCTGATTTCGCCACGGAAGAAAATCGCGCAACGCCAGCTCGATCAAGCACGGCTTCGCGTCACGAACGCAGTCACGGACCTTAACTTTGAAGCGCGCGAAGCGTTCTTCATGCTCCAGGGCGATGAGTATCTGCTCCAACGCCTGAAGGCCGTCGGTGAAGTTCAGAATACCGCCACTGATCTCGCCAAGCGTCTGCAAGAAGCGGGCAACATCAACGATCTCGATTTGAAGATGCAACAGACAGGTTCTCTGGAGATCGAACTCGAAATCAAAAAGGCCGCATCGCAGGTGCAAAGTCGTCATGAGAAACTGAATCGAATCATGGGCACCAGCGGAACTAACTGGCGAGTCTCGCCGCAACTTCCCGAACTGCCGGGCGGTGATCCTTCACGCAGCAAACTCGAGCAACTCGCCTTGTCGCAAAGGCTTGATCTTGCGATGGCGCGCAGCAAAGTCGCGCAGTCAGAGGCCGCATTGAATTTGAAAAAGAAAACGCGGCTCATTCCCGGACTGAAACTCGGCGTGGACACCGAACGCGATGCAGATGGCACGCACTTAACCGGCCCGACGGCGGACATCGAGATTCCATTATTCAATCGCGGCCGTGCCGAGGTCGCAAAACTTTCCGCCGGGAACCGTCAGGCTGCGGAGGAAGCGGCGGCGTTGGAGAACGATGTCCGCTCGCAAGTGCGCGAGGCTCATGCGGCGCTGGTCGCGGCGCGAAGTGCGGCGGAGTTCGCCAAAACAAAGCTGCTGCCGAATCAGCAGGACATTCTGCGCGAGACATTGCTCCACTACAATGCGATGCAGAAATCGAACTTCGAACTCCTCACCGCGAAGGAGCGCGAAGTCCGCGCCGAGCGCAGTGCCGTGGAGACCTTGCGTGATTACTGGCTCGCGCATGTTGCGCTGGAGCGCGCTGTCGGCGGACGGCTTGATGCAAGTGTAAAGCCACCGAAACATTGAATACAAAAAGTCATGAACCCGAATCCTTCCAACTCCCTCACTCGCCGTCAGCTAGTCTCCAGTGCCGCCGCGCTGGTTGGCTCCGGCCTCTTGCTGCACAAAGCCACCGCAGCCGAAGACCCGCACGCCGGACACGACATGAAAGCCATGGGTGGTGCGGCTCCGAAGCCTGGTGCGCCCACTGGCAAAGCTGTGAGCACGGGCATTACGGAAATCTTTGCGCCGCCGGGCATCACTTATAAACCCGTCATCACGCCCAATGGCAAAACACTTCCATGGAAAATGGTGGATGGCGTGAAGGTGTTTCATTTGATCGCCGAGCCGGTCACGCATGAGTTCATCCCGGCGATGGGCGACCACACGAGCCTGGTCGCCGAGTGCTGGGGTTACAATGGTCGCG
>JBBRNC010000014.1:0-89658 GCA_038230495.1 Verrucomicrobiales bacterium
ACGCGATGATCAGCCTTTGTATGACCGTCTCTGGAGCAGCGGCTTTCTACCGACGCAGCATCAGGGCGTGAAGTTCCGCAATACCGGCGACCCAGTTTTGTATCTTTCAAATCCTCCCGGCGTGGATCGTTCGATGCGCCGTCAGCAATTGGATGAACTCGCGGTGCTCAATCAACACGACTACGATCAGTTCGGCGATCCTGAAACACAGACTCGCATTTCTCAATACGAGCTGGCCTTTCGAATGCAGATGAGCGTGCCTGATCTCGTAGATACATCCAAGGAATCCCAGAGTGTGCTCGATGACTACGGACCTGAAGTAAAGATGCCCGGCACTTATGCAGCGAACTGCCTGCTGGCGCGTCGCTTGGCCGAACGCGATGTGCGTTTCATTCAGCTCTTTCATATGGGGTGGGATCATCATGGTGGCCTTCCCAATGCCATTAAGGGGCAGTGCCGTGACACCGACCAGCCCACCGCCGCCCTCATCAAAGACCTCAAGCAACGCGGTCTTCTGGATGATACGCTCATCGTCTGGGGCGGCGAGTTTGGCCGCACGATTTATTCTCAGGGCGCGCTCACAGAAACTAATTATGGTCGCGACCATCATCCCCGCTGCTTCACGATCTTCATGGCTGGTGCCGGGATTAAAAAAGGCACTACTTATGGTGCGACGGATGATTATTGCTACAACATCCCAATCGAGTCGGATAAGGTGCATGTGCATGATCTCAACGCGACCATCATGCATTGCCTCGGTATCAATCATGAACGGCTAACGTTCCGTTTCCAAGGCCGCGATTATAGGCTAACGGATATTCATGGAAATGTCGTTAAGGGGGTTCTAGCGTGATCCAAATAAATATGACAATTAAGTGCATCATCAGTGCGGCGCTGATCGTCACATGGAGCGGGCTGTCTTTCGCGGCTCCTGCCAAGATTGAATTCAATCGTGACGTTCGTCCGATCCTCTCGGACAAATGCTTCTTCTGCCACGGCCCCGATGCCAAAAAACGCGAGGCAGATTTGCGGCTCGATGTCCGCGATGTCGCGGTGAAAGCAAAGGCGATCATCCCCGGCGACCCGGAGAAAAGCGGTATCATTGATCGCGTCACTACGACGGATGCAGATGATCACATGCCACCAGCGAAATCAAAGCTGCCTGCCATGACGCCTGCTGAGATTGATATCTTAAAACGGTGGATCGCTGAGGGCGCGGAGTATCAGGAACATTGGTCATTCATTCCATTGAAGGCTCTTGAGATTCCAAAGAACGATGCCGCATCGCCGATGGATGCGTTCATTGTGGATGCGCTCGCTAAGCACAAAATCAAGCAACAACCGGAGGCCGATAAACAGACGCTGATTCGCCGCGTGAGTTTTGATCTTATCGGTCTGCCGCCAACACCACAGGAGGTCGAGACCTTTGTCAGTGACACGTCTGCTGATGCCTATGAGAAGCTGGTGGACCGTTTATTAAAGTCTCCGCATTACGGCGAGCGCATGGCTGTTGACTGGCTTGATGTTTCGCGCTACGCGGACAGCTACGGATTCCAAGTGGATCGCGAGCGCGATGTCTGGCCATGGCGCGACTGGGTGATCAAAGCCTTCAATGAGAATCTTTCATTCGATAAGTTCACCACATGGCAGCTCGCAGGCGATCTGTTGCCGAATCCGACGGATGAACAGATTCTCGCGACCGCATTCAATCGCCTCCACCAGCAGGAGTCGGAAGGCGGGAGTGTGGAAGAGGAGTATCGTGTCGAGTATGTCGCCGACCGCGTGCAGACTTTTTCCACAGCATTTCTCGGGCTGACTTTCGAGTGCGCCCGCTGCCACGATCACAAGTTTGATCCGCTAACGCAGAAGGAATACTACCAGTTCTTCTCGATGTTTCAGAACATTGATGAGGCGGGGTTATATTCCTACTTCACGACATCGCCTCCAACTCCGGCCCTGATGATGATGGATGCTCCTGAGAAGATAAAAATGGAAGCGGTGAAACTTAAGGTTGTCGACTTGGAAGGAAAACTCACGGCAATGCGAAAGAATGAAAGCGCGGGCTTCGTCGCATGGTTGACTGCACGTCCTAAGACATTGGCTATTCCAGACCAGATCGGACAATTCTCATTCGATACCCTAGACAAGAAGCAACTCGCTAACTCCGTGAATGCTAAACAACCAGCAACGCTGAAAGGCGAGAACAAGCTGGTGACAGGCCACACGGGCAAAGCGGTGGAATTCACTGGTGATGACGCAGTTGATCTTCCCTTCGGCAACTTCAAGCGACATGAGCCATTCAGCGTTTCCTTGTGGATGAAGACCCCGGATGCGAAAGATCGTGCGGTCGTCTTCCATCGCTCCAGAGCCTGGACGGATGCGGCCAGCCGAGGGTATGAGTTGTTGATCGAGGACGGCAAATTAAAATGGTCGTTGATCCATTTCTGGCCGGGCAATGCCATCTCCATCCGTGCGAAGGATTTGCTGCCCTTGAATCAATGGACGCATGTGGTCGTCACGTCCGATGGTGGTGCAAGCGCGGCGGGATTAAAGATTTACGTCAACGGCATACTGGCTCCGATGGAAGTCATCAAGGATAATCTCACCAAGGACATCACCGGCGGTGGAGGCGACAACATTTCACTTGGCGAGCGCTTCCGAGATCGCGGATTCAAGGGAGGAGCCATCGATGACTTCCGCGTTTTTGGCCGTGAATTGAGCGGGCTGGAAGCGATGGCGACACATGATGCGTCCGCCGCGAACAGTCTTCTCATTAAGCCTCTGGACCAATTGAACCTAGATGAGCGCAAGTTGCTGGGTGATTATTGCCGCACGTTTCAGGACGTCGATTGGCAGAAGCAAATAGCCGAACTCACAGCGGCCCGCGCGGAACTCACGAGCCTCTCTGAAGGCATCAAGGAAATCATGGTCATGCGCGAATTGCCGGAGCCGAAGAAGGCTTATGTGTTGTTGCGCGGACAGTATGGCGAGCATCGGGATGAAGTTCACGGCGGAACTCCTGCGGCACTTCCGCCTATGCCCGCTGGCTCACCGGTGAACCGCCTCGGTCTTGCCCAATGGCTGACGAGTCCGAATCATCCGCTCACGGCCCGCGTGACGGTGAACCGTTTCTGGCAGAGTTTGTTTGGACGTGGACTGGTGAAGACATCAGAGGACTTCGGCAGTCAAGGCGCGCGACCGCTTTACCCTGAAGTTCTCGACTGGCTGGCGTTGCGTTTCATCCAGAGCGGCTGGGACACGAAGGCCATCATGAAGACCATGGTGATGAGCCAGACTTACCGGCAGCGCAGCATCGCCGCTGCCGCGATCATGACCGACGATCCTGATAATGAGTTGCTCGCGCGTGGCCCTCGTTTCCGTCTGCCTGCGGAGATGATTCGCGACAACGCACTCGCGGCTGCTGGCCTGCTGGAACCGTCCATCGGCGGAGCGCCGGTCAATCCCTACGAAATGACTGAATCCTTCAAGCCCGAAAATCCTAGTGCAGGCAACGGAGTCTATCGCCGCAGTCTTTATACCAACTGGCGGCGCACCGGCCCTCCGCCCGCGATGATTGCGTTTGATGCGCCACGTCGCGCAGTTTGCGCGGCCAAGCGCGAGCGCACGGATTCGCCATTGCAGGCATTGATCCTCTTGAACGGGACGCAGTATGTCGAAGCCGCGCGCGTGCTTGGAGAGAAACTGCATCAAGAGTCGAAAGGTGATCTCAATGTGATGATCGAGCAAGGTTTCTTGCGCTGCCTCGGACGCTCGCCCGATGTGCGGGAGTTACAAATCGTGCAGCAACTTTATCGCGAACAGTTAGAGCATTTCAAAGCGAAACCTGCTGAAGCTGCGGCCTTGCTGAAATCGGGCAACACCAAGCATGACGCAGGTATTCCCGCTCCCGAGGCTGCTGCGGCCACGGTGCTCGCCCAAGCCCTATTGAATCATGACGCCTGCGTGGTGAAACGCTGAATTTATAAAACATGAACTCAAACTTATCTCCCTTCATCAATCGCCGTCATTTCCTCAATCGCTTCGGCATGGGCTTGGGCGGCATGGCGCTGGCGGAGATGCTGGCCAGCGAAAAAGCAGGTGCAGCGTCCATCGATCGCGGCGTTCTCGGTGCGCCGCATTTCGCGCCCAAGGCCAAGCGCATCATCTATCTCTTCATGTCGGGCGGGCCATCGCAGTTAGACTTGATGGATTACAAGCCGCTGCTCAACAAGCGTCACGGCGAGCAACTTCCCGACTCCGTGCGCGGCGGTCAGCGGCTCACTGGCATGTCCGGCAACCAGTCATCCATCCCATTGGTTGGTTCTCCCTATAAGTTTGCGCAGCATGGTCGCGCGGGCGCGTGGTTCAGTGAATTGCTGCCGCACACGGCTGGCATCGCGGATGATCTTTGCGTGGTGAATTCCATGTTCACGGAAGCGATTAATCACGGCCCCGGTGTGACATTTTTCCAGACCGGATCGCAGATTGCCGGAAGACCGAGTTTCGGTTCCTGGCTCAGCTACGGATTAGGGCAGGACAATGCGAATCTGCCTTCATTTGTGGTGTTGGTCACGAAAGGGAAAAGTGGACAACCTCTCGGCGCACACTTATGGGGCAGTGGCTTCCTACCGTCGCGGCATCAAGGCGTGCTCTTCCGCGCGGCGAAGGACCCGGTGCTCTATCTCGGCAATCCCGATGGTATCAGCGCAGAGAGCCGTCGCCTGATGCTGGATCGACTGCGCGAGCTTCATGAGCACCAATTTGAAGGCACGCCTGATGCGGAAATTCAGAACCGGATTGATCATTATGAAATGGCGTTCCGTATGCAGACCAGCATTCCGGAAGTGGCGGATACTTCCGGCGAGCCTCAGCATGTGCTGGACATGTATGGCCCTGATGTGAAAACGCCCGGCACCTTTGCCGCGAATTGTTTGCAAGCGCGCAGGCTCGCGGAGAAAGGCGTGCGATTCATCCAGCTCTATCATCAAGACTGGGATCAGCACACTGGTTTGCCGTCTGCGTTGCCGCGTTTGTGCAAAGAGACCGACCAGCCCGCCGCCGCATTGGTGCGCGATCTCAAGGAACGCGGACTTCTCGACGACACGCTCGTCGTCTGGGGCGGCGAGTTTGGTCGCACGAATTACTGTCAGGGCAAAATCCAAGCGAACTTCGGCCGCGATCACCATCCGCGATGCTTTAGCGCGTGGATGGCCGGCGGCGGCGTGAAAGCGGGCACGGTCTATGGTGCGACCGATGAACTCGGTTACAACGTAGTCAGCGACGGCCTGCACGTTCATGATTTCCATGCCACGCTCATGCATCTGCTCGGCATTGATCACGAGCGCTTGACCTATAAATTCCAAGGCCGTCGCTACCGGCTCACGGATGTCGAGGGCAAATTGGTGAAGGGTGTTCTGACGTAGGCGCGTTGCGGCAGATGTAGCAAGGGCATCTTGCCCTTGCTCGCAGGACTGCAAGGGCGAGACGACCTTGCTACGGTCAGTAGAGGCGCCGACTCCGCTGCTTGGTCATTGCCCAGCAACATTTCCCTGCCATGCTGCGTATTCTCATACAGCAACACGCCATGAAGCCCGTCATCCTTTTCTCCGTCACCCTTTGGCTCGCCGCGCTCCATGCTCGTGCGGCAGATTCCAAGCTTCACTTCAATCGCGACATCCGGCCATTGATGTCCGATACGTGTTTTCATTGTCACGGCCCGGACAAGAACAGCCGCAAGGCGGGGCTGCGGCTCGACATTCGCGAGGAGGCATTGAAGCCCGCAAAATCTGGCGAGTTGCCGATTGTTCCCGGCAAGCCTGACCAGAGCGAAATTATCAGGCGAATCTTCGCGGACGACAAAGATGATCTCATGCCGCCGGAAGAAGCGCACAAGACCTTCACGCCGCAGCAGAAGGAAACCTTCAAGCGCTGGGTTGCGGAAGGCGCGGAGTATGAGCCGCATTGGGCTTACACGCCGCTGGTGAAGCCTCCGACTCCAAAGATTCGAGATTCGAGATTCAAGATTCAAAATCCGATTGATGCTTTCATCGCCGAGAAGCTGGCGGAGAAGAACATCGCGCCTTCAGCCGAAGCGGATTCGCGCACGCTGCTGCGTCGGCTGTCGCTTGATCTTACCGGCCTGCCGCCCACGCCCGAGGAAACAGACGCGTTTATCAAAGCCTCAAGCCTCAATCCACAGGCTGCTTACGAAACCGCTGTGGATCGTTTATTGCAGTCGCCACATTACGGCGAGCGAATGGCTGTCTGGTGGTTGGATGTCGCACGATTCTCGGACACGGTCGGTTTCCATGGCGATCAGAACATTAGGAATTTTCCCTATCGCGATTACGTCATTGATGCGTTCAACAAGAACAAGTCCTTTGATCAGTTTACCAAGGAACAACTCGCGGGTGATTTGCTGCCGAATCCGACAACGGAACAAATCATCGCCACCGGATTCAATCGCCTTAATATGGTCACGCGCGAGGGCGGCGCGCAGCCTGAAGAATATCTCGCCAAATACGGCGCGGAGCGCGTGCGCACCATTGGTGGGGCCTTTCTCGGCGCGACGCTCGGTTGTTGCGAGTGTCATGATCACAAGTTCGATCCTTACACTGCCCGCGATTTCTATTCGATGCAGGCCTTCTTTGCCGACGTGCGGCAGATGGGTGTTTACGCGGCCTACAGTTCCAACAAAGATCCGGAGGCAAAAGGCTTGAACAACGAGTCTCCTTTTCCGCCAGAGATTGAAGTGGAGAGTCCTTATCTCAAGCAGCGCGCCGCCGGCGTTCACACTCAGTTGCTGGGCCTTGCGCATCGTGCGTCCGAAGCCATCCAGAAGGACGCCAAAGCAAAAGCCGCTTACGAGCAATGGAGGCAGAACAGTCTCGCCTTTTTCAAAACCAATCCCAGCGGCTGGGTCACGCCCGTGGCGAAAGTGACCGTGAGTGCGGCTTCCAAGCCTGTGAAGGCGGCTAAGGGCGCGCCTAAAAACTCCAAGCCAGGAAAGACGGCGGAAGCGGATCAAGTGGAAAAGGAACAGGTGGAGCAAGCACAAGCAGCCAAGGAGCAGCCGGTCAATGGATCCTTCAAAGTGGAGCCTGATGGCCGCATTATCTTCCGCAGCTTGATGGCCGACAATACCAGCATCGCCATGCAGCCGCCAGTTGGCTGGGTGAGCGCAGTTTGTGTAGAATTGCTGCCCGACCCGTCGCACAAGGGGAGCATCCTGCGCAGCGGGAATCAAGACGCCGCCTCGCTCAGCCTCTCGGCATCTCTGCTCAAGCAAAAAGAAAACAAGCCTCAAGCACTTATCTTCCGTCAAGCCGACGCGAATTTCAGGGAGGTGACAAAACACAAAAGCGGTGATGATCTTCCCGGCGGCATCAAAGATGGCTGGAAAACTTCCGCCGCGGCCTGGAACCAGCCGCACATCGCGATCTGCTTGCTTGATAAACCCGTGAAGATCGAAGCCGGTGACACGTTCATTGTAGTGATAGGCAACAATAGCGCGGGTTGCGTGCGCGTTTCCGTTTCTCCATTCGCGCCGCTCGGTTTGAGGGTGAATGCCTCGATGGCCCAGCTTCGCCCAGCAATTGAAGGACAGACCGATGAGGCCCTTGAAGCTTATCTGACTGGCACGACATGGAATCCGGAGGCTTTGAAGGAATATAGCGCGCTCTATAATGCGAAGTATCTCGAATGCCGGGATGGCATGGCCTACACAGTCGTGACCAAGTCCATTGCCCAACCTCTCACGGTCCGCATTTTGCCGCGTGGCAACTGGATGGATCAGACCGGCGCGATTACGCCGCCCGCATCTCCGGAGTTCCTGCCCACTGCTTTCAAGCCGAAAGAAGGCCAGAGGCTCTCGCGGCTCGACTTGGCGAATTGGCTTTGCTCCAAGGAAAATCCACTGACACCACGCGCGCAGATGAACCGCTTGTGGAAGCAATTCTTCGGCAATGGTCTCTCATCCGTTGTCGATGATCTCGGCGCGCAAGGTGAACCCCCAAGCCATCCCGAACTGCTCGACTGGATCGCCGCTGAGTTCCGTGACTGCGGATGGGACATGAAGCATATGATCCGTTTGTTTGTCCTCTCTAACACCTATCGCCAGAGCAGCAGCCTGCGGCCTGAGCTGCGTGACTTGGATCCCAACAATCGCCTGCTGGCCTCGCAGAATCCGCGTCGTCTCGATGCCGAATTTGTTCGCGACAACGCCCTCTTTATTGCGGGCCTGATCAATCTCGACATCGGCGGCCCGAGCGTGAAGCCTTATCAGCCCGATGGTTATTACGCAAACATCCAGTTCCCCGACCGTTCTTATGTGGCCAGCACTGATGACCGCCAGTGGCGACGCGGAGTTTACATGCACTGGCAGCGCACGTTCTTGCAGCCGATGCTCGCGAACTTCGACGCTCCGATGCGGGATGAATGCACCGCGAACCGTCCGCTATCCAACACCCCGCAGCAGGCACTGACGTTGTTGAATGATCCGACCTTCGTTGAGGCTGCGCGAGTTTTTGCCGAACGACTGCTGAATGAGAAATCAATGGACGATGCCGCGAGAATCAATCGCGCCTTTGAGTTAGCAGCGGGCAGACCTGTGAAGGACAAGGAGAAGGCAACGCTACTCACGTTCCTAAAAACCCAGCGAGATAGTTATAAGGCAGATAGCGCCGCCGCTGATAAGATGATCCGCGCGGGAATCGCGCCTGTGACGGATAAACTCGACCGCGTGGAGCTGGCGTCGTGGACGACAGTCTGCCGCGTCATTTTGAATCTGCACGAAACCATTACCCGGTATTGAGATGAAAAGGATTGTAGTAGACGACGTAAGGAGGCTCAACTTTCCTTCCCTAGACTTAATTGGCCCACCTGAGAAATCAGAGGCTCCTTACGTCGTCTGCTACTAAGAATATATTTTTGATCTTATACGATTATGAACCAACCCTTCGACTTCGCATCTTACAATCACTCGCTCAAACGTCGTGCCTTTCTCTCGCAGTCCGCGTATGGCATTGGCGGAATCGCGCTGGCCTCATTACTGGAGCGGGCAGGTGCGGCTTCTTTTGGAGGAGCGATTACCACACCGCATTTTCCCATCAAGGCCAAGCGCATTATTCATCTTTGCATGGCAGGAGGGCCGTCGCATCTAGAGACATTCGACTGGAAGCCAGAGTTAAAGAAGCTCGATGGCCAAGCCTTCCCTGAGTCATTTACGAAAGGCCAGCAACTTGCTCAACTCCAGAACACTGTGCTCAAGGCTCGCGGCCCGATCTATGATTTCAAAAAACACGGGAAGACAGGTAACGAAATCTCCAGCCTGTTCCCGCACCTCGCAGAAGTCGCGGATGAACTTTGCATCATCCGTTCCATGCAGACGGAACAGATTAATCACGATACCGCGCACGCCTTCATGAACAGCGGCTCCATCATCAAGGGTCGGCCCAGCATGGGGTCGTGGCTGCTCTATGGACTTGGTTGCGAGACGGATGAGCTTCCGGGTTTCGTCGTCATGACCACCGCTGGCAAGTCGGGCCAGCAACCGGTCTCGGCTCGGCAATGGTCCAGCGGATTCCTGCCCAGCAAATTCCAAGGCATCCAATTCCAAGCGAAAGGCGACGCCGTGCATTATCTTGGAAGCCCCGACGGAGTTTGCCAGAGCACGCAGCGCCAAGTTGTTGAAGAAGTGAAACGCATGAATGGATTTCTCGCGGAAGATCGCGTCGATCCCGAGATCGCCACGCGCATCGCGCAATACGAGCTGGCCTTCAAGATGCAAAGCTCCGTGCCCGACCTCACCGACATGAGCAAGGAATCCAAGGAAACACTGGAGATGTATGGCGTGAAGCGCCCCGGCGACGGCAGCTTCGCCAGCAACTGCCTGCTGGCCCGGCGCATGGTGGAGCGCGGCGTGCGCATGGTTCAGCTTTACCATCGCGCATGGGATCATCATACCGGCATTGTTGAAGGACATAAAAACGCCGCGATGGACACGGACCAAGCGAGCGCCGCCCTCATCAAAGACTTGAAACAACGCGGATTGCTTGATGATACACTCATTGTCTGGGGCGGTGAATTTGGCCGAACACCGATGGGGCAAGGGACGGGGCGCGATCACCACATCCTCGCCTTCAGTCTCGCGCTCGCTGGTGGTGGCATCAAGCCCGGCACCTATGGCTCGACTGACGAACTCGGCTATCGCTCAGTAGAAAACATCGTCGATGTCCACGATCTCCACGCCACGTTGCTCCATCAAATGGGCATCGACCACAAACGTCTGACCGTGAAGTTTCAGGGGCTGGATATGCGGCTCACGGGTGTGGCTGGGAAATTGGTTAAAGGGATTATCGCCTAGAGGCGAAGGATCAAAAATAAATGTTCAAGGATCAAGGAAGGTTCAAATTTAAAGCGTCACATCCGCCGGGTGTCACGGTCGCGTTTGCACTGAGCCGGGCTTTCTACAAGGAATGACGACATTCCTGTCGTCGTGGATCGGAGAGACTTGGGCAAGGCTACGCCAGAGGAATCTATTCCGGCACCGCCGGGATTATGGGTTTGTGGAGGACATCAATCCACCAGTCCCCATAAGCATCGAGCGACATCCAGCGCGGAGATTTGTCGTAAAGCCAAATGACGGGCTTGTAGAATTTATACACCCAAAGGAATGTAGCTTGTGGAATCGTGCCGTTATTCCACATACCCAACACTGGCCCCCAGCTCAGCACATAGAGAACAGGCAGGGCGATGAGGGTCACGATCCAGGCCGTGGTGTGGTTGCTTGGCTGTTTGTCCTCGCTCATGGTGGAATGGTGTCATTGCGGGCAAGGCTGCGCCAGAGGAATCTAATCTCTTATTAACTGGCTTCTTACAAGGAATGACGACATTCCTGTCGTCATGGCTCGGAGAGGCTTGATGTGGCGACAAGTTGCGCAGCCGCGAAGCGAATGTCGCCATTCCTTGGTAGGGCGCGATGCGGGCTGGACGTCGTGCATCGCGACTTTGAGGCGGATTTAATTGGAGCGCAGGCGCCCTCACGTGCTGTCGTCCGCGCCCTCGCGGACGACTCTGCGAACGTTCTGATGGCGTTGCTATCTCAGGGGTCTGCCCTTGCCCTTCGCGAGGGCACAAAGGGCTGCACGCGTGGGCGCATGCGCTCCAAGGGGAACGCTGGGGGCGGCTCCGCTATGGGGCTTGGAGTTTTCATCCTTTCATGCTAACCGTTGGCCGTGAGCGAGGACGAGAAGAACAAATCTAGCGCCGGGTGGTGGATCATGGCTGTGGTCGCGGCGCTGGTGCTCTATGTGCTGAGCTATGGGCCAGTCTGGGCCTTGTCGTGGAAATATAAATTGTCAGGCCCAGCGAATGAGATGATCGCCACCATTTATAAGCCACTCGGGTTTGTTTGTAAGCGATTAGGGATGGAAGATTTGATGGTTAACTATTGCTTTTGGTGGGGTGGGATATTCGATCTCCAGATATATGACTGATATCGCTGACCTACATAGGACTAAGCTGCGCGGCTTAGAGTGCGACTCGCGACTGTCGCCATACGACAGGGTTAGTTGACCCTTGGAACCTGAACCTTCCTTGAACCTTGAAAATTGATCCTTGTAACTTTTTCAAACCAGCTTCATCCGCGTCAAATCCTGCGTGTCCAGCGGGGTGTTGTTGTAAAGCTAATCGACAGGCTTGTTGAATTTAAGTAACCAAGGCCGGTCTGTTCCTCGAATCGTGCCGTTAAAAAAAGTTATTGTCGATCAATGTTTTCAATTCTGACATTCCAGAATATTAACGGGCGTTTTAAAGTAATGCGGAGTGGAGAATTACCTGACCATCCTTACAAAGGAGCTTCTGGCAATCGTCGCGAACTGTCCGTTACTGGTTTGGACTCGGTCAGGCGATTGCGCAAGGCGCGGTCGTCGAGTGCTCGGTCCACTACATTTTGCAAGGCGCGGGAGGCCATCTCGCGCAAGTTCGGCACGGGCGATCCACTGCCGGGCATGTAGGCTTCGCTTTCACGGGCGGACTGATACACACGTGAATAGACGATCTGCCCTGAGCCTGCACGCACAATATTCACCCGCACACTAGCGAAACTGCTGGGGTTGACTCTTTGCTGGCATTCAAATTCCAACACTTCACCGGTGAGGATATAGGTCGCGGAGCCGGATGGTGTGAGCATCTTGCGAGCGCTAAGACCGTGGGCAAAGGCATTGCGCACGACGACGGCAACGGGCACGCGGGTATTGATGGTTTCCAAGGGAGTTCCAAACGGGGTGTGCACTGTGCCCAAGCTAAATTCTCCCAGTCTGCGGAAATCGGCGAACTGTCCGACCTCGACGACGCGCGGGCCGGGCAAGGATTGGCCGAGCGAGGGCTGGTAGTCGAGACTGACGATGGAGGTATTAAACCCGCATGACGCAAGGCTTAATGCGGTGGCGGTGAGTGTGATTTTTGTAAGCATGGCGATTGAACTCATGCCATGTCTATACCTTGCCAGTGCTGCTGAATCAAGACGGGAGTCTCGCTCTTATGCTTTCACGGAACCCGGAACACTTTTTGCGTCGTGGGATCGAGCGCCAGCGAACCGGTGCTGAGGCCGGAAACATCGAGTTCGTTGTAAGGAGGGTAGGGGCTTTTCACGCGGCCCGCTTTGCTGGTCTTGCTGCCAGTAAGAACGCTTTGTTCCTGGGTCAATTTTGGCGTCGTGGTGGGTTCCGTCTTGCCTGTGGATTTAGTTTCAGCGGATGAGCCAGTGTCTGGTGTGGTGTTACGGACTGGCTTCTTCTCCGGGGGCAATTTTATTTCCGGTGTATTGTTTTTGACAACGACGTTCTTTTTTTCCTGAGTCGTGTTGGTAACTTTTGTCTTAGTGGTTTTTGGTTCCTCAAGTTTCTGGCTGGAAGACGTCTTCGTGGTGCCAGAGTTGATTTTTGGCTTGGGCGGGGATTCAGTCGCATTGCCTTTGGGCATGGCGGGTGTTACCCCAGTTGGAGGGGTGTCGAGATTGTAACGAGTGCTTCCGGGGCGCTTTGGATTTCCGCGTTGTCCACTTTGACTGCGTTGTTGTTGCTGCGGGGGCGGGGGAGTTTCATTCGGGTTGAACAACCGATGGAAAAAGCCGCCAATGTTTTCGCTGGCTTGCTGGAAAAAGCCTGACTTTTGTCCGGCTACTTGGCTGGCGGCCATGGAATTACTCACGAGGGCGATGAGCAAAAATGAGCCATACACCCATGAAAGGGTGCGGCGAGGAGTCACGCTGTTGAGCTTCATGAATGGCTCAAGGTGTCTTGCTGTGAGCGGCTTTCAAGTGATTTGAAAGCCACTACCTCAACGAGACGCAGTGCCCTTTGGTTGATCGGCGTGTGCCGTGTGAGCTTGCAGGCTGCCAAGGTCGATCCAATCGCGCAAAATGTTCAGTGTTTCAAGCTTGATGGGTTCAATGCCGAAGCTGAACTGCGAATTTTCTGCGGCCGGTTCTTCGTCGTCACCGCCGCCATTGCTGGCCAGCCTCATGCCAGTGGTCTGTTCCTTAGTGAAGGTGGATTCTTTGACGAGTTCATTTTTGTCCACATTGTCCAGAGTCAGCCGGAAGGATTGAAATCCTTCTTTGTTTTGTTCGGCAAGCTGTTTGACGCGCAGTTTCCGATCTTCTTTCCGCTGCTCAATCCGCAGGCGGTTTTCTTCAAGCTCCTGCTGGCGGGTCTTTTCATTGAGGCTCACGCTATTGCGCGCGATGCGCTCTTGGAGTCGCTTGGTGTCTTCCATGTAATACTGGAATTCTGGATTGGTGCTGACACGTCCTTGAACGCGATTGTTCAATTCATCAAATGGGAGCGCTCCTTTGATGAAGAATGAAAAATTACGGCTCGGGATGGTGTCGTAAGGTAAGGCGTTGGGGAGTGATTCCTCACCAATGTCCATGACATCACGCATAGAGGGCAGACGCACGTCAGGGATGACGCCGCGAAGCTGAGTGGAGCCGCCTGCGATGCGATAGAATTTTTGGATGGTGACCTTCAAGGCTCCCGCGCGGCTTTTGTCGCTGAAGAACGGCATGTAGCGCTCCACGGGAAGGATGGTCTGCACGGTTCCTTTTCCGAAGGTGGATTTTTCTCCGACGATGACGGCTCGGTGGGCGTCCTGAAGCGCGGCAGCAAGAATCTCGCTGGCCGAGGCGCTGGACCGGTCTGTGAGAACGACGAGTGGGCCTTCATAAAGCGGGCGCTCGTTTTCGCAGTCGCGCCACGTGATGTTGTCACGCCAGTCTTTGGCCTGAACGACGGGGCCTTTGGGAATGAAGAGTCCTGTGAGCTTGATGGCTTCTTCCAGTGAGCCACCACCATTGCTGCGAAGATCGAGCACGAGACCTTCAATTTTTTCCGACATCAGGCGCTTCAAAAGACGGGAGACATCCACGGTGGTGCTGACCGTTCCTTCTTCCATGTCTGCGTAGAATGACGAGAGATTGATCCAGCCGATTCTGCTCGTTTTATTGTTCACGGGCGGTGTGACGATCAACTCTGCGTTCGCAAGTTTTTCCTTTAATTCCACTTCGCTGCGAGTGATGGTGATTTCCTTAATCACAGACGGATCATCCGATGCCGCAGGATTTACTTTGATGCGGACGATGGAGCCAGATTTGCCTCGGATTAGCTCCACCATTTTCTGGAGCTTCATGTATTTGATGTCCACCCACTCACCAGTAGCGCCTTGGGCTACGGCGAAAATGCGGTCGTTGAGCTTGAGTTCACCTTGCTTGTCAGCCGGGCCGCCGACGACGATACCCTGAATTTCTGCGACATTGTCCTTCTGCTGGAGCAATGCACCGATGCCGACCAGCGAATGTTTCATCTGGATGTTAAAGTTGTCCATCTCCTGCTGGCTCATGTATTCAGTGTGCGGATCATAGGTGGTGGCCAGGCACGAGAGAAAGAAATTCACCTTGTCTTCAAGTTCGTTTTCACCAAGCTGTTCAAGCAGGCGGTCGTAGCGTTTTATGACGCGTTTGTCTGGCGGTTCATCGGCGTTTTCTACAGTGCCATGTCCGTTACTTTTTGCCGTAGTCGGTTTCGGCGCGGCAGGAGTAGTATCATCTGGGCCTTTTAATTCGGCAGCTTTGGCCTTCCGCTCTTGCTTGCGTTTGGCGGCTTCAGCTTTAGCGCGGTCAAAGAGGTGCTCGGCAAGGAGATCGCCTTCGATGAGATCGTCCCATAGTTTATCGGCGGCGGCTTTGTCTTTCGGCCAAGGAAGCTTGTCGCGCTTTACTTCAACCGAGCGGTCAGAATCGAAGGCGAATTTTTTGGTCTCCAGCAACTTCTTGGCATAGGCGACGCGTTCTTTCACCCGCTGTTCATAGGTGTCGTAGATTTCGACTGCGGGGCTAATGTTGCGCGCGGCAACATGGTCATCCAGTGAGGCGGCGTATTTCGAGCGGAAGTTTTCCACATCTTGTTGTGTGAAATAGATGTGGCTGTAGTCGAGGAAGTTCAGATAGCCCTCAAGCACCTTCTTGGACATTTGGTCATCGAACTCGTGGTGAGAGAGGTGATGATTTTGCAGCATGTTAGCCACATACATGGCCACTTGTCCGAAATTGGTTTCTGCATGTGATGCACGCGGGGTGAGCAGGCAGACCATTGCGGCCAGTAGGGGGAGCGGGGATTTGAACATAGGATGTTAATGATAAAACGCCCCAGAAGGCGTGTTCAATCTGACTATTTTCGTGTTTGGTTGTTGAATTGTCCAACTCTTTCCCAATCAATGCTCCCATGCTGAATATTTCTTGTTTCACCGGAGGGGTCGCCATGACCAATGCCTATTATATAGAAAACACCGCTGGAGGCGTGGCGGTGGACGCACCGGAAGGGTTTGCTCAATGGCTTCGGCAGCGTGGCAAAAAGGTGTCAGTGCTGCTGCTCACTCACCAGCACTTCGACCATGTCATGGATGCCGGGCTCATTCAGCGTGAATTCGGTGCTCGCGTCTGCGCATTCGCTCCGTTTTCTCGCGCTTTGACACTGGCGGACTTGATGGAAATGGCGACCGGAGTTCCGCTGAAGATTGAGGCGTTCGAGGTCGATGAGGTGCTTGAAGGGAAAACCGAAGTGGAGGCCGGGGCCATCAAATGGCAGATAGCCCACATTCCCGGTCACTCGCCGGACAGCATCACGTTTTACAACCCCGAAGAAAAATTGGTGTTTGGCGGTGATGTGCTCTTCATGAGCAGCATCGGGCGCACAGATTTCCCCGGTGGTGATGGTGAGGGACTCATTCGCGGCATCCATGAGAAGCTGCTCATTCTGCCGGATGATACACGCGTTCTGTCCGGTCACGGCGAGGCGACCACCATCGGTAGTGAGCGCGATGAAAACCCTTACCTGTGAGTAATTGATAGACGCGTCAATTTACCGCGTGTCTATGATCCCATTTCCCATGAAACATTTTAAGACTAAATTGCTCTCAATATCGGTCGCAGCCGCACTCGTAGGATCATGCGGTGCAGCAGACGGCCCAATCGATATCGTCATCTACGGTGGCACTAGCAGTGGTGTGGCCGCATCAATCCAAGCTTCGAGGATGGGAAAATCGGTCGCATTGATCGAACCCACGAAATTTCTCGGCGGCCTCACCACTGGCGGACTCGGGGCAACGGACATCGGCAACAAGCAGGCCATCGGCGGCATCGCACGTGAGTTCTACCAGCGCGTTTTCAAACACTACGCAGATCCATCCCATTGGACTCATCAAATTCGCGAAGATTATTTTGCAAAAAATCACCATGGCAATTCCGGCAGCGAAGACACCATGTGGACCTTCGAGCCGCACGTGGCGACGCAGGTCTTTGATGAGATGTTGCAGGAGTCAAAAGTGCAGGTTGTCTTGGGCGAGCGACTTGATTTGAAAAACGGCGTAAAAAAAGATGGCGCACGCATCACGGAGATTGTGATGGAAAGTGGCCGATCATTCGCAGCGAAGATGTTTATCGATGCCAGCTACGAAGGTGATCTCATGGCGAAAGCGGGAGTGAGCTATCACGTGGGCCGCGAGGCAAACGCCGAGTTTAACGAGACGATCAACGGCATCCAGACCAAGGGCGCGAAGAGCCATCAGTTCATCAAGAACGTTGATCCCTACTTGATACCCGGCGATCCGAAAAGTGGCACTATCTTTGGTGTGCCCGCGACATCGCCCGGCACTGACTATGAAGGCGACAAGCGCATCCAAGCATACAACTACCGCATGTGCACGACCGACGTGCCAGAGAACCGCCTCGATTGGAAAAAGCCCGCGAATTATGATGAAAAAATGTTCGAGTTGGCGCTGCGAAATATTGAGGCTGGTGATATGCGCATCCAGTGGAACCCAGTCTGGATGCCGAATCGCAAGACAGATACGAACAACAACTTTGCCGTCAGTTCCGACTTCATTGGCATGAATTACGATTACCCTGATGCCGATTACGCGACGCGTGATAAGATCGTTCAGGCACACAAGGACTGGCAGATGGGCCTCTACTGGACTTATGCGCATCATCCCCGGGTGCCGGAAAAAATCCGTGCTGCCTATCAGAAGCTCGGACTCGCGAAGGACGAGTTCCCAGACAACGATCATTGGCCGCGCCAGCTCTACGTGCGCGAAGCGCGCCGCATGGTGTCTGCTTACGTTATGACCGAGCACAATTGCCTTGGTAAAATCATCGCCGAGGACAGTATCGGCATGGGGGCCTACAATATGGACTCACACCACACCCAGCGTTACATCAATGCTGAAGGTTTCGTGCGGAACGAAGGAGATATTCAGACCCGCACGCGCCCCTATCCCATCAGCTATCGTTCGATTGTGCCCAAGACATCAGAGAGCACCAACCTGCTGGTTCCCGTCTGCCTGAGCGCCACACACATCGCTTATGGCAGCATCCGCATGGAACCAGTATTCATGGTGCTCGGTCAAAGCGCGGCCACGGCTGCCATTCTGGCCATTGATCAAAACGCCAGTGTGCAGAGTATCGACTACGCCAAGCTCAGGACGAAACTCCACGAAGATCAACAGGTTCTTGATTTGCCAACATTAAAGAAATGATCTCTCCGGGACGGATGCCGATGAGCGATCACAAAAAAACCCGGCGTTGGCCGGGCTTTTTTGAAAACATTTCACACTAAATTTACCAACTCTGACCGCGGCAATAATTAGCCTGCGTCGAAATGCCCAACTGTGGGGGAAACTCCTGGTAGCCGCGCCATGGGTCAAATTTATCATGCTTGTAGTAAGGTGGGCGATAGCCGCCTTTATAGGAAGGGAAGGGGAAGGTCACCAGTTCATACAAGCCGTAGCCGAAGCGCACCACGGTGCGCTTGGTGCCGTCAACACCCATGGACGTAAAGGCTGCGCTGCTTCCATCAGTGCGATCCACCTTCATTGCAGTAATGGGAATTTCCGTGACACCGTAGATGATGTTAGCTACAGCGCGGGAGAGCTTGCGGCTCCAATTCCAGCGTGCTCCGGGAGGTGATTGAATGTCCGCCATGGCCAAGCCACCTAAGGTGACTGCAGTGACGAGGATGAGAATGGTGCGGTTTTTCATGGGAGATATCGTCAAGTAAGCCAAAAAACCTCAACCTTGGCAAGGCTTTTTGTCATCTGTTTTTCGATCCCAAATAAAAGGGATTCTTGCGAAAGTCTAATTTCCTTGCCGGAGTGCGATTAAATTTGGGAAGTGCTCAAACAAAACAGGACAATGTTTCTTGATCCCCGCTCCGGCGCCCCCTTCTACACCGAAAGTAGTAATCTTGATGGATGAAAACTACGCCCTAAACTCCATCATCGTCACGCCGCCGCCTTGCGTTTTTACGACATGAGCTTCCGCTGCGCGTCCACACCTCAAGCCAACGGTAAGCTCGAACGCAACTCTCTGGCCTCAGTGCAGCGCCTGTCCGCCAACCCCAGTGCCGATGACACCCGCGTGCTAGAAAACAAGCTCGAGAAGAGCACCGCAGTGTGCTGCGCCATGCTTCAACTGCCCGTGGTGGCCCTACATCTGGAGCCACTCGGCCCTGAGCGGACTCGACTTGAGCCGTATCGACAAGCGGCACGACATGATCTCGCCGACATGTCTCAAGGCCATGAGTAAGCAGAATGGCTCGTTGAAAGTCTGGTGGCCGAAGGGCATCCGCACATCTCAAGCGTCGTGCGCTGCCAGCGTTCATGCGGCGCATGGTCCGCGCTCGATCATGCCCCAAATAATTCCTCCAAAGCAACCATTCTCCTACGCATGAAACCTTAATCCATCACTGTCCGTTTTGAATGCTCCACGACACCAATTCGGTTTGATTTTACATTTTCCCAAGCGCGTGATGGTTGACATGAGAAAGCATCGCGTCGAGTTTTCACTCCGTTAAACCTGAAGAGCATGGCATCCAAGACAAAGCACCATCGCGATATCAACGGCGGCGAAAGCGGCAAGGTCACGCAACTCTGTTCGATCAATGGATCGGGCCTCGTCTTTGTCTGTGGACGGAAATTCGCCGTGTCATCCGAGCTTTCTCTCACCGTGCAGACCTGCGATACGGGCATGGAGCGCGAGTGGAACGTCAGCGGGCTGGTCGTGGAATGCCGCAATGTGAAGCGCGGGCGTTATGCGCGCTATCAGGTGACGCTCCTGTTCTCCGAACTGCCAGATGGTTTGAAAAATATGGTCGCCGGAAAAATCATCCCAGCGGAGTCGTTCATTCCGTTGATGAACTGCCCGATGTTCGGCATGAACTGATGCGGCAAAGATTGCAGCATGAGTCCTACCAGTCATCGGTCCCATGATTATGCGCTTCTGGTGCGGAACTGGCGGAAGCTGGCGGCGAAGGCAGGCTTGAAATTCACGCGATTCGCCAACGTGGACGGTCTGTCAGTGTTCACCGTGTCATCTCCATCCCAACGCGGTGACACACGCGAGACGATATATTTGTCCGCCGGCGTGCATGGCGATGAACCGGCACCGCCGTGGGGTCTTCTCGAATGGGCTGAAGAAAATATCAAGCTGTTTACCACACATCGTTTTCTTATCTTCCCATGTTTCAATCCGCATGGCCTGATGAATAACACGCGCATGGACCAGCGGGGCGTGGATATTAACCGCACTTTTCATGATTTGCGGGAGCCACTCATCGCCGCATGGAGAAAAACATTGGAAGGCCATCGCGTTTCTCTGGCGATGTGTCTGCACGAGGACTATGATGCCCAGGGCTGTTACATCTACGAACTCACGAGCAAGCAGCGCGATGCAGGCACGCGCATTCTGAAAGACTGCGCCCGCATCATTCCGACTGACAAGCGGAGCAGCATTGACGGACGTCGCATGAAAAACGGACACTTTGTTCGCCGCGTAGCGCCGAATCTACCCGGCGTGCCGGAGTCGATTGCGCTGCATCATCTTGGCGCGCCCGTCTCGCTCACTTTTGAATCCCCCTCAGAGTTTTCTTTGACGGACCGGGTGGCGGTGCAGAAAAAATTTATTCAATCCGCCCTGCGCCATGTGCTTGGAATTTGACAGTCTGCGCCGATTCATGCTGGTGTTGCTCGCGGGGAGCTGTTGTTTGATGACTAATTGCATGACAGTTTCACGTAAGAAAATTGAGCCTATGCTTGGGAAAACTTCATGGAGTAGCTATGACGGTAAAGAGATGCCGTGGCGGAGCAATGAAGTGCCGCGCGGTGAAAAGCTACGTGCAGTGGTCATCACGCTGCATGGATTAAGCGGCGCGGCCTCGGACTTCTGGCCGCTAGGTGAAGCCTTGCCGCCGCATGGCATCGCAGTCTATGGCATGGAATTACGCGGGCAGGGGAATGATCCTGATGTGAAGGTGCGCGGTGACATCGCATCGGCGAAACAATGGCAGAATGATTTACGCACATTTCATCAGCTGGTGAAACAGCGTCATCCGGGCGTGCCTGTCTTCTGGTATGTGGAGAGTCTGGGTGCGCTCATCGCGTTGCATACGGCGGCTGAATCTGATGACTCGCAGCAACCTGCTGGCATTATTTTCGCATCGCCCGCCGCAGGCTTGAAGATTAAGCCCGGTGTGTTGAAAGAAATCGCAATTCATGTCGCGATGACCTTGATGCCGCGCAAGAAAGTGAATTTGGAAAAGCTGGCGGGAGTGAAGGACAAGGACATTCGTGTAACTCAGAACACGACCCATGAGGCGCAGATGGCGAAGACACCGCATTATGTCAGTGAGTTTACACTGCGATTATTGCGTGAGTTGCATGGCATGATGCAGACCAGCCCGCGCGCACTGCAAGAGATCAAAATCCCCGCGCTGGTCTTGGCTAGTCCGAATGATGTGATCGCATCTCCGGCACAGATTCAGCGTTTTTATGACGCGATGGGATCGCACGACAAGACGATCATCTGGTATGACCAGTCTTATCATCTGCTGCTGCATGACGTGCAGCGCGAGAAGGTGCTGCATGATGCCACGGCGTGGCTCGTGAAGCGGACTGCGGGGCATTAAGGAAGTTGAGAGTTGAGAGTTGAAAGTGCCTAGTTGAGAGTCTGAAAATTAGTCTCTTGAACGTGCGAGTATGACTCACCCCAAAGGTGAAGCATTGGATTCGATCTAAATGTCTCAGGCTCAGACTCTCGACTCTCAACTCTCAACCATAAACTCTCATCTCCCTTTCTAGGTTGAGCACATTTGCCTTGCTTCATCCGTCGCGTTCCCTAGTTTCCCCCCTCGTGATGCACAGTCTTGCCCGCTGGTTTCTGGTGCTGTCCCTTTCGCTATCGATCGGGCTGCCATGGGCGTTTTTACAAAGTGCAGCCTGGATGGGTATGATTTTCAGCTTCGCGCAAGAAGTGCCAATTGCGAAAGCGGTGGCCATGACCTTTGACGGAAAGCATCCCTGCAAAATGTGCCAAGCGGTGGAGCGCAGCGAATCTTCCCAAAAGAAGCAGGACATAAAGCAAGCGTCTGTGAAGATCGAACTCGCAGAGCCGGAACATGATTATTTCTTATTCCTTTCGTTCGGCCCACAACGAGTGGGCTATGCGGGACGCTTTGACGGCCCCGTTTCTACTGAGCCGCCAGTGCCGCCTCCGAGGCTTGCGTGATTGATACGAAACTGGCGCGGAGCATTTCGTGCCACTGGTAATTCACGACTGCGGATTCCTTAACTGGAGGAATCAATCACGCACGACGTTTCCATCATCACTGACCTCAATATCAATTCTCATCATGAAAAAAAATTACAGCAATCTCATCATCATTCCGCTTGTCGCTCTCTTGTGTTTAACAACATTACTAACTCCATCCGCATCCGCCTGCGCCGCTTGCAGTTGCACATTGAACTCTGACTGGGAAAGCCAAGGCTATTCGACCACGCATGGCTTCAAGCTGGACCTCGATTACATGTTCCTTGATCAGACTCAACTAAGGAGCGGCACCCGGAAAATTTCTCCGAGCGATGTTCCCGTCGGGCAGGAGTTGGAGGGTTACACACACAACAACATCGTGACTCTTGGATTGTCATACGTGTTCAATGCCGACTGGGGCGTGGCCTTGCTTCTGCCCTATATCGTCCGTGACCATGCCACGTTTGGCGAAGATCATCACGAGTATGACACTTCCTCGACTTCAAGCATTGGCGACATCAGCCTGATCGCGCGTTACCAAGGGTTCATCCCCAGCCATCACTTAGGAGTGCAACTGGGCATCAAGTTGCCGACGGGTTCCTTCACCAAGACATTTCGTAGCGGCGCGCCATTGGATCGCGGCCTACAGCCCGGCTCGGGAACGACGGATTTGATCGCGGGCATTTATTACTTCGACGATCTTGGAAAAGACTGGAACTGGTTCGCTCAAGCGACAGTCCAGACCGCGTTTAATTATCGCTCCGATTACAAACCGGGCACCGCAGAAAATCTGGACGCAGGCATCCGCTACTCGCATTTCAAGCGCGTCATTCCCCAGCTTCAGATCAACACTCGCACCTCAAGTCGAGATCAAGGAGGTGAGGCCGATACCGAAAATTCAGGTGGCACCGTGATCAATCTCAGCCCCGGTGTGACCGTGGAAGTTACTGACAAAATAGCCTCGTTTGTCTTCGTGCAGATTCCGGTTTATCAGAATCTCAACGGCTATCAACTCGCGCCCAAGTGGTCGCTCACTGCGGGCATCCGCGTTTCATTTTGACAGCGCGGCTTCCGCGAGTTGCGTCTCTTGATCGGCCTCCGGCAAGTCAGCCGGCAGGCCAGTGAAGGGCTTGTCATCGGGCCGAACCCTACCTATCTACTTCAGACTCGATCAATTTTGTAGGTTTGGATTGTAGGCTCAAATTTTGATTTTGAGATAGGTTTTAATCACAACGGTATACAAATAGGGTGATGGGATTTGTGCTGGTGTCGACCCAAACTCTGGTAGTAAGATCCTCGGTTGAATAACATTTCCCTTCTTTAATGTGTTCAGGATGCCACCATGTAGGATTGCCTAGATGTTCAACGTTTGGACATTTTATAGTTGTGAAAGTTTTTGTGTCCAGTGATTCGTTATGGGCCTTTTTTGTAATTTCATTAATTGTTTCATCCAGGTCACTGCTTTGTATGCTAAAACGCATGCATTGCTCAAAAATCTGCATACCTCCTGAAAAAGTTGCAATAAAAAATTGATCTGCCGATTTCGGGAGATGCGCGTTATAATATTTTGAGAACGTGGCTTTAGGAACTGTCGATTTAAATACGTCGGACTGATCACATCCCGCCAGGTGCAAAACTAGAAACAGTAGTGTAGTTTTTGTTGCCCGCGCAAAAACTTTATGTAAGCAAAACCAATTCATTATTTTTTTGAATTATTAAATGCTATAATACGGTAACTAAAATATACACCAGCTTTGGGAATCGGGTTCAGGCTGCAACATGTTGACAAAACGTAATAAAGTATGTTCGTCAACTTCCCTGAAACTTGCCGATAGCTCGATGGTCACGCCCACGTGGGCACTCACCTCCAGCATCCGAGTCTCATTCTGACAGCGCGGCTTCCGCGAGTTACGACTCTTGATCGGCCTGCGGCAAGTCAGCCGGCAGGCCGGTGAAGGGCTTGTCCTCGGGACGCAGCACGACGATCTCGCCGAGCGTCCTCGTTTGTTCAATTTCAAGGAAGTGGAGTTTGATCAGTTCCAAGATGGCGAGGAAAGTCACGATGACCTCGCTGCGGCTCGATGCCTCATTGAACAGTTCCTCAAACTTCATTCGACCACCCACGGGGACGGTGCCGAGAAGAAAGTCGATCTTGTCGCTCACCGTCCAGCGGTCGTCCACGATCTCGCGCAGTGAGTGAACGTCATCGAAGCGCTTCAGCACTTTTTGGAATGCCCGGATCAAATCGAAAATGCCCGTCTGCAGCGGGGCGTTTGTCGGCGCACTCAGTTCCGGGATCTCCGGAGTAGCTGCGTAAAACTCCGAGCCTTCACTGTCGCGCACTTGAAGAAACTGCGCGGCGTCTTTGAATTTTTTATACTCCACGAGCTGCCGGATCAGTTCCCAGCGCGGGTCTTCTTCGTCGGCATCTTCTTCCGGTGGCTGGACGCTCACCGGCAGCAGTGTGCGGCTTTTGATATACATGAGGTTCGCCGCCATGACGATGAACTCGCTGGCGACCTCGATGTTGAGCATCTGGAAGGTGTCGAGGTAGGCGAGATACTGGCTCGTGATGCGCTCCAGCGACACGTCATAGATATCGATCTCATCCTTCTTGATGAGATAAAGTAGCAGGTCGAGCGGCCCCTCGAAGATTTCGAGCCTGACCTTGTAATCGTTGTCCGTGGTTTCCACCCGTTCTGATAAAGCGGCGACGAATCCCGCGCAAGACGGAATGCACGTCTGGATGAATGTCGAGATTTGAAGTTTGGAGTTTGAGTTTTTCACTGAGGGGACTACTCTCCGCCGCTTATGGCAAAACTCGCACTCGGCAAAGGACTAGGCGCACTCATCGGCAGACCCACTGCGGTCTCCTCAGACAGCAACGCCGCGGCTGCGGCAGCCGGGGATTCTGTGCGCAAGGTTGCTCTTAACGACATCATTCCCAGCCCGCTCCAGCCGCGCAAGGAGTTCGCTGGCGAGCAACTCTCGGAGCTGATGGATTCCATCCGCGAACACGGCATCATCCAGCCGCTGATCGTCCGCTTGCGCCACGGGAAGCACGAACTCATCGCGGGTGAGCGTCGCTGGCGCGCATCGCGCGAGCTTGGTCTGGCAGTGGTTCCGGTCATCGTGCGCGAGGCCAGCGACAAGGACGTGCTGGAGATGGCGCTCATCGAAAACCTCCAGCGTGAAGGTTTGAATCCGATTGAGGAAGCGATTGCCTATCAGCGGCTCGCGAAAGAGTTCAATTTGCGTCAGGAAGACATCGCGCAACGTGTGGGGAAGAATCGCGCCACGGTGGCCAATGCCATCCGGCTCCTCGATTTGCCAGCTTCCGTGCAGCAGAACCTTCGCGAGGGCAAGTTAAGCACCGGCCACGCAAAGGTGTTGCTCGGCCTGAAACAGCCGGATGATATTGAATCCGCCGCCGGACAGGTCATTCAAAAAGGACTCACTGTGCGCGGCACTGAGAAACTGGTGGAGAACTTGCTTCGTCCTCCGACAAAGAAGCTCTTGGGCACTACCGTGACTGGCACGGATCTGGCCCATGCATTGCGCAACATCGAACAGCGTTTGACGCGGCACTTCGCGACTGCGGCGGCGATTCATCACGGCGAGAAAAAAGGCCGTCTTGAACTCGAATACTACGGTGTGGACGATCTCAACCGTCTGCTCGGCATCATGGGACTTGCCGAAGAAGATTCCCTATAGTGAATGCCATGCCGTTGCGCGCCTGCCTTCTCTTTGCGCTGCTGCTGCCAGCCTGTGCGCCCTCCGCAACGACGCATCCAGATGATGCAGCGGTGCGCGTGATGCTGAACCGTTACTTCGACACTTGGTCGCATCGCGACATGGACGGCTACGGCAGTTGCTTCGATTCGCAGGCACGCATTTTGTTCGTGGCGAAGAACGGAGATGTCGTCAGCGAAGGTCTCACCGATTTCCTGCACGGGCAAAAACTTGGGCATGAGCAGGCCGCCTCGCCCATGACCGAACGTCCGCTGGATATGAAAATACAAGGCGATGCCAAAGTTGTGCAGGCTGCGGTGACGTGGGTCTTGACGAAAGGATCGAAAGAAGAGCGCGGCACCGATTTCTTCACGCTGCGTCGCGAGGGCGATGGATGGAAAATTGTCAGTCTGGTTTTCTACGCGCAGTGAGTTGCTGATGCCTACTCAGGGGCGGAGAGAGGGAAGGCGTCGGATACGATAGTTAAATTCGGAATTGTAACAGTTAGACGCTGCATCGGATGACGCTTCAATCGTGACTCGCGTCACGGTTATGGGAGTGGCCCCCTGTCCGGTCAGCGCTAGACGGACGTCGTTGTTGTCGCGTAGGAAGGGATGAATCAAAAAGCCAGATTCAGCGACGTAGGGCAAGAAGCGATACTTCTCGGTTACTCCTTCGGCAGTCTGCAGATGCATCCAGAGAATCGGCTGTTGATAAATGCTGGAGCGAACTTTGCCCCAAGGACTGAACTTGACGGTTGCTTGAAACCAGAGGCATCCATCTTCGACATGGGGGACGGTGAGAGCCTCTCCTATGTGGGAAATTCCCTCTGTCAGCACCGAGGCCTGGCAGGGGTCGGGCGCGGCATCACGGACTTTTTGCAAGAGAAGTATTTCTTTCTCTTCTCCAGCCAGATCGTAGTTCCGCAATACGCTCCAGAGACCCAGTGAATCCTCACTCGGCGGGAAATGCCCGTCCAGCCCCATGGATCTGAGCGAGCAAAGGATCCACTGCGGAGCGCGTGATGAATTAAGAAACTGCTCGTTCAACTTTGCCAGCGGGCCGGTGATGGCAGTGTAACTTTGGAAGACTGGTCTTCCTCGGTATTTCATTCCGCTGGAAAAAATGTGATCTAGGTCTGCTCCCAGGAAGTCAACCGTGTCTTTGCGTGTCTTCATTGCCAACTGCGGCAGTGCTCTTGTGAAAGCGATGGCTTTCCAGACTTTCCTCGATTCATTTTGTCTCTCTTGTGAGTGCATGAGATAATTCCAGTTCTCGGTGATTCGAACGAGAGCGTTGCCGGGAAGACTGCTTGTGAAAGAACCGCGCGCAGCACTAGATTCGCTTATGCACATGAAGAGTCCGGCCGCACACAGCCAAGCGAGCAAATTTTTCCGCCAGATACCTTGTGGAAGCACCGACAGCAAAATGAGAATGAGTGGTGCATAGCCGAAGAAAATTCGCACATGCGCGTCGGCGCGAGTGAATCCATGCTTCCAAAATAAAAATAGCGCCAGCATCGCGCCGGACAATCCGGCACACATACCAAGACGTGCGCGTTGCGCGATATTCATTCGTGCAACCCGGTATGTGCCCCAAAGTATTAACAGGACGCCAGTCGAGAAGAGGAGAATTCCCTGTATAAGCGAGCCGGTTGCGGCGGGAACTGACATCTGTTCATACCCGCGAGCCACCTCCCAACCCCAGCGCATGTAATCGCGCACTGCGCCGCGTTGCTGACCAGCCATCATTCCAACCGTCAGCATTGCCGGCCACCAGATGGCGGCCAGAGTCGCCGCCGCAAGAGCATATCCCGCGCCCCATAACGCAATCGCACAAGCCAGCACCATGCATACAGAGACGGCCGCGAGGGTGAATTTGCAAAGTGCCGCCGGAACCGTAATCAAAATACAAAGTGCCACCAGAAGCCATGCTTCGCGTGATGATACAGCCCTCGTGCCAAGCAGCACCAGAGCCGCCATGGCCACTATCAATAAGCCTTCCAAGGGCGGCAAGGCTGCCATAGGACTGAGGATCAGTCCCGCGAGGAAGACTATACCTGCCGCCTTCGGCATTTTCCGCCAAATCATCCAGAGCACCACGGCTACCAGAGCGCAGAGTGCAAGGATTAAGGCGATTTTTGCTCCAATCATCCGCCCATCAGCCTGCGGAATCAAAATGGCTCCCAGCGGGCCATAAGTAAAAACAATGTCGCTTCCGAATTGTTTGTCGTTTTCCAGTCCACGGGATAGAGTCATAGACCATGATGCATCTAATCCGGTTCCCGGCGTTTGAGGCATCATTGCTATGTAGAGCGTGAAAAATATCAAAAAAAACAGCAGCCCGCGCCAGGAATTCATCGTGCATTGCTACTCACGCACAAACATAGAGTCAAGCATGAGTCAGGCTCCACCATTGCTCGGATGGGGTCGGAGTTAATCGGGTTGAAGACTCGTGACAAAATCATCGGGTGTGTGTATGAAGGCATTTGCGTGCCCGCAATGGATCGAGATTATTATCCCAGTATTTTCCAGTGAACAATATGTCAAAACCAGCCAGACCCGTATCCAAACCAGCCGCACAGACTGGCGTCTCCCGCCTTCTGCTCGGCTTCATCTGCTTCATCGCAGGCGCGGCCATCATGGTCATAGAGATCAGCGCCAATCGTTTGCTGGCTCCGAATTTCGGCAACAGCCTCTATACATGGACGGCGCTGATTGGTGTGATCTTGATCGCATTCAGTGTCGGTGGTTATCTCGGCGGAGTGCTGGCGGACAAGATGGGTCGCGTGGACTTGCTCGGCTGGTTGCTGGCCGGGGCGGCAGTGCTCACGATGCTCATTCCCGCATTGAGCGCTGTGTTCGCCGCTTCACTCACTGGTGCTGGCTTAATCTCCGGCCCCGTTTTCATCTCGCTTTTTTTGTTTGCGCTGCCCGGAATTTTACTCGGCGCTGTTTCACCGGCATCGGTGAGATTTTTTAGTCTCGCGGATCAGGATCATCACATTGGCTCCTCCGCCGGGATCATCAGCATGTTGGGATCGCTCGGCAGTTTCGTCGGCACTTTTCTTTCGGGCTTTGTTCTACTTTCTGCATTCGGCGTGAAAGCTATTTTCATTGGAACCGGCGTTGTGTTGTTGCTGCTTTCACTGCTGGCATTTTGGATGGCAAGACAGTCGTTTAAAGTTCAGGCGGGTGTGTTTGGAGCGGTGCTGTTGGCTGCGTGGACCGGCATTGCCACCGAGGCTATGGCCAATGAGGATATTATTTTCACGCAGCCCTCTTTCTATCATCAGATCGAGGTCAGACAGTCGAAGGACAGCGCGAATCGCTACCTGCAGCTTGATTCCACGATCGAGGGCGGAATGGATGCACGGAATGGTGATCTTATCCTTAACTACCAACGCTTCTGGCAGCTTGCCCGGCTCAATGAAAATCTGAAACTCAAGCGTGCGCTCTTCATCGGTGCAGGCGCGTTTGGGATGCCGGAGCAGGTCGTGCGCACTGGCGATGATGTGCGTGTGGACGTGGTGGAAATTGATCCCGCCGTGATCGAAACTGGTCGTCGCTTTTTTAAGCTCGATGAGTTTCCCAACGTCCAGGCTCATGCCGGGGATGCTCGGAATTTTCTCCAGCATTCGGATCAAAAATATGATCTCATTTTTGGCGATGCCTACAATGGCGTGCGGCACATTCCGGCGCATCTCGTTACCCGGGAGTTTTTCGCTCAAGTGCGTTCGCACCTTTCCGATGACGGAGTTTTTCTGATGAACATCATCAGTTCCGTGGAAGGCGAGCGCTCTGTGTTGTTGGGCCATGTCTTGGGAACTCTCCATGCCGAGTTTCCAAATGTGGAAGTTTTCGCCGTGGATGGATCGCGGAGCGAATCGCAGAACATCATATTGCTGGCATCGATGAAATCATGGAAGCCCTGGCTGGAGGACCGGTTTTATGTAGCGGGTTCATGGCAGTCGCTGATGGTGAGTGCTCGCGTCCAGGCTGCATTTCAGCCGGAAAAACTCGCGGCCCTTACTGACGATTGGAATCCAATTGACGCCATTATTGCGCGACAGTTGTTGCATTGAAGCATCTGATCGGCCTTGCAACATGGGCATAGCAAAGTTACACGATCACGTTCTTGTGCTGCTTGACAAAGAGTGACCATGACATGCAAGGTATCTGTCATGAACAAACGCCACATTTTTACTCTAGCGGTCACTCTTTTGTTGGCGGCGCTCCCGCTTCACTCTGAAAACACGCTGCCAGATGATATTAAGCAAGGTGGCTTTGCCGTGGGGCCGCAGGCCTACACGTTCAATCACTTCACAGCTTTCGAGGCTGTCGAAAAAACCGAGCAGGCAGGCGCGAAGTGCATTGAATTCTTTCCCGGACAAAAATTGAGCAAAGAGAATCCCGGCAAAACACTTCATCACTCTATGAGCGACGAAGACATCAAGGCACTGCAAGCCAAGCTGGCGCAGCATCATGTCAAAGCTGTGAATTATGGAGTTGTCGGCGGCAAGGACGAAGCCGAGTGGCGGCAGATTTTTGAGTTTGGCAAAAAACTCGGCATCTATGCCATCACCACCGAGGACGTGAATCATCTCGATATCATCGAGAAACTGGTCAAAGAGTTCGATATTCGGGTCGGCTACCATGAACACGCCAAGCGCGCGCTTGATCGGAGCTATCAGGTCTGGGATCCGAACTTCGTCGCGCAACTTGTGAAAGATCGTGACCCACGCATCGGCGCTGCTGCCGACACCGGCCATTGGGTAACATCCGGGCTGGTGCCGCTCGACAGCCTGAAAATTCTCAAGGGACGAATCATCAGCGTTCATCTCAAGGAACGTCCCGTGATGGGCAAGCAGATGCCTGATTGCGTTTATGGCACTGGCATCAGTGACATCGCCGGAATGCTTGGCGAGCTGAAGGCACAGGGTTTCCAAGGCAACATTTCTGTCGAATACGAAAACAATTGGGACGATAATGTCGGCGACGTAAAGGCCAACATCCAATTCGTGAAAGCCTGGGGCGAGAAGAACAAGTAAGCTTAGTAGTAGCCGACGTAAGGAGGCTCAAACTCGAACGCATTTGATACAGCCGAAGTAAAGGATTTCAGAGCCTCCTCACGTCGGCTGCTACTCAGAACTCATAACGCCCGTCCACGTTGCGCACGGCGGGCGGCACATGTGTCTCTTCAAATCTTGTATAGCACTCGCGCAGATTCTCCCAGAAGGGTAGCCACTCGCTCTGCGCCGCTTCGCGCATTCGTTCCTCCGTCATACGAAACGGAAACACATGCACGGCGAAAGTTTGCTGACCTTTCTGTAAGGCGGCCTCGGCGATGAGATAGATTTTTTCAATCACCGGGTCCGTCATCGCGAAACAGCCGACAGAAGCGTCACCGCCGTGAATCATGATCCAGCTCCCCGTGCGCCCGAGCGAGGAATCAAAACTGTTCGGGAAACCTGTATTGAATGACAGATGGCAGTCGCTCTCTGGATTCAGCGCATTGGCATCGACTTCATAAAATCCTTCTGGGGCCTGATAGTCGCCCTCGGCGAGCTTTGGTCCCAGATTGCCGGACATTCCGGCGACAGGGAAGGTTTTCCACAAACTGTATTTTGAATCACGCTTGGGACGCATCCACAGCTCCATCTCACGCGATTCCTTGAAGACTCGGATGAAGATGGGATCACCCAAGGCGAACCCGGCCCCGCGCAGTTCTCTTTTCAAACTGGAAGTAACACGCCAGCGAACTTCGCCGATTCGGCTCGTATCGGCATTCCGGCGAATCCACCAGAAGACGATTCCACCCAAGGCCAGTCCGATGACTGAAGCCCGGAGCATTTTTTTAAGGATTGGTGGCATGACTTATTATTTAGCTTCGTCCGACTGTCAAAGCAACGTGGGCAAGCAAGATAAAGCCTGTGATGACGATCAGAATCAGAGTGATGCGGGACGTGAAGCGACTACGGATTCACAAATGTAACGGCGGAGTCAGGAGGTAAATTGCCGACTTCGGGCCTGATGCGAAGGTTGTTGACGAGGAGGCACAAACGAGCACTTTTGAGCATGGCTGAATCAACTACACTTTTTCGTGCGCGAGTTCCTGCCAGCCGTCTGCGCCGTGCTGAGAAAATACTCGGCAAGCTGGGCATGAAACCGGGCGATGCGTTTAACATGATGCTCGCCCAGATCGAACTGCGCGAGGGGCTGCCGTTCGAGGTTGGCAGGCAAGGCAAGCCACTGCTCTCCGCCGAGGAGCAGGCTGACGCATGGAGGGAGGCGTTCGGTGCCTACTGAGCCGCAAGCTGGCGAAGTCTGGTTTGCGGAACTCGGCATGGTGGAGAAGAGCCGTCCGGTCTTGGTTCTCGCTTTCCCTCAAGCACGTGATGCACGCGCGTTGGTCATTGTCGCACCGCTGACATCGCAGATTCGCGGGCAGCGCGGCGAGGTGTTGCTTGGGAAACCAAGATGGCTGCCGAAGATATCAGCGGTGAATGTTCAAGGAGTGGCAAGCTTCGATCCGAGCAAGCTCCTGCGTCGGATGGGAGTGCTGACAACTGAGCAGTGCACGGCTGTAAAGGCGGCTTTGCGCGACATGCTTAATTTATAGTAATGGAATAGTGCTCATGGGGACGGCCACTCCGTGCCCTTTGACGCAAGGAACGGCGTGTTTCCCAACCGCCGTCAAAACCCTGCCGCACAGCGGGAATAATCGAAGCTCTGAGCCGGAACGATGCGAGGAATGAATAGAAGAAAGAGTGCCGCTATCGCGGAGGTTGTTTCGGTCGGCGGTTGGGAAACGCGCCGTTCCTTGAACTGATGCGCGACACATCGCCTACTATTAAATGGTGACTTGCCCGACGCCAGCAGCGAGTTCAGTCATGGCTTGCTTCATGTCTTGCGGGCCGAATGACGAAGTGCCGCAGACGAAGAGGTTCGCGCCGTGCTGACGGGCGATGGGTGCGGTGTTGGTGTAGATGCCACCGTCCACTTCTAGGTGGTATTTTAAATGGTGCGTCTCGCGCCAGTCGCGGGCGGCGGCGAGTTTGGGCATGGTTTCTTTTTCCATGAAGGGCTGGCCGCCGAATCCGGGAACGACGGTCATGATGAGGAAGAGGTCAGCGATCGGAAGAAAAGGTATTGCCGCATCGAACGGGGTGGCGGGATTAATGACGACGCCTGCGCTGATGCCAGCAGCTTTGATGCGCTTCAGCGTGGTCTCGACGGATGTGTCGTAATTCGCTTCGACATGGATGCTAATGTTGTCCGCGCCCGCTTTGATGAAGCGTTCCAGATAATGATCGGCGCGATGGATCATGAGATGCACGTCGAGGAACATCTTGGTGTGTTTGCGCACGGCGGCGATCATGGCGGGGCCGAAAGAGATATTGTCCACGAAGTTGCCGTCCATGACATCAAGGTGGAGCCACGTCGCGCCTGCGGCCTCAGCGCGTTTCACTTCGGACTCGATGTTTCCGAAGTCGGCGGCGAGCAGGGAGGGGATGATGAGCGGGGTGTGGCAGTCCATGTCATTCAATGGACTCAATCGCGTCGCGTGCAAGCGGCAAGGTTCTTGACGCAAGGGGGCTTTGCCGTGATGCTGCAAATCTTTCAAGTCACGAAAAATTGTCCATGCGTTTCCAGTTTCACTCGATGTCCGTGGCTGCTTCTGCTGCGTTGCTCATTATTAGCGCACCGGTTGGGGCGCAGAATATTCCCAAGGCTATGCCCTTGGAGCCGGAGGCTGTGGCCAAAGAAGCGCCCAAGAAACCTCGACTGAATTTAAACACCAACGGGCGCGGGCCTGAACCTTTGACCGAGCCACAGGTCAAGCCGGAACTCAAGGCGGGCTGGCAGACGCAGAAAGAAGCGCGCACGTTCACCTTGAGCATCCCCGCGCCGCGCGGCTTGATCGTGGATCGTCATGGCGTGCCACTGGCCCAGTGTCGGGTGGCGAAATACTTGGCGTTGAATTTTCCGTTCTTAGGCGACAAAGCGACGGATGCGCAGATTCTCGAATACGCTGCGCAACGAGTGGCTGATGCGAATCACGTTTTGCACAAGAACTGGAATCTTTCGCAAGAGCGTGTTGTGCAGCATTACAAAAATCGCCGCTGGTTGCCGCTGGTGTTCTCGATCAGCGACGGTCTGAATGAGGAACTCAATGAGGAGCAGCAGGAGAAAATCAAACCGTATATTAAGCAGGGCGGCGGGCTGATGTTGCAGTCTGCATATTTACGGACTTATCCGAAGGGCGCGTTCGCATCGCATATCATCGGTTACACAGGCAAGACCCGTCCGTTGCCATTGGGGCCGATTCAGGATGGCGACAGTATGTTCGAGGAACAGGAGGGTCGTGAAGGTTTGGAAAAATCATTTGATCGCGACCTTCAAGGCAAGCCGGGATCCGTGAACATTCTCTACAATCCAGATGGCACTAAAATGAAAGAGGAGTTTCTGCGTCGTCCGGTGCCCGGCAACAACGTCGTCACCACGCTGGACTACAACTTTCAGAAATATGCCGAGAACGCGCTGGCGAGACATACCACTGGCGGGGCGATGGTTATCCTCGACATCAGGACAGGAGAAATTTTGGCAATGGCATCTTATCCTTTGTATGATCTGAATCTATTCATACCCGGCATTACTACGCAGAATTTCCAACGGCTCAGTCAGGACAAGACCCTGCCATTGTTCGCACGCTCTTTCCGCGGTGAGTATCCGCCCGCATCGACTTTCAAGGTCGTCGTGGCACTCGCTGGTCTGGAAGGAGGCACGATCACTCCGCGCACCGCGTTTGATTGCAGTTCGAGTCTTCAAGTTGGAGATCGAGTCTTCCATAACTGGGCGAAGGAAGGCGAGGGCGAGATGAATGTTGTGAGTGCGATCAAGCGATCCTGTAATACGTGGTTTTATCAAGCGGGCTTGGCCACGGGCGCGGCACCCATCACGGCCATGGCGATTCGTATGGGGTTCGGCGAACGCACAGGCATTCCGCTTGCTGCTGAGGCGCCTGGCTTCGTGCCCACTGATGCATGGTTGATGCAACATCTCGGTCACAAAATGCTCGGAGGTGACATCGCCAATCTCTCTATCGGGCAAGGGCGCACGCTAGTCACCCCGTTGCAGGCTGCGCAGGCGATGGCCGCTATCGCAGACAGCGTGAACATTCCGCAAGTGCGGCTCATTAAACAAGTGCAGGACATTAATGACCGTGTTCTGCAAGCCTTTGCGCCCGCTGTGCGCCGTAAGGTGGATTTGAATTCACTGGCGCGCGACACAGTGGTTAAAGGAATGATCGCCGTAGTTAATGGCGAGAATGGAACCGGACACGCGGCGGCGATTGATGACAAATATCACTGTAAGATTGCGGGCAAAACTGGCACTGCCCAATGGAAGCCGAACGAGAGCAGAAACCTCGCGTGGTTCACGGGCTTCCTCCCAGTAGAAGATCCGCTCTATGCTTATGCCGTGGTCTATGAAGGTCAGCCGGGCGAGGAGATTAGTGGTGGTAAAAAAGCCGCGCCCATCGTGCATGAGGTCTTCGAGAACATCTTTAAACACGCCCCGGCTGATGATCCACTTGTCTTGCTGGCACAATCCAACAAGGAAGCCAAGAAAGCAATAAAGGTCACCGATGAGGATGAGCAGGCCGATACCGCAGCGAAGCCCGATACGGCGGAAACTGGCACCCCGATAACACAGCCCCCACCCCCGCAGGAAGAGCGCAAAGGAGTGGGCGGATTCTTCCGTAGATTGTTCGGTAAACAATAAACGACTTACGTTGATACGCCATGAAACTGCTGGTAGCCACCCTCTGCGATTCGGCCACCGACTATCAGGGCAAGCTTTGCGTCCTCGGCGCTTTCGACACTCTATGTGCCCCGCAATTTCCCGTCGTGCATCCGCAATGCTCGCTGGCACTGCGTTTGCATTTTGAACCCGAAGACATAGGCCGTCATGAAATGTCCATCAGGCTTCTTGATCAGGAAGAACTTGAGATCATGCCAGCGTTTTCTCCCGTGATGGATGTTGGCTTTCCTCCGGGCAATGTGCCGTTTGTCTCCCGGAATCTCGTGCTCAATCTTCAGCGACTCCGTTTTGAGAAACCCGGCGTATATTCTTTTGAAATCACCTTGAAAGGCAAAATGCTCATCACTCTGCCATTGCATGTTACTCGGTTCGATGACTTCCGCGGAACCATCGGGCCTGCGGGATAACTTAAAATTCCAACCTCAATAATTCTCCATGCCATCTGGAATCAAATCTCCACCCGTCGCCCCATCGTTCACTCAGTCTCGTTCCCCGGTGCAGCAGCTCTCGGTATTCCTGCACAACCGCGTGGGGGCGCTTCTCTCGCTAGTCAGGCTGCTGAATGAGCACAAGATCGAAGTGCTCGGATTCAGTGTGCAGGATTCTGTGGAACTGACCTTGGTCCGCCTTGTGGTCTCCGCACCGGAAGATGCCGAGAGGGTGTTTGCCGAGAAGGGACTGGCTTGTGCTTCTAAGAATATCGTCGTCGTGGAAATGCGCGAGGGTGTGAATGATCTCGGTAACGCGCTGAGCGCATTGCTGGCCGCAGAAATCAACATTCATCACAGCTATCCTCTCCTTGTCCGACCTAATGGAAAGCCGATCTTGGCTCTCTACCTCGACGACCCGGAAGTGGGTGCGGAATCGCTTGGTAAATGCGGGTTCAAGGTGCTGTCCCAGGGCGATCTGAGCAGATGAAGTGTCTGTAACATTTACGTGACAGTGCGGTTTTTAAAGGTGACAAAAACGCCATGTTGTAAATCAAAAAAAACACAGGGTGAATGAGTTGCAGAGATATTGTGGCAGAATTGTCACAATTTATGATTCTCTGAATGTTACAAATTTGTCACATTGATGGTATCGACAACTCGAAATGGTTGTTTAGCATGGTCGCGGTTTCCCGCATTTGCGGTGCAACTTCAACCCAGAACATCCACCAACTCCCACAAAGAATGAAACTCAATACACTGTTATTCTTGCTTGCTTTTGCAGGCATCAGCAGCCTCCAAGCTGGCACCACTGCCGTCACGGCGTCGTCCGGCAAAAACATGGATAATGCCGTCCAGGCCAAGGAAAAGTCGATCTACGACAAAATCTGGAGCCTCGCCCAGCTCTACAAAGACAATAACAATCACATCCTCGAAGAACTCGACTTTACTGGCCGTTTCCAGATGGATTACTTCAATGTCAACTCCGACAAGGGTGACAATAACTTCTTTGAAATTCGTCGTTTCCGCCTCGGTGCTGACTCGTGGTGGGCTGACCGTCATCTCCAGTTGAAGGCCACGGTGGATACCAATCTGCGCTCTTTCGGTGCTGACAGCGTGTTCTACAACCGCCTTACCGACATCTATGCAAAGTTTGTTATTAACGATGCCATTAACCTCCGCGTCGGCAAATTCGAGCCGCACTTCGGCTATGACCGTTCCATGTCCGACAACTTGCTCAAGACATTTGAGCGCACTTCCTTCGATGATCATGTCATCGGTGGTAATGACTACATGTCCGGCGTTGAACTCTCCGGCAAAATTGGCAACTGGGGCTATGTAGCTTCCGTTCACTCCACACAGGTGGACAGGGAGTTCGGCAGTTTCGACGGCGGTCAGGCATACCTCGCCAGCATCAGCTATGACTTCTCCAAGGGAATGGGCGTGGACAAGGCCCTCTGGGTTCTCGATTACGTTCATGCTGACGGCAAGAACAAAGAAACTAATGCCTTCACTAACTACTCCAATGGAATTGTAACCTACTTCGATTATCAGAAGGCCAAGTTCGGCCTCACCACTCAGGTTGGTTACGGCGATGGTGTTTCCGGCAAAGGCGATCTCTATCACTTCATGCTGATGCCCACCTACAAGATCACCGACAAACTTGAAGTTATCGGTCGCTACCAGCTTGGTCTTTCCTCCGCAGACAACGGTCTTGGTAACAAGAACCGCCAGGAGAAGACAGTCGGCAGTTACACTGGCGACACTTATAACGCAGCCTATGTTGGCTTCAATTACTACCTCTACGGCCAGAAGCTCAAGCTCATGGTTGGCGAGCAGTATGCTGATCTTGGCGGCGGCACCGGTGCCAAGGCTGGCTACAGCGGCTGGACCTCTCTCGTAGGTCTCCGCCTGTTCTGGTAAACTTTATTCATTAGTGTCAAGGTTGAGGAAAGCGTGGTGGGGACACCACGCTTTCTTTTTGCCCATTTGTCATTCACCGCCAACCGCTGCCTTCAGGCGGTATTGCGCCTTGTTCAGTTCCATAACGGTGTTCACATAGTCGAGCTTGGCGCGAGTCGCATCCTGCTCGCTCTGCAAAGTTTCTAGCACGATGCCCACGGCAAATTCCTTGCGTTCCCGTGCGAGCTTGAGCGCTTCTTGGGCTGCGTTCACACTAGCCTTTGCAATGGCCACCTCGCTCCGCAGCAGCTTCACGCGTTCGTAATTCTCTACCACTTGCCGGATAACCTCATCGCGAGTTTTCTCCTGAGTAATAGACGCTTGGGCCGACTGGCTTTCCGCTTTCTTGATGCGCGATGAATCAAATAAGCCGCCGGGTCCAATGCGCCAGCCAATGGTAACTTGATAGTCCTCGCTGCCGCCGAAATGTCCATTGTCACCATTCCGCCCGCCGCCCAGACCACCTGCAAAAACTTGCGCGCCAATCGTGGGCACCAATGGGCCATACTTCGCGCCGCGCACATTAGCCTTGTTCGCATCCATGAGCGCTTGTCCTTGCTTCAATTCCGGGCGATTCGCGATGGCGTCGCCGATGAGTTGATCCAATTTGCCGCTTGAGGATGAAAGTTTCAAAGGCACGGCATCGTCTTCACGCGGCAGCAGGGGAATGGTGCTGTCCAGATGCAACACTTGCGCCAGCTTCGCCGAAGCCACGCGACGCTGTTCCTCGGCCTGTTTCAGCAGAAGTTCATTCCGATGCAACTGAGTCTCCGCGCGCAATTGATCACCCTTGAAGGCCACGCCCGCTTGCACGCCGTTGGTGATCTGATCGCCATAGTCCTTGGAGATATGCACCGCTTCATCTGCCACGCGCACATTTGCCTGCCATCGTGCCAGTTCAAAGTAGGACTCCGTCGCCGCGAGAATGCTCTGCTGCTTTTGCGCGGCCACGCCATGACTGGCGGCCATCGTGAATTGTTTCGCTGCGAGCCGCTTATAAATCGCATCACCCAAATCAAGCTGGGCGACCACTGCCGGACCGGCCGTGTAGGATTGCTTGTTCGCATCTATGATCGCGCCTTCGACATTCTGAATGCGACCGTCATGCGCCTTGTAGCCCACGCCCGGAGCTATCCATGGAAAGAACTGCCAGAGCGTGCCTGATTCATTAGCGCGGGCCTCATTGAGTTTCTCTGCGGCCAGTTTCACATCCAGATTCTGCGCCCCGGCCAGACGCAGCACGGTTGGCAGATCAATACGCTCAGCTTCCGCCGCGCCGCATAGAGAAATGCTTTGAGAAAATGTCAGAGCCAATAGCCCAGGTAAGAATCTTACATGTTTCATGGCTTTACCTCCTTCACGGTAACTGCCTGTCCGTCTGTGAGCGTGGTGGTGCCCACTAGCAGAATCTGATCATCGGGTCCGATGCCATCGAGCACTTCGACGTTCACGCCATCATTGAACCCGGGCTTGATGGACGTCTTCTTAGCCTTGCCGTCCACTTGCTTGAATACAAAATTATTCGCCTTTTCTTTCACAAGACTGGCGACGGGAATGAGCAGGGCATTGTCGTGTAGTTCGACGGCGATTCTCGCTGTGGCGAACATGCCGGGTCGCAGCTTGCCGTTTTCGTTTTTGAAGTCAGCTTCGACGAGCATGGTTCGAGTCGCAGAGTCCAGCGATCCAGAAACACGCGAGACTTGTCCTTTCAATATAGCACCGCCCAGCGCTTCCACTTTGGCTTCAACCTTCAGGCCGGCCTTGAGCAGCGAGGTTTCCATTTCGACAACGGGCACTTGGAGGCGAAGAGTGCTGGCGTCGATAAGTTGAAGCAACGTATCGCCCCCTGCGGCGGAGTAAGCGCCGGGATCAATTTGTCGCGCGCTGATCGTGCCGGCGAACGGGGCTCTGACTTGGGCGAATTCCAGTAACGTGGTCGCGCGATCCATCGTGGCTTTGGCAATGGCGAGTTTAGCCTCGGCAATATCCACGGCTTGGAGCAAGACCAAGTCCGGTGATTTGATGCGGGCTTCGTGAAGTCGTTTAGCCTCGACATTGGCGATGCTGACTTCCGCACGATGACGGATAAGGTCGGCTTCCAGTTCCGGCACTTCAATCTCGATGAGCTTCTGCCCGGCTGACACAGTATCGCCCTTATCCACAGCCACGCTTTTTACGTAGCCTGCGACTCGCGCTTTCAGTGCCACTTGCTGCCAGGGCACGAAGTTCGCAGGCAACGCAATCCAACGATGGATGTTGCCTTTCTGCGGCTTGGTCGCCGGAAGTTCGACGGCTTGCACAAGCGTGCTGCACAACAAAAGTAGGATGAGATATTTGGTCATGGTAAAAATCAGTTGGTGGAATTGAACAGCGCACTTTGGGCGTCATCGGGATCGAGCGAAGCTGACGTAGCCTTGCTGCTGGCGAGCAGCGCGAAGACAGCGGGCAGGACGAAAAGTGTGGCCACGGTGGCGAGCGCGAGACCACCGACGACGGCCTTGCCCAGTGGAGCGGTTTGTCCCGCACCGAGCGCGAGCGGGATCATGCCAGCGATCATGGCGGCGCTGGTCATCACGATGGGGCGCAGACGGCTCACCGCACCGTCAATGGCTCCTGCGCGCTTGTCGCCGCCGTTGCTGAGGCGGGTGCGGTCGGCAAAGGTGACGAGCAAGATGGCGTTCGCGACCGCGACACCGACGGACATGATCGCGCCCATGGCGGATTGGATATTGAGAGTAGTGCCGGTGAAGAACAAGGCGAGCACGACGCCCGCGACGACGGCGGGCATGGTCGAGATGACGACGAGAGCGAGACGCAGCGATTGGAAGTTCGCGCACAGGAGCAGGAAAATCACAATGATGGCGATGACGAGTCCGTTGCTGAAACCTGCGGACAACTGCTGGAACGGCACCACCTGGCCGCGCACATCCACTTTCGTTTTGCCATCGGGCGCGGGGCCAGCATCGGCGATGACCTTGCGCACTTGCTTGATGGCGTTGCCAAAATCAATACCATGAATGTTGGCGGTGACGCTGACCACGCGCACCATGTTGTAGCGTTCGTAGGTGCCGATGGCGGTGCCTTGCGCGATTTTCGCGAGATTGCGCAGCAGCACGGGCGCACCGTCTTTGGAGGTGACGGGCGTGTTGCCGAGGTCTTCGAGCGACTGCGTGCGCTCCTCGGGGATCTGCACCTGCACGTTGTAACTCACGCCGTTGCTGGGGTCCGCCCAGAACACAGGAACAGTGAATCGGCTTGATGTGGTCGCGGCCACTAGCGAGCGCGTTACGTCCTCCACATTCACGCCGAGAAGTCCGGCGCGTTCTCGGTCAATTTGCACATTCACTGTTGGCGCATCGAGTGTCTGCGCGATCTGCGCATCGCGGATGAAGGGAAGTTCCTTCAACTTCGCGAGCAACTTCTCGGCGTGCTCTTTGCTGTTCGCTATGCTCGGACCGCTGACCGCGACTTCGATAGGCGTGGGCGAGCCAAAGCTCATCACGCGGCTGACGATGTCGTTCGGTTCAAAGGAGAGCCGCACATGGGGCAGTGACTTGCCGAGCACAGCGCGCAATTTTTCCTGGAACGCAGAGATGTTCACGCCCGCATCAGGCTTGAACTGCACTGCGAGCCAACCTTCCTCGGGGCCGCCGTTCCAGAGATGCACCAGGTTGACCGGAAAGCTGGAGTTATGCACGCCGACCATGCCGATGGAGATCGCGATCTTGTCTTTACCACCAGCTTCATCGGCAATGGTCTGGAGGATTTTCTGCGCGATGCCTTCGGTGATGCCCACTTGCGTGCCGCTCGGCGCACGGAAGCGCAGCGCGAACTGGCCGGAGTCAGTCTTGGGAAAAATCTCGGAGCCGAGGAACGGACTGAAGGAGATGATGATCAACACCGCGCCCGCGAGATAAGCGGGGACGAGGATCCATCGCATTGCCACCGCAGCTTTCACTAGCCCTTGATAACTGCGTCCGAGGATGCCGAGCTTTTCCTCGTGCAACTTTGCATTCTTCGGTAGCAACCACACGGAGAGCACTGGCACCAGCGTGCTGGAAAGGATGAACGAGGCGGTCATGGCAAAGCCCACTGCGAGCGCCAGCGGCACAAACAAGGCCTTCGCCGCGCCAACCATGAAGAACGCGGGGATGAAAACAGCGAGGATGCAAAGCATGGCGAGCAGTCGCGGCATCGTAGTCTCCACCGCGCCATCGAGCGCGGCGCGCGCGAGGGATTTGCCGCGCGTGAGATGCACATGGATGTTCTCCACGGACACCGTTGCCTCATCCACCAAGATGCCGACGGCGAGCGCCATACCACCGAGGGTCATAAGATGAATGTTCTGTCCCGTAACCCAAAGGCCGAATGATGCGGCGAGCAGTGACAGCGGGATATTGATGACGACGATGAAAGCAGTGCGCAGATCGCGCAGGAAGAGCAGCACCATCAAGCCGGTGAGCAGCGCACCGAGTCCGCCTTCTTTCAGTAAGTCGTTGATGGTGCGATTTACTATTGGAGTCTGGTCGAACTCAAAGCTCACGTTGATGCCGTTGGGCAGCAGCTTTTGAAAGTCCGGCACGGCGGCGCGCACGGTCTTCACGACTTCCAGCGTGGAGGCCTCAGCGCGTTTTGTCACGGGCAGATACACCGTGCGTTTTCCATTGGCCAAGGCATACGAAGTGGTCACATCCGCCGCATCAGCCACGGTGGCCACGTCGCGCAGAAAGACCGCGCCCTGGCTGTTGCGCTTCAGCGGCACGGCTTCGAGATCTTTCACATTGGTGACGATGGCGTTCGTCGGCACGATGGGATATAGGCCATCGAGGTTCATGTTGCCCGAGGGGCTGATCGGATTGCCTTTGGCCAGCGCCTGCACAATGTCGTCCGGCGAGAGATTGCAGGCCCTCATACGGTCGGGATTCACATTGACGATGATACCGCGCGAGCTGCCTCCGAACGGCGGCGGCGCGGACACGCCTGGCAACGTGGCGAACGCGGGACGCACTTTGTTCAGCGCCTGATCCTGCATCTGGTTCAGCGTGATATTTGGATCATCGGTGGAAAACACCAGATGGCCTACCGCGACGCTGCCCGCATCAAAGCGCATGATGAACGGCGCGACCGTCCCCGGCGGCATGAAGGCGCGCGCTCGGTTCACTTGCGCCACAGTCTCGGACATCGCCTGGCTCATGTCCGTGCCCGGGTGGAACTGCAGCTTCATGATCGAAGCACCCTGAATGGACTTCGATTCCACATGCTCAATGTTCGCGATGTAGAGGAAATGATACTCGTAGCGATATGTCAGATAACCTTCCATCTGCGCCGGGTCCATGCCGCCGAACGGTTGCGCGACATAGATCGTCGGGATGCCCAGTGGCGGAAAAATATCCCGCGTCATTCGCTGGAGTCCGAGCCGCGCTCCGAGACAGACAGCCACTACAGCGACAATAATAGTCCAAGGATGGCGGAGAGCGAAACGGGGGAGGGACATACGGAAATGGTTTAAGGAGCAGTAAAATGATTCACCTCACGGAAAAGTTCCTGCAATCGTGCGCGCACTTCCTTCAATGCCTTACGGCCCTTGGGTGTGATGTTGTAAAGCCGCCGCCGCGCCCCGCCTATTTCATCGCGTCCCTTGATCCAGCCGTCTTTCTCCATCGTGCGGAGCATGGGATAAAGCGTGCCAGCACTGATCTTGTAACCGTGATGTCGCAGTTCCTCAATCATCCAGTGACCAAACAGATTACCCTCCTTCGCATGGTGCAGCACGTGCATCCGGATGAAGCCGGAGAGAACGCGTTGGAGGGGTTTATCAACAGAAGTCATTATCGAATTTCGATTGCGAGTCTCGCTTGTAGCTGTCGGCAGTGCGATAGGCAAGCGGATTTATGACCCGCATCGAATACAAAATCTTTGACGCATTTCACAAGTAGCATCAATGTGTAAACATGACCGCGACCATTCAAAAATGGGGCAACAGCCTCGCCCTGCGAATTCCGATAGCAGTTGCCAAGCAAATTCATGTCCAAGAAGGCGACGCCGTGCTGCTCAAAGTCGGTAACTCGACCTTGACCGTGAAGCCCGCGCCCAAGCGCCTCAATCTGGATGACCTCCTCGCCCAAGTGACCCCAGAAAACCTGCACCCAGCTACCGATTGGGGCAGTGATGTAGGGATGGAGATCACGCCGCCATGAAGACCAAGACGCCCCCCGTGCCTGAGCTAGGCACCATCGGTTGGCTGGTGTTTGATCCTCAAGCAGGACGCGAGCAGGCCGGACGCCGCCCCGCCATTGTGCTGAGCCACACCCGCTACAACGAAAAGACCGGCCTTGCCGTTTTCTGCCCCATCACCAGCAAGGTGAAAGGCTACCCCTTTGAACTCGCCGTCCCGAGCGGCCTCCCCGTTGGTGGCGTCGTGCTCTGCAATCACGTCCGTTCTCAGGACTGGAAGGAACGCAAATGGCAGCCCATTTGCAAAGTCCAGCTCAGCTTTGTGCATGAAGTAATGGCGCGGACGGTGACTTTGTTTTATTTGCCCTGACAACAACATGGAATAGTAGGCCGGGATCATCGGGCATCGCGTTCTTCAGAGATGATGTCGGAAGAATCCGTGCCCCCGCTGAAGGCCCCAGTCGTCAACATGGCATCGTATTCAGGGAGGGTCTTGCGATTGGCCCACTCCGATTGACTGCCAAAAGCCGCAGGCGCTTTTTCTTCGGTGGCAATGGCAAGCTCGATCAAGTGAATAGTTTCCTGAGTGACAGAGCGACGATGGGAAGCCGCGATCAGCCGAAGCTTGGTATGCAGAGCCACTGGGAATGATTTGATGACAAGTGCTGGCATGGCTGCCAAAAGGTAGCTTTTTACTTCTTTTTTGCAAGCCGCCTTCACACTTCATCCAGCGTCAGGCGCCAATGTGACGGAAACGTCACACGGCCCTGATTGCCGCCATTGCAACGGGCGGGCATGGGTGAAGGCGGCCGATTGAATCGGCCGACAAGCACCAAACTCAAACTAAACAAATATGAGAAAACACATCCTGAAATACGCCCTTTGCACCGTGGCCTCGAGCCTCGCCTTCTCCGCTTCCGCGGCACCGACTGCGGTGGATTCCGCCATTCCAGCATACGCTCCAGTGAGCGGCATCTCTGGGAACTTGAATTCCATCGGCTCGGACACATTGAACAATCTCATGACCTTCTGGGCTGAGGGTTTCAAGAAGGCCTACCCGAATGTGAACATCCAGATTGAGGGCAAGGGTTCCGCGACTGCGCCTCCTGCACTGATCGAAGGCACGGCACAACTCGGACCGATGAGCCGCCCTATGAAGAATGAAGAACTCGATGCGTTCGAGAAAAAATTCGGCTACAAGCCTACCGAGATCAAAGTGGCGATCGACGCCCTCGCGGTGTTCGTCCACAAGGACAATGCGATCAAGGGCCTGAGCCTCACGCAGGTGGACGGCATCTTCGGCAGCACGCTCAAGCGGGGCGGTAAGGATGCGAAAACCTGGGGTGATCTGGGTTTAACCGAACAGGCTTCATCCGCGATCTCGCTTTACGGTCGCAACAGCGCTTCCGGCACTTACGGTTACTTTAAAGAGCACGCGCTTCACAAGGGCGACTTCAAAGCCACCGTCAAAGAACAGCCCGGTTCCTCTGCCGTAGTGCAGGGTGTTTCCGCAGACAAGTTAGGCATCGGTTACTCCGGTATTGGTTATGTCACTTCCGGCGTGCGCGCTTTGCCGCTCTCCGACAAGGGCGACAAATTCATCGATCCGACTTATGAAAACTGCCTGAGCGGTGAATATCCGATGGCACGTTTCCTTTATGTTTACGTGAACAAGAAATCCGGTGCGCCTCTCGATAAGCTGACCGCTGAGTTCATCAAGTTTATCGCCTCGAAACAAGGTCAGGAGATCGTCGTCAAAGACGGTTACTTCCCCCTGCCAGCGACCATCTCGGCTGAATCCAAGAAGGCCACCGAGTAGTCCTCATTGTCGCGCGGCCATGCTGTAACAGGCATGGCCGCGCTGGCTTAAAATCACAAATCAGTGCCAGAACCTACGACGCAATCGACAGCCAGTTCACCGCGCGTTAGTCGCCCGGTGCCTGAGCGATTTCTTGCGTCCAGAGCCACATTGCGGCTCGATATGTTGATGACGTGGATCATCAGAATCGGCGGACTCAGTGTCATTGTTGCGGTCTTCGGAATCTTTCTTTTCATCCTGAGCCAGATTTTCCCGTTGTTCCAGCGCGCCACTGTCACAGCGGAAATGGAAACTGCGGTGGTAGTGGATGCCGCGAAGGTTAAAGCGTTGGGCGTGGATGAATGGTCAAAAATGCCATTTCTTTACGAGGGCGGGAATGAACTACGCTTCATTGATCTCGCACATGACGAGAAGATCATCACAGAAAAACTGAATCTTCCAGAGGGCGCAAATCCCAGCGCATTAAATTACTATGCAGCATCTCATCGGCTGGTCTTCGGCACTAAGTCAGGACAAGTCGGTTGGATTCAAATCAGTTACGCTAATCAGGGTCTTGGCGATCAAGTTCGAGTCCTTGGTTCAGCCAAAGTGAGTGACATGTATCCGATCGGACTGCCCGATGCGGAGATTGAAAAGGTGGCATACGGCGACTCCGGTTCCAGCAAATTATTCGCCGCGGTGCAGAATCAGAATGGCGCACACAAAGTTTTGGCTTTCCCAATAGAGCAGAAAAAATCCCTGATGGGTGCAGGCAAGATTACCAAGGGCGATGAAACGGATCTCACCGCGCAAATCTCCGGCAAGCCCGAGCATCTTCTGGTGCCACAAATGGGCGATGGGTTATTGATCGCCGATGACTCGGGCACAGTGCATTATTTTTTTCTCAATGACGGCAAGCTGGAGAAGCGGCAGGAGTTCAAACCATTTGGCGATACTAAGTCGCTAGTCATCACTTCGATGAATTTCGTGTTCGGTGATGTATCCATTATCTTCACGAATGCGACAGGAGAATCGCGAATGTTTAGCCTGATGATTCCCGAAGGCGGCGATAAGCGCATCTATGTCCAGACCAAATCATTTCCTGCCCTCACGCATGGTGTGGACTTTTTTTGCGCCAGCCAGAGGAACAAATCTTTTCTCGTCGGCGGTGGCGATTTTGCTTCGTTGCGTCACGCCACGACGGAGAATGTGCGCTGGGAGCAGAAGCTTCCGTTCCAAGCCGCCGCTGCGACTGTGGACGGAAAGTTTAAGCATATTCTGTTTCTAGGAACCGATGGGAAGCTGAGACTCTACAATCTGAATGATCCGCATCCTGAAGCCGGGTGGAAGGCATTTTTTGGCAAGGTCAGTTATGAAGGTGCGAACAAGCCAAAATACGAATGGCAGTCCACCGGCTCTGATGAATCCGAACCGAAACTCTCGCTGGTGCCGCTTATATTCGGCACGCTTAAAGGGACGTTGTGGGCCATGATTTTTTCGGTGCCTGTTGCGCTGTTGGCGGCGGTTTACGCCGCACAATTTCTGCATCCCGATGTGAAACGCATTGTGAAGCCAGCGATGGAAATCATGGCCTCACTGCCATCGGTCGTGCTCGGATTCTTAGCGGCGCTCTGGCTGGCACCGATTTTGGAGACGCGTGTAGTTTCCTTCTTCCTCGTCTGCATCGGAGTGCCCGCATCTGCCATGCTGGCGGGAATCATCTGGGCGCGACTGCCAGTGCGCTCACGTTCCCGATTGAAGCAAGGCAGGGAGTGGCTCGTATTTCTTCCGCTCATGTTCATCGTTGCCATTGTCATGTGGCAACTGGGGCCGTTGCTGGAGTCGCTCGTGTGCGTCGTTACTGATCCTGTGACAGGCAAGCAAACCGCAGACTTCCGACTCTGGTGGCCTCAGGTCACAGGCAGTGGTTTTGATCAGCGCAACTCTCTCGTCGTTGGTTTCATGATGGGCTTCGCCGTCATTCCGGTTCTGTTCACCATTGCGGAAGATGCGATTTCGAATGTCCCGTCTTCGATCATTGCCGCATCTCATGCGCTGGGCGCAAGTCGCTGGCAGACCGTGCGGCGCGTGGTGTTACCCGTCGCGTCGGCGGGAATTTTCTCCGCATTGATGATCGGACTCGGACGTGCCGTGGGCGAGACGATGATTGTCGTAATGGCCACAGGGAACACACCCATCATGGAGTGGAATTTGTTCAATGGCATGAGAACGCTCGCCGCGAATATCGCCGTCGAACTTCCAGAAGCGCCCCCCGGATCTACGCATTACCGCACGTTGTTTCTTGGAGCGATGATGCTTTTCACGCTCACTTTCATTCTCAACACCGCGGCGGAAGTGCTCCGCACGCGACTGAGAGAAAAATTTAAAATGTCCTGACGGCGCATGGCTCCTTTGTTCAAAGCAAAATCAGCACCGCCGCGCGGTGAATCCTTTGTTTGGCTCACCGCCATGGGGCTAGCTGTCGGCGTCACGATGGTGGCGGGTTTGTTGCTGCTCATCTTCACACACGGCATCTCCGTGTTCTGGCCATCGCGCGTTACTGAGTTTGAGTTGAAGGACGGTCAAGGCAGGATCGCCGGCGAAATCACACGCACTCAGATGAAAGCGGATGGTGCTACAGAGTTGCAGCTTCATGTTGGGAACAAAGATGCCTATGGGCTTGGATATCGTTTCGTCGCCCAGAGCGCCATCATCAGTGAAAGTATGCCTGAGGATATCATGGTGGCTGAACGCATCGAGTATGGGAATGCCATTTTCCATCCTGTTTTGCTGGTGATGAAACAGGGAGGCACGCTGGTTGCGACGGCGCCGGAGTTTGAGAACAAGTTGAGATTGTTGGTAGAGGAAGCGAAGCAACGTCACAAGAGCATCGAGAAGATCGAGAAATCCGAGATCGGAAAAATCAATGGTAAGATGTCCGCGCTTGATCTCGATCTCCGCATATTGGATCGCGATGAGAAACTTGATACCGCAGCGCGTGAAACAAAAAAACAGAGCATCAAAGAATCACGAGCGGCGTTGCAGAAACAATATGAAACTCTTGCTGCACAGGCCAAGGAACTGAGCGCGCAACTGAAGGACAACACATTGCACTATCGGCTGTCTTCCGGTGAAGAGCGCACGCAAGCCATCGGCGACATAGTAAAGGTATATTATCCGAACCGCCTCAGTTTCACGGATCGTCTCGGCTTATTCTTCAAAAACATTGCGGCCTTCCTCTCGCAAGATCCACGCGAGGCGAACACCGAGGGCGGCATCTTTCCGGCGATCTTCGGCACCTTTGTGATGACCTTGATGATGAGCGTGCTGGTCACACCCTTTGGAGTTATCGCCGCGATTTACCTACGGGAATACGCTCGGCAGGGATTCATCGTGCGCGCGGTGCGCATCTCGGTGAACAATCTCGCGGGCGTGCCGTCTATTGTCTTCGGTGTGTTTGGTCTCGGCTTCTTCGTCTATTTCGTCGGCTCAGAAATTGATAAACATTTCTTCTCAAACTCGCTGCCAACTCCGACCTTCGGCACTGGCGGTATTTTTTGGGCTTCACTCACACTCGCGTTGCTCACACTGCCGGTCATCATCGTCGCCACGGAAGAGGCATTGGTCGCAGTGCCGCGCGGCATTCGTGAGGCTGCACTGGCCGCTGGGGCATCGAAGTGGCAGATGATTCAGCGCGTGGTGCTTCCCAGCGCCATGCCCGGCATTCTTACGGGCGTCGTGCTCGCCATGGCACGTGGGGCAGGGGAGGTGGCACCACTCATGCTAGTCGGTGTGGTCAAGCTCGCGCCCAGCCTGCCGCTGGACACACTCGCGCCGTTCGTTCATCTTGACCGCAAGTTCATGCATCTTGGCTTTCACATCTTTGACCTCGGCTTTCAGTCCCCCGACTCTGATGCTGCAAAACCGATGGTCTTTGCCACCGCGCTTTTGCTCATCGTGCTCGTCGTATTAATGAACCTCACCGCGATTCTTCTGCGCAATCACCTCCGTAAAAAATATGCCATCGGCACTTTCTAACATGCCTCGCAAAGCCATGACTGACGAAACTTCATCTAAGTCTGTGACTGGTGCGCAGGAACTCAATCCACAGATGATTGAAGTGCGCGACTTCAGCTTTTGGTATGGCGCGAAGCAGGCGATCTTCAACATCTCTATGGAGATCCCCGAGCGCAAAGTCACCGCCTTCATCGGGCCGAGTGGTTGCGGCAAATCCACCTTGCTGCGCAATCTCAACCGCATGAATGACCTTGTGGAAGGCGTCCGCCACGAAGGAGACATCCTGCTCGACGGACAAAGCCTTTACGATCCTTCTGTGGAAGTCATCTCGCTGCGCAAGCGCGTGGGCATGGTCTTCCAGAAATCCAATCCCTTCCCAAAGAGCATTTATGAAAACGTCGTCTTCAGCCTTCGCGTGGCCGGACGGAACAAGAAAAGCACACTCGATGAAGTGGTGGAAACCAGCCTCCGATCAGTCGCCTTGTGGGAAGAGGTGAAAGATCGCCTGCATGAAAGTGCCTACGGCCTTTCCGGCGGCCAGATGCAGCGACTCTGCATTGCGCGTGCCATCGCCAATCGCCCTCAAATTCTGCTGATGGACGAGCCGTGCAGCGCACTCGATCCGATCGCGACCTTGAAGATTGAAGAACTCATGTCCCAGCTCAAAGAAGAGTTCACCATTGTCATCGTCACTCACAACATGCAGCAGGCGCGCCGCATCGCCGATGACACTGGCTTTTTCCTGCTGGGCAAATTGATTGAACTCGCGCCCACAACCTACATCTTCCAGAATCCACAGCGCATCGAAACAGAGCGTTACATCTCCGGTCAGATGGGTTAAACGAAGTTACCGCATTTTTCATGAACGAAACACCCCACATCCTCTCCAGCTTCGACAAGGCGCTGAGCAAGCTTAATCAGGACATCCAGCGCATGGCAGCCGTCACGATGGAGAGTATCAACGACTCCGCTCGTGCTCTTGCGCGTCGCGATGAGGACTTGTGCAATCGCGTCATCGCCGACGATGAAATCGTGGACATTCTCGAAAAACAGATCGACAACGAGGGCATCAATTTGATGACGCGCTTCATGCCGCTGGCGCATGATTTCCGCCGCGTGTTCGCCACGATGAAAGTCGCAGCCGACTTGGAGCGCGTCTGCGATCAGGCGGTGAACATCGCCCGCCGCGTCAAGCGTCTGCTTCAGTCACCGGAACTGCCGGAGTCGCGCATGATCGAGCCAATTCATGTGCAGGCCGCCGCGTTGTTGCAGGACAGCATTCGCGCATTCAATGAAGAAAACATGGAGCTGGCCCTCAGCCTCAAGGCTCGTGATAAAGAACTCGACCGTGCCCATAAGGAACTTATCGAGCGCCTTACCCGCCGAATGGAGGAGGATCCGGTGCGCGTGCAGGAGTATCTCGACCTCGTTTTCATCATCCGTTTCCTTGAGCGTGCGGGCGATCACGCCGTGAACATCGGTGAGGACGCTGTCTATGCCAGCACTGCTCGCGATGTGCGCCATGAGAAGTCAGGTGTTTGAGAGCCTGTCTGGTATATCATCTGAATGACGATATTGCCAGCCCGACATCATTCTGCGAGCCGGAGGCTCGAAAGAAATTAGATATGGTGGAGCAAGCAGCGAGCGCAACCACCGGTTTGCACAAAGCCAATGGTTGCGCCCCGAAGGGTGCGCGAGAAGTCACCGGGGTTTCTTGCGCTCCCTCCGGGGCGCGGTGACGGGTCTCTTGGAGACCGGTGGTTCCAGTCGCTCTGCTCCTATCACCACCGGCTAATTTCTCCCAAGCCATCCGGCTTGAATTCCAGCGAACACTCCATTCGATTCTGACCATTCAACGCATTTGCCGGACAGGCTCTGAGTCCCGCTTGAGCGCATTCGGTCTCCCGGCGGCATAGGCTTCAACCACTCCTCTCATCGCGGACGCCCGAAGACGATCAACGGACGCTGGATTTTGAACTCCCCGCCATTTTTCGGAATAAGGGTTCTGCTCGACGCACTCCCATATTACCGTATAGTCACCCATAAATGAAAATCTCGCTTGAGCTTCCCGACGATCTTTTGCTGGAGGCCAAAGCCGCCGATCATCGCCGTCGAACCACGCTCAAATCTGTGATCGAGCATGTCTTACGGCGAGAAATTGGTTTGGATCAGCCCGAAACTGCAGCGCCGGACAGACATTTTAAGATAGGGGCACTCGGGCTGCCTGTCCTCAAAGGCACCGGCCAGAAAATGAACATCGAAGATTTTCAAAAAGTCGTCGAGCGCATCGAACAGGAGGATGACGAGAAATATCTCCAGCACTTGCGATCATGATCCAAAGTCAGGCTGCCCCATCCAGCCTCCCGGCGGCATAAGCTTCAAACACCCGTCGCATTTCATCGCGCACTCGGCGGAATACGGCGATCTGTTCTTCATCTGAACCGGACGCATGAGCCGGATCGTCAAAGCCCCAGTGATGCCGGTTGACCTGACCGGGAAAAATCGGACAGGCCTGGTCCGCATTGCCGCAGACGGTGATGACCGTTTCGACATCTTGATGCAGAAACTCATCAAGATGCTTTGAACGATGCGCGGAAATATCCATTCCAGCCTCGGCCATGACCTTGATCGCCAGCGGATGGACATACCCTGCTGGTATCGATCCGGCGCTGGCCACACGAAATTGATCGCCGAGTGCGCCGCGGAGAAATCCTTCAGCCATGTGGGAGCGGCAGGAGTTTCCGGTGCAAAGCACGAGGATCAACGGGGAAATCATGCGTGGGTGCAGCATTTCGGTTCACGAACGCAAATGCAGGCTGGCACAGCAAGCAGCGCGCCGAGTGTTGGAGCGATAAGATAAATCCAAAGGTCGCCCAGCTTGCCGCTGACCAATGCGGGTGCAAGTGAGCGCGCAGGATTCATGGATGCGCCACTGATCGGACCGGCGAACATGGCCTCTAGGGCGATCAGCCCTCCGATCGTCAGTCCTGTCGTGATGCCCTTTTCCTTGGCCCCTGCCGAGACACTGAGAATCGTGAGCATGAGGAAGAACGTTAGCAGAACTTCCAGTGTGAAACTCTGCCAGCACGGACCAGCGGGCAGTGTCGCACCCAGTGTTTCATCAGCGGGAAAAAGCACGCGCAACAGACCGCTAGCGGTTAAGGCGCCGAGAACCTGCGCGGCGATGTAGCGCGGAACATCGGCAATCGGAAAACGTCGTGCGACGCAAAAGCCAACTGTCACCGCCGGGTTGAAATGGGCTCCGCTCACGTCGCCGAAGGTTCCGATCATCACCATGACGATCAATCCGAACGTCAGCGCGATGCCCGCATGACCAATAGCTCCGCCGGATGCGTGGTTGATAATGATCGCGCCTGTCCCTGCAAACACGAGGGCGAAGGTTCCGATGAATTCGGCGATCAGTTTTTTCATAAACGCAGAGTGGCACAGCGCCGACAGCTCGCAATGGTTGAATCGTGGTAACTATTCAGGTCACATGGGAAAGACCCTTTTGTTTTGCCCTTTCAGGGCTGCCTCGCGTTGGATTCTGACCCAGGGCGGCACTCGTTCCTCGCTTGCCCTGAGCTAGCTTGTGTGGCGCCTTTGGCGCAGGGGAAACGGAGGGCCATCCATGCACTTTGGCGCTGGAGGATTTCAGGCCAACGGCCTGCTACAAGCCAGCCTAGGGCAACGCCCTAGGACGCCTGTCACGCGTTGATTCAGCCCTGAAGGGGCGGAACAATGACTCGCCTCGGTATGACCTGAATAGATAAGAAACGAGAAGGATTTGACGATATTATTTCGGCATTAGGTCTTGATTCTTTGCGCGAGATTGTCTGTAATCTGGGTTGTCCGATCAATCGATTCCATCTCAATCCCATGAAACACACCGCCATCAAGATTACCATCTGCACCATCATCGCGTTTGCCATGACTTCGACTCTATCACGGGCTGAGGACGATAAGATTGAAGAGATCATGAAAAAAGCCTTCAAGGGTGACAACAGTCTTTATAAAAAGGTCGCCACCGGTAAAGGCACTCCAGCTGACAATGCAAAACTCGCTACCATTCTCAAGGGGCTTGCGGGCACCAAGCCGCCGAAGGGTGACATCGAGAAATGGAATCAAAGGACCACCGATCTCATCAAGGCCGCCGAAGATGTGGCCGCGGGCAAACCCAACGGCTTGGAAGACTTGCAGATGTCTGGCAAATGCAAAGGCTGCCATCGCGACCACAAAGAAGAAGAGGAAGAGCACGAGAAAAAGGGCAGCGGCAAGAAGGAAGATTAGCAGCGGGGCGTTACCACACCCGCGCCCAAAGCGTTTTCAGATAGCGACTTTCTGCGCAGTTAGACATCACTGGATGATCGGGGCCGGCTCCGGTGCGGTCGAGGATTTGCAGCTTTCGCCCGTTGCGATGGGCGAGACCGATAACGATCTCCTCGAAGGCTTCCACGGGCATAAGGCCGGAGCATGAGCAAGTCAGGAACAGGCCGCCGGGTTCGACGAGTGACATCGCCAGCTTGTTGAGATCGTGATACTTGGCCTGACCTTCTTCATAGGCTTCGCGCGAGTGGATGAGCTTGGGCGGATCCAGCACCACTGCGCCCCAAGTCTCGTTGTTGCGCTGCATCTGTCGCATCCAAGTGAAAGCGTCGGCATGGACGAAGCTCACGCGGCAGTTATTAAGATTCGCGTTCTTCTTCGCGACCTCGATGGCTTTTTCATCCAGGTCCACGCCGGTTACTTCTTCCGCGCCGCCGAGCACCTTGGCCGCAACAGCGAAGCCGCCCGTGTAGCAGCACACATCCGCCACGCGCGCGCCACGTGTCCAACGGGCGAACTGCGCACGGTTGTCGCGCTGGTCGCAGAAGAAACCGGTCTTGTGACCGCTATCGAAATTCACATTAAAGCGCACACCGTTTTCTTTGATGCGCACGGTGGAAACGCCGGAGTCGAAGCGTGCCTGCTCCTCAATCACTCGCTGCGGCATCAGGTTCTCCGCGCGGGAGGCGTTGTCATCGAAATGCACCACCGCTTGTGTGGTGCCGAGTTTTTCGTGGAGCAGCGGCAGCCATGATTCAATGCGCTGCCAGATTGCGGCGTTACTGATCTCGACCGACAGCACATCGGCGAACTTGTCCACCATCAAGCCTGGGATGCCGTCGGCATCGCTGTGGACCGCGCGGAAGGCATCCGTCGTCTCAGGAAGTCGCAGCATATCCGTGCGCATTGCGATGGCATTGACGATGCGTTTCTCCAAGAAGCCTTCATCCAGCGGCTCCGCGCCGTGATGAAAAATGCGCAAGGGGACGCGGGCGCGGGGATTGAAAAATCCGTGACCGAAGGGCTGCCCTTCCTTGTCCATCACCGTCACCAAATCGCCCGTATCGGCATTGGCGGCAGCGATCATGTTGGGATAAAAATTCGGATGAAAGCTGAAGTATTTGAGCTGCACCCAAGGCTTAGGCCATGCATCGCTGCCATCTGGCACGCGGGGGCGGGCACGTTCGTAGGAGGGTCTTTCTGGGCGGTAGTCGTTCATGAATTAGGGTTTTGCGGGGATCAATTCGGAGGCATTGATGCAGTCAATCAACTGGCGCAAGCGTCCGAACTCGCGGCGGCGCAGGGTTCCGATGAGTCGGGGAAGATGGAATATGCCTTCCTCATTCGCTTCATCGGGTAGAGCGGCGTTTTGCACGATCTGTCCTTCCTTGATGAGATCGGCGAAGTCCACGTTGAGCTTCTGCACAGCAGCGGGGCTGAGCTTGTGTTTCAGCCGGAAGACCATCTTCTCCCTGACGAAACGATAGGAGTGGAAGACCTTATAAAAGTTTGTGATGTGCCGCACCGCATCGTCCACATCATCGGTCAGATGAAACAGGCGCAAATCATTGTCTGCGATCAAGCCCCGCGCCAGCAAGTGCTCGCGAATGAACGAGACAAATGTCGCCCAGTAGTTTCCACCGGGCGCATCCACCAGAACCAGCGGCAGGATATTGGCCTTGCCCGTCTGGATCAAGGTGGTGGCCTCGAACAGTTCATCCAGAGTGCCGAAGCCGCCGGGGAACATCGCGAACGCATCCGCCTCTTTCACGAACGAGAGCTTGCGGGTGAAAAAGTAATTGAACGTGATCAGCTTCTCATCGCCGAGGATAATGTCATTCGCCTGTTGCTCAAAGGGCAGTCGGATGTTCAGACCAAAGCTATTCTCCCGACCCGCGCCCTGCTGGGCCGCGCCCATGATGCCATCGCCCGCACCCGTGATGACCATAAATCCCTGCTCGACCATTTTTTTGGAGAAGCGCGCTGCGGCTTCATACTCCGCATTTCCCGGCTGCGTGCGCGCGGAGCCGAACACCGTCACCTTGCGCATGTGGCGGAAGGGATGGAAGACCTTGTTCGCATAGCGCATCTCCCGCAGTGCGCGGTGGATCATTTTCAGATCGCCCATGCCCGTGTTGTCGCGGCCAATCTTCAGCCCCGTCATCAGCAAGCCCGCCACCAGATCGCAAGACCGCGCATCAGGAGTCCATTGGCAGGCCAGATCGTGCAAGCGTTTGTCCAGTTCATCGCTGCCCGTGGTGCCCTGCGGTTTTTCCGCGAGCGCAAAGATACCGCCCGCCGTGAAATCTTTTTCGGAGTCGGGACTTTTGTTATTGGGGGCAGTGTCAGGCATGAGGTGAATCGGGGGCGGGATGTATCGCATCCATGCAGGGAACGTGCGAGAGGATTTTTAAGGTGTCGCATGCAACCTATCTCTGGAGTGCTGCGACGCGTCGCAGCTTTCTCCATCGCGACGTGTCGCGCAGAAAGTAGATGATGCGTCCCGCTTCATCTTGTGGCTGCGATCCTGCGAAGCGAGACGCATAGCGCCCGGCAGTGAGGGCGCAGCCGACACCGGAGCAAGCGACGAGGCGTCGCTTCTACTTTAAATGCAAATCCCGCTCTTCCGATGTTCGATCACATCACATCAAGAAACGCTTGCAGGATATAAGGTGATATTTTCTGCAAAACGGACCAATAGCATTGATATTCGAGGGTTATGTTGAAAAAATGCAAAATAATACAATTCTAGGCGTTACTCCGCGCTTTCCGTGAAACGGAGACAAACAACACACGCAAATATGAAAACCAACACCACCATCATCGCGGCGTCACGGGCGTAAAGGCTCTGCAAATAAACTCACACGATCCATCTTTCACCTATGACTCCTTTTTTACGCTTCTCCTCGCTCGCTCTGTTCACTCTTAATCTCTTTGGCTCTCTGTCCGGCGAAGTTCGTGCGGCGGAGTTTACCTGGCAGGGGCTGGGAAACTCCGATAACTGGACCGACACCCACGGCAACTGGAGTTCAAGCAGTCCTGATCCATTTCCTGGCTATTTAAGTCTATACGATACAGTTTTGTTTGGGGTAAGCGGCTCTCAAAGTTTCAACGCGATCGTCAACACGAGAATTGTGGTGGCAAGCATCACATACAACGCGCCGGGCTATTCGTTGAGGTCGATTAGCAACTTTACCATCACAGGAGGGATTACGGCGACCTATGACAATGCCCCAAATCTATCTGTGGGCTTTACGCTGCAGCTTGGTGGGACTTCCACGGTCAGGAATTTGACCGGCACAGCCTACATAGGCCAATCATTGACTCCGGGGACTCTCAACGTGGTCGGGCCATCGAGCATCTATAGCGGCAGCATCCAAGATAATATTTCGCTGACCGTGGGCGACGGCTCCCACGCTGCGAATCTGACCCTGAACTGGCCCGGCTTTGCCGACAATATCTATACAGGCACCACACTCGTTCAGGCGAATGGCACGTTGATTACGGGCACGGCGAACGCTCTGTCAGCGTCATCCTCCCACGTGATCAACGGCACGCTCAGCCTTGCGGGTGGCTCCGGCGCGATAGGTTCACTTTCCGGTGCGGGCACGGTAAATCTCGGTGGGAATACGCTAACAATCAACAACAGCGGCACCTTCACTGGGTCGGTCATTGGAACGGGAGGATCGATCATCAAAGCGGGCGTAGGCACGCTTTCGCTGGCCGGGAACAACACCTACACCGGCAGCACAACTGTGAGCGGTGGTGAACTCGCGGTGGATGGCTCCATTGCAGGCGATGTAACGGTCAAAAACGGAGGGATACTCGGCGGCACTGGCACCGTGGGTGGAGCAGTCACGGTGGAATCCGGGGGCACGCTTTCACCCGGCAACAGCCCGGGCCAGTTTACCCTTGCGAGCAGTCTTACTATGTTAAGCGGTTCGATGCTCCAGATGGAATTCAACGGCGTAACTTATGGGCTTTACGATCACCTCGACGTGCAAGGTGCTTTTGTGGCAGGCGGCACCCTCGACCTGAAAATCGGTGCCGGCTACACTCCCGCGCAGGGTTCCAGCTTCACGATCTTCGATGGCTTAACGCCGGGCTACGATAGCGGCAGCTTTGTCATCACGACCAATCTAGGTGACGGACTCTCCTGGGACACCACGAGGCTCCGCAGCGCGGGTGTATTGTCCATCGTGCCTGAGCCCTCGACTTGGGCGCTGTTAGTCTTTGGTTTACTCTTCTCCACGGTCCGCCGAGTCCGACGGGCGCTTTAAATCAGACCATCGCTGTGCATTCTTCCATGCGACCGGCAACGCCTAGGCTCAAGTTTGAATTGCAACATTGGTTAGTGGCGAAGGAGGCATTGATCGGGTGTTTTGTATCCATGTCTTTTTCTGGGTCGGTTGTTTAATTTGTCAGCGATCAGGTCGCATTTGCTTTGTCTTACTTTGCGCATCGTTTTTCCCTTGGGCAGATACTGCCGGATCAGCCCGTTGGTATTCTCATCGGTCCCGCGTTCCCAGCTATGAGGCGGCGTTGCGAATTAGAACTTCACCGCCCGCTGCTGCTTCATATTCCGCATTTCTAGGCTGCGTGTGCGCGGAGCCGAACACCGTCACCTTGCGCATGTGGCGGAAGGGATGGAAGACCTTGTTCGCATAGCGCATCTCCCGCAGCGCGCGGTGGATTATTTTCAGATCGCCCATGCCTGTGTTATCACGGCCAATTTTTAGCCCCGTCATCAGCAAGCCCGCGCATCAGGAGCCCATTGGCAGGCGAGTGCGTGCAGGCGTTTGTCCAGTTCATCGCTGCCGGTTGTGCCCTGTGGTTTTTCCGCGAGCGCAAAGATACCGCCCCCAGTGAAATCTTTTTCGGAGTCGGGACTTTTGTTATTAGGGACAATGTCAGGCATGAGGTGAAACGGGGGCGGGATGTATCGCATCCCTGCATGGATGGTGCGAGAGGATTTTTTGAAGTGTCATGCGTGATAGAGTGACGTTACCACGAGGAAGGACGGCATTCGCTTCGCGGCTGCGCAGCCTGCCGTCCAGCGCAATTCAACCAAGTCCAGCCTCACACCCAGCCGTGACTCGCGACGATCTTGCGTATGATGTCGCGCCGCCGTGCGATGGAAACCGTGCCCCGCAGGCCGACAAATCGCTGCGTGGAACCGAGTAGATCAAATCACACCGGCACAGCGTGCCCCAATCCAACCCATCAGATCCGTTCAGAATCACCTCATGTGGCCCGGGCTTGTGACCAGAACGTAACGTCGTGCAGAGAAGCACTTCCACCGTCTCCTTTCGCTCCGCACGCAATGGATGGGACACGATCACAGCCGGATGTTCTCCTGCGTCAAGGAACGAATACATCCTGATCTCCCACTGATTCATAGCTCAGGCTTCACGCGACCCGCCATCGCACGCTCCACCTTTTCCCACTCGGCATCGGTCGCATAGACCTGGGCGGATTCATTGACTGTCAGAGGCTCGGGATTCAGCCAGCCCATCGTCTCTTCCGCATCAAGCCGCCGCACCGCTTCGGTGACAGCTTCTTGCGGAGAGGCAAATTTCCCCATGGCCACAAGTCGGGCGAGGATGCTGTCCTGTTCGGCGGGCAAGGTGATGGTCATGTCGGTGAGCTTTGCAAACCAAACTGCCATTTGGCGATTGATTGGTCAAGGTGTTAGACTGCAAGGGCGAGACGCCCTACGCACAGTTAACGCTCCTGTTTTTCCATCATCGCAGGCTGTATGGCCCTTCACTCCCGCCTTGCATTCCATGCGCAATGACGTTTCAATTAGCCCATGAAAAGATTTGCTCCGCTGCTCCTCCTGCTGCTTGCGCCGTTAATGCTCGGCTTCAGCCGTAAGCCAGATTTCAACATCACATTCCACGCGTTGGCCTCGGACATGGATCCACCCAAGACGATGTTCCCGTTCGATCTCAATGGGAAGCGGGTGTTCTTCAAGATCGTGCCGGAGATTTCACAGCAAAACATTGTGTCCTTTTATTCATTCCCGGCTGAGGGCGGAAGGGGTAATGGCTTGACGCTTAAACTTGATTTCCGTGGGCGCGAAAATCTGGAAATCATTACGCGCACTCGGAAGGATGAGTCTCTCCTGACGATGGTTAACGCCACTCCAGTGGATTCTGTGGTCCTCGACCAGCCAGTCACGGACGGTGTCATCACGATCTGGCAGGGAGTGCCCGATGAGGTTATCAAGGAGATGGAGAAGAAATACCCGCGCTTTAAGAAAGGTGAGTCACCGACTACGACCAAGGACATGGACATGCTGCCGACGACTAAGGGTGAGAAGAAACGCCATCTGGAAGCGACCCAGCAGGCCGAGCGCGATGCCAAGGAGGCAAAGAAATCTGGTAAGAAGGCTCCCCCCGAGGCGAAGTCACTGGACCTTCGCACCGGGCCGGTGTCACCACAGATTCCTCTGGAGGGCGGCCCGACGCCGTCAGTGCCGATGGATCCGCCGTCGCTACCGAAACCTTGAGACTCTGACATATCATCGTCGTCATGATTCGCATTGTTCTATGCCTATTTGTCGTGCTGGTGTTTGACGCGGCTTTGACTGCGCAGACTCCGACTCCTGCTGAGCAGCCTGAAGAAATCAAGCCCGCGCTCCCCGCGCCTCAGCCTTCTCCGCCGCCTGCGCCGGTAGCGATGACGCTGGCGCTGCCGACGGAAAATGATGCGCTATTCCGTGGAGATTTCCCGGCTTTCTATATGTTTATCGACAGGAACTTCGAGAAGGAACAATCCACGACGTGGGAAGGTGGTCAGTATGGTTTTGTGCGCGGCCCGGTGCGATCAGGTAGCGACGTGGTGCTGATGCATTTTCACGAAGGCATGGATGTGGCCCCGGTGAAGCGCGATGAAAAAGGCGAGCCGCTGGATGAAGTTCGCAGCATCATGCAGGGGGAGATCGTTCATGTGTCCGATAGTCCCGGAGCCAGCAACTATGGACGCTACGTGGTCATCAAACACGACTGGGGACAGGGGCCGTTCTATTCTCTTTACGCCCACCTTAGTAAGATCATGGGAAAGGAGGGCGACAAGGTGGAGGCTGGCACGCCGTTCGCCATCATGGGGCACACCGGAGCTGGCATCGACCGCAGGCGATCACATACGCATGTGGAATTGTGCCTGATGTTGAACACCCAATTTTCGGAATGGTATGACGGGGGCTATCCCGGCGCACCGAATCGGCACGGGGACTTCAATGGCCTGAACTTGACGGGACTTGATATTGCCGGGCTGTATCTCGCTCTTCATAAAAACTCGGCACTCACCGTGCCGGAATTTATTAAGAATACCGAGTGCATGTGGAAGGTGCTGGTCCCGCGCAAGGGCGACATCGAAATGGCCAAGAACTATCACTGGCTCGCGGAAGGCGGCGAACAGCCCAGTCCTTCATGGGAGATTAGTTTCGCGGGTGGCGGTCTGCCCTTGAAGATCAAACCGAGCGACGAGGCCGTTACTTCGCCTAAGGCTAGCTGGGTCAAAGACGAGGGCATTCCCGCGAGCTATCACACGCGCGGTTGCGTGAGCGGAAATGGAACCAAGTTCGCGCTTACTTCCACTGGATTGCATTATGTGCAGTTGATCACCGGCGATTTTTCAAAGAAGGCCGCCGCCCCTTCGTCGGCCAAAAAGAAAAGCCCGGCGACTTCTACGAAGAGTAAAAAGAAAAAATAGTGTGGAGCCAGTTTAAGAAACTGGCGTGAGCACCACTTTGCCGATATCCATAATGGCCCCGCCATGCTTGTTCTGCGGCTTGACCGCGAGGTGATATGTTCCTGGTTTGTCCACGGTGATTTCGCCAACGGTCACTGGCGTGTGCTTATGGAAGTCGCCCGTGTTTTGCACGGTGAATTTTAATTGTTGCTCACCAAACTGAACGGCTATTTCACTGCCACCAGTGCTGCTGCCCTGATGCACGACGACTTGATACTTGCCCGGCTTGTCCATCTTCAATTCCCATTCAGCGAAGTCCTTGGGGTCGGTCCAGAAGCCGAGGCAATTTTTCTCAGGCTTCGGTTCATAGCGCAAGTTCTCGCTCCAAGTGGTCGCATCTTTGGCCAGCAATTGCACGGTTCCATCTTCAGCCTGTTTGATTTTTTCGCCTTCGGGCGCAGGAACTAATGCGACCTCTTGGAGAACGAAACTCTCCCACGCCACATTGTTCGGCGTGAAAAGCGCCATGGTCTGATCGCCGGATGCGGGGATGTAAATATCACCGAGCCATGCATTCTTAGGCGCACCATTGCTGCCGCTTATCTGCTTCTTGAATTGGTTCTCACCAAACTTGAACTGCACGCCGAGTGCCGATGATTTGAGTGTGTAAGTGATGCGCACGGCGTATTTGCCCCAGCGCTTTGCTTTGAACGGAAAGTTGTATTCTTCCCAGTGTTCCTTCGCTGCGAAGGCTTTATCGCCTTCCTCAACTTTGAATTTGATGATGCCACGTGAGGGAAGATCTGGCCGCTCGACCGGTTCATCGCTCCCGAAGTCTCCAAGTGGCGAAGCGGCAACGGCCGCTGGGACGGGGGCTTCTTCGCACTTTAGCGGGGAGCAGGTGAGTGCCAGCACGAGCCAGACAGAGGATGGAAACAGGATGGGAGTCATGCGCTGGCTAGAAGACATCAAACGAGCGCACTGGCAATTTTATTTCGCGATTGGCACTTTCAACGCTGTTAGTTGGCATGTGCATAGACTCGAAGAATAACAGCAACTGTATTGCGTTTGAGGATGGCGAATGATGTTTGCAAGAACGCTTTGCGTCTTCGGAGTGCGCCGGTTCTGCGGCGCTTTGGCAGGCGGGTGACGGGTGCGATGGGAAGTCGGGTATGTCAGGCGCACCAAAGGAAATCAAGGGCCGCTCAAAAGCGGCGCAGCAGCGCCCGCACTCCAAGACGCGATCGCGACATGCGACAACATGGGGCGTGGCGGGTAGCGCGCATTTTGCCTGGCCCATATCACTCTATTCCCAAGAAGTGCCGTCCTTCCTTAAGAGGCAAATCAGCCTCCGCAAACTTCCACAATGCTCATCCTGATGGCGTTCACCATCTGACGCAGTTCATCTGGCGAGACACACAGCGGCGGCATGAGCACGATGGTATTCACGATGGGGCGCGTGAGCAGGCCATGACCACGCGCTGCCAGACAGACTTTCGTGCCAGTTGTAGCTGTCGATGCGATCTCGATGCCGGCGATCATGCCGAATTGCCGGATGTCGATGACAGGCGCAAGATCACGTAGTCCGTTCAGTAGTGATGTGAAGAGAGTGATTTTATCAGGGAGCATTTCGAGCACGCGCTCATCCCGGAACACTTCGAGACTGGCGAGTGCCGCCGCGCAACCGAGCTGATTCGCTGTGTAGCTGTGGCCGTAATAAAATGTGCGCCCCTCGCTCGCGTCACCGAGGAAGCCGTCGAACACGCGCTGCGTGGTCAGTGTTGCCGCAAGCGGCATATAGCCGCCCGTGATTCCTTTGGCCACACAGAGGAAATCCGGCACCACGTTTTCGTGTTCACAGGCGAACATTTTTCCGGTGCGACCGAAGCCAGTCATGACTTCATCGAGAATCAAAAAGACATCGCGCTGGCGGCACCAGCGCTCGAGTTGCTTCAGCATTCCCGCAGGCCAGACCCGCATACCTGCTGCGCCTTGAATGAGCGGCTCAATGATGACAGCGGCAATGCGAGACTTCAAAGAGGGGTCTATCGAATCAAGATCGTCAAGGTGCGCGATGTGCAGCACTTCGTAGCCGAAGTGATTCGCGCTGCCTTTGAAAAGAGGAATGCCGCCGAGACTAGCCGCCCCGAGTGTGTCGCCATGATAAGCCTGATCAAAGGCCACGATGACTTCGCGCTCGGGACGTCCGTTTTGTTTCCAATACTGCAAGGCCATGCGCACGGCAGACTCGATGGCCGTGGAGCCATTGTCGGAGAAGAAGATTTTATTGAGCGCCTTGCCGGGAGAAAGCGCGGCGAGTTCCGATGCGAGTTGTGCCGCGGGCGGATGCGTGAAGCCGAGGAATGAAGTGTGTGCCACGCGATCGAGCTGCGCTTTGATCGCTGAAGTGATGCGCGGATGATTGTGCCCGTGGATGTTCGTCCAGATGGACGAGTTGCCATCAAGGTATCTGTTTCCGTGCTGATCTGTGAGCCAGCATCCTTGTCCGCTCACTAGCATGAGCGGCTCATGATCGGGCGCGCACCAGTCGCGCATCGGCGTGAAAGGGTGCCAAGTGTGCTGCTTTTCGAGATCGGTGAGAGAGTCCACGGGAGTTGTTTAACGGAAGTCCACTGAACACCGGAGGTGGAACACTGACAACTTCCGCCTTGTCACAACGCCGCTGCTTGCCAGACTTGCGCACATGAGTCAACTCTCTCCCTCCTCGCCCACACAAAACCAAGCATGGTGGAAACTTCTCAGCGGATATCATTGGTTCGTTTTGATCGTGGCCTCTGCGGCCTGGTTCTTTGACTGCCTTGATCAGCGTCTCTTTTCGCTCGCCCGCGTGCCGGCGCTGATGGACCTGATGAAACTTCCTGCGAGTGATCCGTCGCTGCAAGCTTTCGGCAAGACCGTGACCGCATGCTTCCTGATCGGCTGGGGAATTGGCGGCATGATCTTTGGTTCACTTGGGGACAAGTATGGGCGAACGAAAATGCTTACGCTGACGATTTTGATATATTCGGCGTTCACCGGATTGAGCTACTTCAGTATCAATAAAGTTGATTTCACTATTTATCGTTTCCTCACGGGTTTGGGAGTGGGCGGAGTTTTTGGTCTCGCCGTGTCGCTCATCGCGGAGACAGTTCCGTCTGGTGCGCGCGCCCAGTCGTTAGGGCTGCTGCAAGTTCTATCCACGGTTGGCAACGTCACTGCGGGCTTCGCGCTCAAGGGTGTGAATGCATTGGAACAAGCTGGCACTATTGCAGCTGGTTCTGGCTGGCGCTGGATGTTCTTGATCGGTGCGCTGCCAGCAGCGTTGATCATTTTCACTGGTAAATATCTGAAGGAACCAGAGTCGTGGATGCAGTTGAAACGAGATGGGCGGTTGCCTCAGGGCGGATTGTTCGCGCCCTATCACGCATTGTTGGCTGACAAGCGATGGAGAAAGAATTTAATCGTGGGCGCACTCATCGCCTCGACAGGCGTTGTTGGATTGTGGGCTATTGGCGAATACGCGGTTGATCTTCAGAGCGCAGTCTTTGCAAACTATTACAAGGCGAACGTGCCGGCAGGAGTTTCTGATATTCCGAAATGGGTTACAGGACAGGTTGGTAATGCTAAGTTCTGGGCCTATCTCTGGAACATGCTCGGTGCCGCAGTCGGCATGTGGATGTTTACTCGCTTCGCTAATGCAGTTGGTCGTAGGGCGGCCTTCTTAGTGGGCTTTCTTTCCGCGTTAGTAGTTACCCTTTATGTTTATAAGAACATGAATTCACCGCAAGATGCCTATTGGATGATGCCGTTGATGGGCGCAGCTCAACTCGGTGTGTTCGCTGGCTTTGCGATCTATTTGCCGGAGCTTTTCCCCAGCCGTCTCCGCAGCACAGGAACGAGCTTCTGCTACAATCTCGGGCGATTTGCAGCGGCAGCGGGCAGTTTCTTTTCTGCAAAACTTACCACGGATGTTTTCGGAGGTTACGCGAAGACCGATACCACACTGCCATTGCGTTATGCGGCGATGACGATGTGCGTCATCTTCCTCGTGGGCATTGCTGTTCTGCCCTTTGCGCCCGAAACCAAGGGGCAGCCATTGCCGGAAGATTGAACATCACAGGATGATTTATGACTGCCGCCGAACTCGCTGAATCCGCCGTGCGTAATGCTGCGCCGGATGCTTCGCTATCAGAGGCGGCGGAGGCCCTATGGCACGCAAAGAAAGGCAACTGGGATGACGCGCATAACATTGCGCAGGAAATTCATACGCCGATGGGATCTTGGATTCATGCGCTGCTGCATCTCATCGAAGGCGATCAAGGGAACGCGAACTACTGGTTTCAAAAAGCGGGCAGACCCACGAGAAAACCGACTGACATTGATGCTTTGTGGAATGAGATTGCTACAGTGACTTTGAAATTATGAGCCAACTTCCGCCACCTCTGCCGACTCAAGATAAACCCCCGGTGACGCTTCCGTGGATTTTGTGGATCGTATCATCCACTCTGCTTCCAGCTTCGCCGTTCTTGTTCGACAACAAGGGAATAGATGGCGCTGCTGGTCCACCGTTGATTCTGTTGGCGCTCGTCTGTCAGCTAACGTGCTCAATCTGGCTTGCGAGGCTTATCGCACAGCGACGTAATTTGGGAGTCGGTGGCGTGATTGCTTTTGTGTTAGTCCTGATGGCAGGAAGTGTTGCGATTGGAATGGCGTCGTTCTTTGGCGCATGTGTCACGATTGGACCCGCGCTCAATTTTCATTGATCACGCCATCCAAGACGAAGCCGGATAGCTGCCAAGAATTTTTACGGTGGTGCCATCGCCGTTTAATACACTGATCGCCTGAGTCAGCGCCTGATCATGACAGTGGCCAGTGACTTCGAGAAAGAAGCGGACGTGATTGTGCGAAGATGTGTCGTCGCCGGGCACAGGGCGGTTTTCAATTTGACGGACGTTGATGCTGTGTTTGACAAAGGCTTCCAATATTTCCATCAGTGCGCCCATCTTGTCACGGGCAGTGACCATCAGCATGGTGTTGTCGTTTCCTGTTGGAGGCGCGGGGCGGCGGCCTAGCACAATGAAGCGGGCTTGAGTCGCGCTGTCGTCAATGGATGTGGCGATGATCTTTAGCCCCTGCAACTCCGCGCCCAGTGCGGTGCCGAGTGCTGCGGAGTTCGGATGCTCAGTCGCGAATGCCGCGGCCTGGCTGGTGGACGGAGCCTCGCGCAGCTCGGCCTCGGGGAAATTCTGCGCGAGCCATTTGCGGCATTGCGCGATGACTTGCGGATGACCGTAGATGAAATCCACACTCTCGCGCGGGCCATTGGACATGAGCACTGTTTCTGTGCGCCAGAGAATTTGGGAGTAAATTTGCAGCGGAGAATCCACGAGATGATCCAGCGTGTGATGCACGGCGCCCTCTGTGCTGTGTTCGATAGGCAACACGCCATAGACCGCTTCCTGCAACTGCACTCGCTCGAAGACATACTCTGTGCTGGCTTCTGGAAGATAAAGCACGCTGTTTCCAAAGCGGCTGATGGCCACCTGATGCGTCCACGATCCGGCGGGGCCGAGATACGCTATGCGCATGTCCTGCTCCAGAGCCAGCGCGGCACTGATGATCTCGCGAAAGATGGAGCGAAGAGATTTTTCGGGTAGGCGCCCTTTGTTCTTGTGATTCAGATCAATCAGCTTGCGCAGAAGTTTTTCTTCGCGATCCGGTGCGAAAATTTCCAGACCTTCTTTGCGTTTGATCTCGCCAACCTCATGCACCAAATCCGCGCGTTCACTCAGGAGCTTCAGGAGCTTCTGGTCAACTCGGTCGATCTTCGCGCGGATATCTTCAAGCATCAGGACAAGAATGGGTTGCCTGAATTAAGCGCGAGACGGGGGCGTGTGGAAAGAAAAAAATGCGCGAGGTGACGCATTCGTTTCAAGACTTCTCTGCCGCAGCCTCATCAAGATTGAGCGGAAGTGGCTGAGTTTCTTCCTCGGATGACCCACCATTGGCAGTATCATCAGTGATGGCTGTATCCTCGGAAGTGGGCAGTTTCACTCGACGCAACTCTGCCGAATTCGGCAGGTCATCCAGCGAGCGCACGCCGAAATGATCGAGGAACATATCAGTTGTGGAGTAAAGCAGCGGGCGCCCCGGCAGCTCAGCGCGACCTTCGATTTTTGCTAGACCGCGGTCGAGAAGTTGTTGCATCATTGCGTCCACGGAGACGCCGCGCACAGCTTCGATGGCGGACTTTGTGATCGGCTGGCGGTAGGCGATGATGGCCAGCGTCTCCAGTGCGGGCGCGCTCAGCTTGGTCGCTTTCTTTCCGGGATAGAGCGCCCGGCACCATTCGGCATATTCGCCGCGTGCACAGAGACGCCACCCGCTGCTGCGCTCTACAATAGTGAACGCGCGTCCGTCGTTTTCGTAATGGGCGACCAGTTCATCAATCGCGGTGCGGATTTGCTCATCGGTCACGGCTTCCATTGCGGCCTTATCTTCATCGAGTGCTTCACCAGATTCTTTGGCGGACTCTTTCGCCTCGCGTGCGGTGTCGCGAATGGCACGACCGATCTCGGCCACGGTGAGAGGTTCCTGACAGGCAAAAAGTAGTGCTTCAACAATGCGGATGAGTTCCATGCGGATGGGAAATGTGGGAAGACAGGGACAAAGTGCAAGATGCTTTTCGCCTGTGCGACGGCGCATTTTGCAGCCTTATCATTTGAGCGCTTCCAGAAGAGTCGGCGCAATGCGGATGTCGCTGATGTTGGCACCCAGCTTGGAGGTGCCGATGCTTGCTAGAGCGAGTTCAATAACATCGGGCGGTATGAAATCCTTAGTGACGTAGCTAAGCGCGGGCGTTGCGACAAGACTGGCCCTACGGCCAAGAGCTGGATTTAAATAGACGGTCAGGGTGATTTCGTATTTTCCATCGGCCTGTTTCTTGAAAGTCCACAAGGTGGCAATACGCAAAATTCCCTTGCTCGCGATTTCAACCGTCTGGGTAATTTTTGGTATGCTCACGATCAGCTTGTCACCTTTTGGAATCAGCAGAACGGGCGCGGGTCCGCTGCCATTGGCCGGCGAGAGAACATCCAGAGAAAGAACCGGCCCTTGTGCGCCTGAATGCATGATCGAACAAACAAGGCAAATGCCCGATGCTTCTACCGCAGTGAAAGCTGCGATCTCACGCCGGGCATTGGACACGTCTGCGCCGCCAAAGGTCATGACAAGGCTTTTCCGAGAGGGTGAAATGCTTACCAAATTATTACTGGCCCGCCACGGGCCGGGCCATCCAGTGCCGCCTTTGCTGCCATCGAGCTTTGCGTCCTTGGGATATACTAGTGGGTCGCGAAATTGAAAAGTCACTACGGGTTTCGGCGGAGCGACTACTGCTACTTTCGTGGCAGGCACGGCCTTGTTGGGTGGCGGAGTGGTCACTGTCGCCGGCTTTGCATTTGCGATCACAGGGTCTGTCTTGACCGCCGGAGTCTTTCCTTCATGCCAGCGACCTGCGAGTAAGTCGTTCCATTCTAGGCCATATTTTTTCTGTGCCCAAATGCTGGAAGCTACAGCAAACCCCGCAATGATGCAGACTGTCAGGACGCCCTTCATGACTCTCGTCTTGCCTGATTGTTTTGGTTTCGTTGTCGGAGTCAATTCACTCTCCTTGATCTGGGCAGTCGAGCTAGCTGAGATCAATCGGGTCGGAGTTACGATCTGTGCGCGATGTGGGGCAGGGTGCGGTTTGGCACTGCTTCGAGTAAGTGATTTCTGTGCGGCGATTGCAGTATCAGGCGCTGTGAATGGCTGGGTGTCAGCGGCGATGGCTTTATTCAATGCATCAAGCGCTTGGGCCGCCGAGGCGGGACGATCCTTTGACTCAAAAGACATCAGTCCCGCAAGCCATTGACAGAAATTAATGTCGAGATCAGGTCTGAGTTGAGTAATGGATGCAGTATTGAAATTACGCCAGCCAGTAATGATCTCTTCCGCACTACTGCCCTGCACTGGGTAGTAACCTGTGAGCAGAAAGCTTAATGTCACACCTACGGAAAAGAAATCGCCGGTTAATGTCGGTGCCCCACCTCGCAACCTTTCAGGCGACATGCAACTGAGCGACTCCTCTGGATGTTGCGAGCGGCAGATGGATAGCCCCCAATCAAGCACATGCAGCGTAAGCCCCTGTTCGGGATCATTCCAGAGGATGATATTGCTCGGCTTGATGTCGCCGTGCGGCAGCGCGGCTTGCTCCGCCGCCTGAAGCACTTCGCAGAACTGATTCGCCAGCAGGAGTCCGTCGGCTTTTGACAAATGACGTTCCTCAGTGGGGAAAAGATTTCCTGCGATGCCTTTTTTGAAATCATGCACCAACACGAAACCATCTGGATCATCATAGGCATCAATCCACTCCGCGATCCAGCGCTGCCGCACGGCATTCACTGACGACTTGATGACCGACAAGCGCGCGGAGTCCAGTGGGTGAGTGGAACTCGGGTTCAGCACTTTGAACAACACCTCGCGCTGAGTTTCGCTCTGCAAAGCGCGATACACGATGCCAGCAGGCCCGACCGCGATTCGTTCCGCGATCTCATAGGCCTCGTGATGCTCCGCAGCAGCACCACTAGATGTGAGCAAAGAATCCGGCATGTTAATGGAGCAAGAGTCAGTATGCCGTTAGTTCAGGCCCATGACAACTGCAAGCGCGATGGCTGGCTGTTCTGTAGTAGGATACAATATCTGCAGGCGTCTGTGAAGTTTGTGCTTACACAGATTGACGCGGCCTGAGTTCAAGGCAGCTCGCCGCGCGAGACGCGGGGCAGCGCATCCTTGGTGAACATCTCCTGCGGCCACTCTTGCAGAGCGAAGCCTTCGAACTTGATGTCCGTCACCAGTCCGCGCTCGGTGTTGCTTACGACGACCACGCGCGTGGGTCGGATGTCTTCGAGCACTTTAGCGTAACCGGCATAATATGAGGTGCGCAGAAGCTTGCCTGCGGCGGTGTAGAACTGTCCGCGAATAGGATAGAGCATTTTTTTGTCCACCCAGTATTCAATGACATCGGGAGTGAGGCCGTTTTTATCGCGGCGCTTCATCTTCACACGGTAGCAAAGCACATCGTTGCGCGCGGCGTCCTTGATAGTTTCCTCACCGGTGAGTTCAGTGTTGTAGTCTGCGGCGAAACTGGTGGAGAGGGCGTCGGCGACAAAAAACTTTCCGCGAAAGTGATGCGCGGAAAGCTGGGTGGGCCGTTTGGACTTCAGATCGTAGAACCACACTTCAGCACCGGTGGCGAGCACGCTCTTGCCCTTGTCTGCATCAGGCGTGAGGCAGAGGGACACGGCATCAAAGTGCGAGCCGTCTGGTTGCTTCCGGGCCATGACGCGCAAGCTGCTCTGCTGCGTCGTTTTGCCGTCGCGGGTTTCCGTGATGTTGAGTCGCACCTCGAATGATTTGTCAGGCCGCCGGAAGTGATCGAGGCGCTCGGCAAGTTGCGGGCCGGTGGGATCGGTAGCGATTGAGATCGCGGCTGTGGTCAGGCAGAGGATGAGACAGGCAAGGTGGCGGAACATGGAGCAGATGATATGTGATTAAGAATGTCGCAGTGCTTCTACGATGCTCATGCGCGCGGCCTTTCGGGCGGGAAGCATGGAGGAGATCACGGCGCAAATAAGCGAGCCAGTGAAAGCTTGCACCAACACCATAGGATTGCGCAGCACGAGCACTTCCAGCTTGGCATAAAAAGTGACGCTCGGCGGGATATAAACGATATTGATGATTTGGAACAACCAGTCGCCCAGCACGGCGATGCCGATGCCCATGAGACCGCCGATGAGGCCGAGCATCAATCCCTCCAGCACCAGCATCTTCCACAAGCCGATGCGCGTGACGCCCATCGCACGGAGCGTTCCGATTTCACCGAGGCGCTCCATGATGCCGGAGGACTGCGTGTTGTAGATGAGAAAGGCGACCATCACTATGAGCAGCACGAACACGAAGTCGAAGATCAGCCCGATCATCCGTGTCATGCGGAGGAAGAACGGGCGGATTTCATGCCAGCGCTTGTATTCGAGATCGAGTTTTTCTTTGGAAAACAAAGTGTCGAGCCGCGCGACGACCAGTTCCGTGTCGTCCGTGCTCTTGAGCAGCAGGATGATCGCCGTGACATGGAGCGGTTGGCCGGGGAAGAGAAGTTCCGAGGCATGACGGATGTGCATTTTGATGAGCGTGTCTTCCATCTCCTTGGTGGCGCGCGGCACAAGCTTGCGCACAGTGACGCTGGTGGCATTGGGCAAGCCGCCTGCTGGTGGTGAGACCAGGAGATCAAGTGATGTTTTTTCTGTGGCGTCTTCGTTTGTCGGGCCGGATTGCGAGCTGAGAAACGCAAGGTCAACGCCGTCCGTAGAAGCTGGTGCTGTTGCGGCTGTCGCGGGCTTGGTTTCCGCAGGCTTGTTCAATTGCAGCACTTGGGCGAGTCCGATACCAACTCCGCAGCCGGTGATGTCGGCATCATCAAGCTCCGGCGCGCCTGAGAAAAACGGGGCGTTGACGGCAAGTTGGTCCGCGCGGGTGATGCCATAGGGATTCCATTCAGTGATGCGTTTATCTTCGGAAGGGAAGACCCCGAGTCCGGCGAAGGTCGAGGCCGTCTGGGTGCGCGTGGATGTGACCATGCCGTTGAAGAGAATTTGGCCGGTCACGAGTTCGAGCTTTGAGGCAATGACCGGATCAGTCTCAATCAGATGCTTCAGCTTTTCATAGTCTGGGATGGCGAAAGCTCCAGGATTGCCCGTGCCTCGTTCATAATAGCCGCGTTTGTAAATTTGGATGTGACCATACGCGCCGATGGTCTGCTCCTCCGCCGCGCGGAAAGTCCAGGAGACATATCCGCCGAAGATCGCGAGACCGCCGCATGAAAAAGCCACGGCCAGAATCGTCACTGCCGAGCGGCGGCGATTCCGCCCGATGTTGCGCAGGGCGAGGATGAGGTTTTGCATCACGTCACTCATGTGTTGTCCACCAGTCTGCCATCTTGCATGATAATTTTTTGTTCAGCCTGAGAAGCCACCATCGGGTCGTGAGTTGAGATGACAAAGGCAGTCTTCAACTTGCGTTTCAACTCGTGCATCAGATTCATGATCATGCCGCCATTCGAGGAATCGAGATTTGCCGTTGGCTCATCCGCGAGCACAAGATCTGGCCGGTTCACCAGTGCCCGGGCGATGGCCACTCGCTGGCATTGGCCACCTGAGAGTTCCGTGGGGCGGTGCAGCGCGTGGCTGCCCAAGCCCACTGCTTCCAGCATCTCCAGCGCACGACTGCGGGACTCGGCGTGAGGCACGCGGTTGATACGCAGGGGATACTCTACATTCTCCAACGCAGTGAGCACGGGAATGAGATTGAAGGTTTGGAAGATGAAGCCCAGCCGCTTCGCACGGAAAGCGGACAAATCGCGATCACTCATTGCTGCCACATCCTGTCCCGTGATGCGGATGCTGCCGGACGTCGGCTTGTCCAGACAGCCCAGCAGATGGAGCAGCGTGCTCTTGCCACTGCCCGACGGACCGGAGATCACAGTAAATGCACCGCTGCGAATGCCCAGACTAACGCCACGCACGGCGTTCACGATTGTTTTTCCCAGCCGATATTCTTTGGAGAGTTCGTTCGTTTCCAGCAGGATTTCGGCGTCTGGCATGAGTGAGCATATTGGCATAAGGAGTGATGACAACAATCAATATGTCCTGAGCGAGACATAGGATTCAAGAAATCCAACTTCTGAAAAGTTTGCGTCACAGCGCAAAATTACCCTAGACGAAATACGCGATTTGCACCATTTGGACGAATCAGTAGCGCAAGCATCGAGCCGAGAAAGCTCGTCAAACACCGCCACCTCTCATAAGATGTCCCCGATGAATATTCGTGTTCTCGTAATTACCCTTTGCGTTTTGATGACGCAAAACAAACCGGTTTTAGCTCAATCGTGGAATCTCCGTGACTCACTGCCGGCGGATGTTCGCAAGGCTGGCGAAGGAAGAGATCCCAAAGCACTCAACGATCTGACGATGCGGCACCTACAAAATCCCGGTGCGTTATCGGATGATGCTGTCACCGGGTTGATCTTCATTTTATTGGAGGAATTTCAAAAGGATGTCCCTGAGATTTTGCAGGAACACCAGTCGATTTTATTGTCCCGTCCTGCTGTTGCACTGCGCGTGGCGGGAGGTTTGGAATCAGAAAATGTGACCGCTGGGCGGATGGTTGATGGCCATTTTGTCCGTGGTCCTGTTTTTTATCGTTCGCATGACCAAGGAATGTCCAGTGCACGGCGGAATCGTTGGCTGGCGCTGAAGCTCGTGCTTCAGGTGCGCAGTGCCTTCACAAAGGACACACCAGTAAAACTTCAAGCACAGTCATTGAGTGTATTGGCGACGACGCTCAGCCAGTTTCAATATCGGTCTGGCGTTAGTCCAGAAAATTTTCTGAGTCTGACATCGCTCAGCGTGGAGCCAGAGATCGAGTCATATGGGAGTGCGCGTTATGGATGGTCGCCTCCCACTGTGGGGAATGATCCCCAACGTTGGTTTTTCAAGGTGCCTCAAACTTTTGAAGATGCGCAGTCGGATGGCGAGCGCTGGCGCTGGGCTCTGGCGCAAATGGAGGTGCTCGGAGGCCGCCATGCTGCTGACGCGCTTTTTCAACGCGCGATGTTTATGCATGGCATTTTTACGACTAGCAATTTGTCTGGACTCAGTGGTGCGGCTCCGATTATTGGGCGCAACCCTGTGCCGGACACCCCAGAAATGTCCCTGCACACACTCGATGATGATGAGTTCATCGTGCTCGCGGGAGGACGGTTGCAGCGACTGCTACTGCCAGAAGAATTTGCATTTCTAACGGCGCTGAAAAAGGTCGCCTTAGACACGGCGGCAGATGGTTTGGATCGAACGAGGGCCTTGGATCTCGTTGTGAACGAATGGGCAGCGCGCTGGCAATATGATCGAATTGAAGCGTTCCTAAAGACCATCCCCAATGGAGTCGCAAATAATCCGAACGGAAGGTGGACGAGATTTTCGAACGTTGCTGCGCCTGGTTTGCGCTTTGAGCGCCAGCCAGCGCAGGTTGCGGGAAAGGCTGCAGTGCTGCGAGTTGTTTCGCGCAATGTCGCACATGCCAAGTTCACGGCCCACGCTGTGGACTTGCGAAAGGTGATCGCTGATATGGAGAAGCGTTCCCAGCAGCCACTAGACAAGAATGATCGCGCTGCCTGGAAATGGTCGGCACTTGAAGGACTGGACGTGCGTCTGCGGGACAAGAATGCTGCGCAATGGTTTAGTGGCAAAGCGATCACGTGGGTAGCAGACTTGCCACATGTGGATCATCTGTGGGATCAACAGAACGATCTGCCGACACCGTTGGTAAAAGCAGGTCTTTACTTGATTGAATGCGATTCGGGAATGCCTGCCCCAGCGCAGACTTTACTCTGGTTGGATGACCTTGTGACCGTTTCCATTCCTCAACAGCAAACCGTGCCAGATCCTTCTAATAGTAGATACTCGTCAGAGATATTGCAATCTACGCGTATTCTAGTTCTTGATGCCATAACTGGTAAGCCAGTGCCAGACGCGTCGCTCACTTTCAGTGGAGGACGTTCATTAAATTCTGATAAAAAAACCCTTCCATTTGCTTCTTACGTTCGCACCACGGATGCGACCGGCAGTGTGGTGCTCCCAGAGACTGAATTATCTCCCAGCCATGAATGGATTCTTCGTCTGGAGGACAAAGCGGGACGGTTCCATGTGATCGGTCCACGCGAACGATTTGGACCGCGTAATGAATCTGACGACTGGGGAATAAATCGTGAGAGGGTGAACCTCTTCGTAATTTCCAATCAGCCTGCCTATCATCCCGGCGATGAGGCGCGATGGAAAGCATGGATGCGGGTGCGTGACTTCGACCCGAATGCCAACACCAATCCCTACGCCGGCGGGGACTTGAACACGGAACTTTCTGCGCCGCAGGCCAGAAATAACATGCTCGCGCGCAAGATGAAATTCGATGCTGAGACTTCTGCGCATGGCAGCTACACCTTGCCGGAGGAGGGTGTGCTCGGCATCCATGGTGTGCATCTGCATGGCATGTATCAGACTGGGAATCGTCGGTTCCCAGTGGAGAAGTTTCGCAAGCCGGAGTTTCTGGCGGACGCAACCGTATCAGGAAAGCCCGTCAAACTCGGTGGCACTTTTGAATTCAAGATTCAGGCACGCTACTACTCCGGCGTTCCGCTTCTAGGCGGCATGGTGAGGTATCATATTACGCGACAGTCCCCTTACTGGCAGCAAGACGTGGTCAAGTATCCTGCCACAGAATGGGATTGGCTTTATCGCAATGGCGAACGCTGGCAGACTAATCGGGCGTGGGAGTATCGTGATGCATGGGAGAAACTCGATTGGTCGAATGATTCTCGGGGTGAAGTCTTGAGCGGTCTCGCTCCCCTTGGGGCCGATGGCACCCTGATTATTCCCGTTGATACCAAAACGGCGAGCCAGATGGGCGGCGGACAGACTCAGCAATACACACTGCACGCCTGGGTTATGGATGCGACTCAGCGCCAGATCGAACTCACTGCCGAACATGTCATTGGTCAGAAGACCTGCACGGTCGTCTTCGAAATGGATCGAGGGTTCTATAGGGCGGGCCAGCATGCCAACGTGAAAGCGCGTTTTTGCACCAGCGCCGGTGTCGAGCTGCGCCCTGAAGAAGTCATTATTCATCACACCCAGCCGGATGGAACGTCGAATGACATGGCTCATGGTGATCCCATTGCTCTGAACCAGACTGGTGTGCATCAGCTTCTGGTCAAAGCTAAGCTCGCGGATGGTCAGACCGTCGAACACCAGCAGGAATTGATGGTGATTGATGCAGATGATTCTCTAACGGGCGCGGTGCCTAGCCAGCCATTGAACATATTTCTGCACCAGACAGAATACGCCTCTGGAGAAGAGGCAGAATTTTTAATCACCAGCCAGCAGGCCGACGCCACTGTCTGGCTATTTCCCCGAGTCATGGGAGCAAGTGGATACCCTGATCCGATCATGATTCAGTTAAAGAATCATTGCGCCTTGTATCGAATTCCCGTGAAGGTTGAGGACTATCCAAATTTTATTGTGCAAGCGATCACCGTGCTCAATGGTCGCACACACAGCGTTACCCGTCAGGTGTTAGTGCCGCCGAAGCATGTGATCGCTCGTGTTCGCATTGAGCCTGAGAAAGCTAACTATCAGGCAGGAGAGCGTTGCCGTATTAAGATTACCACCTCTCGATTCGATGGCACTCCGCTCCAAGCAAACGTCGCTTTCACCGCCTACGATCAATCGCTCGAAGCCATCGCGCAGCAGTCCGAGGAAGCGGATCGCTATGACCGTCAGTTTGCCATTCCAGACATCCGATCCGTATTCTGGGGCTGGCGGCGAACTCATGTGCAGCGTTTGAGTGATTCGTTTCATGTGGGGGAGTTGTCTTCTTACATGTCACCCGGAATGTCCTTGCGGGTGCCCTCACGCTACACGCCCTGGCGCTACCATGAGGAATCAGACATGGCGGCTATGGCATGTAGCGACAGCACAAATCCAAATTCGATCCCGCCCGAAGGTCAGAACATGAGGGCTACGTCCGCCTCGCTTGAAGCCCTGTTAAAGCAGGCGCATTCACGCACGGTGTTACGTGACAGCATCTCATGGGAACCAAATCTTCACACCGATGCCAAGGGCGAAGCCTTCGTCGAGTTCACGTTGCCCGAGAATTTTACCACTTGGACGCTGCGGGCTTGGGCTGTGGGTTTGAAAACAGAAGTGGGTCAAGCTGAGATGCTTTTACCTGTGACCTCTCCTATCGAGGTGCGCATCGCAGCTCCGCGTTTCCTCATTGCGGGCGATGAAACCACGGTTACTGCCACCATTCACACAGCCTTGCCTGCTCAAGCCGCTATGACGCAGATTGAGATCAAGGGCGATGCGCTAGAGCTGTCCTCTGATGCTTCACAAACCGTAACGCTTGATGCACAAGGCAGTGCCATGGTTAGTTGGAAACTTAAGGCCGTGCATGAAGGTAGTGTAGCGATCCGCATCAAAGCTGCTTGTGGTAAGAACAGTGACGCCACTGAACTTGTTCTGCCCGTGCGATCAGCGATCACGCCGGTCACCGAGAACTGGGATCTCACGCTCGCCCCAAGTCAGAAGACGCGCACTCTCGACTTTAACGTTCCCGAGAGCTCTCATCCGGATCGCACGCAGTTGGAAATCCGCTTCACGCCGAGCGCACTCAGCGTCATCGCAGATGCTTTACCCTATCTTGCCGAATATCCGCATGGCTGCGCGGAACAAACATTGAATCGTTTTCTGCCTACCTTGATCGCCCATCGCAGTATGCAGGAATTAAAACTCGACCTGCCTGCACTCAAGCTCGCTGCTGATGCTCGTGCGGCTGACGCCTTGAAGCATAAACTCCCCGCCAACATGCAAAGATGGTCACACAGTGAAGAGCATCCAGCTTGGATGCAGAGCGCACTGTTCGACGCGGATAAAGTTAAAGATATGGTCAACGTCGGCCTCACACGTCTGGCCGAAATGTCTGTATCGCGTTCCAGCCAAGAGGGCGGAGGCTGGGGATGGTTTAGCGGCAGTGATCAACCCAACATTCCGCTGACTGCATTAATCATCCATGGTTTCTTGCAAGCGCGACTCGCTGGATTCGATGTCAATGACAATGCATTACAAGCAGGACTCAGCGCGCTCGAAAAGCACGAAGATCGTATGCAGCGCTATGCAGAATACGGAGACAAATCACGCCCAGTCAATGATGTGGATGCGGTAGTTCACGCCGTCCTGATCGAATCCACTATCAAACCTTCAGGCTTCAAAGAGGGTGAGTGGTGGCGGGAAGCAAAAGCCTCGCCGAATCTCCATGCTCGTTTGATAGCCAATGCTGATATCTTAAGTCTCCGCAGCCGCGCGCAACTGGCCCTCGCCTTTCATCAGATCAATGACCTGAAAGCGCGTGATACCTTGCTCGCTAAACTCAGTAAAGGCATTCAACGTGATGCTTCCAGCCATACTGCGTGGATTGACATCCCTCAGGACGGCGAAAGCAATGCCGAATTTATCGAAACCCAAGCGGCGTTTCTTCAACTCCTAGTTGCCGTCAATCCTCTGGACGAGACAGCGGCTGAATTCGCCAGACTGCTCATCACCCACCGCAGCCAAGGTCGCTTCTGGCAATCCACACGCGACACCGCAGTCTGCATAGAAGCTCTCGCCGCATTCGCACTCGCCACCAAAGAGACCGCCCGCGAGCAAAATGTGGAGGTCATTCTTGATGGCAAACTCCGAGAGAAAGTTAGCATCAGCCTGCTCTCCTCACTGGTTAGCGCACCAGGTATCTTAGTAGATGCAACGGATCTAAAACCCGGGACGCATCAGTTGACTCTAAAATGTTCAGAAGGTGGGCTTGCCTCTAGCGTCGCTCTCCAGCACTGCGGCAAATCAATTCAAGCTCCCTCTAAAGTTCTACAACTGCGACGCACACTCTGGCGCATTGATCCTGCATCACTGCAAGCCCATGAAGCAGGAATGGGATCCGCATGGCGTTGGAATCAACGCATCAAGCGCCAGCCACTCGCGGCCAGTGACGTGCTTAAGTCCGGTGATATCATTGAGATCGAATGTGAGTTCGAGAATAAACAACCACTTGAATTCGTGCTTCTGGAAAGCCCAATACTCGGCGGCCTGCAGCCTCTGCACAGTGCTAGTGGTTGGGATTGGCAGGAATACCAGCGTAGTTATCGGGAAGTTCAGGATGATCGTCAGTGCTTCTTTATGGAAAAACTATCATCCGGCTCCCACACGCTCAGCATTGTCGCCAAAGTCGAACATGGAGGCATCTTTACGCTCCCGCCCGCCACGATCAGTGCCATGTATTCACCCAGCTACAGCGCCGCATCCAGCGCGACTGTGATTCATGCTCAGGAGGCGCGATGAATCACTCATTGTCAAACTCGGGAACGTATCGTGGTCGATACCTCGTGCCATAACTGTTTGGCAACTCGCTTGCTGGAGGCTTGGATTGCGTGAATGATTCCTCTGCATATGACTTCCACTACCCAGCTACTCCTGCGATTTATGTCGCGCTATCCTTGGCGTATTGCCGCGGGACTGACGATGGCAATTGCGGGAACTTTGCTCGGCTTTGTTTTCCCCGGAGTGACGCAGTGGTTTCTGGATGACATCATTCCGCACAAGCGCACGGACCAGATATTGACCGCAACACTATTCGCTTGGGGCGCATTCGCGTTGCGACAGGTTTTTTATTCACTGCGCACACTGGCTAATAACGCCTTCGAACTGCGCATGACTTATGATTTGCGCTCGCGATTACATGACAAGATTCAACATCTGCCGCTGAAGTGGTTCGACCGTCAGAGCACTGGCGACATTCTTACGCGCATGGCCGATGACGTGCCCGCGACGCAGCGCGTCATTCTCGATGGTATGGATCAAGGTGTGCCAGCACTGCTTCAAGCTGCGCTCACTGCCGGAGTAATGTTCTGGCTGCATTGGAAGCTGGCCGCAGTGGTTATGCTCCCGATCCCGCTTATCGCAGCGGGGGGCTGGATTTATTCGCGTTGGGTTTCGCCTCGCGCCCGAGATGCGCGTGAGGCTGCGAGCGGTTTGAATTCACTGCTGCATGACAACATTGCCGGTATCCGGCAGATCAAGAGCTACACGCTGGAAAATGAGAAGCAGCAGAGCTTCGACCTCACCAGTGGGAAGTTTCGTGAACGGCAGACCAAGCTTCAGCGTGCATGGGCTGTCTATAGTCCAGGCATGGGTTTAATGGGCGATACAGGACTGATTTTGCTCATGGGATTCGGCGCGTGGTGGGCAGTGCAGGGCGAGATCTCGATCGGTCAGCTTGGCCAGTTTTTGTTGCTCATCGGCATGTTGTATGAACCGATCGGCCGTCTGCATGGAGTGAATCAAACATTCGCCACCGGTGCGGCATCGGCGCGGCGCATCTTCGACATCCTAGAACTTAATGACGCGGAAGATCTGGTGCGCGGAGAAAAAGTTTTGGAAGTGCGTGGCGAAATTCGGTTCGAGAATGTGTGCTTCCGTTATGGTGAAACGCGCCCCACGGTGATTGATTTGAACATCGTCGTGCATCCGAGACAGACCGTCGCGTTTGTCGGAGCGACTGGAGCGGGGAAGAGCACGTTATTCCAATTGCTCACCCGATTCTATGAACCTGAAAGCGGCACCATCACACTCGACGGCAAATCCATCCTCGATCTGAACAAGGCCAGTCTGCGCGATGTTATCGGCTATGTGACTCAGGAGAGTTATCTCTTTAATCAGACGATTCGGGAGAATTTGCTACTCGGAAAACCCGATGCGACCGATGAGGAATTGTGGCGCGCGCTGGAGTTGGCGTGCGCGAAGAATTTCGTCGAGCGCATGGATGGTCAACTCGATGCCGAGGTCGGCGAGCGAGGCTCAAGGCTTAGCGGCGGAGAGAAACAGCGCATCTCCATAGCTCGGGCATTTTTGAAGAACGCGCCTGTCTTGCTGCTCGATGAAGCCACCAGCGCCGTGGATAATAAAAGCGAGCGACTTATTCAGCAGGCCATCGACCAGCTTCGAGAGAACCGCACGTGTCTGGTGATAGCGCATCGACTCAGCACCGTGCGTCATGCTGATCAAATCTACGCAATGCGTGACGGTCACATTCTGGCGCACGGAACGCATGAAGAGTTGCTGAAGTCATGCGATTATTACGCAGAGCTAGTGAAGCTGAGTTTTCAGGAGGAGAAACTTCAACAGTAAACGATAACTCTCCAGCATGGGGCAACGCCCTAGGTGAGAATGTCATCGGAAGATCCCAAGTTAGAGGCTGGATGCCTGTCTCGCTTATTTTAGATTTTTTCTTACGGCAAGTGCGTGGCCGTAATTCTGTTAGCATTGGATTTGGTATAAGAAATTTCTCCCGCCAAAATAATTGAGAATCACTTCACTGTCCCGGCCTTCACGGTCGCCATCTTCGCAGGGTCGAGGTGTTTTTTGATCGCGGCATTCACTTCATCAAGAGTAAGCGCGTTGATTTTGGCGGGATATTCATCAAGCCACTTTACATCGAAGCCGCGCTCGACACTGAGCAGTAGGCGCTCGGCGAGGCCCTCGGTGGTTTCTAGGCTGACGGTGAAGGATCCGATCATGGAGCTTTTTCGGTAGTCGAGTTCATCGGCGGTGATGCCCTCTTTCCACCAGCTCTCCAGTTCTCGCCGGGTGCTGGCGAGTCCTTTCTCCAGCAGAGCAGGGGCGAAAGTGCCGTGGATGGACCAAGTGCCGTTGCGATAAGTGTCGTCTTTCATTTGCGCGGCGATACCGTAGGTGAGTCCTTCGCGGTCGCGCACGTTTCCGATGAGGCGGCTGATGAAGCCTTCGCCGAGAATTTTGGTGCCGACGTTCAGGGCGAGCCAGTCTGGGTCGTGCGCGTTGACTCCGCTTTGTTGCCCGATCATGATGCTGACGCTGGCCTTGCCGGGCATGGGGATAACCACCTCGCCGCCTTTGTAAGCTTCGTATGCTTTGTTTTCTACATACATGAAGTCGTTCTGATCGAGGTTCTGGAAATTCCAAGGCTCGAATGATTTCGAGATTTCCGTCTCGATGGCGGCGACATCAAGGTCGCCAACTGCGACAAGGTGAGAGTCGCGCGGCCCGTAGTTCTTGGTATAGAAGTTGCGCACGTCTGCGAGCTTCACTTTCTCCAAATCGGCGAGCATCTCCGGCACGTTGTTTTGACGTGATGGATGTCCTTTGGGGAAGATGGCGCGGGAGAAGGCGATGGCGGCCTGAGTGTCGGTGCTCTCCAGCGACTGCTGGAAACCGTCGGCCATTTCTTTTTTCAGCTTCAACAGTTCTTCCGGCAGGAAGGCGGGCGTGATCAGTTGCTCGGCGAGTAGCGAGATGACGAGCGGCATGTCTTTGCTGAGGCATTTCACGGAGAACTCAACGGTGTCGATCTTGACTTTGGACTCAATGGTTGCGCCGACCTTCTCCAGCAGATCGGCAAAGGCGAACTGATCGTGTTTCTTCGTGCCGCGCTCCAGCATCCCGGCGACGACATGGGCGAGGGCGCGATTGGATGAAGCGGCTTCTCCCGCAGGCACGCTGAGCACTAGATGCACGATGTCCTTGGCTGCGCTGGGGCAGATCAGCACATCCATGCCCCTGATCTGCTCGCGCGTGACGCGATGCGCGAGAGCAGCCGATGGGATGTCGCCCAGCGGAGTTGTCAGAGGCTTGGGCGCAAGAACTACTTTGGGTTTGAAGGTTTCTTCTTTTGCGGTTGCAGACTTGGGTTTGTCATCGCTCTTCGTTTGAACGGGGACGAACCAGCCAACCGTGCTGTGGTCATCAATGAAATATTTCTTGGCCACGCGTTGCACATCAGCGGGCGTGACGGCCTTGAACTTATCTTCCAGTGAAACATAGAGCGTCCAGTCGCCGACGGCGATGCAGTCATTGATTTCATTCGCCAACGAGTAAGAGCCGTCACGCGCAAAGGCGCGATGCGACATCATGCCGGAGACTGCGATCTGCACCTCGGTTGCGGTGACGCCGCTGGCTTTGATCTTTTCAATTTCCGCCATCAGCTTGCGCTCCACTTCTTCGTGCTTCACGCCGTTATTTAGATAGGCGGAGGTGATGTGCAGTGAGGGATCGCGCGTGAAGCTGGCTTCGCCGGAAACATCGAGGGTGAGATTTTTATCGGTGAGGGCGCGGTAGCAGCGGCTCGTCTTTCCGTAGCTAAGAATGCTACTGAAGACTTCGATGGCCGGCCAGTCCGCATGTGTGGCCTCGGGGATTTTATGGGCGAGAGCCACGATACCGATTTCTCCGCTGCGCTTTAGCAGAACGCGGCGTTGTCCGCTTTGTTCCGGCTCTTCGGTATAGACTTGTGGAAAGGGGTGAGGCGATTTCGGGATCGCGCCATAGTGTTGCTTAATCGCGGCGAGAGCTTGCGCCGGATCGAAGTCGCCGATGACGGTGGCGGTGGCATTGTCCGGCCAGTAATAGGTATCGTAGAACGCGCGGAGTTTTTCAATTGGCACGCGCTCGATGTCACTGCGCCAGCCAATGGTATCGTGATGATAAGGATGAGCCTGGAATGCGGCGGCCCACAGTTCCTTGCTCAACGCGCCCATGGGCTTGTTCTCGCCGCGCTCGAATTCATTGCGCACTACGGTCATCTCCGGGCGACGGTCATCTTCGCGCAGGGCGAGATTTCTCATACGGTCGGCCTCTACTTCGATGAGTAAGGGCAAGGCGTTGGCTGGGACGGTGGCGAAGTAATTGGTGCGATCCAGCCAAGTGGTGGCGTTCGACTCGGCCCCGACGCGCTCGATGATTTGGTCGTAACCTGTGCCGAGACTGCGATCGTGTTTCGCGCTGCCTTTGAACATCAAGTGCTCCAGGAGATGCGTCGCGCCTGTGGTGCCGGTGACTTCGTTGCGGGAGCCGACATGATACGTCACCATGAACGTGGCCACGGGTGCTGACTTCACCGTGAGCAGCAGCACTTGCAGCCCGTTCGCATCCAGTTTGTATTCTGCGATGCCGCCCACAGTGCGGACATAAGTGAAGCCTTCGACCTTGGCGGGCGTATCATCGCAGAAGGCGATGGTGGTGAAGACGGTGAGCGCAATGGCAACAAGGAGTTTCAACATGTTGACCTGAACGACATGGAGCGATGATTTGCAACTGCCGACCGAAAAGAATGAAGGCACTCGCAAGTTGTTTGGGGAAGTGTAAATATAACTTCTGTGACAAATGCTCGATCATTGAAACTGCCGCGCGCGGTCATTGCGCTCGGACTGGTGAGCTTGTTCACCGATCTTTCTAGCGAGATGATTGTTCCGCTGTTGCCGATTTTTCTTACGACGCAACTGGGCGCATCGGCGACTTTCTTCGGTCTGGTCGAGGGCGTGGCGGAGTCGGTGGCATCCTTGCTCAAGCTCTTTAGCGGCGCATGGTCGGATCGGATGGGTCGGCGCTTTCCGCTGGTATTGTTCGGTTATACGCTCTCCTCGTTGATGCGCCCAATGATGGCGTTTTGTTCTGCGCCGTGGCATGCGCTAGTGGTCCGTTCCGCTGATCGCGTGGGCAAGGGTCTGCGTTCCGCACCGCGCGATGCGCTGCTCACTGCGGCGACTGATCCGGCATCGCGTGGATGGGCCTTTGGCTTTCATCGCGCGATGGATCATACGGGCGCGATGCTCGGTGCACTCGCGGCTTGGGCTTTGCTTGCCTGGGGTTTGCAGATCAAGCAGGTGTTTTTCATCGCGGCGATACCAGGATTGTTCGCGGTGCTGGCGATTGTTTTCGGCGTGAAGGAATCGAAGGTGCAAGCGCCGGAGTCCGGGTCATCGAAAGCCTTTGGTTTCGGCGACTGGCGGCAGCTCAATCCGCAATTGAAACGCTATCTGATGGTGCTTGGCTGGTTCACGCTGGCGAATTCCAGTGACGCATTTTTATTGCTTAAAGCGAATGATGTCGGCATCCCGCTGAAGCTCGCGCCGTTGCTCTGGCTGGTGCTGCACATCACCAAGGCGCTGACCAATCTCGCTGGGGGTCGTTTGTCGGATCGCATTGGTTCCATGCCCGTCATTCGCTATGGCTGGATCGTGTATGGCGTCGTTTATGCGTTGTTCGGCTTTGCCAATGCCGCATGGCAGGTGTGGGCGCTCTTCATAATCTACGGCCTCTATCACGGACTCACGGAAGGCGCAGAAAAGTCTTTGGTCGCGCAATTGTCTGACGATGGGAAACGCGGCTCAGCGTTCGGTTGGTATCACGGACTGACGGGAGCGATCGCGTTACCGGCATCGCTTTGGATGGGCGCGGTGTGGGATCGTTTTGGTAGTGGGACGGCCTTCGCTATATGCGCGGTGATCTCGATCACTGCAGTAATTTTTATGAGTAGAGCAGGTATTTCTCGAGAGCCATTGAATGTTACGTGAGCCATTTATGCGCGGCTCAAGATGGGCAAGATGCCCGGTGTGTTCCGCGAGACGCGTAACACGGCGGGCGCGACGCTCGCCATACCCCATGAAGTATGGCATCCATTGAGGAGACGGACATGCAGCGTCTCTTTCAGTCTTCCAACATTCCATTCTTCCATCCAGCATCCACTCACTCTGATCTACTGGACCTCGGATCCAACGCATCGCGCAATCCGTCGCCTAGCAGATTCAAGGCGAGCAGGGTGGTGACAAAAAACGCGCCGGGGAATATCAGCAGCCAGGGGGAGTGTTCCATGTTGCTGGCACCTTCCTGAATGAGCGATCCCCAAGAACTGATGGGCGCCTGAACGCCGAGACCTAGGAAGCTGAGCACGGCCTCCGTCAGCATGATGCCGGGCACTGTCAGGCTGGCATAGATCACCACGGGTCCGACCACATTGGGCAGGAGATGATGCCAGAGGATTCGTCCCGTGCCAGCACCGCAGGCCCGCGCGGCGAGCACGAATTCCTGGTTCTTCAAACCAAGCACTTGCCCGCGCACCACGCGAGCCGTGGTCAGCCATTCCACGGCCCCGATGGCCACGAACAGAAGCAATAGGCTAGGCCCGCAGATGACGGACAGTAAAACGACGAAAGCGATGAAGGGAAAACCATAGAGAATGTCCACGACTCGCATCATGAAGTTGTCCACCGCTTTTCCGGCGAGACCGGAAATCAGCCCGTAGGCTGTGCCGATGATCATGGCCACCAGCGTGGCGACCACTCCCACGAGCAGGCTGATGCTGCCACCACAGAGCGTGCGCTGAAAAACATCACGGCCCAGGGCATCCGTGCCGAACATATGGCTCATGCTCGGGGGACTGCGGACAATTTCAAGATGCTGCTTAACTTGGGATTGGAAAAACAAAGCAGAACCTCCGACGCATAGAATCACGATGATGACCAGCGTCCATAGTGCGACCATGGCCGTGGTATTCCTCCGCAGCCTTCTCCACATCTGGAGCCATGGCCCTGCGGATGGTTGCGCGGCCACGGTTCCGGCAGCCGGGACACCTAGGGCAAGTTCAATCTTGGGTTCGACCGGGTTCATGAATCGGTGAGGCGAATGCGTGGATTGAGCCAGGCTTGGAGGATGTCCACCAAGAGATTAAAAATCACGGTGAGCATGGCAAACAAGCCGGCCAGACTCATGGCTACGGTATAATCTTTATGCAGTGCGGAGTTGATAAAGTGCCTACCAAGACCGGGCAGATTGAAGACGGTTTCCGTGACGAATGATCCGCTCAACAATCCGGCGGCCAGCGGCCCCAGATAATTCAGCAGAGGCTGGCAGGCCAGACGGAAGGCGTGCCGCATGACGATCGCCCTTTCGCTCGCACCCTTGGCCCGGGCGGTGCGGATGTAATCAGCCAGCAGTGTTTCGCGCAAGCCGCCGCGCGTCAGCCGCGCCACCGCTGCGGCGCTGATGAGACCAAGGGTGACGGAGGGTAGCACCCAGTCGCCGGTGTTGCCCCAGCCAGCAGCATCGAACCAGTGCAAATGCAGGGCAAATACCAGTGCGATAATTGGTCCCAGCACCAAGCTAGGAACACACACGCCCAGCGTAGCCGCCATCATGACGGCGCGATCTTGCAGTTGCCCCGCCCGCATGGCGGCCAGTGCTCCAGCTGGTATTCCCAAGGCCAACGCGATGAGGAAAGCCATGCCGCCCACCGTGAATGAAACGGGTGCGCCCTGCGCGATGATGTCATTCACCGTCCAGCCTTTGAGCCGGTAGGAAACAGGAAAGTCGAAGGTGGCGAAACTCTTGAGATTTTTCCACACTTGCACAATCAAAGGTTTGTCCAAGCCATAAATACGCTCCAGATTTTCCCTCACTACTGGCGATGACGCCTTGTCATTGGCGAAGGGGCTACCTGGACTGAGTGCCATGATGACGTAGGTCAGCGAGAGGACCATGGCGACAACGATGATGCCCTGAATCAGGCGGCTGATGATGAAGCGGATCATGGCCAGTTTTGCAGGGGTTGCCAGGGGCCGATGCTGATGGCTTTATAGCAGCGATGCCCGATTTTGGATTCTTTCCAGTTTTGCACTTCAGCCCGTTGCAGTCGCGAGTCCATGCGCCAGAAAATGGGGATCATGGGCATTTCAGTTAGTAACAATCCCTCCGCCTCTTGCATAATTTTGAGTCGGGTGGCCGGGTCCGTTTCCCGGGTCGAAGTCAGCATCAGATCGTCATAGCGTGGGTTTTTCCAACCCGTGTTGTTGTTGCCATCGGTGCTGCGGAATACGCTGAGAAAGGTGAAAGGATCCAGATAATCTCCCACCCAGCCGCCGCGGACGACATCGAATTGAAGTTTGCTCATGGAGTTGAGATAGACCTGCCAGTCCTGCTGCAGAATGCTGACCTCGATGCCCAAATGCTTGTGCCAGCTCTCCTGAAAAAATTCTGCAACTGTCCGCGCGCTGTCATTGCTGTTGGTGAGGATTTGGATGAGGCGGAAGCCTTTGCCGCCCGGAAATCCGGCTTCAGCCAAAAGCTTTCTGGCCTCATCAGGATCAAAATGCGCCATTTTCGGTGCTTGATATTCGTCGTTGATTCCAGGCGGCACCAATCCTGTTGCCGGGATGTGGCCGCTTTTGATGATGTCATCAGTCAAAGCCTTGCGGTCTAGGGCGAGGGATAGGGCGTTGCGCACCTTCGGGTTGTCGAGCGGAGCGCGAGTGACATTGCAGCGATAGAATTCAGTCGTCAGCTCCGGCGACTGATGAAACCATGCGGGTGGATTCGCCCGATAAATGGGAACACTGGCAAGCGGGACCGCCTTGGTCAGATGAAGCTGATTGTCCTTGAAAGTCCGCTCCTCTGCCTCGGCATTTTCAATGGCGAAGAAGTGAATGCCGTTCAGTTTGACGTTCTTCGCATCCCAATAGAATGGATTCCTTTTAACGGAAATGAAATGATTGATGCGCCAGTCTTCCAGGATGAACGGGCCGTTGTTCACGATGTGGCCGGGGCGCGCCCAAGCTGTGTCGAGATCGGTCATCTTGCCGAATTTTTCAATGGCCTGCCGGGGCACGGGAAACCACGCATAATGTTTCAACATGCCGGGGAAGTGAGGCGAGGGACCGTCGAGGATGACCAGAAGCGTATGAGGATTCGGTGCCATCACACCCACGGTGGAGAAGTCCTTGGTTTTTCCGGTATGGAAATCGGCACCGCCTTTGAGCAGATGCAGCATATCGCCATAGTCGGACGCCAGCTCGGGCGAAAGGATTCTCTTCCACGCGTAAATAAAATCTTCTGCCGTGACCGATTGGCCATCGCTCCAGCGCGCGTCCGCCCGCAGCTTGAATGTCCAGTTCACAAAGTCTTTTGTTTCCCATGAGAGCGCCACGCCCGGCGCATTCCTTTCCGGATCCTCCGCGTCTGGCGCGACGAGTCCCTCAAAAAGTGAGGTGATGATGAAATGCTCCGGCTG
>JBBRNC010000015.1:0-84916 GCA_038230495.1 Verrucomicrobiales bacterium
AAGGCGGCACTGGACGAATTCATGTCGCATTGATTCATCAAATGCGAACGGGCGGGGAGGCAATTCGCTTTCCTCGCCCTTTGTGATTTCACACGAACGCCTTCATGAGCGAGATCACTGCCCAGCGTAAATTTCCCTGTCCTGCCTGTGGTGCGGAGGCGGAATGGAATCCTGCTAAACAAAAACTTGTCTGCGCCTTCTGCGGCACAGAGTCAGCAGCAGAGATCAAGAGCGACGGCACTCTCGTCGAGGAGAGCGATTTGATTGCCGCCTTGGAAGCATTACCCGAAGACCAGCGCGGTTGGGACTCGGAGAAAAAAACAGTGCGCTGTCAGAACTGCAATGCGATCTCGGTCTTCGATGCCACTCGCGTGGCTCAGCGTTGCGACTTCTGCGGATCACCATCGCTGATTGCAGTCGAAGACCAGAAAGCGCCCATCCGTCCGAGTGCATTGTTGCCGTTTACTTTTCCAGAAAGCAAGGTGCGTGAATCCATGCGTGTCTGGTTTGGCAGTCATTGGTTTGCGCCCGGTGCGCTGGGGCAGAAGGCGCTCACGGACACCGTGAAGGGACTTTATATTCCCTATTGGACTTTTGATGCGCATGTCGCTGCGCAGTGGACCGCCGAAGCCGGTTATCATTACACAGAGAGGGACAGCGAAGGTCGCAGCCAGCAGCGGACGAGGTGGGAATATGCCAGCGGCTCAGTAGAAAACTTTTTCGATGACGTTCTGGTTCCTGCATCCAAGGGAGTTCACCGGAAACTACTGGAGGATTTGGAGCCGTTCCCGACCACCACGGAAATCAAACCCTACGACCCCGCTTATCTCTCCGGCTGGGTGGCGGAGCAGTATCAGATTGACCTACATGCTGCCGCGCAAGATTCCCGCAATCGCATGGATGCTGAACTGCGGCGCATGTGTATCGCGCAAATTCCCGGTGACACTTATCGGAGTCTTAATGTCGCGGCGGACTACTCGGCGCAGACTTTCAAGCATGTCCTGCTCCCGGTGTGGCTGGCGACCTACAACTATGGCACGCGGAATTTTCAGGTCACCGTCAATGGCTTCACTGGCAAGGTTGCCGGCGAGTATCCGTTGAGCTGGATCAAGGTCACGCTGGCCATCCTTGCGGGCATAATCATTTTGATCATCATCCTGCAAATGCAGGGACATCATTGAACAAACAGGCGGTTTGACATGAACGGCTAGATTGAGTTACGGAAGTGTATGCTGGAATCCATCAAACACGAAGTCTGTGCTGCGAACCGAGCGCTGGAGTCCAGCGGGCTGGTGAAACTGACGTGGGGAAATGTCAGCGGGATTGATCGCTCCACTGGTCTCTGGTGCATCAAACCCAGCGGTGTGCCTTACGCTGAGTTGAAGGTCGAAGACCTAGTGGTGCTTGATCTCGATGGCAAGATTGTCTCCGGCAAGTTGCGTCCGTCGTCTGATACCAAGACTCATCTTCATCTCTATCGCGAGTTCACTGAGATCGGCGGCATTACGCATACGCATTCGCCTTATGCCACGATGTTTGCGCAGGCAGCGCGCGAGTTGCCCTGCTTTGGCACTACGCACGCTGATCATTTTTATGGAACGGTGCCCATTGCCCGAGCGCTGACCAAGGCGGAGATTGAAGAGGACTACGAGCACAATACTGGCGTGGCCATTGTTGAATGCTTTCGTGATCGTGAATTGAAACCCCTTGAGATGCCCGGCGTGCTTCAGGCTCACCACGCTCCGTTCACATGGGGGAAGTCGGCGCTGGATTCATTGAACAACAGCATCGCGCTGGAAATGTGCGCCCAGATGGCACTGGGATCGCTTTCACTTCAGCCCGCGCTTCAAGCTATTCCGCAGCACATTCTCGATAAGCACCACGCCCGCAAGCACGGCTCGGCGGCGTATTACGGCCAGAAGTGACGGCGTCAGTTGCTTTTTCTGCGACGGACAAAGACCAGGCGCATCGTTATCCCGAGCATCAGCAAATGCGTGACGGAAGGTTCGGGAACAACATTGTAGCCGATGAGATCAAAGGCGCGCAAATCGGCGGAGCCGACGACTTCAAAAAAACCATTAGCCAGCGTCGGGTCCATGATGCCAATGGGATTAAAGAAGGGAGCGTCGTCCTTCCAGTGACTGGCCTGATTACCATCCCCAGGGAAAAGTGTCCCCGTGGAGAGAGCGTAGTTGGAATTCACATCTGAGAGGACGCTCTCCACTCCGTAGTTAAGTTCACGGGGGTTGTTCTGGAATTCAGCCGCCGTGGTAGGCTGGTTCGCATTGGAAAAACGGAACAGGTCGAGAGTGGTGAGATTGTCAGAGGTGATAGTTCCGGCAAAATTGACGAAGTCATCCACATCCGAGAGGAAACCGAGAATATGGCCGAGTTCATGGGCGGCGGCGGTTTGGAAATCCACTTTATTCGAGTCCACACCATCGGCGCGATTGTAATCGAAAGAGAAATTGGAATTGAAGGTGATCGTGCCATCTGCCCGGACATCGCCTGAGCTGAGCAAGCCCAAAACTCTTTGGTTAGCACGCACCACGCCGATGGTGCTGGAATCGAGGGTGGTGCCTGACGGAGTATTGGCCGTGATGGTTGCCTCCGTAGGGAGGTAGGCGAGAATGGAATTACCGGGCCGAGTTGATCGGGCCGCCATGGCATTTCTTACCAATGTGTAATTGAGATTAATGTCAGTAAGATCATAATCGCCAAAGCTGTCTTTGGCATAGTAAGTGTAGCTTGATGATCCAATCGTATTTGGATTAGAGATTGCGCTAAGATTCGCATCCACATAGACCGTGACATTGTTGGTAATCATGGAACTCCATTCCAGCGCCGCTCGGTCAAAGGCGGCAAGAGCATCGGGATTCGCGGCAAGTTCAGTTCCGGGATTGATCAGAATAGTGAATGCAGAAGTCTGGACGGGAGACAGAGCCAGCCAGATCATCAGCAATGCGGATGTCACATGGGGCTTGAAGAATGACATAGTGCGCTGGCAATTGTAATTTTGCAGAGTGGCAAACTGAAGCCCATCATTTGCCCTTGTCCAATTCTGCAAAGGCCGCTTTCACATTGTCCACGGTCAGCAATTTCGGCAGCACCAGTCCCTTCTCGCGTCCCGGTATATAGAGCACGTTAACCGGCACGGCTTGTTCTTGGAATTCGTCCTGCAAGGTCTTCGTGATCACCGGATCATAAGCCGTCCAGTCGGCTTTCAACATGACGATTCCGCGCTTTTTGATTTCATCGCGCAGGCTCTTGTTAGAATACACGTGATGGTTGAACTGGCAGGTTCCACACCAGCGCGCGGTAAAGTCCACATAGACTGGCTTCTTCTCATTGAGCAAAATCTTTACTAAATCCGGCGACCATTTTTTCCAAAGATCATCGTAGCGCGGAAAGCTCAACCATAGGCCCAGCATCAGCACAACCGCTGTGGCGATGAAGCTCCAACGGCGCACCAGCGCGGGTTTGGAGATCACGCACCAGCGTCCATAAATCCAGAGTGCCATGGCGATGACCACCAGCCCAATGAGGAGGTCGCGTTGGGATTCTTCTGAAATCAACCCCATCAGCGCCCAAGCGAAGTAAGCTGCGGCTGCGAGCATGGGGAATGACATCGCCTGCTTAAAGCTCTCCATCCAAGCACCGGGGCGTGGTAATTTTTTAAGCAGAGCGGGATTCAGCGTCAGCAAAAGATAAGGCGCGGCCAGCCCCAGTCCGATGACGGTGAAGAATCCGAGAGCGCCTGCAGCTGGTAACGCTAAAGCCACGGGCAGCGCATTCGCCAGCAGCGGTGCTGTGCAGGGCGTGGCCACCACGGTGGCGAATAGCCCAGAGAAAAAGGAACCCATCAGCCCCGATTTCGCCGTTAGTTCTCCACCCGCACCGATCACCGAAGTTCCGATCTCAAAGAGTCCAGCCATGTTCAATCCGAACACCACCATGACCAGCACCACAGCATAGGTAAACCACGGCGACTGAAGCTGAAAGCCCCAGCCCAGGCTGTTCCCGGCTGCGCGCAACGCCAGCAGCACGGAGGCCAAAATCAAGAGCGAGACGAGCACGCCGAGTGTGTAGGTCACACCATGCAGCATGAGTTTGCGCCTATCGTCATGCGCCTGGCTGATTACACTGGTGAGCTTGATGGCCAGCACCGGGAAGACGCAGGGCATGATATTGAGAATCATTCCGCCGAGGAATGCCAGCAGCAAATAATAGGCGATGCTCCCGTTACGGGGAGTTTCTACATTACCGTTTTTTTTTAAGGTCTCGTCTAGAGCTTTAAAGGCATCAGCATTTTTTGCATCGGCTACGGGCGCGGCTCCGACTTTGAGTTCCAGAGTGACCTGCTGCTCAACTCGCAGGCAAGTGCCTATGTTACAAACCAGCCCGTCCAGTTTCGCATCCAGCTTCACAGTTGATCCCGCAGCGAGTCCGGCGGGTGGAGTCAACAGCACTGGAAGATAGACCACTCCATCGTAGCCCTGGGTGGTGGTGCCTCCGGTTGATTTTACTTCTTTAGTCGATGGCCAGGGCTGGTCTTCGGCCTTCCATCCGTCCGGCAGAGTCCAGAGAATGACCGTCGGTTTACCACTGTCGCCAGTAACTTTTTTACCATAAGTGTGCCAATGCTCGGCATGTTCGAGGCGCAAGGCGACTCGGAAAGGCTTGCCCGGTGCGATGACGGACTGCTCGGAGACTATTTGCACCGTCAGAGGTTTGGGCTTGGCGATATCCAATGAGAAATCTTGGGCAAAGGCCGCAAGCGACAGCACGAGGGCAAGGCAAGAGATTGATGCAACGCGGAGTTTCATGAGGTAATAGTATTGCTTATATGAGTGCAAAGTGCGGCTTTATTCTCAAATAAAGTCCGCGGACGAATAGTTTCCGTATTATTCGGCAGGCCTCGCCTTTTCAGTGGCCTGTAAATTTGATGAAGAAGTGCGCGAGAAGGGACTCGAACCCATAAGCCTTTCGGCACAGGATCCTTAATCCTGCGCGTATACCAATTCCGCCACTCGCGCCCGAGTTTGGAAAGAGCGCGGATTTAAGCTTGGCATGAGCATTGTGCAACTTTTTGTTTGCAGGAAAATGGTTTAGGCTAGTCCTCTGACCCGAAGTTTTACCGCGGTTCGGTGCCTGTGTGCTCGATAAACTGCTGCCGCAAACTTCCCGCGAGTTCCTGCCAACGGGTGACTTCGCGCTGCAACTCGATGTTCTGTCGCTCAAGCCACTGGCAGCGTTGATTGAGCGAGGAGAGAGGATCATTAGCCTGCGCGCTGGAGGGCGAGGAGGGATTGATTTCCTGTGAGCCACGGACGCGATGGGGGCTGGCCTGAAAGAAGGGCAGTTCGCTGATGCGAGTCGTTACGCCTTCGCGTGTATTGATGACGTTGATATTTTCGTCGATCTCTCCAGTCGCAAGAAATTCCTGCATGGTGCCAACGCTGGTGGGGCCGTATAAAAAATTGTCTGGCATCTCGATGAGCCAGTCCATCTGTAGCTCCGTAACCATGGGAGCCCGTTGCCAAGACTTCCGCGCGTCTTTCGAGACGCGATCCATCGGGGATATCTTCGCCTCCGTGGCCCACGTTCGGAGTTGTCCGAGCGATGCGGGGCCGAAAATCTCATTCGATGCGAACTTGAGAAGATACCACTGGGTTTCCATGCGGCCAGTATAAGCGCGGGCTGGGGCGGGGGCCAAGCTCAAAATGATGATTCTACAGATGAATTTAATTTCATGCTGGTGCGATTGCGATCAATGGTTATGATATATGCATGGCTAGGTTGAAAAAGCTGCATGAGGTGCGCTGCGTCGCGGTCGCGCTGGTTGCTGGTGTGTTTTGCCTTAGCCTGTCGGCCTGCACTTCAACGGGTAAAAAGGCAGATGGGACTGCGTCATCGGAAAAAGAAAAAAAAGGTGAGGCTCCACCTGATGCCAAAAAGGATGCCGAAAGTCCTCCGGTCGATGTCGGATTTCTGCTCTCCATGACTTATGATGAGGCGCAAAAAATAAGTCCGGCCAACGCGAATGTTTTGCCCAATTACCATGTGGCGGCGGATGTGATAAATGTGACATCGAAGACATCAGACGGTCAACCGCGGCGCGCTACGGCGAAGGGGCATGTGTTCCTGCAAATCGATTTCGGCGACCAGCTTATCGCGCTGGGTCAGGAAGCGCTGATCGGTGGGAATGAGGTGATTTTGCGAGGTAAACCCTTGCTCAAACGAGGTAACACAGTGGTGGAAGGGTTGGAGGACACGACTGTGTTTTTTATCATGGGCACACGCTTACAGGTCGTCGGTAAGCACCGCATCACCACCGATAAAGGGGTGACGCCGACCTGGCCCAGTTCATGGAAAGATGGGCCGAATCCGCTCCTGCCAGCGCTCTCGCCTAATGATATTCCGAAGGGAATGCGTGCCTCTCCGCTACTGCCTTCATTGCAGGATGATGATGACGTATCCAAGATTCCGCGTTGAACGGGCAGCCGTTATTTGCTGGCTTGAAGACGAATGCGGCACACTATCGGGCGGTGATCGCTGCCTTCAAGAAATTCTGGCACGTCGAATATGCTGCTGTTTTTGCGATCCATATTTTTCGCCAGCGTCTTGGTGAAGAATAAATAATCAAAGCGCGAATAGACATCCGCGTCCTTCCAATAGTGGGTCCAGGTCTCGTTGCGCTCGTCGCGTAGATGAAGTTCGTAGAGTCCGCCGGGCGTGCCCGGTGTCCCAGTGATTTCCGCGATGGGGGCTTCGTGACGATGCTCATTGAAGTCGCCGTAGAGCAGCACTTTGGCTCCGGCGTCTTTGGCGATGATGTCATCGAGGTGCTTGCGCAACAGGTGGGCTTCGTTACGGCGCATGATGCTTTCATCGGCATCTGGCACCGGGCGTTTTGATTTGAGATGCACACCCACACATCGCATCTCCAGACCGGGACGCACTTCGACCGTGGCATCCAGAAACCCACGTTGCACAGGAAAGACCTGATCGCCGATTTGGTATTTGAGATCGGTTTGCGAATTGCGGGCAGTGATCGGCAGTCGAGTAAGCAAAGCCAGCCTACGAGTTGGATCGCCGCCATGACTGTATTCAAAATTTGGCAGATCAAGCCCTGCTTCTTTCAAACGTTTTTGCAAGTCGAGAAGATCTTTTTCCCGACCGATTTCACAGACACCCAGCACATCGGGTTTGATCTGCGTAAGGAATTTTACTACGGCAGCAATTTGCTTTTCAGGCTTCGGCTGGTCCGGCTCGCGAGCGCCTTTGACGAAGCGTTCCATCGGGAGATAATTCTGTAGATTGTAGGCGCAGAAAGTGATGCTCTCGCGATCCTCTGCTGCCAACGTGGAAACGAGCAGCGCCCACGCCGCTGGGATAAATAAAAACCGCTTCATGCAGGCGAGGCTACATGAAGCGGTTTAAGAAAACGAGAAGGAAATCAGACTTCTTTCTGAGTCACTGCCACAGGTTCGGCAGGTTTCGCTTCAGCAGCCTTCGGCGACTCAATGCGGCGCTCTGAGTCCTTGTTATTTACGACATCGTCATGTGAGCGGTTTAGTTCATGCTCGAATTCTTCCTTGGCTTTGCGGAATTCACCCATGCTGCGACCGAGACTGCGGGCGAAGACGGGGAGCTTTTTCGCGCCAAAGAGCACGAGCACCAGCACGGCGATGACAAGCATGTCAGGACCGCTGGGGATGCCAAATGCAAGAAGGGGGGTGTTCATAAGGTAATTCATACGATGTATTACGGGTTGCCGCAATGGGAACTTTCAGCGGTGTCATGCATCTGCAAAAGCACCTTACCATTACGCCCTTCTTCTTGGGCGCGAGCGATGGCGTTCGGCCAGTCTTTAAGAGGGTAAACACTGTCCACCGGCATCCTGAGCAAGCCATCTCGCATCAGCCCGGCGAGTTTTTCCAACATGGATTTAATCTCGATAGTCGTGGCGTTTTCCATCTCCCGACTCAGCCAGTAGCCGCGAATTTCGAGGTTTTTGAAGATGAGAAATTTATTGGGCACGGATAAGCTGCGGCGACTCATGGCACCATAAGTAATGTGGGCACCGCCGGGCGATAGAAGTTCCATGAGCCGGAGTGCGCTCTCTCCGCCGACGGCATTGAGGGCTAAATGAAGTCCATCGCTCCCGATGAGTTCTTTCGAAGACTGAAAACCTTCGTCATTGTCGGCGAGCACAGCGTCGGCTCCCAGGCTTCTGAGTTCATCAGCAAGTTCGATGCGCCTCACGAAATTGATGGTGCGGAAACCAAGATGGTGGGCAATCTGAATCACGGCGCGACCGACGATGGAATTGGAGGCATTCTGCGCCACCCAATCGCCCGGCTTTAGATCGCGAAAAAGATGGAGCATCTGCCAAGCGCTGCAAGGATTTACCCGAAGCATCGCGGCCTGCTGCCTATCGAGACCACTCGGCAATTTATGCAATCCATTTTCCTGGAGCACAATTTGCTCGGACCAGCAGCCAGAAGGTTGCAAGACGATGACAGAATCGCCCACAGCGAGCGAGGCCACATCAGCCCCGATGGCCATGATTTTGCCGCAGCCTTCATTGCCGGGAACGGCGGGGAATTGCGGCAGCTTGCCGTAAATTCCTTCGATGAAATTTATATCGGCAGGGTGAACCGGCGCATAGTGCATGACCACCAGAACCTCATGGGGCCGCAGCGTGGGCGGCACCCATGATTCAAGCTGGAGAACGTCAACGGGCTTTCCCGTCTCGTGAAAACAAAGTCGCATCAAGAAGCTTACGCAGCTTTCTTAGGCGTTTTTGCAGCAGATGCGGCGCGTTTGCGCGGAGCCGGACTTTTTGTCTTGGCGACAGGTTTTTCCTTGGTCACGACAGGGGAGTTTTCCTTGATCCAGTGGGTGAGAGGCATCCAGTCCGGATTGCTTTCTGCGCGCACGTAATCGTGGTCAATGAGAATGCCGCGCTGTTTGAAGTCGGTGATTTCTGGGGCGGTAAAGGCTCCAAATTCGACGAAGTTGCGGCTGATGTGATAGAGATGTTTCATGGTGTTGTTTTGAGTTGTGGTGTTGTGGCGCAGCGCGGGTGGCGACCCGGTGCGTTTTTTTTGGGCGCGTGATTTACACGCGATGACGAATAAGGCAAGCATCAATCATGCCGCGACTGGGGCTTTGTGATGATTTTGTCACAGAAAAATCACCTCATTGACATGGGCGCACTGGACAAAGCGCCCCGCCATCCGCATGATGCGCCCCCGATGCTGGACCGTCTCAAAGTGCGCGACTTCCGGTGCCTAGGGCACGCGGATGTGGAGCCGCACCCGCAAATGACGCTCATCACTGGACGGAATGCGCAGGGAAAAACTTCGCTACTGGAAGCGGTCTGCGTCCTCATGCGTTTGCAGTCACCGCGAACTGCGAGCCGGAGCGACTGGATGCGATTTGGTGCGGAGTCCTGTTTGATCGAGGGGGTATGGACCAATCGTTCCCTCCGATACACGCAAACAAAAAGTTCGCGAAGGCTGGCTGTTGATGGTGCGGCTTGCACTCGCAATGCCGATTATCTTTCCAATAGCGCATTGGTGGTCTGGATGGATCACGCGGATATGAATCTGGTGCGCGGCGGCGCAGAACACCGTCGCCGATTCCTCGATTTCGCAGCGGCTCAATTGTTCCCTGAATACCTCGATGCCTTGCGGCAATATGATCGCGCATTGCGGGCCAGAAATTTTTTACTGAAGCGCGACGCGGTTATTCAGTGGCGTCAAGTGGATGCCTATGCGGCACTGCTCGATAAGCACGCTCGTGTTATTCGGCGGTGTCGCGAAGACTTGTTGCAGAGAATGCGGCCGTGGATTCTTGATGCGCAAAAAAAACTCAGCGGCATGAATGAGTCCGCTGAGGCAACTTATGCTTCCGGCTTCGCGGGAGAAAATTTGCAAGAGGTTTTGCTCAATGCCCGCGATGATGAATCACGCACGAGACAGACTGGAGCCGGAACGCATCGCGATGAAATCATTCTTACAGTGAATGAACTTGATGCGGGTAAATTTGCATCGGAAGGCCAACAGCGCACACTCAGTCTGTCATTGAAACTTGCACAGGCGCGAGTGTTGGAACAGGGCAGGGGAATGGCGCCGCTGTTGTTGCTTGATGATATTTTTGGTGAACTGGATCCGCATCGTCGGCGTGCCTTGTTGGATTTTTTGCCGGAAGATTCACAGACAATGATCACAACTACATCACTGGATTGGATGGAAATTGCTTCTGCTGGAGCGGCAGTATGGGAGGTTGAGGCTGGTGGCGTGATCTCCTCGAAAACTGTTGGGTAAACACAGACAGAATTCATACCGCGAGAGCCCGTTTTAGGGTCATTTTTGGCCATAGAATCTTTCTCTTGACGTTAATCGACGATTTTCCTAGGTTAGGGGCTGCGAAAGCAGATAGTTCAGCGGACTTTTTTGGCTCTGGAAGCAGATGTTTTCATGGCCATTTCAGTAACTGCTTTTCCTTGAACCTTTTTTTTCAACCTCAACTTTATATTTTTTAAATGTCTCTATTTAGCCGGTTATTCGGATTTGCTTCTAATGATATTGGTATTGACCTCGGCACTGCTAACACACTCGTTTACGTCAAAGATCAGGGCATTGTCCTGCGTGAGCCGTCAGTGGTGGCAGTGAAGACGAGCACGAATGAAGTGGTCGCGGTCGGTGACGATGCCAAGCGTATGTTGGGCCGCACGCCTGGCAACATCACTGCGATTCGCCCGCTCAAGGACGGCGTGATCGCTGATTTCAAAATCACTGAGGCCATGTTGCGCCACTTCATCAAAAAGGTGCGCAACGGACGCACTTGGGGATCACCTCGCGTGGTTATCGCGGTGCCATCAGGAATTACGGAAGTGGAAAAGCGTGCAGTCAAAGAGTCAGCAGAACAAGCAGGAGCCAAAGAAGTTTTCCTTATCGAGGAGCCAATGGCTGCTGCGATTGGAGTCGGTCTGCCGGTGCAGGAAGCTGCAGGCAACATGATCGTGGACATCGGCGGCGGCACTACTGAAGTGGCGATCATTTCGCTGAGCGGCATCGTTTACAGTCGCAGCGTGCGCGTTGCTGGTGATGAACTTGATGAAGCGATCATCAATTACATGAAGCGCGCTTACAATCTAATGATCGGCGAGCGCACGGCTGAAGAAATCAAACTGCGCATCGGTTCCGCTTATCCTCTCGGTAAAGAAACCACGATGGAAGTCAAGGGTCGCGACATGGTGGCTGGTCTGCCGAAGACAATTACAATCACGAGCCAAGAAGTGCGTGAAGCGATGCTGGAACCGCTGAATACAATTATTGACGCTGTGCGCACCACGCTGGAGCGCTGCCCTCCCGAACTCTCTGCCGATCTTGTTGATCGCGGCATCATGCTCGCAGGCGGTGGTGCATTGCTTCGTGGACTGGACAAGCTTCTTCAGGAAGAAACGGCGCTGCCCGTGCATGTAGCCGACGATCCGCTGAGCGCAGTCGCGGAAGGCACCGGACGGGTGCTCAGTGAAATCGAATTCCTGCGCAAAGTCAGCACGACAGAAGCCTGATGAATCTGCCGGCTTCGGCTCGTTGTCATAACTGCGAGCAGAATCGTCAAAGGTTCGGATCGGGTGATTCTTCCCAATGAAAAAGATCAATGTCATCGCCCTGCTGCTTTTTTTAGCAGCAGTTGTCGCGATCTTTTTTTTCGTTGATTCGCCAACGACGCGTGGCTTTCAGACGAAGGTGATGAACATTCTCTCGCCCTTCATTCGCGCGGGTGCAGTCACAGAGACTGAGGTTAAACACGCCGTCGAGTCACCCCTTGATCCGGGCGAGTTGCGTCGTGAGAACGAAAGGCTTCAGCAGAAAGTGGCGCAGCTCTCCATCATCGCGGAAAAATACAATTCCGTGCTGGATGAGAATAACAAGTTTCGCACGCTTCTTAATTACCGGCAGCAGACTCCGCTCAAGCTCACGGCGGCACGCGTGCTCCGCCGTTCTGCTTCTAATTGGTGGACAACGTTGATCATCGACAAGGGATCGCTGGATGGAGTCGGCACTGATTGCCCAGTGATTACTGAGTCTGGGCTGGTCGGCAAGACTGGCAAGGTCGCGTTGAATACTGCGGAGGTCATGTTGCTCACCGATGAAGAATGTCGAGTATCAGCCCGCGTGCAGGGCACGCAAATTAAAGGCATCCTTTCAGGCGAGCGCGGCGATCTCGAAGTGCGTTCTGATTTGCGTCTGCGTTTCATCGACCGCATGGCAAAGATTGAGCCGGGTGCAAAGATTTACTCCACGGGTGACGGTGGTGTTTTTCCTGCGGAGCTTTTTCTCGGGAAGGTCAAGAGCATCCAGATGCGTGATGTTGCGGCTGAGGCTGTGGTGGAGCCGCCGATGGATTTTTCATTGATTGAAGACGTCTTCATTGTCCAGTTAGAAACAGGCGGACCATGAGCATATTCTATTACATAGCCGTCTGGGTCCTGCTCGCTTTCAGCTTTGGCGCACAGGAGTTCCTGCCCGCCATCGAGTTCGCCCATCAGGCCAGAGTGCTGCTCCCACCCGTGCTGTTTTTTTGTTCATCGCTTTCAGTTTCATTTCCTGTGATGCTCATCTTCGCCTTCTTCACAGGCTTCGTTTGGGATGCGCGTCATCTGCCTTACAGACCAGATAAAGTAAAATTCAGCGACACTTCTGAGATGGCCATGAACGGTCATGCAGAAAAGCGGGAGCATTCACGAGGCAATCTTCCGCCGGGTTATTCCATTGTGCTGTTTGGGGCGCTTGGCACTGTGATGCAAGGCATTCGCCCATTGTTCAAGCGCGGGCGTTGGGAGCTTCCAGTCGTGATGGTGGGAGTTGCTACATTCGTCTGGCTCCTGATAGAATACCTGTTGATGTCGTTCCTCCGAAGTAGGTTTTATTTCCCCGAAGGCTTATGGACTAAGATCACCACGGACGCGCTGCTCGCCATGTTGGCCGCGCCGCTGTTGCTCTATTGTCTTCATTCTATCGCCCGCGTTCTTCGCTTTGAAGCACGCAGTGAAGGTCTAACCCTCCGCTTCCATGGTAGCTAAATATCGCCTGCGTCTTTACATGATCACACTGGCGGTGCTGGTGGGATTTGGTGCGCTTGTGCAGCGTTTGTGGAACCTCTCGGTCGTCCACAATGATGAATATACGAAAAAGATTCGCGGCACCAAAACTCTTCGGGCCCGCGTGCCCGGCGCGCGTGGCGAGATCAAAGATCGCAACGGGATTCCACTGGTCTCTAATAAGCCGTCCTTCGAGGTTCGTATCAATCTCAAAACATTGGTCGATGAATACCGGCGGCAAGTAGTGGATGACAACAAGAAGATATCTGACGAAAACCGAAAAATTGATCTGGCTAACAAGACAAACACCGATCCCGCGCTGAAGCAGAACAGAAAAGAAAAACGGGAAACGCCATTGGTAGATTATGAGTTCAAGGACAGCAAGGGCTTCCGCAGTGTGAAAGAGGAAATCGACATCGTCACTATTGTGAACGAAGCCGTAATCGAGCCCCTCAACCTGATCGGACTCGCCGCTCCTTACAATTCTGAAAAACTCCGCACTCAGTATCGGGCTAATCGTGGTGTGGTGCCTTGGGTTTACCGGCGCGATCTTAAGTTCGAGGAGTTCAGCCAATTCGCGGAGCATCGTCTTGGACTGCCCGGCGTCACGGTCGCCGTTCGTCCTGTGCGACAGTATTTATATGACGCAATGGCCTGCCACGTCCTCGGCTATGTGAACCAAGCGGATGAGAAACTCGTCTCTGAAGAGGAGCGAAAGCAATGGAACTTCTTCGTGCCCGATGACTACGGCGTCTATGGCGTCGAAAAATCTTTTAACGCTGAATTGCGCGGGCGACCCGGTTTTCAAGAACTACTTCAGGACGAAAAAGGGCACATCGTCAGCGTGCTTAATCAGGAAGAACCCCGACGCGGACACGATGTCTGGTTGACGCTGGACGCCCGCATCCAATACATCGCCGAACGCGCCTTGCGCGACAGCATCCCGCAGATTGGTCGCGGCTCAATCGTCGTCATCCAGCCGGCCACCGGAGATGTGTTGGCAATGGCTTCCGTTCCATCCTACAACCCGAATAAATTCATTCCGAGTATCTCGCTGGCTGAGTTCCAGAAATACAACACCAATATCGCCAATCCGCTTTTCAATCGCGCTATCAAACCCTATGCGCCTGGCTCCACATACAAGGTGGCCATCTCATTTGCGGGCATTATCGCGGGCACAGAGAATGAGCATTTCAACTGCCCCGGCGGCATCACTTACGGAAACAAATACATGAAATGCTGGATAGCCGATAAAGGCGGCTCCCACGGCACGCTTAATTTGAGCGATGGCCTAAAAAACTCCTGCAACTGCTTCTTCTATCAATACGGCAACCGCGCCGGGATCAACAACATTGAAAAGGCCGGACACATGTTTGGCCTAGGCCAGCGCACCGGCATCGAACTCAGTGACGAAGACTCGGGTATTCTGCCCACGCCTAAATGGCTTCGACTCCACACCAAAGAAACATGGCCCACTGGCAACAATGCTTACACGGCCAACACCTCCATTGGTCAGGGCTACGTTCTGGCCACACCCTTGCAGATGGCTAGCGTCGCATCCGCAGTCGGTAACGGCGGCATATGTTACAAGCCTCATCTGCTTAAGAAAGTGACCGACGACGAAGAGTTGGTTCGCGAGCAGCCACCTATGATTCGCGGCAATTTTTCCGACTACGGATTGACACAGAAAAAACTCGAACTTGTGCGCAGAGGCATGTGGAAGGTCGTCAATGAAGACGGTGGCACCGCCAAAGCTGCGCGCATCCCTGGAGTCGAAGTCGCTGGTAAAACAGGAACCGCACAAGCTTGGCGTCCCGATGGTCAGAAGGACAATCACACCTTGTTCATCGCCTTCGCGCCCTATGTGAATCCTAAATACGCCGTGTGCATTCTCATCCAAGGCGGAAAATCAGGGGGCGGTTGCTGCGCCCCCGTAGCCAAGCGGGTGCTGGAGCAGGCGCTCTCGCTTGATCAAGGCGGCACACTTCAGCTAGCAGCCGTGCCTGAAGTTTTCGGTCATCTAAATCATATCGAGCAAATTACCTTTGAAGGCGTGGCCATGAATGTGGCAAAAAACGATGACGACAACGATGTCGGCCACACCGGAGATGAGCCTGCCGCGCCCACTCGTTCGCCGGGTGCCGCCGTGCCCCGAGCCGTCCCTGTCGCGCCCAGCATCAAACCCGAAGCTGATGACGAAGGCTCACGAGCTGTAAAAAACAAACAGCCCCCGCCGCGCCGCGCCAGCTTCTTCCGCAACCTCTTTCATCGAGACTAATCAACCCAAAACACAAGACAAAACTTTAACAGACAAAATATATGGCATTGCAATTCGTCAAAAGAATCAAGGAATTTCTCACCGGAAAAAAAGACATCAACAGCGGCACCCGGATCGTCATCAACTGCGAGAAGCTGGAGAACCGCGTCGCTCTACTAGAGAACGGCGTGCTCGAAGAATATTCCGTGGAGCGCGTAGGTGAGCCACATCTCGTCGGAAGTATTTTTAAGGGCCGCATCAAAAACATCGAGCAGGGGTTGAAAGCCATGTTCGTTGACATCGGCCTAGATAAGAATGCGTTCCTCCACTTCTGGGACGCCATCCCCGCAGCACTCGACGCCGGCTTGGAAGAAATCCGCCGAGGCGACAATGCGCGGAAGAAACAGCCCAATATTACCGCGCGTGACATCCCCAGTCTTTATCCCATTGGCTCGGAAATCATGGTGCAAGTCAGCAAAGGTCCCGTCGGCAACAAAGGCCCGCGTGTCTCCACCAATATCTCGCTCGCAGGCCGTCTGCTCGTTCTCATGCCGCTCAACGAATCCTGCGGCATCTCGCGTAAGATCGAAGACCCCAAGGAACGCGCCCGCCTCCGCAAGATCATCGAGGAAATAAATCTCCCAGATGGTATGGGCATCATCATGCGCACCGAGGCCCAAGGAAAGCGCAAGGGCTACATCGTCCGCGATTACAGCATCCTCCTTGAACAATGGAACGAAGTCGTAAAAAATCGCGACACACAGAAAGCCCCTGTCTGCTGCCTTCAGGAGCCAGATGTCATCGAACGCACCGTGCGTGATTTCCTCACCGAGGAAGTCGATGAAGTCATCTGCGACGACCATGCCGTCGTTGAGCGCATGCAGCAGCTTGCCGAGAGCATTTCCCGCCGCGCCAAGCGCCGCATCACCTGCTTCACTGGCCCCGGCACTTTGTTTGAGCGCTACAACATCCAGCGTCAGATCGATACCGCATTCTATCGTCAAGTCTGGCTCCCCTGCGGCGGCTACATCGTCATCGACCAGACCGAGGCGCTCATCGCTATTGACGTAAATACCGGGCGTAACAAAGGCGCGGGCAACGTGGACAAGGTCATTCTCCAGACCAACCTCGAAGCCGCCTCCGAAGTCGCCCGTCAACTCCGCCTGCGGAACATGGGCGGCCTTGTCATCGTGGACTTCATCGACATGAAGGGCCGCAAGGAACAGCAAGCCGTCTTCAAGACCATGCTCGACCACACCAAGCGCGACAAGGCCAAGACCCAACTCCTCCCCATCTCCCAGTTCGGTCTCATGGAAATGACCCGCCAGCGGCTCCATGAAAGCCTCAGCGACGCCATGTATGAACCTTGCCCCCAGTGCAAAGGCCACGGCCAGATCAAAACCCCGCTCACCATGAGCGTCGAACTTCAGCGCCGCCTCAACTCCGTTCTCCTGCGCCTGCCGGAAAACGAGCGCGATGTGCTCGTCGTCATTCACCCCGATGTCATGCAGCGTCTCCGCACTGCAGACGACAAAATCCTCGTCGATCTCGAGCGCAAATATCTCGCCCGCCTGACCTTCCGCACGGACGCCACCTTCACTCGCGAACAGGTCTATCTCGCCAACACCAAAACCAACGAAGAGATTAAACTGTAAGGGGCTGGCCCCATGAGCGAAGAAGAGAAGTCTAAATCTTCGGCGGGATGCTGGGCTATTAGTATAGTAGTCGCGTTGGTGCTGTATGTGCTCAGTCCTCCGCCAGTCAGTGCATTTTTTGATAAACACCCGCCTTCACCTACTTTGGAAATATATTTAAGAAGCTTTTTTCAGGTGTTCTATTATCCATTTCGTTTTATTGATAACTCGCCAATAGGGAAATTGTATGAACAGTATTACCAGTGGTGCAAAAAAGTCATTCCCTAGCCACTAGTAGGACTTCAGCCCCAAAAAGGATTCACTTCGCATCCTCGGCAGCCTTCTTCACGATGAACTCAATGATGGGCGTGCTGTCGGTCAGGCCATGAGAATGACCGACGCCTTTCTTGGCGATCAATTCGATGCTGCCGCCGAGCTTCCGGTAACGGTCGGCAAGCAGGAGGGTGTTTTCATCGGGAGGCACTACGTCATCGGCATCGCCATAGACATGAAGGAGCGGGACTCCGGCTTTAGCGAGGGGTTCTAAGTTGTCCACGGGATTGCCTTTATAGGCGAGGGCTTCGGCTTCGTCTTTGAAGTTCCAGAGTGTGAGCACACGCGCCCAGTTACTCTTGTCGCCCTTGCCCTTGCCTTTGCCGCCGGGCCAGCTTTTGAAGTCGCAAACGGGGGCGTCACCGTAGATGCAGGCGACTTTATCGGGGTTCGCGATGGCCCAGTTGTAACAATAGAGTCCGCCGCGGCTGAGGCCGACGAGCGCGGCCTTCTTCGCGAATCCATGTTTCGTGGTGAGTTCTTGATAACAAGAATTCCAATGCTGCACGGCTCCGGGGCCGCCGAGCATGTTATTAATTCTCATATAAACAATGTGGAATCCTTTTCCGAGCAGAGCGATGTCGGGGTCGGGCTTGTGGCCGAAGAATTCTCCATGCCAGCACCAAGGGCGGCCTTTCGCTTCCTGCTTGGGCGTGACGACGGTGACTGACTTGCCGTCCACATCAAAAGTGTAACTGGTGTAACCGTGCCAGTCGGCACTCTGGCCAGAGAACGAAGCTGTGGACTTGTCAGCGCTCTTTACAGGCTGGGCCGGGGCTTTAGTGTCGCCATGTTTCAGCGACTCAATGCGCTGGGTCAGTTCAGCGACTTCGGCTTGCGCTTTTTCCAACGGCAAGCCCTTGGGCACGCCGGGGCGTTTGTGTCCGGCGGCGCTCAAGTAGGACGCGCTGAGAATGTGCAGTCGCTTCGCCACCAGTTCATGGAGGCCGTGCAACTTTCCGGTCTGGCTGGTGAAGTCGTCAAGGGTGTAATCAGCCGTTACTCCCCAGTCGCGGAGGATTTGCTGGGCCATGATCCAATGCCCCTGCGGGCCGGGATGGACGCCGTCAGGCGCGAGCATGAATTTAGGATTAGTCTTCAACTGCGACTTGATGAAATCTAACATTGGCGTGTGGATATCCACGACCTGCCAGCCTTTGTCCTTCTGCCCATTCAACCACTGCGCATAAGTATCCATCACTCCGCTGTAGAACGGTGTCTTATTAGATGGCCCCGGCTCAAAGGTCGGCGGGGTAAGATGAATAATCTCTGTGCCAGCGGCTTTTGCTTTGTCGCGCATCCACTGGATGCCGTCCTTGTATTTTTGGAAGCGGATGTTGTCGAGCGGCTGATAAATGCCGCAGTTCATTCCGTAACAGGCGACAATTAAATTTGGCTTGGTGGTGGCGAGCACGCGGTCGAGGCGTTCGTGCAAATCCGGGCGGGGGAACTTACCCCCAGCATGACCTTCTTCTGACAAGCCGGATACGGTCTCGCTGCTGAGGCCGAGATCAAGCACCTCATAATGCTTGTCAGTGTCGGCGATGAGCACGGTCTCCAGATACTCCACATATTTGCCATCATAAGTGATGCTGTCGCCGAGAAAGACGATGCGTTTTGCGTCCGGGAGTCCAGCATTGACCATGCTGGCGAGTCCGATGATGAGCAATAGGTGGCGGATGGCGTTTTTCATAAATGGATGCATCATCTGAACGCGCCGCTGCATCACGCACCAATCCGCGCACGGATGGCGTCGGCGATCATGTCGGCGCGAGCCTCGATGTAAGCAGAGTCGCGTCCTTCAATGAGCAAGCGGATGAGCGCCTCGGTGCCGGAGTAACGCAGCAGCACGCGCCCGAGATCGCCCAAGGTTTGCTCGGTCTCCGTGACTAGTTGATGCACGATGGTGAGTTCCTCGATGGGCGGTTTTTCTTTGACGCGGAGGTTGCGCTTAGTCTGCGGGAAGGGCTTGAGGCATTTGCGCAGTTCACTCAACGGCAGGCCAGTCTCGACCATGATCTTGAGAATTTGCAGCGCGGCAATCAATCCGTCGCCCGTGGTGGCGTAGTCGCCGAAAACGACGTGGCCGCTTTCTTCAGCGCCGAAGTTCAGCCCGTGCTCGCGCATGGCCGCGATGACGTGGCGATCGCCGACATTAGTGCGAATGACGCGACCACCGAGGCTCTCGATAAGATCGGTGAGACCGAAGTTACTCATGACGGTAACAGCGGCGGTGTTTTGTTTGAGCGTGCCGATGCGGAGCATATGAGCCACGGCGATGGCGATCAATTCATCGCCGCTGAGTCTGGTGCCCGTCTCATCACTAAGTGCGAGACGGTCAGCGTCGCCATCATGCGCGATGCCAACTTGGGCGCCGGATTGTTTAACGAGCGCTTCGATGACTTCCGGGTGAGTGCAGCCGCAATCGCTGTTGATATTGACACCGTTGGGCGTGGAATGAAACACGCTGACCTGCGCACCGAGACGCCGGAGGACTTCAGTGCTGGTGTGGGAGGATGCGCCGTTGGCGTTATCGAGCGCGATGCTCATGCCATCGAGCCTGCATCCGTTCATGGAGTCGATTGCGTGAGCGATGAAGCGCTCCGCCGCATCGGGCAGGTGATGAACACGACCGATTTCACCATGAGTTGGGCGTGATGCCGCAGCGGTTCCGGTAGTGAGTAGGGCTTCGATTTGAATTTCCTGTTCGTCGGAGAGTTTGTAGCCGTTGCCGCCGATAAATTTGATTCCGTTATCCGAGAATGGATTGTGCGAAGCAGATACGACTGCGCCAAAGGATGCGTGATTTTGTGCAGTTAGTAATGCGACGCCTGGTGTGGGCAAGACTCCGCAGAGAAGGGCATCCACGCCCATGGAATTCAATCCAGCGACCAGCGCTGCTTCCAACATTTCGCCAGAGACGCGCGTGTCTCGTCCGATGACACAGAGCGGGCGCGAGTCTGTGTTCTTTGTTTTATGGCCCAGCACTTGCGCGGCAGCTTGCGCAAGGCGCATGACGAATTCCGGCGTCATGTGCTGTTCATTCGCGAGTCCGCGTATTCCGTCTGTTCCAAAATATTGTCTCTTTTTTGACATGGGCGTGGGCATTAGCAGAATTGTGCGAGCAAGTCAAAAAACACTGACGGGCAGTTCACCGCGCGGCAGTTGCGTTTGTCTTCCAACCATCCGGGAGTTTGATGATTTTATCGCGAGCGACTTTGTCTTTGACGACATACCAGAGCAGTGACGCCAGAATCAGCGCCACTATTTTTGCTTCCCAGTCGTCAAGGCACCACAGCTTAAGCTGGGTTGCGAATTTCCGCAGATTTTTCATCTTCGTTATCTTTATTCTCCTCGGTTTTGAATAGTAAAATCTCCTGAAGTCGCTCTTTCAGTTCGGCTGGTTCCAGATTGTGTTCCAGCTTTCCTTGATAGCATAGGGAGAGCGCGCCCGTCTCTTCAGAAACCACGAGTGCGACGGCATCGGTCTCTTCCGTGATGCCCATTCCGGCGCGATGCCGCAGGCCAATGCTGCGGTCACTGACTTCTTTCTGACTAACGGGAAATACGCAACCAGCGGCAACGATGCGCCCCTGATCCATCACTAGCCCGCCATCGTGCAGCGCGGTCTTGGGATGGAAAATGGTGGCAATCAGTTCATTGGAAACCTTACCGTCCACAGAGACGCCAGTTTCGACATAGGGCTTGAGATCAATGCCGCGCTGTAAGGCAAACAATGCGCCAACCCGCCTGTGCGAAAGTTGCGTCATGGCTTCAATCAATTGATCGACCGATGCTTCGTCGCTGCCATTGAAGGAGAAAAATCGCCTGCTGCCCAGTTCAGCCAGCACACGTCGCAACTCTGGTTGGAAAATAACCACCAGACCAAGGGCGAGGAAAACAGAGAATCGCTCCAACAGCCAACTGATGACCTGAAGATCAAGCAACACGGAAAGGAGCGTCAACCCCAGCAGCAGCATCAGCAGCCCTGTGAGAATGCGCGCCCCGCGTGTCGCACGGAAAAAGCGATAGCCGTAATAGAGTAGCACCGCGAGAATTAAGATCTCTACGGCGTCGCTCCAGTGTTCGGCGAACTGTTTCCACATACTGATGAAATTTAGGTGAGCGATGGCGCAGAGGCAAACGCGAAGTTGATTACTTGTCAGGGTAGTTCCTGATCGCCTCCATCATCCGCAACGATTCCGCATTAAGTTTCACATCATGCACTCGCAGCACATGTGCACCTGCATCCCGCAGCCATGCGGTGAGTGCGACCGTAGGCCAGTAGCGCTGCTCCATGTCATCATCGCCCAACAGACGGGCGATAAGTGATTTGCGCGAGACGCCGACGACTAGCGGGCGTTCATCTATGCCAAGCCAATCCAGACTTCGCATCAGTGCCAGATTGTGCGCCAGAGTTTTGCCGAACCCGATTCCGGGATCGAGTGCGATGCGTTGTGAATCCACTCCTGCGGCGGCCAGCGTCTGGAGCTTTTCCTGAAAGAATGTCCGCACTTCCGCAACGACATCGTCATAATGCGGACTGGTCTGCATCGTTCCCGGCGTGCCTTGCATGTGCATGACGATGACTCCGGCCTGGCTTTGTGCCGCGACTTCGACCATTCGCGGATCGCGCAGACCGGCTACGTCATTGATGATGTCAGCCCCGACATCCAAAGCGGCGCGGGCCACTTCAGGCTTCATGGTGTCGATGGAAATGAGTGCGTTGGTTTGTTTGCGCAAATTCTGGATCACCGGCACGACGCGTTTTAGTTCGACATCAACGGGAACTGAAGTTGCGCCCGGTCGCGTCGATTCGCCACCCACGTCAATGACATCAGCTCCCTCGGCCACCATTTGCAGCGCGTGATTCACGGCGCGATCTGCATCCGGGAATTTTCCGCCATCGGAAAAAGAATCCGGCGTGACATTCAAAATGCCCATGATCCATCCGCGCGATGCGAGATCGTGAACGCGGTTGTTAATGAGCCAGTGAGCGGGCATAAGGTTCCATGTGCGAAACGCACGGAGATGACAAGTGAAACCGATGCGTTATGATTTGGCCATGCCCCGTTCATTGATATTGCTGCTCATCCTGCTGGCCTTCGGCATTGCGGGCGGAGTTTGGCTTTCGAGCAAGGAAAGACCAGCTCCACTAGTTCCCAGTAACGCGCCCGGTGAGATTGCCTTGCTGCAAAAGCAGGTGGAGTATATGCAAGATCAAGTCTCGGCCTTGGAAAAAGAGAATGTCCGCCTAGCTGATCAACTTGCCAAAGCGAGAACGGGAAAGCCAGATGTGGTTACTGAAAGCCCGCCGCTACCTGATGAAGCTGATCCTGATTTTAATGGTATCGCGATAGAGCTTCTAAAGACCAGAGGACTGCAGGCTTTGCCAATGAATAGCAAGATTGTGGAGCACAAAGATGTGGCGGGACTGATGACGCAATGGTTGTCGGATCGCTTTCCAAAAGACTACGGCAAGCGGCAAGGCCGGGCACTGGCCGCACTCGGAGCGATTCCCGAACCAGTGGACACGATTGCTTTGCGTGCCGCATTTTGGTCCCATCAAATTGGTGCTTGGTATAATGAACAGGATGAAATTCTCTATTTCACACCTTCATCAGATGCCAGCAAAGAAAACGCTCTGGGGCTGGCCTTTGCCCAGATATTCCGCGAGAACGGCGCACAGTTGTTTCCGAAAGACAGGGGAGTGAACAGCACAGACACTTGGCTGGCAAACATGAGTCTGCTCGCCGGGGATGCGGCCTTCACGCGATTGCTGCATAGCTTGGCTCATCCGAAAACTGGCGGCGGTGGCGGAGTGAGTGAAGACCCCGATGATCCATCGCGCTCGTTGGCCATACCAAATTTTCTCCGAGAGATGGAACTGGCCCCATTCGGTGTGGGACTGGATTTTGTTCGTGGTCTGCATGATGGCGCGAAATTCGATCAGGTGGATGCAGTTTATTCGCGCCCGCCAGTCTGTTGCCTTGAAGTGCTGGAGCCGGAAGTCTATCTCGCGGATACGCAGTTCCAGCCCGCAGCCATCAATTGGGATGATGTCAAAGTTAACGGACTGGCCCCGCTCTGGGATGATCGACTGGGCGCGATTGCGCTGGTGCTTTATCTAAAGCAACAAGTGCCGCAGCCCATTGCGGCTGATACCGCTCCCGGATGGAGAGGGGATCGCCTGCTGGTATATCCCGCCGATGGGAAGTCGCGCGATCATGTCGCCTGGCAGACGATGTGGAAAGATAGCAATGCGGCAGATGCATTTTTTAGTGCGATGCGGCAGAATTTACTCAATCGATACAAGGGCGTAGAGGCTGCGAAGAATGCGCCCGATGGAGTTTTTAAACTAAATGGCCCGGAGCGGTTCGTTATTCTGACCCGCACCCACGAGGGTCGAGGAGTTTTCTATGCAGATGCGGCAGATGCTGTATTTGCGGAAGCGTTGTGGAAGAAGCGCGTTGCGAAGTGAACTGTCCTAGCAGGAACTATTTTCCCCACACTTTTTAGGCCAGCGCGTGGCCTTTGCCACGGCAGACTGTATGGGCAAGTTCAACATGGCTCCCGAGAAATATACAGTCAAAGTTACAAGTCTTGATTTGGAGAGCGCGGAAGTGTCCGCATTTTCACATCACGGCCCCCAAAAAATTCATCGCGAAGAATTTGTTTCCCGCCTTGCCTTTGGTCGCATCCCGCTCCATTCATTCTGCCCCCTGACACCTGAAGAATGAGCGACCCCATTAGGCACGAGTGCGGCATTGCCATCGTGCGGCTCCTGAAGCCGCTGGCTTATTATGAACACAAATACGGGAACGCGCTCTGGGGCTTGGATAAACTCCACGCGTTGATGATCAAGCAGCGCAACCGCGGCCAGGACGGCATGGGCATCGGCTGTTGCAAGCTCAACATGGAACCGGGCCAGCCCTACATGTTCCGTGTTCGTTCGAGCAAAAACGATTCCCTCGAAGAGGTCTTCGGCGACGTGATGTCTGACTTCAGAGACATCTCGCGCAAGTCCAACAAACAGCGCAAGCATCTTGCGGAAGAACGCGGCACGGAAATGGTGTCGTTCGAGCGCGATCCAGCGGCGATTAAGGAGCACTTTGAGTTCGGCGCGGAAGTGCTGCTCGGCCATCTTCGCTACGGCACCAGCGGCAGTTTTGGCAAGGCCGCGTGCCATCCCTATCTCCGCCGCAGCAACTGGCCTACGCGCAGTCTCATCGTGCTGGGAAATTTCAACATGACCAACACTCGCGAGCTGAATGACGTCATGCGTCGTCGCGGCCAGCATCCGGTTGTGGACACGGACACGCAGACTGTGCTGGAGGAAATCGGTTTCCATCTCGATGAAGCACACACCAGCCTTTATCATGAACTTAAGGGTAAAATGGACGGTCTGGACATTCCGGCAGAAATTAGCCGTCGTCTGGATGTGGCCCAAGTGGTGCGCGACTCTGCCGCCATCTGGGACGGCGGTTACGCGATTGCCGGGGCTATCGGAAACGGCGATCTTTTTGTGATGCGCGATCCACACGCCATTCGACCATGTTTTTATGCGGCCTCGGATGAATTCGTCGCCTTCGCCTCTGAGCGCGCGGCTTTGCGCAGCGTGTTTGAGTTGAGCGAAGCGGATACGATGGAACTTCCTGCGGCCAATGTGGCTGTCATCAAGAGCGATGGCCGATTCTCCATCACACCTTTCGCCGAGCCTGCCACGCCCTCGCCCTGCTCATTTGAGCGCATCTATTTCTCTCGCGGCAACGACGCCACTATCTACGAAGGTCGAAAACTGCTTGGTGAAATGCTAGTCCCGCAATTGCTCGACGCCGTGGGCAACGATCTTGAAAATACCGTCGTCAGTTTTGTTCCAAACACCGCTGAGACCGCGTTCTACGGTTTCATGGACGGGCTAAGAAAGCGCCGCCGCATTGAAGTAAGAGAGTCGCTCGTGGAAATGTGGCGCAGCGGGAAGCTCGATGAAGACAAGCTCGACGATCTCATCATGCGCAACTGGCCGCGCAGTGAAAAAATCGCACACAAGGACATCAAGAGCCGCACCTTCATCGCTCAGGACAAGGGCCGCGACCAGCTAGTCTCCAGCGTCTATGACATCACTTATGAGGTGGTGAAGCCGACAGATAACCTCGTGATCATTGATGACTCAATCGTGCGTGGCACCACGCTGAAGCAGAGCATTCTTCGCATTCTCTCTCGCACGAACCCGAAGCGCATCATCGTTCTCTCCACTGCGCCACAGATTCGTTATCCCGACTGCTATGGTATTGATATGAGCGAGCTGGGCAAGTTTATCGCCTTTCAAGCAGCCATCGCCCTTCTGAAAGATCAGCATCGTCACGATGTTTTGGAACACACCTACAATACTTGCATCACTGAGTTGAAGAAGCCCAGTAAGGATCAGCGCAATGTGGTGAAAGACATCTATGAGTCATTCACCGACGAAGAAATTTCTAAAAAGGTCGCGGCTCTAGTCAGGCCGAGCAACGGCGCTTGGAAAGGCGAAATTCGTGTCATTTATCAGACCATAGAAAACTTGCATCAGGCCATGCAGCCCCACTGTGGAGACTGGTATTTCAGCGGGAACTATCCCACACCCGGAGGGAACGCCGTTACCAACGAAGCCTTCCTTCGTTTCCATGAAGGTAAGACTGGACGGGCCTACGATCTGTTTTGAATCATGAAAATATTAGTGACTGGAAAAGGCGGCCGTGAGCACGCCATCATTAGCGCTCTGCGCGAAAACTCAGACGCGACGCTCTTCGCCTATCCCGGCAGCGATGCTATCGCCGACCTCGCCACAATCGTGGAGGCCAAGGATCTGCTCGACCTCATCGCTTTCATGCAACGGGAGAAAATTGATCTCTGCATCGCGGGTGAAGAATCGTATCTCGTCAAAGATCGTGGACTTGCGAATCTCTGCGCCGAGGCTGGCATCCCATGCTGGGGCCCTTTGAAAGAAGCCGCGCAACTTGAGGCCAGCAAGACCTTCGCGAAGCACTTTCTCAAAAGGCATAACATTCCGACCGCCGCATACAGCGTCGTCCACACCAAGCACGAAGCCCAGCGAGCCATCACCAGCTATCCGGTGGTCTTAAAGTTCGACGGACTCGCAGCCGGGAAAGGCGTCGCCGTCTGCCCGGATGAAGCCGCAGCCAACGAGTTTCTTGATGAGGTCTTCACCAAACGCTCCTTCGGGGAAGGGGACCTCATCGTCGAGGAATGTCTCAGCGGTCCGGAAGTCTCCATCTTCGTTTCCGTTTGTGATGCGCAGTATCATATCTTAATGCCTGCGCGCGACTACAAGCGCATCGGCGACAACGACCAAGGCCCGAATACCGGCGGCATGGGCGCGGTCGCATCGAAAGCCCTCGTGGATGCCACGCTGCTCGCGAACATCGACGTCAATATCATCCAGCCTACCGTGCAGGGCCTCATCAAAGACGGCCTCAGCTATCGCGGCTTTCTTTACTTCGGCGTCATGCTCACGCCCACCGGCCCGCAAGTGCTGGAATACAACTGCCGCTTTGGCGATCCCGAAGCCGAGGCCGTGCTGCCTATGCTCGGCGGCGATGTCGTGGGCTATCTTCTCAACGCCGCCAAGGGCCAGCTCAAACCTGAACTCATCCGTTTTGCCGAAGGCTGGAGCATCTGCGTCATCCTCGCCAGCGCGGGCTATCCCGTCTCATCGCGCAGCGGGGATAAGATCACCGGCCTCGAATCCATCCATGATGCCCGCGCTTTTCATTGCGGCACGAAACGGAACGGCAACAGCACCTTTGAGACCAATGGCGGACGCGTCCTCGCCGTTGTCGCCCAAGGCGGCACTCGCGATGAAGCCCGCAACAAAGCCTATGCCGCCGCTGATAAGATTACCTTCGATGGTATTCAACGCAGGAGCGACATCGCGCGATTGCACTTTGAGTAATTGACATGGAGCCATCCTGTTATAACTGTAATAACATATGAGTGTTCTCACCGTCAAGCTGGCCAGAATCGGCAATTCGCGTGGAATTCGTCTGCCTGCCGCGCTGATCCGCCGCTATGGTTTTGGCGACATCATCAAAATGGAGACTGGCAGCGAGGGTGTTCTCCTGACCCCGGCCAAGAAATCCTCCAAACTCACATGGGAACAAACCGCCGGGGAAATGGTAGCCGCGTCTGAATCTTGGGATGAGTGGGCGACTGCTGAGAATGACGGACTGGCTTCAATTCCCTGGGAGTCTAAAAAACGATTCCCGCGCGCCAGATGAAGCGCTACGAAATCTGGTGGACGAAACTCGATCCGACGCAAGGATCGGAAATCGGGAAAACCCGACCAGCGGTGATCGTCAGCCTCGACGCGCTGAACCTGCGACTGGACACGATAACTGTATGCCCCGTGACATCGAGCATTCATCCGCAGTGGCGTTCCAGAATACAAATCACCTGCACCGGCAAGCCGTCAGAAATTGCCGTCGATCAAATCCGCACCATCAGCAAATCTCGCCTGACCAAAAAGCTTGGCACCCTGAAGTCCGGCGAGGTAACCGCACTACGCCGACTAATCACGGAAATGTATGGCGAAGGGTAGGGTTGTTGATCAAGATTAATCAGCAGGCAGCGCAATTTCCCGCCTTGGTGCTTTCGCATAGTTACGCCGCCTTTGCTCCCGAAAAGCCGGCAACATTAGCGACACCAGAATCAAGACCAGCGCCACGCCTACATACAGGGAGCTGGATAGCCTGCATGGGCTGGTTGGTGGACAACTGGCTGATCCCGGCGACAATATAAAATTCGATAGAAAAAATTATAGCAATTCATACACAAAACACACGATTCCGACTTGCGCCCGTGTTGAACCCAAATCCCAGCAAAGCAAGGTTGATTTTTTTAGGAGGCTCGGCAGTTTTGGTCGCCGTCCGGCTAATGTCGGCTACATTTTTACCATCCCATGCTCCAGCCCCCCGTTCTCCCTACACCGTCGGAAATGATCGCGCACTTGGACCGTTTTGTCCGTGGCCAGTCACGGGCGAAGCAGGACCTGGCAGTGGCTGTTTACAACCATTACCTATCCCAGGCATGGCTGGATCGCAAGGGAACCGACCTCGGCCGGTATCATATTCTCATGCTGGGGCCAACCGGGGTTGGGAAGACCTACTTGGTCAAAACATTGGCCGACTTTCTCGGAGTGCCTGTCGGTTTTAGCAGTGCTGCCGGCCTAGTGGAGGCGGGCTACAAGGGGAACTCCGTTGAAGGTCTGGTTCGTGGTCTGCTCGACAAGACGCAAGGAGACCCAAGAAAGGCGGAAAAGGGAATCCTCTTTATCGATGAAATTGACAAGATTCGACGCGAAAGCGTGGGGGGTGGCCGCGATGTCAGCGGAGAGGGGGTGCAGAACGCGCTGCTCTCGCTACTTGATGGTCATGAAGCCCAGGGAACCGACGCGGAGAGGCATGTTCCAGTGGACACCGGACGGCTACTGTTCGTCTGCACTGGTGCTTTCATTGGTCTTCGTGAAATTGTTGATGAGCGTCTGGGCCGCAGTGAGCGAAAAATCGGATTCCTCCCGCGTCCTGAGGAGCCCCTCTCGGAATTTCCCGACCGACCACTTTACGAGTCCCTCTGTCAGGCGGATACCAAGGATTTGGTGGACTTTGGCATGATTCCGGAGTTTATCGGACGCTTTGCGACCGTGACCGTGCTTCATGAACTCTCACGGCAGGATCTGCGGGGGATTCTCGGGAAGAAGACCGAGGATTCGGCGATCGCGCGCCAGCAGCAACTGGCACAACTGCACGGCATTGATCTTGAATTCTCGCCTGATGCTCTGGACGCGCTGACTGAGGAGGCGATCGCCTTGGGCACCGGTGCGCGCGGCCTGCACCGTTTGATCGGCCGGGCGGTGGACGGCATTGATCATCGCTGGCCGGAACTGGCGGCTGATGGTGTCACCCGAGTGGTTGTGACGGCAGCCTGCGTGACCCGCAAGGGTGAACCTACGTTGCACCGCAGCCGGAAGGGGAAGCGAAAGCGCCTAGACGCGGAACTTCGTCAGGAGGCGCTGGCGAGCCTGCCGCCGCGTCCGCGTCCGGCGTTGCCCCGTGGAAAAAAAAATCGCGAATTGGAGCCCGGTATCAGCGATGTCCGGGCCTGGAGCGAAGAAGAAATCTGGAACGAACTGGAAACCCTCAAGGTCGCAGTGCTCAACTGGAACAACACTACGGGCAGCGCACGCAAGTGGTGGGAGGCCTTTGAGGACGAGAACCGGAAGCGGCCTGCGTTGATCCTGCGTCTGGCTGAAGAATTGCGCAACCGCAAAGCCACGATCACCGAGTTCTTCCTGGCATACGTTTATTCGAACACCGACAACATTCAGGCCAACCTGCACTACTTGGACTATAAAAAGCTTAAGGAAGAAGAGGAACGAAACAGCCGCAAGGTGCCCGAAGCATTCCGACCTGAGCCGACTAGCCCGGACGAAGAGGATCTTCTAGACGACGAGGATTCCCCGGGCGATGACAACGTTCCTTTTTGAGTGTCAAAGGGAGGGGAATTCGGAGACGGCGCCCAAAGCTCACGCTGACCATCAGAGATCTTGCGGAGCAAGCGCTAGGCCGCGTCGACCGTGCCTGACGCCAGCGCCATGATGCTTCTCCGGGGGATCATGGGCCACACCAAACGGGGCAGAAACGAAAAGTTGGCAGGATGCGCGCCCGTCGTCTCCGCGATCCACTTCGTTTTTTTTAGTAGCACTCTGGACTCGGACCGCTATAACAAATCGAATGGAATCTGAATCCGCATCATGTCCGCCCGCTTCTGATTCTTCCAGCGCGGAAGCAAAGTCGGCCGTCTTCCGGTGCAGCGATTCAGTCCTGCCGGCTGAAAAACTGCGGTCAGCGATGGAAGCGGGACAGGAAATTGATATCAGCGACTTGGCGGTGCAGGGGGAGCTTGACTTGTCCTCGGTTACGGTGCGCGGGCGCGTCAGGATTAATGGAGTGACCTTTGAGCATGCGGTTTCTCTTCAGGGCACCCGGTTTGAGAAGGAGACTGACTTTTCGTCCTGCGTTTTCTCCAACGGAATACAACTGAGTAGCCTACGCGTAGCTGGGCCATTGAGTTTCATCGGGAGCGAAATTAATGGGACCGATCTCATTGACGCTTCCGAAATGCGGGTGGAGGGGTCCCTGTTTCTCTCTAACGCTCGGATTGGGGGGCCGGGAAGCCCAATCCACCTCAATCTTCAGGCGGCTCACATAGGGGGCGACCTGCGATTGGACGGGGCGGAGGTTTCCGGTTCGCTAGGTCTCTCTGAGGCGCATATTTGCAAGACGCTCTTTCTAACGAACCTTCTAAAGGACCAGCACCGCACTTGGATCGGAGGGGATATCATAGGTCAGAATTGTCACGTTCAAGGACAATTTCTGGCTGCTGGCACCAAGATTGACGGATTAGTCATGTTGAAGGGCGCACGCTTGGACAGTGAGGTCCATTTTGAAATCAACGTGATCAATGGTGAGCGAACGCATATCGGGTCGGGCAAACCCGGGTCCATCGCGTTGAGTTTCAGGAGCGCCGTTGTAGAAGGCCCGCTATACCTCGGAGGTGTTTACCTCGAAGGCCGATTGGATCTCGAAGGAGTAAAGCTCGCGTTGCAAATTTTTTGCGCGGTTGGCCAGAGAGTTCCGTCTGTAACTGACAATCAAGCCCAGGAAATTGATGTGGTCACGCCTGAATTAGTCGTTCCCGTGATTGGCATGGACAAAAACGGGATAAGTGTCGGTGCCATTGAAGCGGTTATCGGCGGACAGGTTAATTTCGGCGGTGCGCAACTGGCGGGGATGTTGAATTTTCAGGGCGCGAATATGGCCTCAAGCTTGTTGTGCAATGATACGGTGATTGGAAACAACGCTCAGGGAGTCAGTGTGTATGCTGAATCTGCGACCTTTGGAGGATTAGTGACTTTCAGCGGAGCGCAGCTGGCGGGGCAGCTAGATATTTCGGCAGCGAAACTACATGGCAATTTTATTTGCACATATTTGCGTGTATCGCTTCCTTTAATTGGGACGGATCAATGGGGTGTTAGTGTGCGGGCCAATATGGTGACCATCGCAGGTAAGGTGGATTTCAGTGGAGCCCAGCTGGCAGGGCAGCTGGATATTTCGGCAGCGAAACTCCATGGCAGTTTTATTTGCACGCCTTGGAATGGATCGCTTCCTTTTATTGGGATGGATCAACGGGGTGTTAGTGTGCAGGCCAATTTGGTGACCATCGCAGGTCAGGCGATCCTTAGCGGTGCCCAGCTCGCCGGAAGTCTGTTTCTACAATTGGCAAATCTCAAGGCGGGCTTGCTGTGTCCTCCGTCGAATGGCGCGGTCTTGCGGATTGGGAGCAAAAAAGGGGGAGTAAGTCTCAACGCCTACGGGGCGACGTTTGGAGCCGTAGTAGAGATCAGTGGGGCCCGACTGGCCGGAAAACTAAACATCGAGTGCGCGAAGCTGGCAGCGGGATTCTACTTGCAAGAGGAGGACGGTTTCGTCCCAGAGATTGGGAGAGATGATGATGGGTTCAGCGTCTGGGGCCTCGGTGCGGTTGTGGAAGGCGAGATGAGCTTCGGCGGTGCGCGCCTGGCCGGGGCGCTCAATCTGGAAGGAGCAAAGGTCGTAGGACCCCTAAACTGCCGCGAACGAAACGGTGTAGCTCCGGAGATTGGGATGAACGGCATTCGGAAGAGCATTTTGACCGCAAGAGCGATATTTGGAAGCAACGCCGACTTCAGTGGTGCAAAGCTCGAGGGAACATTGGATTTGGGAGGAGCCATGATCGCTGGAGCGTTGTGCTTCGATACAAGAAATGGGGCGGTAACTAAAATCGGAACGGATCAGAGAAATGCGATAGATAATGCAGGGATAAGCGTCTTGGCGCCTGGGGCGAGCATCGGAGGCCAAGTGATTTTCGACGGCGCACACTTGGATGGGCTGCTCGTGTTTATAGGTGCGGAGTTGAAATCTAACCTATTGTGCCGTCGTGTGTGGCTTGGTGGAGGGTTGTTGATGGATGCAGCGAGCGTTCGCCACGGTGTTTGCCTGAACGGGACTTATTTCGGTGGTGATCGCTCGATTTGGCTGAGCGGGGCGCGGATAGAAGGCCATTTGGAAGTGGCCGATGCGGTGGCGAAGGGGCAGACCAACTTGAGTTCAGCCAGAGTCGGTGACTGGGTTTGCTTTGATGGATCAGACCTTGGAGGTTTGGTTGACCTGACGAGCGCGAAAATAAACCGAGAGTTGGCATTCGGCGGACGCACGTTTTGCGAATCCGGCGCCTCGGGTAAAAAGGCTACCCGTTTGCGATCGGGATTGTCGTTGCGTCGGACGGAAATCGCAGGCGACCTGTTGTTCTGGGGGTGTTCAGTAGGCCCTAGCCCCGGCAGTTTTTACTCGAGGCCCTTAGACCCGATTTTGACACGCGATTACTGCGGTCTTGAAGCGGACGAAGAGTTGCGCCTGCTGGAGAGTCAAATTGAGGGCTTGACGCACAGGGTCGAACATCTCAAACGTCTATTCGAAGGTTGCTCGGGGCCAGCGCTTGGCGAGGAACCCGTGGCACCGGGAGCCGAACCCCACGCTCTTTATCTTCGGGAGGAATTGGAGGCCCGAAGATCGGAACTAGCAACGCTCAGGATAAGAGCCGCTGAGTTCAGGACTCGCGGGGGAGCTGCAGCTACGGAAACGACGGAAGACAAAATGGTGCCTTCCCGCACCGCGAGTTTCCCCCAGTTTTCTGAGTTTCCCTCGAGCTTTTCGGGAATGGAACAGTTCGGTCTGAAAATCGACCCCGGAGGCGCTGATAATGAGTCATACATGTCGGAATTAGGGAACTTATTTCGTCGCCTTAGGCTTACCTACGGGGGTGAGGACGACCCGAAAATGACGGGGGTCGAGAAAGCGATCGGTTGGCTGGTGTTTCTGGAATCGAAGAAAGGCGAGTCCGGAGTTGAGAGTTATCGGGAGCAGTTGAAAAGAGCCGTCGAGGAAGCTGAGCAGAGGCCAGCGGTGGATTTTCGTCATCTCATCGTGCAGGGGCAATTGCGGTGGGGCCACACAGAAGGCATTGGGTCGTTCGCGCAAGATCAAAGCAGGTGGTCACAGAAAGCTTGGCCCCGATATGAAGGGGACCTGGCTGCCGATGAAGTGAGAGGCTGCGTAAATGCGGAGGCATTGCGGGTGGATGGCGACCTAGAGATGGTTGGTCTCCGCCTGCGCGGCTCCCTGCTGCTGGAGGATGCAGTGGTATGCGGTGAATTGAACCTGCTCCACTCGGTCATCGGAGGGCACTTGAACTTGCGGTCGTCAGAGGTGCGGGGGCAGATGTTTGGCCGACTGCGAGAAAAGGATGTCAGCCCCGAGGTGCGGGGCAAGTTGATGCTGAATGCCGCGAAACTGGGCGAGATGATGCTTCGATTCGTCCCCCCACAATTGGGGGGAGGGCATAGCGGGGCCGTGCCCTACAGGGTTGATCTCAGCCATGCGCAAATCAAGCGGTTGGTCATCGGGGGCGAGTTGGCAAAGGGGCAGGCACCATGTCTCCGACTCGCGGGTCTTCAGTTCGAAGAGTTGGATGTGCGTGAGCTGACTGCGCAAAGCGAATCTATTGCGACTACGGACAGCCAGGCAGGGTTCACAGGCGCGCTAGTCACGAGATTTCGTGGGTTTTGGTCTGGACTGATGAAAGACTCCAGCGCGCAAGAGCAGCATCTCATCTTCCTCAATCAGATGGACGGTTTTAATGCGGCCGTCTTCACGGAAACGGAGCGCTGGTTGCGCAATCGAGGCGAAGATCGCTTAGCCGACGGGGTCTATCTTCAGATGCGAAGGGACGAAATGAAGCAGATGACGGGGCTGCGCCAATGGCCTCGTCGCGTTCTGCACGGGATACTGCTTAAAACGGTTGGTTATGGAGTGAAGACCAAGCGACTCTTGGTGGCTTGGCTCATCCTCTTTTTATTGCTTTGGGTCTTCTTTTTGCCGCCGGCTTCGGTGGAGCATCCAACTTCCTTTGGCGCACCTGTGGTCACGCCGGAAGTGCAGCCCGCGCCTTCAACGCTCACTCTCGAGGCGAAGGCCAGCTTATTGCGCGGAAGGATATTGGCTACGCAACCCCCGTGGGCCACACCTGCTCCAGTAGCGGGCGAATTCCTGCGCCCCGGCTGGCACGTCGAATGGACACAGCCCGCTACGAGTTGGACGGGGAGACTCGTCCCCGCGGGAAATCCTCCAGTCCAGGCGGGCGAAGTCATCTGGTCGGGTAGCGGTGGACGTCCAAAATCGGAAGATTGGAACAGCTCCGATGCAGCCTGGACGGCCTTTCGCGTGGCGATGCCGCTGGTTCACTTTTATGCCCGCGACGAGTGGGAACCCTCCAGTCGTCCAGTTCTGCGCTGGTTCACCTACGAGGGGATTGCTAGCTTGGCGGAACTGCTCTGCTACATCATCTGGCCGCTGCTTCTAACGTCATGGTCCGGCCTCCTCAAGAAGCGTTAACTATTGCCCGCTGGCGAAGGCGTGGCGATCGTCGAGTTTGAAACCATGGAAGCCCTCGAAGCATGGCGGCATCATCCCGATCATGTGAAGGCAAAAGAGCGCGGCCGGAATGAATTCTTCGAGCAATACAGCATTCAAATTTGCAACGTGGTGCAGGCGTATGGTGGCGGAGCGAACTGAATTTCGTCTGCACCACTCTTCAGGAGTCAATTTGCCCATCACCGGCATTCGTTGGGATGAAAGTTTTTCATGCGCTCCAGCAACTCCGCCGGTTCTGTGCCCACGAGCATCAGTTCATGATGCTGCGGCTTGAGCAGACCACTCACTGTCATTTGATTCATCATGGCCAAAAGATGATCATAAAATCCCGCGACGTTTAGCAAGGCTACGGGCTTCTCGTGAAAGCCGAGTTGGAGCCACGCCACTGCCTCGAATAATTCCTCCAGTGTGCCATAGCCGCCAGGCAGGGCGAGGAATCCGTCCGCATAATCCATCATGAGCTTCTTGCGCTCGTGCATCGTGTCCACTTCGATTAGTTGCGTTAGATTGCGGTGCTCTACTTCCAGCGCGACGAGCTTGCGCGGGATGATGCCGATGACTTCTCCGCCTGCAGCGAGCGCAGCATCTGCCACCACGCCCATCAATCCGACGCTACCACCACCATAGACAATGCCGATGCCCTGTTGCGCACAGAGAAGACCGACGGCTTCCGCTGCCGCACGAAAGGCGGGGTTGTTGCCGAAGTTGGAACCGCAATAGACACAGAGCCGCTGCATGGTGACCAGTGGAATTGTCAAGATGATTGCACAAGAAAAAAAATGCTATCGCCATCCAAATATTTTTGAATTTCGCTATGAAAATTCGTCTCTGGACGGATATATCAGCACATTCAGATTATGGACGTCACTGGTTTTGATCACAGAGAAGCTGGGATGATCCTGTCGAATGTTGATTGCATTGTTTCCCATGAAAACGTCGCTGTTCTCCGCACTTAAGTGCCTCCTCCTTGCGAGCCTTGCGCCCGCTGCTGACCTGATCGTCGAACCCAAAGTCCTCACCCCTAAATCCACGCTCGAACTGCGGTTCGACACTCCGATGGTGGACAAGTCCCGAGTCGGAACGGTGGAAAAAAATTCGCCGCTGGTAGCCAAGCCGGACGTGGAAGGGGAATTCAAATGGACCAGTAGCCGCAGTGGCCAGTTCCATTTCGTCAAGCCGCCGACCTTCGGAACGAAGTATCACTTTGCCCTGCGCGCTGGTTTACAGGACGCCGCGGGCAAGGCCGTGGATGCTCAGGAGTTCGATGAACTAGAAACCGAGAGCTTCCGCAGCTTAGTCGAGTGGCACGACTATCCCTATAACTACACTGGCGTGCAGCAGCGCGTCCCGTATTATATCATCCAGTTCTCTGATGCTGTGGATTCGACCGAGGCTGCGAAGCAAATTTATTTCACAACACCAAACGGTCACGAGAAAATAACCGCGACCGCGCGTCTGGCGACTGGTAAGGATTTCAAGCACCGCTACGAAACAGAAGTAGCCCCCACTTGGGAAGAACGAACGACTGGGGTAAAGCCAATTCTAAAGGATAACGAAGCACGCCCGAACGCCATTGTCGTGCAGAGCACAGAACCGCTGCCTGTTGGCGAGAAATGGACTCTCGTGATTCCAAAGACATTCGGCAACCTCGCCAGAACTGCGAACCTTGGGGCGGATCGCCAGGTTGTCTGGGGTAACGTGATCAGGCTGGCGGTGGCCAAGACTTATGCAGAGCCGCATTTCGATGCTCCCCATAGCATCGAGATTGAGTTCAACAAGAGCTTGGTCTTCAGCAATGAAGAAACAGCAGTTGCAGTTAAAAGACTGACACCGCTGGTCAAGGTCGAGCCTGCGGTGCCTAACATGGAACTGAGTGTGTCTTACAATCGCATTTCCATTGCCGGTGATTTCGAACTGGAGAAAAGCTACTCGGTAACGATCTCCGATGGCATTCCTGCTTCTGATGAGTTGGGTCTTGAGAAAGTGGTGAAAGAGACGGTCATATTTCATCCCAGCCAAGCCTTTGTCTCGACTTCAGCCTTCCAGAATAAACAACTTTCTGGAGGAAAGGGGATATTCGACATCTATGCGGCTAACTTCAAAGCGGTGCATGTCCGCGTGAAAAAACTCAGCGACGGAGACTTGGTGAAGGCGCGCCAACTTTACGCCGATAGCTATGAAACCTACGACGACGGTAAAGGCAGTCAGCTTAAGAAACTCAAGGAATCGCCCTTCGAGAAATATCCAGGCACGGTGATCTACGACAAGAGCATCGCCAATACGAAGCCACTCGAGAAAGCCTCGCGACTAGACCTTAATTGGCGCGATGTGCTTGGACAAACTCCAAGTGCTCCCTTGTTCATCGAACTGGAAGCCACTCCGCAAGAAGGTGCTCCCGTCGGTAATGTGCTCAACCGCGCCATCGTGGAATTCACGGACATCGGCCTGCTGGTGAAGAACTCCGGCAAAGAAGCACTGGTCTATGCCTTCTCACTGCGCTCCGGCGAGCCAGCTCCGGAAGTGGAATTGACCTTCATGGATAAAGAACGTGGCTTTGTCCGTTCAGCGAAGTCTGACGCCAAAGGCATGGTAACAGTCGCGTCTGATAACGTGGCCTGGGTGCTGGCGAAAAAAGGCGAAGACTGCACCGCGATCAATTGTGGCAATCAAGAAGGTCACATCAGCATGTGGCGTCACGGCATCAGTTACGCTTGGAATTCGCCGTGGAAGAAACATCTGGAGACTTTCATGTTCGCCGACCGCCCGGTTTACAAACCCGGCGAGACCGCTCACGTCAAGGCCATCACGCGCTCCCGAGTTGGTGATGAACTTGATATTGATGCCAAACCAGTCACCGCCAATCTTACCGTAACCGATCCGCGAGGACGCACGATTCTTACTAAGAACGTCACCTTTACCGCGAATGGAACATGGGCCGATGACATTACTTTTCCAGAGACACTTACTGGAGCTTATTCAGTCAATCTAACTTATCCGAAAGCAAAAGTTTCTGCCGTCGCTGATGAAACGGAAGATGATGAGGCGCATAACAACCGCGCTGATTTCGGAACCATCAGCTTGCGAGTAGATGACTACAAACCGAACACATTCGAGGTGGCAGTGGAAGGCTCGAAGTTTAAAATGGAAAAGGATCGGATCACCGTGCCGATGCACGCCCGCTATTATATGGGTAAGTCGCTTTCCTCAGCTAAGATGGTTTGGAACGCAGGCATTGAGCAGAGCTATTCTCCTCCGCAGGCCTTTGCCGAGTATTCCTTTGGCGACTCGCCGCGCTGGTGGCATTACGGCGAAGACCGCGATGATGAAACTGCCAGTGAAGAGAGCCACGAAAAAGAATGGGGCGCACACGGCGAAATGGAACTTGCTGCCGACGGCACCGCAACCATCGAACTCCCGCCTCCCGCGCCGCACAAGGCTTCGCTGCCGCAGACGATCACCGTCTTCGCCGATGTGACGGACGTGAACCAGCAGACCATCGCGGCCAGCACCCGATTCGAGATTCCCGGCGCGGACTTCCTTCTCGGCGTGAAGAAAAATCATTGGTATGGCTCTGCGGAAAAGCCCATGGATTTTGATTTAGTCACCATCACTCCCGAGGGCAAACTCTTCGGCGCACCCGTCAACGTGGACATCAAGATCGAGCGCCAGGAATGGAACACCGTCCGCGTCGAAGCCGCAGGCGGTGGTGTCACCACGAAGAACCAATCCGTGATCACAGAGGAATTGAAGACCTCGTTAAAAATCGGCGCCTCACAAAGCAGCACTAACTTCGCCTTCACTCCGAAAAAGGGCGGCACTTATTTCCTGACGGCGACCTCGCAGGATGCGCAGGGCCATAAGTTGTTCACGCGGGTGCCATTCTATGTGCTCGGTGGCGGCGGTTATCCGTGGGCTTGGGAAGACGGCGAGAAGCTAACTCTGCAACCCGACAAGACCAAAGTGAAGCCCGGTGAAGAAGTCAGCGTGGTGGTGAAATCTCCGATCTCCGGCACCGCGCTGGTTACAGTTGAGCGCAATCATATCCACCGCCAGTTCCTCGCACCGATCACGCCGGAGAACCCGGTGGTGAAGATCGCCATGACCGAGGAGGACGCGCCCAATGCCTTTGTCTCAGTCACAGTCATTCGTGGTTTCGCCAATAGCCCGCAGCCCGATCCAATGCCGGAGTATAAAGTCGGTTACTGTAACATCGAAGTGCAATCCAATTCCAAACGACTCTTCGTGGATGCCAAGCCTTCTCAGGACACCATCAAGCCCGGACAAGAACTCACGGTCAGCGCGACCGTCAAAGATTCGGCAGGGAAAGCTGTCGAGGCCAGTGAAGTCACGCTCTACGCCGTGGATGAAGGTGTGCTTAGTCTGATGACTTACGAGACGCCCAAGCCTTTCGAGTTCTTCCACTCAGAGATGCCGCTCGCCGTGAACAGTTACACTTCACTCGAATCGCTCCTTCAGGAATCCGATGACAAACGCTATCGCGGTAACAAAGGTATTGTCGTCGGCGGTGGCGGAGATGAGGCCGGAGCCGATGCCGCGCTTCGGAAAAACTTTGTCGCTACTGCTTTGTGGAGCGCTTCACTAGTCACAGACAAAAACGGACGTATCAGCGCCACATTCAAAGTGCCGGACAGCCTGACGCGTTATCGCATCATGGCCATCGCCGTGAAAGGTGGCGACCGCTTTGGCACGAGTGAATCATCCTTCACTGTGAATAAGCCACTTATGATCGAGCCTGTCGTGCCGCGCTTTGCTCATCTAAGCGACGAGATTCTCGTCAAGGCCGTGCTCCATAACACCACCGCGCACAGCGGCGAAGTTGAAGTGGAATTGAAGCTCGACGACACCGCAACGCTCATCAGCGAGCAACGTCCATTCGCCCTCGTCGCGTTCAAGAATCGGACGCTGACCAATGACGGCAAAGTGGATCGTCGCACGGTCACGCTCAAGGCTGGTGAAACCACCGCGCTGGCATTTCCTGTGCGCTTTGTGAAGACGGGCACCTGCGCCTGGCAATGGCGTGTGAGCACTTCCAAATGGAGCGATTCCAAGGCTCTTGTTGATGCCGTGGAGAGCAAGTTTGAAGTCACTCAGCCTGCGCCCGCCTTGCGTGAAGTGCATTATTTCCAACTCGCTCGCGCCACCTCGAACGACGACCTGTTGAAGAAAATCAACCCACAGCTTCTCGAGGCCGATGGCGATCTCCGCCTCGACTTCAATCAGAGCCGCATGGGCGAAGCTCGCGATGCCTTGGAGCATTTGTTGCATTATCCCTATGGCTGCGTGGAGCAGACGACGAGCAGCATGTTACCCTGGCTTGCACTCAGCAAATATGAACCGCTCTTCCCTGATCTGTTGCAGAAGGACAAGGTGAACACTGCCATCAAGCGCGGTGTGGCGCGCATTCTCACCATGCAAACTGAAGAGGGCGGACTGGCCTACTGGCCCGGCGGCACCAAGCCGCTGCTCTGGGCCTCCGCGTATGGCGGATACGGTTTGATCAAGGCGAAAGAGTGGGGCATTCCTGTCCCTCAGGAGACCATTGATAAGATCACCAAATGGATGTCTGAGGAATTGCGCGGACTCGATCTCGGCAAGACAGACGAATCCTACAGTCTCTACGACTCAACGTTTGCGCTCTATATGTTAGCGAAAGCGGGTAAGGCCGAGCCTGCCTATCAGAATCTGCTCTATCAACGTCGCAATAAGATGCCCGAGACATCGAGGCTCTTCCTTGCGATGGCGATGGCGATCACCAAAGCGCCTGAGAAACAAATCACGGAACTTATGAAGCCGTTGCCCGCCACTTCACGTTACGAGCGTTATTGGTTAGGTGATAATACCGCCAATGGACTGCGCTTACTGCTTTGCGCCGAGCTTGGCCTCACTAATGAAGGTAATAAACTGGCGGGTGAAATCTTTGACCGTCGTGGTCGCGATGGTCACTGGGGCACTACGTTCTCGAACGCGTGGATTCTGCTTGGTATATCCGCGAATGAACGCACCTCGAAGGACGCTTCACCGCTGAACTTCGTGATGGATTACGGCGGCAAGAAAAGCGAGATGACTTTGGCCAGCCCACTGGCTACCACATCTGCATTGATGTCGTTCGACCATCAAGGCGGCGCGAAGCCGTTGCATGTTAGCGTTCCTGATGGAAAGACGCTGCGTGGTCGCGTCGAACTCAAAGCCTGGCCTGACATGAAAACGTTCCAGCCTGTGCAAAAAGGGTTTGGCATCAAGCGCCGCTACGAACGCCTTACTTCCACCGGCACGCTGGAGCCAGCGAAAGACCTTCGCGTCGGCGATCTCATTGTGGTCACGCTCGAAGTCGAAGTGCTCCGGCCCAATCGCTATCTCGCGTTGGAAGATCCATTGCCCAGCGTGTTCGAGCCGGTGAATCCCGAGTTCGCCACGCAGAACCAGCGCAATGACGCCAAGGCGCGCGACAACGAATGGATGTGCGATTATCGCGAGCTGCGTAATGACAAGGCGCTGTTCTTCACCGACAACTGGAGCCAGCTCGGACGATTCGATCTGAAATATCTCGCGCGCGTTATTGCGGAAGGTGATGTCATTGCGCCGCCCACTCGCATCGAAGCCATGTATGAACCAGATCATTACGGCCTCGGCTCCATTGACCGGGTGCTAACCCTGCCGATGGCCAATGGCGGTAATGTGGCTGACAAATAAGTGGCACAGGCTTGCAGCCTGTGTGTCGAGCGGGGATTCTGCCCGCTCATCATTCAACTCCGCCTGATAGTATAAAACATCATGAAGCCAGCTTCCAATAAATGGAAAAGGCTCGGGAAAGCATTGCTCATCACCGCTGCCCTTATGGCAGTGATGTGGTGGGCACTGCCATTTGCCTTGCCGCTTCCCGGCAAGCTCACAGAGCCTGTGGCGTCGTCGCTGACGTTTCTCGCCAGCGACGGCACACCGCTCCGGCAGTTACTCACTAATGACGGGCAGCGCGTTGCCCAGCCTGTAAGTTTTGAGGACATTCCTGAGCACTTGCTTCACGCTACGCTCGCTGCGGAGGACCGACGTTTCTTTGAACATCAAGGGGTTGATTTCACCGCCATCGCGCGTGCCACATGGGACGATGTGCGAGCAAGGCGCATCGTGTCCGGTGCCTCAACCATCACTCAGCAACTAGCAAAGATCAGTGCGGTTGAACTGCGCCCACGCTCTTTCAAGGCGAAGATTATCGAAGCCCTCCAGGCACGGCGTATCGAGATGAGCTGGGACAAGAAACGCATCGTCACCGAATACCTAAACCGCATCAGCTACGGCAATCTGCTCACGGGCTGCGCGTCCGCCGCACAAGGATATTTTCACAAGCCGCTACGCGATCTGACTCCGGCAGAATGCGCCTTACTCGCCGCGCTGCCTCAGTCGCCCACGCGATTGAATCCGTTCAAGAACTTCAATGCCGTGAAGAAACGACAGCAGCGGATTCTGGGGCGAATGCACGAACTCGGCTGGCTTGATGATGAAGCGGTCAATCTCGCGCTCAATGAAAAGCTCACCCTGCAACGTTTCACTGGCGGTTTTGAAGCACCACATGCCGTGGCCTTGCTCGGCAGTTCAGGCGAGACGCCCGAAACACCCACAGGCGGGACGCATGTGTTACGAACCTCCATCAATGCCAATCTGCAATCGCGAGTCGAGAGCATCATCACCGCGCGACTGGCTTTGCTTCGTGAACGTCATGTGACACAGGCGGCGGCAGTGATCATTGAGAACAAAACAGGGCGCGTGCTCGCACTGGCAGGTTCACGTGACTTCTTTTCTGAAGACAGCGGCCAGATCAATGGCGCGTGGATGCCGCACTCCGCTGGCTCTGCCGTGAAGCCATTTACCTATCTGCTTGCACTCCAGAAAGGATTTACCCCAGCCACGGTGATCCCGGATTTGCCGATTGAGTTCAGCACCTCGACTGGCATCTATCGCCCGGAGAATTATGATCATCGCAACTACGGCCCAGTCACACTGCGCACGGCGTTAGGCAGTTCCTTGAACATTCCTGCAGTGCGCGTCTTGAAACAAATCGGCGGCGAGAAAGTGTTGTGCGATGCCTTGCATTCGCTCGGCATCACCTCGCTCATTGAAGCACCGGAGCATTACGGACTGGGATTGACCATTGGCAACGCGCCCGTGCGTTTGCTGGAACTGGCGAACGCCTATGCGTGTCTTGCGCGACTAGGCGAATACAAACCGTGGAACCTGCTCGCCGATGAATCCGCTGCTGCATCAACTTCACTTTATCCGGCATCCATTTGTTATCTCATTGCCGACATCCTGCACGACAATCAGGCGCGGGTGCCGACCTTTGGTCCGCATTCTGTCATCCGTTTGCCATTCCGTTGCGCGGTGAAGACTGGCACCAGCAGGAATTATCGCGACAACTGGACACTTGGTTACACGCCGGAGTTCACCGTCGGTGTGTGGGCTGGCAATTTCGATAACACGCCTATGGACAATGTTTCCGGCGTAACTGGCGCGGGTCCTATCTTCAGCGACATCTTCAAGCATCTGCATGAAACCTTCGACACCACTTGGTTCGAGGAGCCGCCGAACATCATTCATGCCAAGATTGATCCTCGCACCGGCCATCGCCTTGATGAGAAGGCCCCGCTACCGCGCGTCAGCCGGGAGGACGTTTTCATCAGCGGCACGGAACCAAGACTTGCTGCTGAATCTGATTATGAATCCACCACGGGGCGTGCCTATCTCGGACCAGAATATTCCAACTGGCTGGCACAGGGGAATCTCTGGGCCACAGGATTACTTTGTCAGCGACCCGATGCCGCTCCATCAGGCCCGCCGCAGGTCATATCGCCAAAGGACGGCACCGTGCTGTTTCTCGATCCCGATCTTGGTCATGAAGGCCGTCGGCTCCTTCTGCAAGCCCAACAGGGAAACAACGTGCGCTGGACTTCGCCAACCCTGCGTATTGAGACCGAAGACGGCAGAACCTACGCCTGGCTAGAACCGGGCCGACATATGATTCATGCGCTATCGGACTCCGCCGAATTGACCACTGTAACGATTGAAGTGAAACCAGCCGAGGACTTGAGAAAAGCCCGCACGCAGCGACGGCAGGTGGCGACGGGATCACGGTAGTTGCAGACAAATAGGTGAGTGTAGAGTCATGATTTTTTTGGGCTTTGCGCTTGCAGATACATTTACCTTCGCGAGGATTCAACTCTATCAACCTCCCATTTCGCGCGTCGCTATAGAGAAATCCAACAGCCCGCCAGCCAAGACCATGATCAAAACCAAACGAAACAACATTGAGGTTCAGGGGATAGCCATCGCGATACTCGACAAGAACAATCAAGAATACATATCGCTGACAGACATTGCCCGGTATCGGGACTCACAGGAGCCGTTTGCCATCATCAATAACTGGATACGCGGTCGCAGCACGATCGAATTATTGGGACTGTGGGAAAAGCTGAGCAACCCGGATTTTAAACCTCTCGAATTCGAGAGGTTTAAAAATGAGGCGGGAAGCAACTATTTTGTCCTTTCTCCACAACGATGGATTGAGGCGACAAAGGCGATAGGCATCATTTCCAAGTCCGGGCGCTACGGCGGCACCTTTGCCCACAAAGACATCGCATTCGAGTTCGCCTCGTGGATTTCGGTGGAGTTCAAGCTCTACCTCATCAAAGAGTTCCAACGCCTCAAGAACGACGAAAATGACCGGCTCCAGCTCGGCTGGAACCTCCAGCGCACTCTCGCAAAGATCAATTACCGCATCCACACCGATGCCATCAAGGAGACGCTCATCCCGCCCGCCGTCTCCAAGGCGCAGGCGAATGCCATCTACGCCAGCGAAGCCGACCTGCTCAACGTCGCCCTCTTTGGCCAGACTGCCGTGCAGTGGCGCGACACACACCCGGATGCCAAAGGCAACATCCGCGACCACGCGCCGCTGGATCAGCTCGTCGTGCTGACCAATCTCGAAAGCCTAAACTCCGTGCTCATCCGCCAAGGCCTGCCCGCAGCGGAGCGTCTGCTCAAGCTCAACGAAATCGCCATCAACCAGATGCGCACCCTGCTCGGTTCAAACTCCTTGAAACGCCTGAAGTAATGCCCGATACCGACACCCAAATCCCTGCGCCGACAAGCCGAATTGACCACGGTGACGATCGGAGTGAAACCAGCCGAGGACTTGAGAAAAGCCCGCACGCAGCGACGGCAGGTGGCGACTGATTCGCGTTAATTTTCTCAATTACTTCCCACCAGCCCTAATGCGGGCAATCTCCGCCTTGATGTTCTCGATGCGGTTCCCGGGATCGGGATGGGTGCTCATGAATTCCGGCTGACGGGCGCCACCGGCGACTTTCTTGAGAACTTCCATGACCTGAATCATGGCTTCGGGTTGATAGCCAGTTTCGATGAGGAATCGCACGCCAAGTTTATCGGCCTCGGTTTCATCGCTGCGACCATATTTGAAGGTGACGAACTGATTGACCATTTGGGCTACGCGGGCGGTATCATAGCCTCCGCCTTGTCCATCGGAAGAGGCCATCACGACAGCGCTAGTGATGCCGTCGAAGAGGTTTGATTTGGCGATTTGTTCGGATGAATGACGGCCAACCACGTGGCCAATCTCGTGGCCCAGCACGCCTGCGATTTCATCTTCAGAACGCAACATGCGGAAGAGAGCCTCGGTCATGAAGACCTGGCCGCCGGGCAGGGCGAAGGCATTCACCACTTCGCGATCGGCCAACAAATGAAAATCAAAGCGGTAGGGTGTGCTCGCGGCAGCGGTGGCGTGGACAATTTTCTGGCCAATGCGCCTGACATATTCTCGCGCTTGGGCGTCGGGTGACTCTCCTCCGTGCTGCGCGATCATCTGCGGAGCCGAGGCCAGACCCATGGCGATTTCATGCTGGGGATCGAGATTGAGATGTTGTGTGCGCCCGGTAAAAGTATTGACCTCTGCGGTCGTCATGAAAAAGCGGACCAAGGCGAAAGCGGCGATTGCCAATGCGATGAGAACCCGTCCGCTGCAGCCGGACATGACGCTGGGCCGCCCGTAATTGCCGTCATCTCCGTAGGCATGACTGCTGGGTGCGGGACGAATAAACCAGAATGGATTTTGCCAGCGCATAAGAGGTATTTGAATCATAGCGCGTGTCTTCTGAAAATCCAAGTGGGAACAATGGGGAAATGGCGACTGCGCGCATCATGCTTTGCATTTTTCATCTGCTGCATAACATGCATTCATGCACGCGCCGAACATCCGCAACATCCTGGCCTCGACCAGCCCTGAGTCTGACCTGACCGTTCAAGGTTGGGTGCGCACCCGGCGCGATTCCAAAAGCTGCACCTTCATCGAGTTGAGTGACGGCTCCTGCTTGCGCGGTTTGCAAATCGTGGCCGATAACTCGTTGCCTTGCGCGGCACTTTATCCGGAAATTCTCACGGGTTCGAGCATCCGAGTCAGAGGCGATCTGGTGGCATCTCCTGGCGGCAAGCAAGTCTTTGAATTGCTGGCGAAAGACATTGAGATCATCGGCACGGCAGACGGAAATTATCCGCTGCAAAAGAAGGGCCACACGCCTGAGTTCCTGCGCGAGATCGCCCATCTGCGTCCGCGCACTAATCTGCTTGGCAGCGTCTTTCGGGTGCGCAGCCGGATGGCCTTTGCCATTCATCGCTTTTTTCAGGAGCAGGATTTTCATTGTATCCACACACCGATCATCACGGCCAGCGATTGCGAAGGGGCAGGGGAGATGTTCCGTGTGACGACGATTCCGCAAGGCAGCGCGGCCAAGCCGGAGACGGATTTCTTTGGCAAGCCAACTTTCCTGACTGTCAGCGGGCAGTTGCAGGGAGAAGTCTTCGCCTGTGCGCTGGGTCGGATTTACACGTTCGGCCCCACGTTTCGTGCAGAGAACTCGAACACCACGCGCCACGCAGCGGAGTTCTGGATGATCGAGCCGGAGATGGCTTTCTTTGATCTGGAAGGGGACATGACGCTGGCGGAGACGAATGTGAAATACCTACTGCGTGCGCTGTTCGAGACTTGCGGCGAGGAGTTAGATTTCTTTAACAAGTTCGTGGACAAGGAACTCATCATGCGACTCCAGCAGACACTGGACAAACCTTTCCAGCGCGTCAGTTACACGGATGCGGTGGAGTTGTTGCTTAAGTCCGGGCGCACGTTCGAGCATCCCGTCGAGTGGGGGCTTAATCTCCAGTCCGAGCATGAGCGTTTCCTCGCCGAGGAACATTTCAAAAGCCCCGTCACCGTCTTCAATTACCCGCGCAGCTTGAAGCCATTTTATATGAGGCAAAACGATGATGGTCGCACTGTAGCCGCGATGGATGTGCTGGTGCCCGGCATTGGCGAGATCATTGGCGGCAGCCAGCGTGAGGAACGGCTCGACAGGCTGGAAGCGGCGATGTCAGCGCACGGCTTGAGTCTGGAGAACTACCGTTGGTATTCCGACCTGCGCCGCTACGGCACGGTGCCGCACAGTGGCTATGGCATGGGCTTTGAAAGATTCCTCATGTTTGCCACAGGAGTAAACAACATCCGCGATGTAATTCCCTTTGCGCGAACACCGGGTCACGCGGAATTTTAAATTGGCATGAGAGTCTTCTGTTTCCAGTTTTCTGTTTTCAGCAAAGAACGACGCGCGAGCGCTAGTGTAGGAACTGAAGTGACGCGGGCCTCTGGCCTGCGGGTGTCGGGGGCGTCTCGCCCACGAGTGGTTTCAAAGCCTTTGCAGGGCGAGACGCCCGCAACACACACAGTCGGGAAGACCGTGTTACTCAGGAGTTTGATCGTCGCGATGATGGTGGCTAGCGCGTGCGCGGAGCCGCTGGATGTATCGCTTGTAAGCGAAGTTACCTCCATCAAACCCGGCACGCCATTTTACGTGGGGCTGCAACTCCAGCACGCGACCGGCTACCACACTTACTGGAAGTTTGCTGGCATCGTCGGCGTGCCGACTGGTATCGAATGGCAACTGCCGCCGGGCTTCAAGGCAGGAGACATCGAATGGCCGGAACCGCAGCGGGTGTTGATGTATCAGATTAAAGCGCAGGGCTATGAAGGCGATGTTTTGTTGCCGATCAAGATCACGCCGCCGAAGGATTTACCGCTTGGCTCCAAGGTAGTGCTGCAAGGCAAGGCCAGCTGGATGTGTTGCGGGCGCGAATGCAATCCCGGCTTCAAAGACCTATCCATCACTCTGCCGGTGAGCGAGGAGGTGACACGCTTGGATGAGGCGCAGCATGTGAAATTTGAGCAGGCACGAAATACGAAGCCGAAAACGCTCGCGGGTTGGAAGGTCGATGCAAAACGCAAGAATGGAGTCGTCGAACTCAAGCTCATCGCCCTGAGTGAGGAAGCAAAAGCGCAGGCCACCGTCATTAAAGACGTAATCTTCTTCACCGACGATGGACTCATCAATGCGGACAAAGATCAAGCCTTCTCCAAACCCGCGCCCGGTGTGTTGGTCATGACGCTCATCGTTTCCGAATACGCCGAGAAACCCGAGAGCAAGGAACTGCGCGGCATCTTGCAATCGCCCCAAAGCTGGTCGAAAGACGGCACTGTGAAGTCAGTAAAAATCCATGCAAAATTCGATGAGTGACCCAGTAGCGCGAAAAGTGCCTAGAGGATTCGTGGCTGAGCCTTTCGCATATCATCAGGAACTGGAACTCGATATCGAGACGCTGACCAATCTTGGCCATGGGCTTGGGCGGCTGGACGGTTGGGTGGTGATGGTGCCCTTTGCTCTGCCGGGCGAACGGGTAGTCGTGAGCATCCATCGCAATCACAAGAACTACAGCGAAGCCGATCTGGTCCGAGTCATCGAACCATCCGAGCATCGCGTGGAACCAGTCTGTTCGATCTTTGGAAAATGCGGCGGCTGTCAGTATCAAAATCTGCGATACACGGAGCAGCTAGTGTGGAAGCGTCGCCAGCTTGCGGAATTGCTCAAGCACATGGCACGCATTGAATTTCCGGTCGAGGAAGTCATCGCTTCGCCACAGGATTTTGCTTATCGTTCGAAGATCACGCCGCATTTCGATGTGCCGCGCGATGGTCAGGTCAGCGAAATCGGTTTCTTACATGCGGGCAGTCGTCATCGGCTGGTTGACGTGCCGCGATGTGACATCGCGATGCCGGAGATCAATGAAAGGCTGGCCACGTTGCGTGATGAAATTCGCGCCAAAGCCGCGCAATACAAAAAGGGAGCCACAGTCTTGCTGCGTGCTGCTGGTGGCAAGGTGCTGACGGATCACAACGAGATCGCATCTGAGGAAGTAGATGGTATCCGCTTTGAATTTCAAGCGGGCGACTTCTTCCAGAACAACCCCTTTATCCTTCCCGCGTTTGTGCAGCACGTAGCTCGCGAGGCCACAGAATCGGGCGCGAGTTTTCTAATCGACGCGTATTGCGGCAGTGGTCTGTTTGCGCTGACCAGTGCAAAGCATTTTGAGGAAGTGGTCGGCATTGAAATTTCAGCCAGCGCCACAGCCAAAGCAGCGCACAACGCCTCGATCAACGGCATCAGCAACTGTCGTTTCATCACTGGAAGTGCTGAGCATATTTTTGCAGGCATCCAGCTTCAGCCCGCTCAGACTGCGATCATTCTTGATCCGCCGCGTGCGGGATGCGGTGAGGATTTTCTTCGCCAGCTTTTTGTCTTTTCACCTGCAAGTGTCGTCTATGTCTCCTGTAATCCGGCCACGCAAATGCGCGATCTAGTGAAGTTTATCGAGGCTGGTTACGTTCTGCGTAAAGTTCAGCCATTCGATCTATTTCCGCAGACGCGGCATCTCGAGTGCGTGATGACTCTCTCGAAGCCTTGATGATGGGTAAATTACTCCGACGGGTCAAACCCGACAGCGGTCGATCAACTCATTGAGGTAAGTGCCAATGCCCTGTAAGGCTTCGAGATACTCGGATGGTTGTAGAATATCCAGACAGGCAACGGCTTCATTGAGTGTTGACTTGGCCGTGGCGATCGCGCGTTCGATGGCACCATCGTAATCAGCGATGCCAGCGAGAATGCTGGTGTCCATTGGCTCGCCCTTGAGAACCATGCGCTGGATTTTGGTGCGCTGGGATTCGGTGGCGTTGTTAAGAAGATAGAGCATGGGCAGCGTGAGCTTGCCCTTGGCCAGATCAGTGCCGAGCGTCTTGCCGACGATTCTTTCGTCACCGACGAGATCGAGACAGTCATCGTAAATCTGGTAAGCGGTGCCGAGTTTCAAACCGAAGTTGTGCATCGCATCAACGACGGACTCGGGTTGCTTATTAAGTAGTGCGCCCAAACCACTGGCAGCGGCGAAGAGCGCGGCAGTTTTCATCTCGATGATGCGGAAATATTCGGGCAGTGAGAGATTGAAATCGAAACGACGCTGCGTTTGGAGAATTTCTCCGGAGCACACATCGCGCGAGGCCCGGGCGATTCGGCGGCAAACGGACGTGTCCTCAAATGAGGCTGCAAGCTCAAGCGCGTAGGAGAAGAGGCTGTCGCCAAGAAGCACACTCAGGGAACTGCCCCACTTGGCGGCGGCAGTCGGCATCTCCCGACGAATGCTAGCGCCATCCATGATGTCGTCGTGAACCAGGGATGCGATGTGAATGAGTTCGAGAATGACGGAAAGGTGTCGGTGATCCTCGGTCACACCGCCAGTGGCACCGCCTGCGAGAACAGCAAGGGCCGGGCGAATGCGTTTCCCGGAAGTGCTGCAAACATATGCGACATAGCCAGCAACGGCGGGATCAAAGGCCTGCGCCTGCTCCTGAATGATGGCCTCTATGCGCTCAATCTCCGGACGCACCAACTCGAAGGGGAAGGCTGGGCTAGGTTGTGGAGGGCGTTTGAGTTTCATGGGCTGATTGAGCTTGTGAAATATTTCACAAGCAAGACGAGGATAGGGGAATGTCAACAATTCGTAACACGATCTGCACATCAATTCATACGTATGGAAGAGGTAAATCGCTGGCAGAAAATGAAGCTCTGGGTGAATTTACCGCCGAGTTCTCTTGCTTATGTCTTCCAGCCCTCGCCTTACCAACTATGCTTGGCTCTCCATAGCCGCAGCGCTGGTGACGTTTTTTCTGAAAATGTCTGCATGGTGGCTCACTGGGTCCGTGGGATTGCTTTCGGACGGGCTGGAGTCTCTGGTTAATTTGGCCGCCGCCATCATCGCGCTGATTTCCATCACGGTGGCCATGCGACCTGCCGATGAAGATCATGCCCATGGCCATACCAAGGCGGAATATTTCGCCAGCGGAATGGAGGGAGCCATGATTCTGCTGGCGGCAGCGGGCATCGGCTGGGAATCCGGCAGGCATTTGATTCATCCGCAGCCTCTACAGTCCGTTGGTTTGGGTTTGTGGATTGCGGGGATCGCGTCAGTCATCAATCTGGTTGTCGCGCGCATTCTCTTCCGCGTGGCGCGCAACTCGCATTCCATTGCATTGGAGGCCGATGCTCATCATTTGATGACGGATGTTTGGACCTCGGTGGTCGTGATGGCTGCGGTCGGTTTGGTGTCATTGACTGGCTGGAACTGGCTTGATCCCTTGATGGGGTTGGCGGTTGCGGTTCACATAGTCGTCATGGGAGTGCGGCTGATGAGGCAGTCGATGCTGGGACTGATGGACACCTCTTTGCCTCCGGAAGAAATGGAGGCGATCCGCAAAGTGCTATCTAAATACGCGGGCGACGGGATGCAATATCACGCGCTGCGCACGCGGGTTGCAGGCGCATGGCGTTTCATGTCTGTGCATCTGCTAGTGCCGGGAGACTGGACTGTGACGCGGGGGCATGACCTTGCGGAACAGATCGAAAAAGAAATTCGCGCGAGTGTGCCGCGCCTGACGGTGCTTACGCATCTGGAGCCTGTAGAAGACCCCGTATCGTGGGAGGATGTGGGACTGGAACGGGCGAAGGAATAAACGGCTGTCCGTTCAATCAACTGTCTTCATCAAGGGGAGATTGGTCGGCCCAGTTTTCCGCCGGTCTTGAAGTCCGGCTTGCTCGCGTGATTGAAATTGTATTGCTGAAGGTAGGTGCTGTTGATATTGCCGTAGCCAGTGGTGTTGTAGTTGTGACTGTCGGAGAAGACGTGGGTATTTCCTTTAGGAACGCTCACGACACCGCCAGCATCTACTTGAACGACTTTCCCAGCGATCTGCACCTCGTCACTGTCGAGAGTGACTTTGCCTTGGAAGAGAACCTTGCCGTTGCTTCCGCCAGCGTAGAGGCGGATGAGATCCGAAGCATTGGGGGTGGTGGGGCCACCAGTGAGGGTGCTACCACTGATTAGAAGTGTGCCATCAGGCTTGAAGGCTCCGACTTTCAAAGCGTGTGTGGCTGAGACGTTGCTGTTCAAGATGCTGACATTGCCTTTGAAGGCTTCGATTTCGACATTGGTGCCTTTGATTTTTGATTTTTTGTCCACCGTGATATCGCCTTCAATGGATTCCAGACGCAGAAGGGCATCGAGCTGGTCATCATTATCTAGGCTGGCTAGGGCGGTTAGTTGCGCGGAGTTGGTGATGTGGATATGGCGCTTGGCGGCGATGAATAAGTTACCATTCGTCGCAATGATACCGCCAGGGGCATCACCCAGAACACTACCATCCACGGTCGCATCCCGTCCGGCATGGACGGCCACGTCATCGGCGGTGACATAGCTGTTGATGAGCACGTCATGGCCCGCTCCGATGAGAAGTTTGGCGTTTTCAATAGTGACATCTCCCCGGAGCGTGACATCTGAACTGGAGCTAGCGGCGATGATGGAGACATCCCGATCGGCGGAGTAGATGCTGAAATTACTGGCTAGTTCGACGCTGCCGTCTTGCGAGTAGAGCAGGAGACTGGTTACAATGGAATTACCACTGAGGTCGAGTGAATTGCTGGTGCTTACTGCGGGGAAGCCTATCGAATTGGCCAAAGCATTATTGGCGTCGAGAATAATATTATTTTGCGCGGCTAGGATGACGTTTCCGATTTGCGGAGTTGAAGGAATAGTGTCGATGATTCTGAGTATGCGGATGTTGTTATCGTAAGCGAATTCTGGGGTGCCATTGATGATGAGCGTATCGAATTTATAGGCCGCCCAGTCGCCTTTGGAGTTGAGCAAAGGCTGTAGATCGGGATCGCTGATGTTCAGGCTGCCGAATGCGAAAAATGGGAACGGTTTGTCTTTGTTGCCGTTATAGACGAGGCCCTCGGAGGTGATGATTTTCCCTGCGCCGGTATTGTAGGCGGTCACTTGGGGATCAGTTTTGATGCGGCCGTTTCCATTGAGAATGGTAGTGTCAGTAATCAGAGGAATGAATCCCGTGAATGTTGGAGGTGCTTTGGGCGGGTTGGGGCCACCACCAGTTTTAGGAGCGGGGGGGCTGTCGTCTTTAAGGGTGAAGTTGTTGAAAAGATTCAGCGCGGTGTTGTTGGAGAGGGAAACCAGAGTGCCGCGACCGGGGATGATGAGATTGGTTTTGATCAGGTCGCCCTTGAAGATTTCCTTGGCCTGATCTTTGACGGCATCGGCGATATCTTTGTCGGTCGGTGTGCCCACTTCATCTGGAGAGACCAGCTTGGAGGTCTTGAGCATGAGGTTGATGTCAAATTCCGCCGCTGGTCGAGGAATCTCTTTGGCGTTCGCAGGCTTCAAAAGGAATTGACCGGCATTAAGCGTGAGGAAATCAGAGGGGTTGGCATTATTGACCACGTCGAGGTGGCCATCGAGGCAAAATATTTTAATAAAGCCATTGGGGAGATACTCGATCATGATGGTGCCCCCGGTGACGGCGGCGGTGACGGCAGCGGTGCGGACTTTGGCGCCGATGATTTTCTGCGGCACTTCCAGCAGCATGACTCCCTTGTCGAGGTCCAGCGTCCGGCCCTCACCGTGAAGAGTGAAGCGCGAGTTGGCACCGAGCCGGGTGAGCGACTTGTCTGGGAAACGAAGCTCGACGCGCGAGGCTACGCCAGTGGCGACGGAGGTGACAGGGTTGATTTGTTCTCCCATCGTAGCGGAGTGCGGCGCGGCATTTTCCTTGAGGATTTTTACGTCTTTTTCCAGCCGTGTGATTTCTGCTTTATTAAAGCTAGCAGCGGGCAGGTTCGCCAGCGGAAGCAGGGCGAGGATAAGTAGATGAATCGTGGTGTTTTTCATGGTGAGTCGTTTTAGAATTTCACTTTCAAACCGATGGACGGTCCAGCAAGCTGGGCGTCATAGCTGAAGACTTCCTGATTGGAGCGATTGAGCGTGTAGCCGTAAGTTGCGCCCAGTTCGCACCATGCTGTTGGGCGATATGAAATGGTCGCACCGAAGTTATGATACCAGTCCTGACGGCCATCGAGATTTGAATAATCGTAGTAAGCCATCCGGTAGGAAAGGGTGAATACGGTCTTGGGCGAGATTTTGAAATTCCAGCCTGTGAACGCGGAGTATTCGTTGCGCTTGAGTGTTTCCGGTGTGGTATCGAACGCCAAGTTGGCCAACAGTCCGAAATTGATGCTGTTCAGGCGGTCGATGAACGCTGTCTTTTGCACGCCGAAGCGCAGATTGTGCGTCTGATAGATCGCGGAGTTATCTAGCCCCTGAGTGATGCGTTCATAGTAGTAATGCGCGTGCCAGATGGTGTTCCACCATTTAGGCATGAGCTTGATGAAACCCACTGCTGCGGTTCCGTCTTCGTAATCAAGTTGGCTCAATTTATCGTAGCGATACCAGTGCTGACTCACGGAGGTATCGAAATAAAGCGTGCCCGCGATACGCGGCTGATAGCCTAGATTTATTCCGCCGACATAGAAGTAGTCCTGCTGCGCGCCTTTGTTCAGATTGGCGGCGTTGTCGGTAAAATATTCCGCGCTGTCAATGGAAGCGCTGAACGGTTCCTGACGATCCTGTCGTTTCAAGATGAGTTGGAGGCCAATGTCATCGTCCCCGGTGGTATGCGGCGCGAACACGTTTTCTTCCGCGAGCGTGCCTCTGACCAGGCCATTGCTATCGCGCAAGATTGGTTGTGAGGTCACGTCAGGGCGGACGCCTTGTGAGAGGCGGGAAGGGTCAACCAAGGGCTGGCCAATAGCCGTGTGGGTCACGCCAAACATTAAGATGGCAAGGAGGGTCAGATTGCGGGGAATAATGGCGTTCATGCAGATTGAAGATGTAACTGTGCGCAGTGAGCGCGTGTTTGAGTGAGATAGAATACAGGAAGTCGGCCCTCTGTCCAGTCTGCCGAGCTTGCCACAAACGGATTTCACATTTATGCAGAGCACGTGACGCGCCAGCCTGCCCATCAAAATACCTCGACTCATACTAGCGGTAGCCAGCGTGTGATGTTGCCGCTTATTGGCGCAGCCTTCGTTCTGCTTGCTGTTTTGTATCATTGGCCGTGGTCGGCAGTGTTGCTTCAGCAACGCGACCGGTCGGTGTTCGATGAGTTCCACCGGCAGGGACGCAAGACCCCAGCTCGGGAGGATATCGTCATTCTTGGTGTGGACGAGAAGAGTATCAAGCTGGCCTCGACATGGCCTGAAGACATTGAGGCTTCGCCTGCTTTACAGGTAATGAAAACTCGCTTCCCATGGCCGCGTCGCGTGTGGGCCATGACCATTGAGCGCCTCATGAATGCCGGGGCTCGACTGGTGTTTCTGGATTTTACATTCTTTTCCCCGACCACTCATGAAGAAGATCAGGCTCTCCGCGAAGTGTTGGATCGTTATAGCGGCAGAGTCATTCTAGGCGCACAATTTTCTACCAAATTCGATAAAAAAGGTCTCAAACAATCCACGGGGAATACGATCTCGCAAATCTCATATCCTAGCTCAGCCATCACCGGGATGGAAATGCCGGAAGACGGAACTTGGGGTTACCTGAATTACTGGCCTTCAGATGACGACGTCGTGCGCCTAGCTCGTTACCATACCACGCGATGGAAGGTCGAGGGTGGTGTGCCTGATCCTGGTGATAAATTAATTCCGTCGGTGGCACTCACCATAGCACGTAAGCTCAATGTAACTGCCAGTGCAGAGGTTCAGGATTGGGAGAAAATTCGCTTCGCAGAGCAATCAAGTTATGAGCCTGCGTCCTTACATGAAATATTCGTGCCCGACTTGTGGAATTCTAATTTCGGTGGTGGTTCCGCATTTAAGGATAAGGTTGTATTCGTCGGTTCGACGGCTCAGGAGCAGCAAGACTTCCAAAACACTCCAATTGGCTCCATCGCTGGAGTTCAGCTTCATGCCCATGCGCTTACAGCGTTGCTCACACACTCATTTCTTCGCGACGCACCCTGGTGGTGGCTTTGGTTCAGTCTCATTAGCGGCGCTGTCATCGCTTGGCTGCTAGTTACATTCATCCGCCAGCCCGTCATCACCCTTGTTGCTATGTGGCTGCTCACCGCTGGTGCCGCCTATGGTTGCCTCGCCATCTTCAATAAACTTGATGTCGAAGCCAGTCCCATTCCACTTAGTCTCGCACTGAACGGCTGCGGCTTACTCGGCCTCACGGGAAACTTCCTCAGCCAGCTTCGCGAGAAGAGAAAACTGACGCGCATCGTCCAGCGTCAGTTTTCACCTGATCACGTCGCCGCCATGTTGAAGAACCGAGAGGGACTCTTCCACACCATGGGCGGCGTCGGACGTGTCGTGACCATCTTGTTTTCAGACATTCGCGGCTACACCACCCTCTCTGAAGGCATGAAGCCGGAGGATCTCGTCATCCAACTCAATGAATACCTCAGTAGCATGGTCGCGCGCGTCTTCGTCAATCACGGCAGCATTGATAAATTCATCGGCGATGCCGTCATGGCCCTCTGGGGCACTATGTCCGGCGAGTCTAACGAATCCCAGATGCTCAAACGCGAAGCCCAGCAGGCTGTCGCCAGCGCCCTCGCCATGCGGGAAGCACTTGTTGCTCTCAATGTCGGATGGCGTGAGCGCAATATGCCCGAATTGCGAATCGGCATCGGCATTCATCAAGGCAATGTCGTTGTCGGCTACATCGGCTCCGCTTCACCCCACGAGCATATGGAACTCACTGTCATTGGCGACAACGTGAACCTCGCCTCTCGCCTTGAAGGCTTGAGCAAGGACTACGAATGCGATCTCATCGTCAGTGACAGCATTCAGCAGCACATTCGCTCCACGCATCTCTGTCGTCCCCTCGGATTCACCAAGGTTAAGGGCAAGGAAGTCCGCACGAGTATCTTCTACGTGGAAGGTCCGCGTGAAGGTCGCGACGAGCCCGACTGGTTTCCCCTGTATGGCCAGGCAATGGAAGCTTTCCGTAGCGGAGATAAACAAAAGGCGCGTGGACTCTTCGAGCAATGCCGCGCCCAAGTCCCCAATGACAAGATGGTGAACCGCTTCCTCAGCGAATGCGCTTAGGAGACCATCGGACAGCATTCTCCCATCATTCCATTCTTCCGCCGCACCGCCCCATGCGCATCCTCATCGCACTCGATAAATTCAAAGGCTCGCTCACCGCGAAGCAGGCGTCCGACGCTGTGACGCGCGGTTTGAGTCGCAGCGGATCCATTACCGAGATCGAAGTCTGTCCAATCGCTGACGGTGGTGAAGGCTTCACCGAAGCTGTGATCACCGCGCTTGGCGGTGAATGGCGAGAAGCTCCCGCGCATGATGCTCACGGCCGCCCCATCCGTGCCAAATACGGCATGATCCAACGCGACGGGCATCGCGAGGCCGTCATGGAGATGAGCGCCGCATCAGGTCTGGCGATGGTTTCCGACCTTCCACTTGATCCGCATCAGGCCAGCACTCGTGGCACTGGCGAGATGATGCGGCACGCACTTGAGAATGGAGCGGAGCGCATCCTCATCGGCATCGGCGGCAGTGCCACTAACGACGGCGGCAGCGGTATGGCCGCAGCTATGGGCTTTCACTTTCTGGATGAAGCTGGTCTTGAAATCACAAATTTGCCCAGTGAGCTGGAGCGGGTGCGCCGCATTGATGGAACAAATCTCGTTCCATGCGGAATCATCGTTGCCAGTGATGTCACCAATCCGTTGCTCGGAGAACACGGCGCGACCCGCACCTATGGCCCGCAGAAAGGCGTGCGCGATATCGCGTTCTTTGAATCACGTCTGCAAAATTTCGCCGATCTCGTGAAACGCGATCTGGCCTGTGATCATCGCGACCAACCCGGCGCGGGCGCAGCGGGCGGACTCGGATTCGGCCTCATGAGTTTCTGCGGTGCGAAACTCGAGTGCGGCTTTGATCTCGTGGCCGACATCACCGGATTGAAAAATCACATCAGTCGCGCAGACATCATCATCACCGGGGAAGGAAAGCTCGACTCCCAGACTCTCCACGGCAAAGGCCCCGCTGGAGTCGCGTCCATGGCTCGCGCGTCGGGCAAGCGTGTCGTCGGTATCGGTGGCATCGTCGATGAGAGTGATGCATTGAAGCAAAGATTCGATCTCCTCATTCAGGTCAAGCCACCAGCGATGGGCGTGACCGAGGCCATCAGCCGCGCGGCGGAGTTGCTCGAAGAATGCGTTGCACAGAACACGCGAGCGATTATGGAACTGGCTAAATCATGAGCAAAAAAGTCGTATTACTATTTTCCGGTCAAGGCGCGCAACAGGTTGGCATGGGCAAGGATCTCGCGGAGAGCTTTCCTATCGCCAGGCAACTCTTTGACCAGGCCGATTCCATCCTCGGCTTCAAGCTCAGCGACGTGATGTTCAACGGCCCCATTGAAGAACTCACCCGCACCTCCCGTTGCCAGCCCGCGCTCTATGTTCATGGACTCGCCGCGCTCGCTGTGCTGAAAGAACAAGCCCCAGTGCTCGACATCGCCGCGTGCGCCGGATTGTCGCTCGGTGAATTCACCGCGCACGCCGCAGCCGGAACCTTTGATTTCGCCACCGGATTGAAACTCGTCTTCCAGCGTGGCAGTTTCATGGAAGAAGCCTGCACGGAAACGAAAGGCACCATGGCCGCCATGATCGGAGGAGAAGAAAGCGCCGTGCGCGAACTCGCCGCCGAGTGCGATGTCGATGTCGCCAATCTCAATGCGCCCGGCCAGATCGTTCTCAGCGGCAGCGTCGAGGGCATCAAATCCGCCGTAGCCAAAGCCAAAGCAAAAGGCATTCGCAAAGCCGTCGAGCTCACCGTGGCCGGAGCCTATCATAGCCGCCTCATGAAATCCGCACAGGACAAGCTCGCTGTCGTGCTCGCACAGACTAGCTTTGACGTGCCGCGCATTCCGATCATCTCCAACTTCGCCGCCCATGCCGTGAGCGATGCCGCCGAGATTCGCGAGACCTTGGAAAAACAAGTCACCGGTTCCGTGCGCTGGTCAGAATCCATGAAGCTCCTGCTCGACCAAGGGAACAATCACTTCCTAGAACTCGGCCCCGGCGGCGTGCTCGCCGGACTCATGGGACGCATCCAGAAAAATGTCCAAGTCCTCCCCGTGGAAAATGCCGAAGGCATCGCCGAAGCCGTCGCCAGCTTAGATACCTTGGACGAGGAAGAGTTGATCTAGCCGTATTTCGGGCGGGCGCATCAGCCCAAGGAACGGCGCGTTTCCCAACCGCCGACCAAAACTACCTCCGCGATAGCGGCTCTCATTCTTCTTCCTTTCCTTGGAGCGCGCGCGCCCACGCGTGCCGCCCTTCGTGCCCTCACGAAGGGCCTGTGCAGTCTCCAGACCAGAGGATGGTTCCGACTCGTGGGTAGTTCCTTCCGAAGTCCGCGAGCGCGCAGACTTCAGCACGCGAGGGCGCATGCGCTCCATGAACATCTTTCCGTTCCCGCTTGCGCGGCAGGGTTAGACGGCGGTTGCCCTTCGGCCACAAGACTTTCGGCGAGCTCAAGTCGAGTCCGCTCAGGGCCGAGTGGGGAAACACGCCGTTCCTTGCAGCAAATGCCTGAAAGCATATTCAATGGAACAGACCCTTGAGTCCCCGGCTGATTTTGTCCAATCGGTGGTCGATAGGCAGGGTGCCGAGACTGTCAACGCCCTTGCTCAGTGCTTGTGCCCCGCCTTCAGTCAATCTCACTGTCGCATAACCTTGGGATAAGTGGCACCTCCAAAGGGATAGATAAGCACGCTGGCATCCTTGGGAGCATATTGGCGGGCGGCATCCATCATTTTCTCAACGGTGTCGAACTGCACGAATATGCCGAGCTTTTTCCCGGTATCAGAGGGGAGCTTGCGGGAATAGATGAGTATCTTGTTCCTCCGAACGAGTTGCGCTGAAAAATGAGAGAGGAACCGTTCTTCGATGCCCGCGTCTTTTCTAAACCGGTCCACAAATCCGAGGACCCGTTGCTTGCCGATGATTTTCAGGATGAATCGCAGCAATCCATTCGGCAGGGACTTCGGCGGGACGGAGATGTCTCCTATGCCATGACGACATTCCAGCAGGGCGATGATCAGGCCGCCGGGCCGCACACTTTCTTGAACGTTGCCCACGCACTTCATCGCCTGTCTCAGGTCGGCGTTCATGGGATTGGAGGCGACGATGACGACATCCACCTGTTGCTCGACCGGCCTCTCGCAGAGCGATTGGGAGAACTTAACTCCTTCGCGATGCGCCTTCACGGGGTCGCCTGCGTAAAGCGCACAAATCTCCATCGACTCATTCATGACGGCATTGACAATGAAAATCTCCTTGCCCAGCAACATGACACCTTCTTCAAGATCGAGCCGCATTGGACTCTCTGGCATTCCGACATAATTGTATTTCTCCCCGCTGACGTCCTGCATATGATTTTCGGCGATGGTTCGCGAAGAGGCGAGACCGGGCAGGAGCATCTTGCAGCCGCCGCCGAAGCCCAGCAGCAGATGCGGCTCAATCGCGCCGACGGTGATAATAAGATCGGCCTCGGCCAGATGACGATTGAGCGAAACATAAGTGCCTCGTGATGTCGTCCCCAGATATTTCAATCCCTGCTCATCCTTGCATGAGTGATTGCGCCAAGGAATGCCACCCAAGTCCACGGCTCCCATTTTATGTCGTGCCTCGTCCTCAGTCATGTCGCGATGCACCCCAAGTCCAAAAAGCACCAGCATGTTGGATCGCACCGCCCCGTGAGCGATCAGATATTCCAGCAAGGGACCAAAATACTGTGCCGTCGGCGTTGGGCGGCTGATGTCATCAACGCAGAGGACAATCTTCTTTTGCCCCAGACTCCTGTCGCGCAACGGCATCGGGGTTCCGATAGGATGGTCAAGAGCATGCACCAGAGAGTCGCCTACATCAGCGAGTTTCTGATGGGGCACCGGGCGTATGGTATCAACAATTTGCCAGCCGTCGGGCAGGGGGAGGGAAATCTCGCCTTTTTCAAATGGAATCGTGACATTCTTAATCATACGGTTGATGCCCGAAATCGGGGAGGCGTGGGCTATTAATTTACTGACCTAATGATGTTCGCCATCACCTGTCGCATCGGGCATGGAATCGGTAAAGCTCGGATCACCTGCGATTATAGTCCCGCTTTCTCGGGGCAGATGGTCGGCCATTGTTTGCGTTGTTCATTCTTTGAATTTTACACACGTTGAAATCCCTGCTAGTTCACCGTCCTTTATGAAGCTCAAATTTTACGGAACGCGCGGCTCAATTCCCATCTGTGATGCTGGATTCCAGCAGTTCGGTGGCAATACCACCTGCCTGCAAATCACGTTCACCGACACCAACCACATCGCGATCATTGATGCGGGCACGGGAATTCGGAATCTGGGCAAGGACCTCCGCGCGATCGGTAACAAACAGGAGGAAATCGTGATCGCCTTCACCCACTTTCACTGGGATCACATTCAGGGCTTCCCGTTCTTCGCCCCCGCCTACACTGACGGTCAGAAAATATCGATCCTCACCCTCGGGAAGGAACAGTCGATCCACAGTCTGCGGGAGATTTTTGAAGTCCAGATGCAGACAGAATATTTTCCTGTGCAGTTAGATCACATGGGTGCCGCATTTGAGTTTCTCCAGATCGCCAAAGCCAGCGAACGTTTCACCAGTATTGACGGCGTCCCGACCAAGGTCACTGCAAAAAAGCACAATCATCCGGGCGGAGCCTATAGTTTTAGAATTGAGCGGAACGGCAAGGTGCTCGTCGTCTGCACGGATATCGAACACGGTGAGGAGAAGGTGGACGCGGGGCTGGTGGAATTTGCCCGAGGCGCGGATTTGCTGGTTCATGACGCGCAGTTCACGACCGAGGAGCTGCTGAAGCGGCGCGGATGGGGACATAGCAGTTACGATCAGGCCATGGAAGTCGCCGAACTGGCTGGTGTGAAACGCCTCGTCCTCACTCACCACGATCCCGAGCACGACGACGCGTTCCTTCTTCACATGGAAGAGTTGTGCCAAGGAAGATTCCCCAATTGTGTTCTTGCCCGCGAAGGTATGGAAATCGTCCTCGACTGAAGCGCGATTGCTGGTCGCGGTTCCTTGGGTTCGACCCGAATTATGCAATAGAGCAAAGCAAAGGAGGCATGAGGGTTACGATTTTTTTGAAGATGGTGATCGTTCAGGAACGTTTTCCTCGTGGCAGGGAGAGCTTGAGCACTTGTTAGCGAGAGTGCTCGATCAGGGCTTACGCATGAACAGCCCAAGTAATCCTGAGATTTCCAAATATTACGGCGCTTGAATGAATTCGTTGGAGTTCAAGGTTTACCTTGTTCACGCTGGTTGGTTCCAAGGCGAAATTTTCATCATGGGCATAGCACAAGTGAACAAGCTGAAGCTTGAACTCCAACGAATAAAGCGGCCTCGTGAATCAGGGCCTTCATGTGTAAGCCCTGGTGCTCGATGACCCTACTGCCTATGGCAAGGCAATAGGATCGCAACGTCGCTAACGTCGCTCGGTTCTGGCTCTTGAGAGCATAGTGCCGGAACAGGCTCATCAAGTTGTAAGTTACCATGAGTGTCTTCAATGGGCAGGTTCACCATGAGGGTGATTCCTCAAGCGAGGGAATAACTTGGAGCGCGCTCGCCCGCACGAAGGGCCTGTGCAGTCTCCAGACCAGAGAATGGTTCCGACTCGTGGGTAGCTCCTTGAGAAGTCCGCGAGGGCGCAAACTTCAGCACGCGGGAGCGCGTGCGCTCCAGGAACATCTTTTTCCCGCTGCGCGGTAGGGGTTGACGGCGATTGCCAATCGCCGCTCCTTATTGGGAGCGCACTTCTCACGGCTCAATGCGGTTAGCGATTATCTAAGCATCCTGAGTAACACAGCCCGTCCCGGCTGTGTGTGTTGCGGGTGTCTCGCCCCGCAAAGCCTTATGGAATCCCGCGCGAGACCAGACGCCCCCGACACACGCAGATCATTAGGCTACATTACTCTTGTTCCTACACCAGCGTTCGCCCGGCATTCTTTTCAAAAGAAGAACGGAATAGCCACAGAGCACGCAAAAAGCACAAAGAGAATTCAATATGAAGAATGAGGCATTCACCTAATGGGTGATCCTTCCGCACTACCAATCTCTGCCCCAACTTTCAGGTCTTGTGTTATTTGCGTTCTTTTGCTCCCATTTTCATCTCCGCTACTAGGCTAAATCGTTATTTTACTTCCTTCACCTTCTTCGCACCGGGGGGTTTGGCCTTTGGAGCCTCGAACGCGGGGTTCGTGTAGGCTTCCGGGGCGGCAGTTTTGATGTTGGGGGTGACGTCGGCTTTTACTTCGCCGAGCGCCCATTTGATGCCGCCGACTAGGATTTGCTGGAAGGTAGGATTCGTCCAGACCTCTTCGCGATGGCCCATGGCGGTGTAGAAAACGCGGCCCTTTCCTTCGGCTCGGGCCCAAGTGGTGGGATAGGGTGGGCGTTTGTAAGGGGCGTCGTGCATGGCGGGGGCGTCGATGACGGTGAGCACGTGGATATCGGGATTGAAGTCCTTCAGCGAATACCATTCTTCCAACATGGTGAAATCCGCGCCGACATTCTCGAAGCCGGGGAATTTCGGATCGATCACGGTATTCTTCGCAGGCTGCTGGGAACCGTGGATGATGAATTCTGCGCCGAGGAAGTGGACATAGGAATCGGCCTTCTCACCGTGGTTCGTGTATCGTTCCGGGCCTTTAGTTGCTTCACCATCTGTGTGGAAGGTGTCGCTAGCGGAGTGGGTGCCGATAAAGCCTTTGCCGCCGCGCACGTATTCGAAGAGTGCCTGCTTGCCTTCGGCTGACATCGCTGGCTGGCCGTCGGTGCCGGTGGTGCAGAGATCGCCCGTGGTATAGAAGAAGACGGTGTCGAACTGGGCGAGGTAGTCTTTACTGAACAAGGAGCCGTCTTTGGAGAAGGTGAATTCCCAGCCGTTTTTATCGCCGAGTTCCGTGAGGGTTTTCTCCGCCCAGCTCGGCTGACCCTTTTTCCAGGAGATGACGGGGTGCTCAAAGCCGCTCGACTTGGAGAAGAAGAGGATTTTCTTCTTCGCAGCAGTATCAGCGGCGATGGATGATGTCGCGGCAAGGGCGAAAAGGGCGAGGATGGTGGGGAGTTTCTTAATCATGTTGCTGCATACAACGAATGCGATGCCTTGGCCATTACAACAAAATGTTTTTCATCTGGTGATGAGCTTGAGGTAATTGACCGGACTGAACACCGCCTCGCGATAACTGGCCTCGCCCATGACGATACGGGTGAGATATTCGCTGAGCCTCATGCCGTGCCGGGCAAACAACGAGGCGCGCACTCGCGGGAAATCATAGAGCACGCGGGCGAGCATCCGGGCGATGCGCAGTTCCGACAGAATCGTCTTTTGCATCTGCTTTTGATAGGCGCGGCGTGCGGCTTGTTCATCGAGTTGCGAATCCAGAATGGCTTGAGCCGCAAACTGTCCGCTCTGAATGGCCGCAGAAATTCCTTCCGCCGTGACCGGGTCAGCCAAGCCTGCGGCATCTCCGGTCAGCAAGACGCGCGGTGTTCCGAACATCTGTTCACGCGGCCTGAGCGGTATCATATAACCATGCCGTTCTTCTTTGACCGCACCGGTCATGCCGAGTTGCGCGAGATAGCGGGCGTATTCCGTATTAAGATTGCAAGAGCCGCGCCGAGTGCTGAGGACGCCGATAGAGAGATGCTCGCGTTTCGGGAAGACCCAGGCGTAACCATGTGGCGTGAGGCCAAAATCAAACCGCGCGGCATGGCGGAACCTCTCGAAATCTGCGGAGCACGGAGTTACTTCGCATTCCAATGCCGGTATGACATCGCGCAGCTCGGGCATACCGCATTTACGTGCGACCACACTGCCTGCGCCATCGGCAGCGATGACCATTCGCGCCGTGATGGTGCCATTATTCGTGTGCAGTTCTGCCACATCTGGGCGCAGCACCACATCGTTCACCGTGGTGCTGGTGAGCAGTTCAGCTCCGTCCTCTTTCGCTTTCTGGGTTAACAAACTATCGAACTGGTCACGCATCACCATGGTGACTACTGGAGAGGCGCGCCCGGTGGCAAAGCTCAACGATGGGTTGTGATGATGCAGCTCGGCCTGGAAGCATTCACACTCGATCACTTCACGAATCTCAAATGGAAGGAGCTTCATGGTGCGCCCGAGCAAGCCTCCGCCGCAAGTCTTGTATCGAGGTGGCTCGCCCTTCTCGATAAGGATGACCTTCAGCCCGCCCTGGCTTAACATCAGCGCGGCCATGCTGCCCGCAGGTCCCGCACCCACGACGGCAACATCACAGGATGCGCTCATCGCATTAATCGCGCAATGATTTCCAAGGCTCTTCCGCGCTCATGTCCACGAGGCCCGGCTCCGGTGCGTTTGCGGGCGATAGGATGGCAAGGAAGACCAACTTCTCCTCAAAGGGATTCCATGTGCCGTGGACTTCGCCCATCGGAATGAAAGCCATATCGCCGGGACCGAGGACGCGCTTGTTCTGGCCGACCCATTGCTCCGCACGCCCACTGATCACGTAGATTATTTCCTCACGCGTGGGGTGACTGTGCCAAGGATGGGATTTGCCCGCTTCCATATTGGCGCGGACCATGAGAAGCTGTTCATTCTGCACCACGTCGCTGCGACAGAGCCATTCCTCCAGAGTCCAGGGAGAAAGGAAATCCACCTTCTCGGCGGAGGTAACAAAACGGCGGTCGGTGATGTTGTCAGACATGCGCGGAAAATATCGGGTGCGCGTGATTCGGCAAACGGTAAGAATTGGACAAGTCCCGCAAGATGCTTCATCAATCGACGTAATAATTCCAATATGAAAACCATCGCTTCACTCGCCCTCGCCTTCGCGTTCACTCTAGGCACTGTCTTTGGTGCTGATCCACTTTCGCTCGTCTATGAAGGCAAAGCCGGGCCGGGGAAGGGGAAGCACATTGTTCTCATGGCCGGCGACGAGGAATATCGCAGCGAGGAAGCCATGCCGCTGATGGGCAAAATCCTCAGCCAGCGTCACGGCTTCAAATGCACCGTGCTCTTCTCCGTAGATAAAGATGGATTCATTGATTCCAACAATGGCGCGAGCTTGACTCATCCCGAGGCGCTGGATTCTGCGGACGCTATTGTGATGTCACTTCGCTTCCGGCATTATCCTGATGACATTAAAAAACATTTCACCGACGCGGTGAAGCGCGGCGTGCCGATCATTGGCCTGCGCACCAGCACCCATGCCTTCAACGATCAGGAGCTTAAAAATTTCGGCAGAGAAGTGCTGGGCGAAAACTGGGTGAGCCATTGGGGCAATCACCGCTCCGAAGCCACGAAGGGCATTATCGAGCCATCGGCGAAGGACAATCCACTGCTGCGCGGAGTCTCAGATATGTTTGGACCGACCGATGTCTATGAAGCTCATCCGCCCGATGACGTGACCATTCTCATGCGCGGCCAAGTGCTGAAACGCATGGAGCCGACTTCACCTCCCGCCGATTACATCAAGAAATCCAAGAAAGGCGAGCAACCCGTGAACAATCCCATGATGCCCATTGCCTGGACTCGCGAAGTGAAGAATGCGGGCGGCGCCACCAATAAAATTCTCTGCACCACCATGGGCGCATCCATTGATCTAAAGAACGAAGACCTGCGCCGCCTCATCGTGAACGGCGTCTTCTGGGGACTAGGCATGGAAATTCCCGCCAAAGCGGATGTCACGCCCGTGGGCATCTATGAGCCGCTTATGTATGGCACAAAGGATTCCACAGATGCTAAAGACCCTTACGGTTTCCGTGGCTTCAAGCGCGGCGTGAAGCCTTCTGATCATCAGCTTCCGGTGGAGTAACTAGATACTCACACATAAGGACATTGAAGTGTTGATTTGCATCTAAAAAAAATGGAGCGCGAGTGTGTCGCTAGACCACTCGCCAAATATTGCGCAGTGGACGCGGACACATTTCAGGCGAACAAATGGCGAGTAAGCTTCGCCATACTCGCGCTCCTTCTAAATGATGCCGTCAACTCTGATTCTGAGTTCAATGGCAAGGTGCCTGTTCACTCAGCCCTTGCCGCATCGCATCCTGCGGCACAGGCTCGCCGAACCAGTGACCGAATGAGATCACGCCTTGATGCAGTAGAAGCGTGAGGCCGTCGCAAGTTTTCGCGCCCGCTGCTTTCGCAGCAGCGATGAGTGGTGTGGGGCCAGTGCTGCGATAGACCATGTCGAAGACGAGATGGGATGATCGCAGCAGTGTATGATCGAACAACGGCGGATCAGTATCTTTCATGCCGATGGGTGTGGCGTTCACGATGAGATCAGCATCAAGCATCGCTTCACCAAGTGCGTCATTCGACCATTCGCACGATCGAATCTTCGAGAGAGGCGAGAGCTGGCGGCATTCTTTAATCAGCGGTTCGATCTTCTCAATCGTGCGGTTGACCAACGTCAGTGCCGGGCATTTTTCCAACGCACACTGCACCGCCACCGCGCGGCCCGCGCCGCCGCCCGCGCCGATAATGAGAACGCGAAGTTCACTCACGCTTTTGCCGAAGGCAGCTTCTACCGAGCGCAGAAAGCCGGGGCCGTCGCTGTTGTAGCCGGAGAACTTCCCATCGCGAATGAGCACGGTGTTTACCGCGCCGAGTTTCGCCGCGAGGGGATCGACAACATCCATTGCCTCCAGCGCTTCAAACTTGTGCGGAATGGTGCAGTTCACTCCGATGAAATCATTCTTGGCAAATAGCCCCAATGCTTCCGCTACTGAACCGGGCGGCACCAGCACACGAATATATTGCGCATCCATGCCGCGCGCTTTGAGCGCAGCATTGTGCATCTGCGGCGAGCGCGAGTGCGCAATGGGATCGCCGATCACCGCGAGTCGCGCCGGAGGATTCAAAGTGGGCGCGATGTCCTGCCAATGACGGAGGTCATCGAGCGTGTAGAACTTCTGCGCACTCATGATTGCGTTAGAATACTGCCTGCGCGGTTCACGCGGTCGATCACTCTTTCTTTTCCTAAGATGCCCATCATCACTTTCACATCCGGCCCACGAGTCTGACCGCTGAGCGAGAAACGCAACAAGGGCATCAGTGCGCCCGGCTTGACCTTCTGTGCGACGGCCACGCCATTGATCGCTTCCGTGATGCCGACATCGCTCCAGTCGGCGCAGGCTGACAAGGCCTCACTGAGAGCGGAGAGAAGCGCAGGAGCCTGTGCGTTGGCCTTGAGCTTCATCATGGCCTCGTCCTCGATAGGAAAATCTTCACGGAAGAAGAAATGCACCCAGCCGGGGAACTCACTAACGAGGCTGACTTTTTCCTTCACGCTCTCTAATGTCCGCGCGGCATACGGGACATCATCAACTCGCAGTCCGGCTTTCTCTAACCACGGGCGTGCGTGTTCCACCAACGCCGCGCCAGTGAGATCGCGCAGATGTTGCTGGTTGAACCAAGTGCATTTGACCATGTCGAATCGCGCGTTGCTGTGATGCACGTCGCTGATATCGAATGCGCGCACGGCATCCTCTGCGGAAAACTTTTCGCCATCGAGTTTCGGCGTCCAGCCGAGAAGACAGAGGTAATTGAACACTGCCTGCGGCAGGAAGCCGGCCTCGATGTAGCTGGCAATGCTCGCGCCTTCATCGCGCTTGCTCATCTTTGAACCGCTGGGATTTAGCAGCAGCGGAATGTGGCCGAAGAGCGGTGGCTCGCAACCGAGCGCGCGATAGAGATCAATATGCTTCCATGTGTTAGGCAGATGATCCTCGCCGCGCAGCACATGCGTGATGCGCATCTCGATGTCATCAACCACATTGACGAAATGGAAGATGTAACTGCCGTCGGGTCTGCGGATCGTCATGTCCGGTTCCTCGGTGGCGGCGAACTGCACATCGCCGCAGACCAGATCAGGCACCGTAATCGGCACCCGGCTGAACTTGAAACGGATCGCGCCATTGTCTTCATAGACGCGCCCCGCTGCTTCGAGTTTAGCCAAATGGGTATCATAGTTGCTCTGGCGCTGACTTTGAAAATACGGCCCGCAATCACCGCCCATCTCCGGACCTTCATCCCAGTCAAGTCCGAGCCATTTCATGCCGTCAAAGATCGCGCGACGCGCCGCATCGGTGTTCCGCGCCTCATCAGTATCTTCGATGCGCAGAATGAATTTCCCGCCGTGATGCCGGGCGAAGAGCCAATTATAGAGCGCCGTGCGCGCCCCTCCGACATGAAGATAGCCAGTGGGCGAGGGGGCGAAACGGACGCGAACAGGAGATGACATGCACGGATGTGGCGCAGACCGTGACAAATCACAAATTCCAATTCACAAAACACTGATTGCCGCCCCGATGACGTTTGTCATTTGTGAATGCGATTTTGCTTCGTATTCTGTCTCTCCATGAAAAAGAAGGTGCTCTATGTTCTCGGTTTGCTCGTCCTCCTAGCCATCGGCGGCATTTACGGCGGGCAGGCTTGGCTGAAGTCGCGTTTCGAGAAGGAAGCGCTCATTGCCCAGATCGAGCAGCAATTGAACTGCCGTGTCCAGATCGACGGCTCCAGCGCCAGTATCTTGAGTTCGCCCGCTAAGGTAGAACTGCGGGGCATCAAGTTCGCCCCGCGTGATGAAGAAGTGGAAAAGCCAGTCAAGCAGCGTGCGAAGCTGGATGAAAATCTTGTGGCCGCATCTGCGGAGCGTGCGGTGCTTCTGGTGGATCTTTCCGATTTGATTAAAGGGAATGTGAACATCAAACAACTGAAGTTTGAGGGCGTTCAGGTTCACGGAAGATTTGATAAGGAGGGCCGCAATTCTTTGCACCCGATGTTCATCTCTCCACGCAAAGACAAAACGAACGACGATAAAAATCCCAAGCCCAAAGATCCCAAGTCATCCGATCCCACCGTAGTAAAGAATCCACACGATAAGAAAGATCCAGATACAAAGACTAATGAAGAACGGCCATTCCATGCCAGCGATCTGCCGATCTCAGTGTTGGTTCAAGTGGCTGGCATCTCAAACGCGCAAATGGACATCAGTGATGAAAAGAATGGCACCCAGACGACACTTGAGAATTTCCATTTTGACCTCAAGGACATGGACGTGAATCCCAGTGATCTTGCCAAGCACAATCGCTGCCTGATGGATTTCTCCGGTCAAATCCTCCTGAAGAAAACAGGAGTCAACATGCCGCTCATGGATTTCGCATTCAGCGGCGACGGCAGCGTGAAGCCATTCGATGTGCAAAGCGGTGAATGGAATCCCGACATCTGGCTTAAGGTGAAATTGCACAAGGGTGCGATTATCGGCGGCACGCCCCTGAAAGAACAGATGCGCGAGAAAGACGCGAAAAAAATAAAGGACTACGGCCTTGAACTTGGCAACATCGCCCTCGGCGGCGTGTTGGGCGAAGACGCAGACACGGAAATTCACCGGGTGGGGAATAAGTTCATCGTGAAGAAAGACACGCGATTGATTTTCCCGCAGTATGAAATCACCCTCGCAGACGGAAGCTGGTTCAACGGCCACGAGGACGTGCATCGGGGCAATGGGGTTTTGGTGGTGAATGCGGCAGTCTCCAAAGACATGCTCAGTCATGCTCAGAAGGGACTGGCGGAGAAATATGGCGATACCTTGGCGAGCTTGGCCATGGCCGTGGTGGAGCCTGCGTTGTTAGATGATCAGAAACGCATTGTCTTGAAGTTCAAATCGCGGGGCAAACTCTCCCAGCCAGAAGTGGACTTGGACAACGTGTTAGTGGACATTAAAGACTCCATTAAAAGTGCCGGATCAAGCCTGCTCGACGGCCTACTGAAGTGAGCAACTTTTTTTTAGCGAACGTTCGCGCGAGGCGCAGATGAGCTTAAGACTACACTAACAAGACAGAAAGTATTCGGGCCGTTGCTTCAATCCGGCATCAGCGCTTCAATCGTCCCCGTAGGTCTCGCTCGGCCTTATCCAATTCAAACTTGAGATCATCTGGCGACATCCAATGTGCGCCGAACGCGCGGACAGTTTCCCAGATCATGCGGTCGGCGGTGACTACGCGGATGGGGTGTGTTTGTCCGTATTTCGCGGCGAGACGCTCGATGATCGTGTCGGCGGTATGACTCGTGTCGGCGTAAATAATCTGGATACCGCCATCTTCGCGCTCATCGGTAATTTTTGTGCTGGTTCCATCGAAGATCACGACCACTCGCTCGCCGCTCATGTCTTGAAGGAGGCGCATCCGCTTGAGCAGTTCTTCCCGCGCGAGGTGGCGTTTGTCGCTGCGGAGATGCAGCTTACGTAAATCATCCCATGCGTGGATGACGCTGTGTCCGTCCACGAGAATGAAACGCTGCTCTGAGTTCATGCGGTCAAACATGCACCGCGTTGCTGTCTCCTCAACTGCGCTCATTCTATGGGCGCAGCATTTTACTTTCAAAAAACAAAGTCTCGCGCACATTCAGCATTCCGAATTCCCCTGAACAAGCTCCATGACTCTCCGCTATTTCCTCGATCTTCTGCTTCACGTCCTCGTCTTCCTTATGGGCGCGGGCATTGGCTCATTTCTGAATGTTGTCATATACCGGTTGCCCCTCGGAATCTCAGTGAACAATCCGAAGCGCTCGTTTTGCTTTTCCTGCAAAAAACAAATTCCTTGGTTTCACAATCTGCCTCTGATTAGCTGGCTGTTGTTGCGTGGGAAGTGCGCGAACTGCGGATCGCGCATTGCGTTCCGGTATTTCTTCGTGGAGCTGCTGACAGCTTGTTTGATGTATGCGGTCTTTCGGAATTTTAGTGGCGGCTATGTGCACGGGCCATGGGAACAAATCCAAATATGGGGGCCAGTGGTTTTGATCTTCTGGATTTTTACTGCGCTGCTGGTCTCTGGCACGTTCATTGACATTGACCATTTTATCCTGCCGCATTCGATTACGCTGGGCGGATTAGGCGTGGGCTTGGTCAGTAGTTTTTGGAAACCGCAACTCATGGGGGAAACATCACATTGGAGCGGATTACTCATGTCATTTATGGGAGCAATTGTTGGATTGGGATTGCTCTGGGCAGTCGTGGAACTGGGCAAGCTGGCGTTTGGCCGAATCAAACAGAAATATGAGCAGCCGGAGGTATGGAGCATTTCTCAACCTGACGAGAACGAAGCGCCTGTTTTCAAAATAGGCGACACGGTTCTAACGTGGCATGACATTTTCACTAGGCCCAGTGACCGGCTCATCATTCAAGCATCAAGTCTCACGGTGAATGATCGCCAGTTCACGGGAGTTAAGGCCGAGATCAAACAACACGCGATGAAAGTGTTTACCTCTGGTGGTGAGGAGAACTTCCAGTTGGAAAACGTGAAAGTGCTCATTGGTAGCGCGACCGAGATTGTCATTCCACGCGAAGCCATGGGCTTCGGCGATGTGTTACTGCTGGCGATGATTGGTTCCTTCCTCGGATGGAAGGCAGTGCTGTTCACCATTCTGGCTGCGTCAGTGCTCGGCACTGTCATCGCACTTGGGCCACGTTTGATTGGGAAAACGGAGTGGGGGACGAAGCTGCCCTTCGGCCCCTATCTAGCTGGTGGAGCGATGATCTGGCTGTTCTGGGGTCCGCAGATACTCCATTGGTATCTTGGCCGTCTGAACTTGAATCCGTCTTAATCGACCAGCTTTTAATTAATTACCGAACGCACGTCTGGCAGCATCACCTGAACTGCCTTTTTTACTTTGTAATTCTATCAGCTTGGTTTTTTCCTCAGAGGTCATGTCTCGCTGGCGATTGCGGATTTGGTAGGTGAGTCCAAAAATGAAGCAAGTCACATCTGCGATGAGAAACATCATGGCAATAGTGATGCCCCATCTCTTCAAGGTCTCGTCGATCTTTTTGTTCTTATTGACAGAGAAGCCTTCTTTGCGGGAAAATTTTGCCTGATAAAGTCGTCGCCAGCCGCGCGGATCACGGGCGATGCTAAACGTCCAGAGAAATAGTCCAGAAAGCACGATGCACGCGATTTTGTAAGCCAAAGGAAAATACTCCACGTCTGCGTCAGCAAGGAGGGCTGGCGTCAGGATTGGCGGTATCGAAAATGGCATCTAAAAAAATATTAGCGGAGACTTCGGCAAACTCAAGCCTGCAATGTCCATGTAAAGCGTTCCTTTGCAGGATTCTCCGCGTTAGTGCATGCAACACGAGGGTCGTTCATAGAAAGATGATTGAGGCAATGATAAACATCTTCTTCGTCTGCCCCTAGGCCTGCGGCGAGATCGTCGGCTGTGGCAGAACCTGCCTTGGCAAGGGCGCTGCGGACACTGGCCAACAGTTGAAGGAATGCACCCGCTGCTTTTTTGCCGGCCTCGACACCTGGCTGATGATAGGCATTGACGTTCACGAGGCTGGCGTAGAAGCCGACTGCGCGCTCGAAAAGCGCGACGATGGCACCGACTGTGATGGCGTTCACTTCCGGGATGCTGATGGTGATGCTCTCACGGTTGTTCTCGTAAAGTGCGCGCCGGGTGCCGCGAAGGAAGCCTTGCAAGTAATCGCCAGATGTAGTGTCGGGATCGACCTCAAGCTGCGGGCCTTTCACGGCTTTACGCACCTCGATGAATGTGGCGAAGAAATTGTTCACGCCATCACGGAGTTGTTGCACATAGGCGTGCTGGTCGGTGGAGCCTTTGTTGCCATAGACTGCAAGCCCCTGGTTCACTTTCTTGCCATCGAGATCGAGTTCCTTTCCCAGCGATTCCATGACGAGTTGCTGGAGGTATTTGCTGAGCAGGACAAGGCGATCCTTGTAGGGCAGAATGACCATGTCCTTTGCGCCGCGACCGCTGCCTGCATGATGCCACATGAGGGCCAGCAGCATGGAAGCGTTTTGATTAACGGGCAATGTGCGCGTCTTCTCATCCATCACTGCCGCGCCGTGCAATAGCCCATCAAGGTCCACACCTTGAATAGCCATCGGCACTAGCCCCACGGTGCTCATCACCGAGGTTCGGCCGCCGACCCAGTCGGTCATCGGAAAAATTTTCAGCCACTTGTTCTCGCTGGCATAAGCTTCCAATTTGGATGCGATGCCGTTCGCTTTCGTGCCAGTGACTGCAATCGCGTGTTTAGAGAAGTCCAGCCCCTTGGCTTCATAGGCATTTTTTGCCACCAGCATTCCATTGCGAGATTCTGCGGTGCCGCCTGATTTGGAGATGACCACGGTAAGTGTCTGCGCGAGATCGGCCCCGATTTCTGACAGCACGCGATGCATGCCATCGGGGTCGGTGTTATCGAAGAAATGCGTTTTTACTGGAGCTTTCCACGAATCGACAAGGGCGTCCGTCATGAACTGCGGCCCCAGCGCGGAACCGCCAATGCCGATCACAAGCATTCGAACAAATTTACTTCCGTTCTGGGCGACCGCCTTGGCGGAATGAACTTCACTGGCGAATGCTTTTGAATCTGCAATATCCTTGGCAATGCCAGCGCGCATATCCTCCGTGGGCGCGAGTTTTGCGTTACGTAGCCAGTAGTGACCGACCATGCGCTGCTCGTCGGGGTTGGCGATGCCCCCGGCTTCGAGTTTTTTCATATCAGCGAAGGCTCGCTGCACCAGTGGCTCCATTTTGTTGAGGAAGTCATCTGCGAAATCCATGCGCGAGATGTCGAGCGACAGTCCGAGGTCGGCGTAGCGGATGAGATGTTTTTGATAGCGGCTCCAGTGATTCATAAGGAGCGGCATAGAAGCAGTATTGACGCCAGTCGCAAGGAGAAGTGGCTCCCGCTTGCATCAAACGACTGATGCGATTATCCGACTGGATGCAATGGGGGAAAGAAATAGTAGTCTGCGGTGCTGGTTGTCTCGCCGGGATGATGAATTCCATGGCGGGTGGGGGCACGGTCGTGACTTTTCCGGTATTGCTGTGGGCCGGGCTGTCGGGATTACAGGCAAACACGACCAGCACGGTGGCTTTGTTTGTGGGGATGCCATTAAGCGCGTGGAGCTATCGCAGACACTTTGGGGAATATACCCACTGGCTGAAGAAGCTCGCACCCATCGCGCTGCTCGGCGGACTTGCGGGCGGCGTGCTTTTGCTGCACACGGGGGCTAAGGCATTCGACTGGATCGTGCCGTGGCTGCTGCTCCTGGCGACGATTTTATTTATGAGCACTGGCGTCATCAACCGCTGGCTGCGGCATCGGCGTTCTGAGAATGGGGGACAACATCAGCTTCGGGTCTGGAGCCTAATCATGTTCGCTGTCGTGGCGGTTTATGGCGGCTACTTCGGGGCGGGGATCGGCATCATGATGCTGGCCACGCTTGGACTTCTCGGCCTTAGCGACATGAACCAGATGAACGCGCTAAAAGTCATCCTCGGCATGATGATGAACTTCGCTTCCGTCGTATATTTCATTGTGCAGGGGCAGGTCGTCTGGCACTGGGCGCTCTGCCTAATGGGCGGTTCTGCCATTGGCTATATCATTGGAAGTCATCTGGCCCAGCGCATCCCCGGCTCATGGGTGCGGGCAACGGGCGCTATCATCGGGCTAGCCATTTGCATCCAACTCTTCATCAAACAATTGAGTGGTGGATGAAACTGGGAGAAGGAATCGAATAGTGAAATATATTTCAAAGCAAAACATTGGTTATAAGATGTTAAAAGCATCATAATATGTTATTTACGTATTTTAACATTAAGTTGTGAATTTAATTAAGATTAATTCGTATAAACACCCAACCTTGCCTTTTAAAATGGTTCTTCGGTTAACATGTCTGACTCTAATTATGATCTCGTCCCTCCATGGGGCAGCGCTGCCGGCAGATTGGATGAGTGGATTGCCTGATTCGATCCCGCTGGCGAAAATATCTCTGCCAGGCAGCCATGATTCTGGATCCCTATTTGAGCCGATTCCAGGCACCGCGAAGTGCCAGATACTTTCCATTGATGCCCAATTGAATGCTGGCGTGCGGTTTCTCGACATTCGTTGCCGCCATGTGCGAGATCGTTTTATCATCCACCACGGGCCGATTGATCAGAAACTGGGATTCGATCAGGTCATGACCTCGGTCATTGGATTTCTCAAGAGCCACCCAAAGGAATGCCTCGTGCTCTCGATCAAGGAGGAATTTACGGCCATTGAGAACACCCGGAGCTTCGAGAAAACCTTCGATCATTATGTCGCGCAAGACCCCGCTCATTGGTGGCTGGGTGGCGAGTCGCCAACGCTGAAGCAAGTGCGGGGTAAGGTCATTTTGTTTCGGCGATTTGCAGCGAAATCAATTCCGAAGGGCGTGGATGCCACCTCGTGGAAAGATAATGCCGCTTTCACTACGGGATTCCTCAAGGTGCAGGATATTTATCAGGCTCCCAATGCGGATGAAAAATGGCGCGGCGTGCAAGTGATGCTCGAAGATGCGGCCAAGGGATCGGGCGACACGCTGTTCGTGAATTTCACCAGTGCCACCGGTAGCGTCCTCGGTATCCCCAGAATCCCGTCGATATCGGAGCCGATCAATCGGAAGCTTGCTAGTTATCTGGATGCGAACCCGAAGGCGCTTCACGGAATTTTAGTCATGGACTTCGTCACGGAAGAACTTTGCCAAAAGGTCTATCAATCCAATTTCAGGCCCATCCCGAGGTAGGGCAGAGGAGGCTTTGCCCTAAATGGCCATCCGGTGAACCGTATTGACTCATCGCCGAGGCTGCGTTTGGTGAGCGCATGAAAACATTGCTGGCCATTCTTATTTGTGCTTTGACTCTCACTATGACTTCATCCCTCAATGCCGCCGACGGGCCATATCGCCACGTCGTTCTTTTCAAGTTCAAGGACTCCGCGACCGCAGAGCAAATCTAAGCGGTGGAGGCGGCCTTCTTGGCGTTGCCGTCGAAAATCAATACTATCCAGAGTCTGGAATGGGGCACCAATGTCAGTCCTGAGAAGCATGACGAAGGCTTCACGCATTGCTTCTTCCTGACGTTCAATGACAAGGCGGGCGTCGCAGTCTATTTGCCTCACGCTGAACACAAGGCTTTCGGCGCGTTGCTGCATCCCATCCTCGACAAGGTGATCGTGATTGATTACGTGGCACAAAAATAGCCTGATGATGTCGGCTTTTCTTGGCAGTAGAATTCAAGCATCCAACTTCAGACCGCGTCGATTTTGCGGGAGCCTTGGAGTCTGGTCTTGGATTACGTTATCATCAATCGCTGGCTCCGTCGCGCAGGATTCCGCACCACCGATGCCAGTGCGCGAGTTTCGCGCTGCATGGGTAGCCACGGTTCGCGGAATTGATTTTCCATTTGAACCGGGTGCCTCCGCAGTTAAGCAGCAGGCCGAGTTGCGCGCGATCATTGAGAAAGCGGCGGCGTTGCGGTTGAACGCCCTCATTTTTCAAGTGCGGCCAATGGGAGATGCGTTTTACAAATCAGACATCGAGCCGTGGTCGCCCTGGCTCACGGGCAAAATGGGTCAGGCCCCAGATGTTCCATGGGATCCGCTGGAGTTCGCTATTAAAGAAGCACACGCCCGAGGACTCGAACTCCATGCGTGGTTCAATCCCTTCCGCGCACTCAATGGCAGCAAGTATTCCGCGAGCGGTAGTCACTTGCTCAAGGAGCATCCCGAGTGTTGCTGGACCTACGGCGCGGATGTGTGGATGGACCCCGGCGAACCGCTGGTGCGCGAGCGTGCAAAAGCAGTGATGTTCGATGTCTTGAAGCGTTACGATGTGGACGGCATCCACATTGATGATTATTTCTATCCTTATCCCGAGAAGAAAAACGGCTCTTATCAGGATTTCCCCGATGATCGGGCGTGGAAAAAATATGTCGCAAGCGGAGGCAAGCTAGAACGAAAAGCATGGCGGCGTGAGAACGTGGATACATTTGTTCGCGATGTGTATGAAGGCATAAAAAAAGATAAGCCCTGGGTGCGTTTTGGCATCAGCCCCTTTGGATTGTGGCGTCCGGGAAATCCCGCAGGCACCGGCAAGGGTGCGCTCGATCCCTTTGAGGCCATTGGCGCAGACTCGCTCAAGTGGCTTCAGAACGGCTGGTGCGATTATCTCGCGCCCCAGCTATACTGGCCGATCAAGGGGCAGAACTTGAGCTTCACCACGATATTCGACTGGTGGCTGAAGCAAAACACAGCCCGCCGCCACATCTGGCCCGGCATGGCCTCCCAGCGCGTGCTCGAAGACCGTCAGCCGTATGAAATTCTCAAGCAGATCAGCGTCACTCGCGAGCGCGGTCAAACCATGCCGCCGGGGCACATCCATTGGAACGTGACGGCGTTGGTGAAGAATCAGGGCACACTCGCGGAACTGGTCATCAAGCGCGCCTATCAGCAGTTTGCCATACCGCCATCCGCGCCGTGGTTGGGCAGCGATGTGCCAGCCAAACCAGACATTGCCTTGAATGGCGGACGCGCGGAGTGGTCATTATTTGATCCGCGACTGGAAAGCACCGTGAAATGGTGGCTGATACAATCATACGAAAAAGGCGCATGGCAGAATGCGCGGCTACTTCCAGTTACTGAGAGGTCACTAGTGATACCGAAGGAATCCAAGGCCGTGGCATTACGTGGCATCAGCCTCTCGGGGATTGCGGGCGAGGTTGCGGTCCTACCATTGGGGAGATAGATTTTCATGCGCCCTTGGTCGCGAAACTTTGCGACGATAGATTCCCTCTAGCGCTCCAAGATGCCTACGTCACGAACGGGAGACTGGTTGAGATAGAACGCTCTTTCTTGGCTGATGGCGTTGATCATTTTCTCGTCACCTTGTGCTGTGGCTAGAGCCAAGGCCTTATCTGCGATTTTCAATGCGTCGGCATACCGACCTACCTCTGCGTAGGAAGCAGCTAGTGTGTGAAGATGGAGCGGACTAGCGCCCTGTGACTTTTCGTTGAGTATCTCTGCGAACCGGACTGCTTTCGGTCCATCTCGAAATTTATCATCGGGGCAGGTGGCTAGAATCCAGGCCACGAGGTTGAACAAGCCTAATTGCTGCGCATTGCATCCCAGAGATTTTTCAAACTCGATGATAGCTTCGCGGATGTTTCCTGCTAGGAGATGCACGTTCCCGAGGTTCAAATGAGCTTCGGCATTATCGGGGCGGATAGAGAGAGCTTTGATGTAAAAGGCACTTGCGTCCTTTGGGCGGGACATTTGAAAGAATGCATTAACCAGATTGTTATAAGCCTCGCTCGAATTGGGGTTCAGGGCTAGAACAGTTTTGTAGCATTTGATGGCGTCCTCGATCTTGCCCTGATTGAAAAGGACTAGCCCAAGATTGATGCGGGCATTCTCATGTTCAGGTTTTAGCTTAAGAACAGTTTCAAAATGCGAGGATGCCTCGGATAGCTCGCCCTTCTGAAGCAGAATCCCACCACGGTTGTAAAGTGCATCGATAAATTTTGGATTGATTTCTAACGCCTTTTTATAATGATTGGCCGCCTCAGCAGGACGTCCCATTTTCAGTAGTGCATTCCCGAGATTATTGTGTGCCTCGGCATGATTGGGCCGCATAGTCAGGACTATTTTGTATTGCTCTGCGGCCTCACCGGGCTGTTCGTGCAACAGTAAGAGCGCGGCGAGTCCTTCGCGTGCCCTCAGGGAGGTGGGATTATCACGAACTGCACATCGCAGTATGGTTTCGGTATCGGTGAACTGAGCCGCTTGATTCCAAGTTTGCAGCCCAAGTAGGGAGATGACCAACACCGTAAAACCGCGAACCAATACCGGCTTGCGAAATCTTTCCGCGAAAAGGGTAAAAGCTGCTGAGACGAGCGCGATCAGGGGTGGGACTGCCATATAGGCCCAGCGGTTTGCGACAAACGAATAGGAGGCGTCATAAGTGCTCAGTAAAAACAAGACCAGCAGCACAGTTAGCCCAAAAGTGCTGACCGCGACTGCCGTTCCCCGGCCAATGCGCGGGCTTAGTCTCCAGAGAGCAATCAGCGTCACGATGGCCCCGATCAGACAAAGACCAGCCACCCCGAAGAATTGGGCATTTTCCCAACGTGGATAGATGAAACACAGTTTAGTCGGCCAAAGTAAGTGACCTACATAAAACCAGAAGGCCCGCCCCGCCAGCATGATCCGGTCGAGTAGGGAAAAATCCCAGCCAGCACTAATCGCGTCCACGTTTTCAACTCGCGGCAGCATTCTCACCCAGATAACGTGTGTCGTCAGTAGGGCGAAAAAGGGTAGCACCGGAACTATTTCATCGTGCAACAGCTGATCGTCACGTCTCCATCGAAGAACCCCGCGCTTCCACTTGATGATGAAGAGAATGAGCACGGGAACAATACCAGCGATGGCTTTCGAAAGCAGCGCAGCGAGAAAGAACACCAACGAAATGCCATAGGAAAACAATCGGTAAACTTGTTCGAGCACCGGATGCGAGAACTTCTCCGGCCAGAGCCTAGCATACCTTCCATAGTAGAGTAGGGCACAGAGCGAGAAGAAAAGAGAAAGTAAATTGCTGCGTTCCTCCAGCCAGCCAACAGATTCCGCCATGATGGGATGCAGTGCCATAATGGCTGCGGCCAAGCCCGAGCCTGGCAAATTGAGTCGCACCAGCAGCCTCCAAAAAAGCATAGTGGCGCTGAGGTGCAGCAGCACGCTTTCCAAATGATAGGGCAAAGTCCAGTCGCCCCAGACGAAATGATCAAGCCATAGTGTGGTATCCGCCAGTGGTGCGTAGTGCAATAAGGGCGACGTTTGTGTCCAAATCTGACCCAAAGACTGCCAGCCATTGGTGTGCCATGAGAAGCTTCTGCCCGGCGTTGCATAATCAAGAATGAACTGACCCTGCAAACATGGAAAATAGGCGATCAAAGTCAATAGGGCAAGGAGCCCCCCCATGATCCAAGCTCTTATCGGCGGGGGCCGAACCACCTCAGGGATCGGATCAACCTGGGGAGTCTCTTTTTCAAACGACATGTTGGACGGGAGATGAGCTAAATGATGCCAAGAATAAGGCTCATTTTCAGTTTAAAAGAATAACATCATCAGCAAAACTTGCAATGAACACCACCATGATATCCAAGGTGTTATCGAGAAATCAGCATGCTTCATACCGCACGGCTGACTGGGTTTATCCGCGTCAGGAATGGGAGACGTAAAATAGCTTTATTATTATAGACAAATTGCAGGATTTAGAATTATAATGAGTGGCCATTTCATGAAAAAGCTTATCCTGGTTCTTTGCAGTGTTTTTGCATTTCCTCTTGTTATCCCGGTCATGGGACAGACAACGGCGAACTCTGACCCCATCGGTTTTTCCAAGGTGACTTTGCCGATTGGAGATTCGCTGGTGGTTCCGACCCTACTAAACCCTGCGGTATTTACGGGCAACGCCACACTCGTGGTGGATGGCTCGACTGCCCCCGGGCATCCATTACCTACCACAGTAACTCCAGCCACAGCGCCGGGCTGGACTCTGAATACATTTGCAGAGTCCCAATACACTGACCGTGCCAATTATCCTCGGTATTACGTTGAGGTTGTCGAGGGAGCTTACGAAGGATACTCCTTTGACATCATCAGCAATTCCGTCACAGCGCTGACAGTTCCGGCAGGTTACGTTCCAGCCCAGCTCAACAGCCAGACTGTCAAGGTCGTCCTTCGCAGACACATCACACTTGATGATCTTTCAGTTGGTAGCACGGGGCTTTCTGCCTATGCGGATGCTATTACCTCCTTCAATAGTGATGGCACCAGTTCCGCACACTTTTTCGACGGAGCATCCTGGATTGCGGATGATTTCAGCACTCCGGCTGGTCATACCATCGTCTATCCTGGAACTGGATTCACCTTCAGTTCAGCTAATGGTGGGCAAATGGTGCTTAACGGTCCGGTCAAAACCACCAAAACAGCTATTCCGCTGTATGCGGGGGCTACAAATATTGTCGGGCCACTCAACCCTGCCGCCCAGACGGTTCTGGTGAATTGCAATATTGCCGCAGCACTCGACCCTTACTCAGAAGGGTTTTCTACATATTCATCTGACGGAACCATGACTGCACTCTCCAGTTATTTTTCTGATGGTGCGAACCTGCTGGATGGCTCTTTCAACTTTTTGCCAGCAAATGCTTTAGACAACATACTAGGAAATCGCGGGATAGTCGTCACTGATCTTAGTAGCGACAAAATTTGGATCAGTAAGTCACCGCTGGCACCATAGTGCTGCTAACCTCTAAAATCCTTTCCAACCTAATCTCTCCAATTCCCATGCTGCACCCAAGAAGAAAACAAATTGGAATGATCGTCGCTTTGATGATCGGAATTGCACTTGTCCAAGTCATCAATGCTGGGAATGTTGCTCATGTCGAGAATGGAGTCTCCGGTCAATTTTTTAACGCGAGTGGATCCTCTCTGACTACTGGCGGAGTTTCCATCGGGTTCTTTCAGGGGACGGCACCGACCAATTCGGAATGGAGCACATTTGCGACAAACGTTTCCCCCTCGTCTGTGTATCAGACTCTCACGAATTCGGGAGGGACTTATAAATTTTTGGACTTGAGAAATGTGTCTGGGGTGTCGCTTTCTGGTGGCTTTGACTGGACATTTCCTTTGCCTTTGGGTGGGACTGTCAACAGCATCCCCATCACGACGCTACCTCAGAACACCCAACTGTATGCTCTGGCATTTAATCAGGGCAGTCTTGCGGACAGCTTCGCCACTTCCGACCAATGGGCCGTGGCTGCGGCTAGCTCGTGGTTGGCCCCCTCGTCCCTTGGCACCAAATCGCTCCTCTTAAGTGCCGTGACCGCCAGCAACGATCTCAAGATCGGAACCGATAACGGTGTCAATGTCAATCTTCTCGCAGCACCTGTTCCTGAACCAAGTAGATCACTCCTAGCGATGGTAGGTGTCGGGTTCCTTCTGTTCCGTCGCCGTAGATGAAATTGTCTGTATTTTAGGGCAGTTTACGAATTGAACTTGTATGACTTTTTGGCATTGGATCTGAGGATTCTGTGTAGTCAACTTCATGCTTTGAGACATGTTGCTGCCCCCCCACCCGCGTATACCCTAAATCCGGGTATTGAACCACAGCCGTGCGCAGTCGTGCCATCTTGATGAAATAACGATTGTATAGCCAGTGAGCTTTGCTGTAAGCGTCAAGCCAAGCACCCAGTGGAATGACTGGTCATAGGTCATATGGGTCATAGCATAGTGCTATGACGGAGAGTATCTACGACGCGGGGCAGACTCGAAGGCGGACGCGTAGAGATCGACAACAACCTGGTGGAGAATGCCATCCGGCCCAGCGCCATCGGTAAGAAAAACTGGCTGTTCATCGGCGATGCCAACGCCGGATCCCGCGCCGCCACGTTCTACACACTCGTGGGCAACTGCCGTCGCCTGGAAGTGGACGCCTACGCCTATCTCAAGGAACTCTTCACCCGGCTACCCACGATGACCAACCACCAGATCAAAGAGATCACCCCCATAGCATGGGCCAAAGCGCAGCAAGATGCTGCCATCAAGCTCGTGTCGTAGGCACTGTCAGTCGTAGTCGTTATGCTACGACCGGCAGTGACTCAGCGTTCAATCGGCAAAATCAAGCAGCAGAGATAGGGTGCTTCGCTTGACGCTTACGTTCCAGTGTGGGGCATAAGCTGGAGACTAGTCGATTTTGAAAGATTTGTTCGCGAGGAAAATCTGAAACTGGCAGGAAGTTAGGCTTTTTGTCCTTTACGGGACGATCACCACGTTGAGCCTGCTGAAAAATTTGCTGCCGGTCACGAACGTGCGCTTGACCTTCACCTCGACCTTGTCGACGCGGGGGTTGGTTCCGTAGAAATTGTTGGTCGGAGTGATGATGATGTTGTTATTGCCCGACGCGTCGTTCACGGCGGTGGTCCAAGTGACTAAGTCGCTGCTGTATTGCGCCGCGATGGTGGTCTTGGCGTCGGTGTTAGCCGCGTTGCTGCGGCGGTAGGTGTAGATGTAGAAATTGGAATCCGTAGTGGCGTCGAAGACCGGCAGCAGTGCGGTGGCGCTCGCATTCGGATTCGTCGCGCCCAGCACCCACGCCAGACCGTTGGCGATGCCGTCGTTGTTGGTATCGGCAGCGAAGGCCGCGTTACCTGACCAGGAGACATAAGGAGTCTGCACAGTGAGGGTTGTGTTGTCGAGGATAGCCGCTGTGGTGTCGAGGTTGTTGCCTGCGACATCTTTCAATACTGCTGCGGCATTGACTTTGAGTTGGAGAGTTCCAGCACTGGTGGGCGTTGCCTGCACGGTGAAGATACCGGAGGTCGGTGCGGTCTCGGTGACCGAGCCGATTGTGACGGTGGCGCTGCCTGCATTGCCGAAGTCAGCGGCACTTACTGAGGTGGCATCCATATCCTCGCTGAAAGTGACGGTGTAAGTCACTAAGGTATTTGGGGTAATCGGAGCGCCACCTTTGTCATCGACGATGGCGCTGGCCGCGAGCGTGGGTGCGGTGTCATCCACGGTGATAGTCGTGTTGTCGATGATGGCTGCGGCGGTGTCGAGGTTGTTGCCTGCGACATCTTTCAATACGGCTGCGGCATTGACTTTGAGTTGGAGAGTTCCAGCACTGGTGGGCGTTGCCTGCACGGTGAAGATACCGGAGGTCGGTGCGGTCTCGGTG
>JBBRNC010000016.1:0-84023 GCA_038230495.1 Verrucomicrobiales bacterium
CATGCCACACTTCCGGTTTGCCCTTCTGCTCTGCCTGACTGTCACGCGACTTCTTGCTCAGCAACCAACGCCCGCGCCTGCGAAAGACTCGGCCTATGCGCAGCTCGAACTGCTGACACGCGCGATGGAGATCGTTCGCCAGAATTATGTGGACGAGAAAAAAGTCACGTATGAGCAACTCATCGAGGGCGCACTGGAAGGCATGTTAAAAAAGCTCGATCCGCATTGCGAATACATGGCCCGGTCACTCTTCGAGGAAATGCAGCAGGAACAACACGACACCAGCGAAGGCGTGGGCATCACCGTCGCGTTGCGCAACGGCACACTGACCATCATCACCGTCGCAGAAGATGGCCCGGCGTCGAAAGCAGGCGCGATGCCGGACGACCAGCTCATCCGCATCGGCGACGTATTGACGGACAACATGAGCGTCATCGAGTCCATGCAGCATCTCAAAGGCAAGGCTGGCGAAGCCGTGCGTATCACCGTGAGACGGCCCGGCACGAAGCAGTTCCTCGACTTCAATCTAGTGCGCGCGGCACTTCAAGAAAGTTCCGTGCGTGATGCCATGCTGCTCCATGAAAAAATGACTACCCCATGGAAGATCGGTTATGCGCGGCTGACTCAATTTACGCAGGCGACCGCGAAAAATCTCAGTGATGAACTGGATACGCTGGAGCAACAGGGAATGCAGGCCTTCATCCTCGATCTCCGCAACAACCCCGGAGGATTGATTGATTCCGCCGTCGCAGTCTGCGGCGAGTTTCTTCCAGCACAAACTATTGTCGTTACCATTGAGGGGCGCGTGGCTTCACAGAATCCGCCGCCTTGTCGCACGCCAGCCCGCAACGGCAAACACTTGCGCCAGTATCCGCTAGTGGTGCTCATCAATCAGGGCAGCGCGAGTGGCGCGGAACTGGTGGCGGGCGCACTCCAAGATTTGAAACGGGCGATCATTCTTGGCACCACGAGCTTTGGCAAAGGTTCGGTGCAATCAGTTTTGCCGATGAAGAACGGCGCGGCCCTACGACTGACGACAGCAAAATACTACACGCCCAGTCATCGCACGATTCATGAAAACGGCGTCGAGCCGAACATCGTCTCCGCGCTCACCTCGGATGAAGAAATAAAAATTTTCCAATGGCGTGCGAGTAACACGACTGGCGAAGCGAGATCGCTTGATCTGGTAAAACTCGGAGATCGCCAACTGGAACGCGCGGCGGATGTGCTGAAGGGGTTGATGGTATATAAGGAATTCAATGCCGCCCCGTCCGCACCGGAAGTGAAAATTAAAAAGCCCATCGTCAAACCGTGAACGGAGCGGAGCGCGGGTCTTTAGCCCGCATCCTTACTAAGGCAGCGGGCTAAAGGCCCGCGCTCCACTCATCTCTGTTCAGCCCATCTCAATGAAAAATATTCTCGCCCTCGAAACCTCCTGTGATGAAACCGCCGCCGCCGTGGTGCGGGAAGATGGAACCGTGCTCAGCAGTGAGATCGCATCGCAGATTGAGGTGCACCGTATCTATGGCGGCGTGGTGCCGGAACTCGCCTCGCGCAATCACATTCTCCACGCACGACTTCTCGCAGAACGCGCACTGGCGAGCGCAGGCATCGCTTTGCAAGACATCGCCGCTTTCGCCGCCACCAGCGGGCCGGGGCTTGTCAGTTCATTATTGATCGGCAGCACCCTAGCCAAGTCACTCGCACTGGCGGAGGGCAAACCATTCCTCTCGATCAATCATCTTGAAGGCCACCTGCTTTCGCCTTTCATGAGTGGCACAGGCCTGTGGCCTGTGTGTCGTTCCGGCATTCTGCCGGAACCGGATGATGACGGGCAGAATGCCCGCCTTACACACAGGCCACAGGCCTGTGCCACCTTTCCGCAACACATCGCGCTCATCGTCAGCGGCGGTCACACCATGCTGCTCCACGTGCGCGGCATCGCCCAATACGAACTACTCGGACGCACTCGCGATGATGCTGCGGGCGAAGCCTTCGACAAAGTCGGAAAGATGCTTGGCCTCCCCTACCCCGGCGGACCAGAGATCGACCACCGAGCAAAATCAGGCAATCGCACAGCCTACGATTTTCCACGCAGCATGATGGGCGATGGTCATGAATTTAGTTTCAGTGGACTAAAGACCGCCGTGCTTTATTTGCTGCCGAAGATCAACGCCACCGATGAACAAACGATCAACGATGTTTGCGCTTCATTCCAAGAAGCGGTCGTGGAAGTGTTGATTGAAAAAACGATTCGTGCCGCGAGGGAGCGCAATGAAAAACTCATCGCCGTCAGCGGCGGCGTGAGCTGTAACTCTCGCCTGCGCGAACGCTTTACCGAACGATGCGCGGAAGAAGGACTCGATCTTCTTCTGAGCGAACCAAGCTTCACGACCGACAATGCGGCGATGATCGGGTTCGCTGCGGTGCAGCGCTGGAAGGCGGGATTCACTTCACCATTGGAGTCGGATGTGGATCCGAATCTCAGTCTCGTGCAAGCCGCATCATGACGACCGGCGGTAGCATAAAAATTGATATGTCGATCGAGAACGTGCTCGGCTTATCCGCCGTCACGATCAAGATGCTGCTGCGCGATGACATCAAAACCGTAGGCGATTTAATCACGCAGTTCCCATCGAGATACGAAGACCGCCAGCGCATGGAGTTCAAGGGCTTCACTCCGTCAATCGAGCCGGTGTGTCATCATGTGCGAATCGTAAAAGCGCGCACCGTGCGCTTTGGCCGTCGCTCCGGTTTTTTTGAAGCGGACACTGAGGCCGCGAACGACAATCCGCTGCATCAGCAACTCACGCTGCGTTGGTTCAATATGCCCTTCATGAATCGCGTGATCGCGGTGGACATGGAGATGATCGTTTATGGAAAGATCAAGGAGATCAAAGGCCGCCTCATCATGGGCCATCCCGAATATGAAATCGTGCGCGGCGATGATGATGACGCGGACGCAGTGCAGATTCACACGGGGCGCATCGTGCCCGTTTATCGACTGCGCGGCGGATTAAAACAAAAGCCACTGCGAGCCGCCGTGTGGCACGCGCTACAAAACTTCGATTTCACTTCCGTCGCCGATTTGCTTCCGACTCCGAAAAGCAATGGTGAATTCGCGGGCATGAGCCGGGGTCTGGCGTTGCGTCACGTGCATTTCCCAGAAGGACAGGATACGCTCGCCCTCGCCCGGCGCTATCTGGCGTTGGAGGAATTTCATATCCTTCAACTGCGCGTCCTGCGGCGCAGACTCCGATGGCGCTCCAACGAAAGCTGGCCTGAACGCGCGGTGGACCACAAGTTGATGCGCGAATTCATCGGCTCGCTGCCATTCAAATTCACTCCCGCGCAAGTGCGCTGTCTTGATGAAATTTGCTGCGATATGGCCTCGACTCAGCCCATGAACCGCTTGCTGCACGGGGATGTCGGTAGTGGAAAAACCGTGGTCGCGCTCGCAGCCATGTTGCAGGCAGTGGAAGCGGGCCATCAAGCTGCGCTCATGGCTCCTACGCAAATTCTTGCGGAACAACTTTACGCCAACGCGCGGCGCTGGCTGGAGCCGCTCGGCATCCGGGTGTCGCTGCGAACAGGCGCAAAAAACATCGACGCAATCGAGATGCCGCAACTGTTTGCTGACATGGAGCGCACGCGCCCTCGCGTGCCGCAAGCCGCGCCCTCGCGGCTTGCACCCGGCACTACCCCAGACGCTCACTACCACCGAAGACGTCTCCCGCACTTCGAGCGCCCTTGGGCGATCTATCACATCACGACATCCACGTTAAACCGACGAGAACTCACTCCCGCTGAGCGCGACATTATTCTGCATCATGTAATCGAAGCGCATCACCTGAAGCAAATCGAACTCCTCGCCGTCTGTGTCATGCCTGATCATCTTCACATACTGTGCGAACCTCAGCCGAAGTCTCGCGACGCGGAAGGTAGCCCGGAATTCTGGTCGCTGGGCGAGATCATGAGCGGAATCAAATCGGTGAGCGCCCGACGGATCAATAAGATGAATGAAACACGCGGGAGCATCTGGGAGAAAGAATGTTTCGATACCATGGTGCGGGGTGATGAAGACTTGCAGGGAAGATTTTTGTATATCATGCGAAATCCGAAGGAAGCGGGGCTTGTCGGGGATGATGAGGAGTATCGGTGGTTGTGGACACGGGACGATGAAGGGCGTCAGGAGACGATCGAAGAGCAGTCCGCGAGGGCGCAGACTGCGGCACGCGAGGGCGCGTGCGCTCCAAAATTATCCGATCAAGAACCGCAAGTCCTCATCGGCACGCACGCGCTGCTTTATGATGCTGCTGCGCTGCCGCGTCTTGGAATCGCGGTGATCGATGAACAACATAAATTCGGCGTCGCGCAGCGCACTCGGCTAATTGCGCGCGGCCATGCGCCGCATGTGCTGGTGATGACCGCGACACCGATTCCGCGCACGTTGAGCCTCACATTGTATGGCGATCTTGATGTCTCGACGATTGATGAAAAGCCTAGCCAACGCGGCGGCATCATCACTTCCGTGCGACCGCAAAAGAAGCTCGTGGAAATCACGAAGTTCCTCGTTGGTCAGATTGAGGCCGGTCGGCAGGCTTACATTGTTTATCCGTTGATCGACGAATCAGAAAAGCTCAAGGCAGACGCCGCCACGATCGGGTTTGAAGAATGGACTGCGCGGCTCAAGCCCCACGCAGTCGGCTTGCTGCATGGACGCATGGATGCCGCGGCTAAAGATGATGTCATGCGTCGCTTCCGCGCTGGTGAGATCAAGGCGCTGGTCTGCACGACTGTCATCGAGGTCGGTGTCGATGTTCCGAACGCCACGGTGATGATCATCTTCAATGCCGAACGATTCGGTCTGGCGCAGCTTCATCAATTGCGCGGACGCGTCGGACGTGGCGAGCATGAATCCCACTGCATCCTGCTGATTCCCGACAAAGACGAAGAGGCCAAGGAGCGCTTGAAAATTCTCGAAGAAACGAGCGATGGATTCCGCATCGCGGAGGAAGATTTGCGCAGGCGCGGACCGGGCGACCTTCTGGGCAGTGCGCAGAGCGGGCAGGCTCCGCTTCGATTTGCGGAACTGCTTGGCGATACGCGCTTGCTCACCACGGCACGGCGGCTGGCAGAGCGCACGTTGGCGGCGGATCCCGAACTCAATCAACCAAAGCACGCAGAACTGAAAAAGCTGGTCGGCGAGGATGAAGCTCCTGCGGCGACGATGCAGTGAGTGGCCAGTGGCTTCTCAAGTTGACGATCAGGCCATCATTGCGCATTCATCGTCCCGGCATGATCTTCCATCCCTCCTTCCATGTTTGACCACATTCGACGAATCATCATCGCCCTCGCCATATTTTTGGCCGCAGGGCTATTCTACCAACGCTGGCGTGGAGGGCACGGCGGCTATGGGCTATTTGATTTGCTCGCTGGAAAAACCAGTCCCGGTCAGGAGAAATATAGTGCGCCGAAAGCAACCAAACTGACGGACAGCGATGTGCCCAGTCTGGCCAGACTCAGCGAGGAATCCACCAAACTCGCCGCCGCCGTCCTGCCCGCCGTGGTCAGCATCAATACCCGCACCGTGGGGAAAGTTCCCGTGCAAAACGTCTTTGGTCTGCCGCTCTATCGCTACGGGGTCTCACCCGGACTCGGCTCCGGTGTGATTGTGAGTAAGGAAGGTCATGTGGTCACCAATTACCATGTGATTAAAGATGCCGCGCAAATCAAGGTCACGACTAATGACCTCAAAATCCATGATGCCGAAGTCATCGGAATTGATGACCAGAAGGACATTGCCGTGCTGCGAATTTCCGGTGGCGGCGAGTTTGCTGCATTAGGGTTTGCCAGTTCCGACGAAGTGAAAGTAGGGCAGCTTGTCTTTGCCGTAGGAAATCCCTTTGGCCTGACCGGGACAGTGACGCAAGGCATCATTAGCGCCACGCAGCGTCGGCTTAGCGACAGCGGCAATGATTTGCTGCAAACTGATTCCGTCATCAATCCGGGAAACTCGGGCGGTCCGCTGGTGGACATTCATGGTGCCATTATCGGTATCAATGTGTCCATCTTTGCTGGAGACCAGAACGTCCACTCTTGGCAGGGTGTGGGCCTGGCCATCCCATCGAACGAAGTGCGCACTACTTTTGAGCGCATCATGAACAAGGGCGCGCCCGTAGTCGGCTATCTCGGCATTGATGTCAGCCTCGTAAGTCTTGACCGTGATGGTCGTGTGCTGGGTGCGCAGATTGACGTAGTCGGTGTAGGATCGCCCGCCGCCAAAGCAGGATTGTTACCGGGCGATGTCATCGTAAAATTCGCTGGTAACAACATTGAATCCGCCACGGACGTCATCAAATACATCCAGATGACCAAGCCGGGCGAGAAGGTCAGCATCACTGTTTACCGCAACGGACAAGTCCTCGAGTTCAGCGCTGACGTCGAACGCAAGTCCGGCGGCTTGTGATGCGGCGCAGGTTGGTTTACTATCTGCTTATGTTCCCACCCCATCCCGCCAGAAAGCACGCCGCACGCGGCGATGCACTGCCGCCACTTCTATTAATCGTCGGTGCGCTCACCATTAGCGGCCTTGTATTCTTTTTCTATACGCGTAATCAAATTGGTTCGGAGCGTGGGGATAATACTTCGACGGAGCAGGCTACCGACAATGGCTCATCTACATCACCAGTAACCAAAAAAAATCTTACAACACCAGCCGATAGCGTCTTTGGATCAAAGTCAGATCGAGGTCCCGCTAGTTCGATTTTTGCGAAGCCTACCGACCTCGGCACCCAGTTCGCCCGAGTCCTCGCCAGTGGAGACTTGGCCGCTGCCGCGAAAATTCTCTCGCCTGACGATTCCGCGCTGAGTGCCGCCAACACAGCCGTATTGGAAAAGATCATTCATGGCATGGGCTACAAACCTGATGCCACAGAAAAAGTCGAGTTGATCGGCCAAATCGGAAACGTCATTCGCATTTCTGTGCCTCTCCAATCTCCCACACCGGGTGCGCCGCCTGTGCGCTTAACACTCGATCTCGAACGCGATTCCAAAATGGGCTGGAAAGTATCGCAGCTTCATCTGCCGAAAGAACTGGAACCCGCATTGGCAGCGCTCCCCGCAGAAAATAAAAATGCGACAGGTGCAGCAACCCCGTTCCTCGTTTTGGATCGCACGCCAGACGCGCTCAGTTACGCTAATGAATTCGTCCACGCTTTACTCAAGCCGAACTACGCCGCAGCTCTCAAGTTAGTGAATCCTGATAAAGTTCTTCCGGTCAAACTTGCCGCACTTTGCATCGTCTTCGAAGACGGCAAATACGAACTCTCCAAGGACAAACCCCTAGCCTCCACCATCGCCACGGAAACCACGGCTTGGGTCATCGCCCGCGTCCAATCAGAAGCGCTGAAAGAAGATACCGAGTTCGGTTTAGAAATGGAAAAATCTGGAGATCAATGGCGCGTCGGTGGACTCAATCTCTCCAAGCTTCTCGGCGACAACGCCCGTGACTCTTCCGTTGCCGGCGTGCCCTATACGCCGCTAGTGAAAAATCCGAAAGGCGGCGAGGCCATTGCGCTCTTCTATGAATATGATCGCGCCGAGTTGCATCCGCGTGCGCAGAGACAGCTCGACATCATCGCCGACATTCTCAAAGCCAGCCCGGCAAAAAAATTACACATCAGTGGCTATACCGATGCCAAAGGCGCCGACGACTATAATCTTGAACTCTCGATGAAGCGTGCCGAGGCGGTGAAGAACTATTTCCTCACACACGGCGTTCCAGTGGCACAAGTGGAAACAACCGGCTTCGGCAAGCAGTTGCCGCTCAGCCCCAATGTAAAAGCCGACGGCAGCGACAATCCCGAAGGCCGCTCGCGTAATCGTCGCGCGGAAATCCTGCTGGATTTTTGAAGGCCTTCAATTCGCGACCTCGCGCACCAGCTGCACCGTCGTTTCCCAGTCGATGCATGAATCTGTGACCGACTGGCCATAGGTCAATGCACTGGCATTCTCACCCATCGGCTGCGCACCGGCCACGAGATTGCTCTCCAGAATCGCCCCGATGATTCCGCGAGTGCCATCGCGCCGTTGCCGCAGAATCTCATGAAACACCGCGGGCATTTTGCGATAATCTTTCGAACAGTTTGCATGACTGGCATCGATCATGATCGTCGCTTTGAGGCCATTCTTCGCGAGGAGTTCGAGCGCCTTGCTCACATGTTCCGCGCTGAAATTTGCGCCATCGTCGCCGCCTCGCAGGATGACGTGGCACGAGGGATTGCCCGTGGTGTTGACCACGCTGGCGCGTCCGTCTTCGCCGATGCCGAGAAATGTTTGCGGCTGCATCGCGGCCTTGATCGCATTGACCGCAGCAGTCACTCCGCCCGCTGTTGTGTTCTTGAAACCAACTGGCATCGAGAGGCCGCTGGCCATCTGCCGATGCGTCTGTGATTCCGTCGTGCGCGCACCGATCGCGCTCCAGCTAGTGAGGTCGGCGATGTATTGCGGTGTGATCGGATCCAGCATCTCCGTTGATGTCGGCAGACCGAGATCGAGCACATCACGCAGGAAGGTGCGCGCCATTCGCAGTCCCGTCGGAATATCATTCGTGCCGTCGAGGTGCGGATCCATGATGAGACCTTTCCATCCCACAGTCGTGCGCGGCTTTTCAAAATAAACGCGCATGACCACGAGCACCCGATCTTTCACTTCATGCGCCAGCTTCGCCAGCCGCTCAGCATATTCCCGTCCGCCTTCCAGCTCGTGAATGGAACAGGGGCCGACGATGAGAAGAAACCGATCATCTTCGCCGGAGAGAATGCGGGCTATGTCTGCGCGAGACTGGGCGATCAATGCCGCATGAGTTTCGCTGCGCGGAATCTCCATCATCAGCGCCTGCGGCGAAGGCAGCGGCGTGTTGGTAACAACGTGAAGATCGGAGACGCGGGTCGGCATGACAGACTAAACCACCGCATCGGCATCACGCCAGTTTCCGTTACGCCCATTTTCTGTGGGCTGGTAGATTAAGTAGTGCGCGTATGACCTACGGGGTGCTCAATCACCAAACCATGTTTATATAAAGCATCGTAAAAATTACAAAAAAGATTCCTCATTATTCTCACTTACTCAGACTATATCTCCGAAATTACTTTCGCAATTTCCAAGGACTGAATGCCCTCACTACAAACAGATGATTAGATTTCAGGTGCGGGAGCAGGAGGCGCTGGTTGTGCAGGTTCTTCCACGGCTGGTGCCGGGGTGGGAGTTCCCTCGATCTTTTTCACGGTATCCTCTGCTGCTTTGGCGGCTTTAGCAGCTGCTTCCTTAACCTCGGCAGCAGCTTTGTCGGCAACTTCCTTGGCTTTCTCGGCGGCCTTGGCTGCCTCTTCCTTCATAGCCTCGACGGATTTCTTGGCGGCATCACCGGTGGCGGCAGCAGCTTCCTTGACTTTGTCCATGGCTTTGGCACCGGCCATTTTGGCCTCGTCCTTCGCATTGGTGGCCTCAGTTTTGGCATTATCGGCGGCTTCTTTAACTTTTGGTTTGGCCTTGTCGCAAGCGGTGAGGCCGACGGCAAGAACTGCGAGCAAGATGATAGAATTGTGTTTCATGAAGTCCATATTGAAGGATAAGTTTTGAAAACACAAGCCGCAAAATCACCGAGAATGCGGTTCCTGCGGTTCAGTATTTACCCACCAGTCTGAAAACTCCGTAGCCTCAGAGCATTCATCAACACGCTGAGAGAGGAGAGCGCCATGGCCGCGCTGGCGATCATCGGATTGAGCAGCCAGCCAGTGAATGGATAGAGGACTCCGGCGGCGATGGGAATGCTAAGGACGTTGTAAAAGAACGCGAAGAATAGGTTCTGCCGAATGTTCCGCACGGTGGCGCGGGAAAGCTCAATGGCACTGGCGACGCGTTGGAGATCGCCGCTGATGAGCACGATATCAGAGGCGTTCATTGCGATGTCAGTGCCGTGCCCCATGGCGATACCGACATCGGCCTCGGCGAGCGCGGGCGCGTCGTTGATGCCGTCGCCGACCATGCAGACTACTCCGCCGCCTTTTTTCAATCCGACGATGATCTCGCTTTTGGCATCAGGAAGAACTTCTGCGATCACGGACCGAATGCCTATCTGGGATGCGACACTGTGCGCAGTGGTGTGGTTGTCGCCGGTGAGCATCGAAACTTGGAGGCCGAGTTGCAACAGTCGCTCCACAGTATCCGCGGCGCTAGGTTTGATGGTATCGGTCAATCCGAGCAGGCCGACGACCTCGCCGTCCATAGCGATGAAAACTGGAGTGGCGCCTTGATTGGACCATTCTTTTTCGGCCAACTGATCAATGCTCAATCCGTTCTCGCGCATCAAATTCGCATTCCCGACGATGATGCGCTTCCCTTCCACGTTGGCCGCGACACCATGACCGCTGAGAGACAGAAAATCCGTGGGGCGCACGAGCTTGAGCTTGCGCGTTTCGGCTTCGCGCAGAATGGCTCCGGCCAGACGGTGCTCGCTGCCGAACTCCGCGCTGGCGGCGAGTCGCAGCATCTCGTTTTCCGAAATCATATTGGCGCGAATTTGCGTCACGCGCGGATGGCCTTCGGTGAGAGTTCCCGTTTTGTCGAAGACCACACTGGTGAGCTTATGCGCAGTTTCCAATGCCTGTGCGCTGCGGTAGAGAATGCCAAGTTGCGCGCCGCGCGCCGTGCCGACCATGATGGCCGTGGGAGTCGCAAGGCCGAGCGCGCAGGGGCAGGCGATGATGAGCACCGAGACCGTGGTGGTGAGCGCGATGGTTAGACGATTGGGATCGTGCGAGAAAAAATACCAGCCCAAAAACGTCAGCACAGCGATGAGCAGCACGATGGGCACGAACCACGAGGCGACCTTGTCTGCGAGACGCTGAATAGGGGCTTTCCCCGCTTGCGCCTCCTGCACGATGCGCATGATCTGGCGCAACGCAGTGTCCTTGCCAACCTTCGTCACACGGAAGCGCAACGCACCGGTGAGATTCACTGTGCCGCCTATGACCGCTTCGCCAGTTGTCTTTGATGCCGGGAAAGATTCGCCGGTCAACATGCTCTCATCCACAGTGGATCTGCCTTCTAATATCTCGCCGTCCACGGGAATTTTTTCGCCAGGGCGCACCCAGACCATGTCGCCCACGACCAGTTGACCAATGGGCACATCGGATTCCTTGCCGTCCTTTTCCACACAGGCGTTGCGGGGTTGCAGTTCCGCGAGCGCATGAATGGCCCCGCCTGCTTTGCGTCGCGCTTTGGCCTCCAGCAAGCGCCCCGCGAGAATGAGCGTGATGATGGCCGCCGCGGCCTCGAAGTAAACCATCGGCGCGTCATGATTCGCGTGCGATCCACTGTGGCCGATACTCAGCAAATCCGGCATCAAAGTGACCGCGACGCTGTAAGCCCATGCGGAAAATGTTCCGAGTGCGACTAGCGTGTTCATGTCCGAGCGGAAACGCTTTACTGCCGTCCATGCGCCTATGAAAAACTCACGACCTGCGACTGCGAGCACCAGCGTGGTCAGAATGAGTTCGATCCATTTGCGCTGAGGGAAATCTAAATACGGGGCCAGTGCCGGAATCAAATGACTGCCCATGGCCAGCGCCACGACGGGCACGGTCAATACTGCCGCCAGTATGAAACGTTGACCGAGTCGCCTTTCCTCATTTGTCTGCGCCTGTTGCTCCGCGTTTTCCAACGCTTCGCTATCGGAGCCACTGTCTGGAGAGAGTGAATCATAACCTTCACGTCGAATGACCTCACGCAGTTTTTCCACGCTAGTATGATGCGGATCGTAAACGACCGCTGCGCGCTTCGTGGCAAAGTTCGCGTCCGCCCTAGTCACGCCCGGCACGGCAGCGAGAGCCTTCTCCACAGTGCCCGCGCATCCCGCACAATGCAGGCCGAGCAGAGAAAGCTCCACACGTTGCAAGTCGAGATTATTAGTATCATTCATCCGGTGGCAGAAACAAAGTAGTCGTGGAACTATTCAATTGTTATCCAGTGTTTCAACAAACGTTTCCACCATCCATCAGGCAAACACTTGACCGGGCGAGTGTGTCTCTGATAATGGAAGATGATTGCAAAACTCCGGGTGCTGATTCTTTCCGCGTTGTGCGGGCTATGTCTTATTTCACAAGCTGCGTCACCAATGCATAGGTATCTACTCTATGTCGCCGTTCCTGGCATCCGCGACAATTTGCAATACGGCGGACATGGTGTGCTGGTCTTCGACATAAATGATGGGCACAAGTTCGTTCGACGCATCGCCGCCGTCGGTCTCGGCAAGGATGGAAAGCCGATGAATGTGAAAGGCGTCTGTGCCAGCGCAGTGACGCAGCGGCTTTATGTCAGCACCATCGACACGATAGAGTGCTTTGATCTGGAGAATGACAAGCAGCTTTGGGAGAAACACTATGAAGGGGGTTGTGATCGCATGTCCATCACGCCCGATGGTAAGAAGCTCTTTACGCCGAGTTTTGAAAAGAATTTCTGGCATGTCATTGACGCCATGAGTGGCGATGTGATCACGCGCATCCCCTCGGAAAAGCTGGCGCATAACACCGTCGCCAGTCTCGACGGCAAGGAAGTGTATCTCGCTGACCGTGGCAGCCGCATCGTGGAAGTCGTAGATGCTGCGACCAATGAAGTGTTGCGCAAATTGGGGCCATTCGGAAATGTGGTGCGTCCTTTTACAGTGAACGGCGCACACACGCTCGGATACATGAACGTGGATGACTTGCTTGGCTTCGAGATTGCTGATTTGAAGAGCGGAAAGATTATGCATCGTGTCGAGATCACGGGCTTTGAGAAAGGCAAGGTCGCGCGGCACGGCTGCCCATCTCATGGCATCGGCATGACACCTGATGAAAAAGAAGTCTGGGTCACGGATGCGCATAACAAACATCTCCACATTTTCGACAACACCGTCACGCCACCAAAGCAAGTGCAGAGCATCAAAGTGCGCGATGAGCCGGGCTGGATCACGTTCTCGCTTGATGGCAAACTGGCCTATCCATCGACCGGAGAAGTCATTGATGTCGCGTCACGCAAGATCATCGCCACGCTCAAAGATGAAACTGGCGCGGATGTCCAAAGCGAGAAGATGGTGGAGATAATCTTCGACGGGAACGGCAAGGCCGTCGCCACTGGGGATCAATTTGGGCTTGGGCGGGCAAGGTGAATGGAGGCCATGTTTTGGAAGATGTTCGATCCCAAAGAGCACCAAGCCGGAGGCTTGTAAGAAATTAGCCGGTGGTGAAGCTAGGAACCACCGGATGAACCGAATTCCGCGTGTTGCGCTCCGGTAGGAGTGCGAGAATCATGCTTCATGCCCTCGACACATCTCTCCCTGCATTACCATCTGGTCTTCAGCACGAAGAACCGTGAACCGTGGATGGCACCGACACATCGTGACCGCATTCATGAATACATAGGCGGAACCATTCGTGGCATGAATGGCATTGCTCATGCGGTGGGTGGCACGGGTGATCATGTTCATATATTCGCGGGATTGCGGGCCACGCATTGTCTGGCGGATGTCATGCGCGAAATCAAAAGCGAATCGTCCGCATGGATTCACAAAGAACTTCGGCTGCCGGGCTTTGCTTGGCAGGAAGGATATGGAGGCTTCACCGTCAGCGCATCTCACATCGATGCTGTGCGGAATTACGTTCTCAATCAAGAAGAGCATCATCGGATCAAATCGTTTCAAGAGGAGTATGTCGCGATGCTCAAACGCGGTTTGGTAGAATACAATGATGCTTATTTATGGTGAAGGGCGTCAGAGTCATCTCATGCGTTTCTCGCGCACCCTTCGGGGCGCATCCTTTGGCTTTGCAACACCGGTGGTTGCGCTCGCCGCTCGCTCCACCACCGGCTAATTTCTTTGCCCCTTCCAGGGGCGTTGAGCAAGCAATTACGCACTGATTACCTCTCTCATTCGCTGGTGACGCATCCCGGCATTCATTGCTATTGGGACTAAAAAAAATTGATGATTTATTGTTGTCGGGTGTGAATGGTTTTCACGATGATTTCAAGCCGGAGGCTTGGGAGAAATTAGCCGGTGGTGGAAGGAGCATGGCGACTGGAACCACCGGTCTCCAAACAACCCATCATCACGCCCCGGAGGGTGCGCTAGAAACTCCAACTCACCTCAATCACCCCAGAATCTCAACCTTGCCCGCCGTCGTTTTGCTAAAAGCGTGAATCTGTTTCCGATTGGCATCGAGATGGCGGGTGATGATGCGGTCCTTATTGATTTCAAGATGGCTGAAACCATAGACTGTTTTTAAGAAGGGGCCGTGTTTGAGCACCCCGCCTTTTGCTTCTCCACCTTCGCCTACCCGCACGCGGGCACCACCACCACCGGAAATGACGAAACTGGTGGGATGATTTTCAAACTCCATGTGCTGCATGTCATGGTCATGGCCACAAAAATAATAATCCACCTTATGCTGCTTAAAGAGCGGTTCCCAATCGGCGATTAGATAGGGGCTGTCGCCGTGCGTGCCGTTGGAATAAAGCGGATGATGCCCCATGACGATGAGCCAGGGCGTGGTGCGCGGTTTGGCGACTTCCGTTTTGAACCACGCATTCTGCTCGGCCTTCTCTGCCTCGGTCAGAGAGATGACGCGAGTCTTATAGTTGCTATCGAGCACGATGAACTTGATGAGAGGATTCACCTTGGGGAATTCAAAGGCATACCACTTCGCAGGCATGGTCCAGCGGGTGCCGGGATGATCATTCTGGTAGGCAAGCTCGGCGATGAGCTTGTCCTTCGGTTCATCATCATAGTCGTGGTTACCGAGCAAAGCGTAACAGGGGCCGGGGAAAACGCTGGCGGGATACATGTCCTCGAACTGAGTCTTCCATCGGGTGCATGCGGTGCCGCCTTTAAAGGCTCCGTAAAAATTATCACCGAGAAGCAGCATGGCATCGGCTTTGATTCTCGCGTCCTGCACATAGCGCTTCATTCCTTCGGCCACGGCTTCTTGTGGTTTCATTTCTTTCTCAACCGCGCCCCAATCGCCAATCATCATCAGGTGATGATCTGCTGGGTTGATGTCATTCGCGCCGAAGAGATTTTTGCGTGAGCCAAGCGTGAGTGCAGCACTGAAGGCAAAGGTTTGCTTGAGTAGACGGCGGCGAGTGAGATTGGAGTCGGTCATGATGTGATAGATTAACGCTCAAGAGCGCCGATGTCTTGTAACAAAATTATCATTCCTTGCGCTGTCCTTGGGTGTGCATTTTTCACATTAAGTATTGACTCCCAGAGCCAATGAAGCCGAGTTTCCTGCATGAAAGCCTTGATCGTATTCATTACATTCGCATCACTCATCTGCCAATTGGCCAGTGCTCAAAACGCCGATGAAAAGAAGCAGCCGCTCACGATGGCAAAGGCTCTAAAGCTGGGTGTGGAAGACCTCACCCAATACACGGATCAGAGCGAAGCCGGTCAGGACAACGCGGCGCATCTTTATGCCACGGCCAAGCGCATCGAGACAGAGCACGCGCTCGCCCAGCGCGACCTCAGGCAGGTGATCGAGATGAGTCATTGGAGAACAGTGCTGGCCAAGTGCCGCAATGGCAGTTGCAACGCGGCCTACATCATCAATGGCGGTGGCACGATGTATCCTCACGCCGCCAACCGCAATGGTGCCGCATTGGAGGATTTTCTAGCCGAACTCGCCAAACGTATGCCGCTTAATGTGGGCAAGGGCGATCCCAAGGCTGATAAGGAAATTGACGAGAACATCGCTTTTCTCAAGAAGATTAAACCATTAGAAAATGGTGATACGGACTCGGGTAAAACCGCCAAGGCGGAATTGGCCGCCATCGTCAAGGATCAGGAGGAACATTGGACAGAGCTGAAGTCCATGCTTCAAAAAGTGCCTGCTGATGACGCCAAAAAAATCGTAGCCATCGCCGCTGATTCCATGAACTGGCTTAAAGAAGACGGGGGTCAGTGATCTGCGCAAATAATACGAAGCGATCACAACCAGTGCGACTCTGTCAGCGTAATCTTTGGCAATGGAGCCAAGCAATGAGAGCACCCAAACCATCACCATCCCGACGGAAATGCCGATGATGGTATTGCAGGACGTGCATTTGTTTCCCGGCTGCATGTTGCCGCTTTATATTTTTGAGGAGCGATACCAGCAGATGCTCGCCCTAGCCTTGGGATCGAACCGCATGTTCGGCGTGGCCAATCGAGAAGAAGTTGATGCCGACGGCAATGAAAGGATCAGCCCGCACTCAACGGCGGGCATGGTGCGCTGCTGTGTGAAGCAGGACGACGGCACCTCGCAGCTCCTCCTCCTAGGGTTAAAGCGCATCCGCATCACGGATTGGGTGCAGGAAAAGCCCTACCGGATCGCGCGTATCGAGGAAGTTCCGACTGAAGTGGAAGACATGGAGGAAGCGCGTCGGCTCCAATCACGCGCGCTCAAATTGTTCAAGACCGGCAAGGAATCACAAGCCAAAGAACTGCGCGCCATGTTGGAACAAAGTGATGACCCAGAGATGGTCTGCGATGTTCTGAGTTATCACTACACACACTGCCCTAAGCTCCAGCAAAAGTTACTCGGCGAGCCTTCACTCGAAGAACGACTGAGAATGCTCATAGATGCGTTGGGAAAAGAGGGCGGAAGACAGAAGACTTGAAGACAGAAGACAAAAGACGGGATACTGAAATGATCTCGTGAAAGGATGCCACGTGCGCAGGTGCATTCTCATGACCTCTGACCTCTGACCTCTGACCTCTGTCTTCAAGTCTTCCGCCCTCACCGATGCATTTCCTCCTCACTAACGACGACGGCATTCACGCGCCCGGTCTGACCGCGCTGGAGGCGGCAGTGCGGATGTTGCCCGGCGCGAGCGTGACCGTTGTGGCCCCAGATGAGGAGCGTTCAATGTGTGGGCATCGAGTGACGACGCGCGAGCCATTGTTCGTCGAGAAGCTTGATGAGGGACGCTATACCGTGTCCGGCACTCCAGCCGATTGCGTGCGCGTCGCATTGTTCGGATTAAATTTGAAACCAGATTTCGTGCTCAGCGGCGTGAATGCCGGAGGAAACATGGGGCAGGATTTACCTGTTTCGGGCACTGTCGCGGCGGCGCGGGAAGCCGCCTATCACGGGCTACCTGCTGCGGCGCTCTCCCATTATATGGTCAAGGATTTGGCCGTCGATTGGGCGCGACTCACGCACTGGTCGCGGGAAATGATTGCTGAACTTTTGATGGAACTTCCCGGCGACGGTCAATTCTGGAACGTGAATTTTCCTCATCATCCAATTGGCACCATGCCACTGCCAGAGCGGGTGCGGGTCAAGCCCAGTCGTGAACCGCTCAAAGTAAGTTTTGCCCGACAGAAAGAGGACGCGTCAGGCAGGCTAGTATTACAATACAACGCCGAATACAAAGACCGTCCCGCACCGGAAGGAACAGATGTAGCCGTGTGTTTTGGCGGGCAGGTCGCGGTTTCGTTGATCAGTATTTGAGCCGAATTTCGGCCGGATTCTCGAAGAATTTGCCACAAGTGTTGAATAAACCTAGAAAATCTGCTAAAGTTTACTGCTTGCCGTTTTTTCTGATCGGCCAGTCTGAACTCGACCCCTGTCATGTCCGCCCGCACTCTGTCGCGAATCGCCCGCTCCCGCACCACTGAGGAGCCGGAGAGTTCGTCGCGTCACGCGGCCATGGGTTTTCTGATGCTGGGGTTGGCGCTTTTCTATCTGCTGGCGCTGCTTTCGTATGAACCAGCGGATTTACCGGGCTGGTGCCATCTGGCGCTGTCGTCAGAGCCTTCGCCGATCCTGCACAATTTCATCGGGCGCTTCGGAGCCATTCTCGCCGGCTACACTTTCTGGATGTTCGGGCTGGCCAATTTCCTGATCCCCGCCTGTCTCACCTGGTTCGGAGTCTGCAAACTGACCTCGCAAACCCGCATCACGCTGCGGGCTTGGCTGGGCTTTTCCATGATGCTCATATCTGGCGCGGCTCTTTTGCATCTCCAGAATTTTTATGATTGGAAAAAGGATGCTTATAAATTGGTCGGTGTGGGTGGCGGCCTAGGTTCGGTGGTGGGCAAGACCTTGCTGGTGCCGATGATGGGCGAAGTGGGATCGCTCATTGCGCTGGGCGTGACTTACTTGGTCGGCATGATCTTTGTGACTGGAATGCATCCATTCCATGTGCTGGTTCAAGCCAAGGACATGCTGGTGGAGTTCGTGAGCAATCGATGGGAACTACGCAAGCTGCGAAAAATTGAGGCTCGGGATAAAGCCTTACTGGGATTCTCTGAACCAGTGCCAGTGAAAATCAAACGCAAGCGCGCCGCACGCGATGAGGATGATGACGACGACGAGATCAATGTGCCGGAACTTCCGCTGAACCTCCAGCGCACGCCGCCGCCGAAGATCATCGATGCCTCCGCTCCGAAACTGCAAAAGTCCAAGCCGCAACTCTCTGAAGTCTGGAAGGAACGGCGCGATGAAAAACGCGAACGCGGGGCCAGTGCGCCGCCGGCCAGCCTAACTGCGCGATACAAAGATTACTCTCTGCCGCCCTTTGATCTATTGGCTTGGCCGGACTTGAAGCAACGCACCCCGGCAGACGAGTCTGCGCTAATGGTCACGCAGACTAGCATCATCAAAACGCTCGCCACCTTCGGCATTTACGTCACGGCGGGCGACATCACGAAAGGCCCGGCCATCACACGCTTTGAAGTCTATCCAAGTGACGGACTGCGCGTGAGCCGCATCGCTAATCTGGAGGCCGACATCGCGCGCGCGACGAAGGCTGAGCGCATCAATATTCTCGCGCCGATTCCCGGCAAGGACACGGTGGGAATTGAGCTGGCGAACACGCACAAAGTTGTCGTGCCCATCCGCGAACTTCTCGAAGATGATGCCTTCCAGAACGGCAAAGCGAAAATCCCCATCGCGCTGGGCAAAGACGTTTATGGCAAGGCCATCATCGCCGATCTCGCTTCCATGCCGCACCTTCTCGTAGCGGGCGCGACGGGCAGCGGTAAATCCGTCTGCATTAACAGCATTGTCACCAGCCTGCTTTGCCGTTTCGCGCCGGATGAAATGCGATTCATCATGATCGACCCCAAGGTCGTGGAAATGCAGGGCTACAAAAACCTCCCGCATCTCGCGCTGCCCGTTGTGACCGATCCTAAGATGTCGATCCTCGCCCTGCGCTGGGTGGTGAACGAGATGGAAAAGCGCTACCAAGTTTTCGCCGAGGAAGGCGTCCGTAATTTCGATGGCTTCAATAGTCGCAGCACCCGCAAATCACCGGGCCGCAGCACCACACGGGTCGGTGCCGGGAACAAGGCCGCGGCCCCCGCGCCTCAGCCCGCGATGGCAGTTAGCGCTCCTTCATTCAAGGCCAAGTCCGGCAAGAACAGCGACCGCTTGCCGCATCCTGACAGCATTGAAAACGATGACGCGCTGGATGCGCTCGATGCCGAGGACGGCTACGCGCCAATGAGCGGATCCGTTTGGACCGGCCACTCCGATCCGCCGCCGCCCAAGGAAATAAAATTGGAGATTCCAGATTCGTATCCCTACATCGTGGTCATCGTGGATGAGCTGGCCGACCTTATGCAGACCGCGCCGGCGGACATTGAAAGCGCCATCGCCCGCATCGCCCAGAAGGCCCGTGCGGCGGGCATCCATCTCATTCTCGCCACGCAGACTCCGCGCGCTGAGGTGGTCACGGGCATCATCAAGGCCAACATCCCCTGCCGCATCGCGTTCCAAGTTTCATCCGCGTTGGACAGTCGCGTCATTCTTGATCGCAAAGGCGCAGACAAGCTCGTCGGGAAAGGCGACATGCTCTACCTCCCGCCCGGCACTAGCCAGCTTATCCGTGTTCAGGGAACCATGGTCACCGACGAAGAAATTCAAGGTTTGGTGGACCATTGCTGCGAGTTCGGCGAGCCGCAATTCGAGGCTACTCTGGCCGAGAGTTTCGGCGATGACGATGGCGGTGAAGACGGAGAAGTCACACCCGAGGACGAAGCCATTCTGGAGAAAGTCTTGGATGTCATCCGCACAGAAAACAAGGCGTCCACCAGTCTGATTCAGCGACGCCTGCGTCTGGGTTACACCCGCGCGGCGCGCATGATGGATATTCTGGAAACTCGCGGTATCATCGGTCCCGGCGAGGGCGCGAAACCACGAGAAATTTTAGTAGCATTGGATTGACCAGTCATTATGTTAAGATTGAGTTGAGACACCACACTCATTCATGCCTCCCACCCTCGGCCAACGCCTCAAACAAGCCCGCGAAAATATGGGCCTCAGCCTCGCTGACGTTGCGCATCAGACCAGAATTCCCGCGCCGCGCCTCAAGAATATGGAGGACGACAATTTCAATGCGCTCGGCGGCATGGCCTACGCTAAGAGCTTTGTGCAGACTTACTCTGGGCTGCTTGATGTGAACGCAGACTTCGTGCTGGAGCAAATGCAGGCTCCCCCACTGGGCGGGAAGCGGGATTACCGTTACCTTTTGGAGACTCATGGAGCATGGATCAGCAGACGGGGCGATTTCTCCGCGCCGCCCGCTAAGTCGATGAAGCAGTCGCGCTCCCCCGCAGCCGTGCTGGCCATCGGCAGCCTAGTTCTGATCATCGGCGTGGGCGTGCTGCTCGGGCAGGCATGGCTCGGTGATCGCAAAAACAACGCGAACACTTCTGTGCGCGGCTCAGCGCCTGCAGGTCCGACAAAAGCGGGAGTCACTGCGGCGCAAACGCCAGCGAGCACCCGCGAAGCAGCCAAACCTTCCAGCAGACCGGAGATCATACTCCCCGCAGAACCCGCGACCGGTGTGGCCAAAACCAATATCACACCGCCGAAAGCATTGCCCGTAGAGGATGATGCCCCGAAAGCAAAGCGCTAGTTTTTCCTGCGCGGACCACTGCTTGGAGTATGATGCGGCATGACAAGTGCCAAGCGCATCATCAGCTCCCTCGCCCTGCCCCTCCTCATCGTGACGGGCTTTGTGGTGTTGGTGATCCTGAACGACACGGCGCGCGAGGTGGCTCACGATTCCTTCGTGATGATCTTCTCCATTTTCAGCACGCCATTTATCTTTGAAGCCACGTGCGCGTTGCTCATGTTGCTGGCGCTTTTTCTCATCAACCAATGGCGACTCAATAAGGAAGGCGACGGCTGGGTTTATCTGATGACGCAAGAACCCGACGCACAGAATCTCCCAGCGGCCATTACTCAACGGCTGCAATCCGTCGTGCTGCCGGAAAAGCCGGAGCCAGTCAATGAGGCGCAAACTGCGAACAGTGTGATCGAGGGCTATCTCGAACTCGCCATGCCCGCCCAAGGGCTTGATGAACTGAACGCCAGCACAAACTCACCCGATGACCTCGCCACCTCCGCGCTGCGCATCCGCTTGCTTGCGGCCAATCTGGACACAGACGAGGCCTTTAAGTTGCTGCGCGAAACACTTGTCCCTCATCAGGACTCGCACGCGATGCTATCCAGCGCATGTCTGGAAAGCGCCCGCTGGCTGCTGAAGCATTTGCACCGCGAAGACCTCGCCCGTCGCTGGTTGGCAGAGGCCACGGCGCTCGATTCCAAAATTGCAGATAGCATCGAGTCTGGCGAGCCATTACAAAAATTGCTGTGAACCGCGCGCAACATCCGCAGCACATCCGCATTTGACCCGCGCAAGCGCTGTGCTTCACTCACCGCCACATTATGGATTCACAGCATCACGACACTCACGAAAACTCCAGCGGCTTTTGGCCAACCATCGCCATTCTCGCCGGAGTCGGGTTCAGCCTTTTTGCCCTGACCGCAGCAATCGCCTTCATCTGGGGCGGAATCCATTATTCCAAACCTCCCGCTCCTCTGGCTTCAACGCCGCCTGCTGCTGCACCTGCTGCCAATCTTGTGCCCAGCCCCGCGACCGCCGCCGCCGCTGGCGATGAAATCGTCATCAAGCCTGATGCGGTCAATCCCATGGCTTATGGCACGAATTGCATCAACGTCAAAGCGGGCCAGCCCGTCAAACTGACTTTCAGCAACGACAGCATCGTGCCGCTTCAGCACAATCTTGTCATCGGTAAAATTGGGACTAAGGACGCAATCATCGCCCTAGCCAACGCCATGATGACCCAGCCTGACGCGCTCGCGAAAGGCTACATCCCCGAATCACCAGACATCCTCTATCACACCAAGTTGCTCAACCCCAAGGAAAGTCAGACCCTTGAATTTACAGCGCCTACAGAGAAGGGCGATTATCCCTACCTCTGCACCTTTCCCGGCCATTCGATCATCATGAACGGCGTGATGAAGGTGGAGTAGTGTCGTGTGTTGTGCGCTACCAGCCCTCTCGCTGATAAGCCATTAGTTTTCCAAGGTTATTTGCCAATCAGCCAATGCGTGGCAGAATACCCCTATGACGCAAGCCTACGTCCTCACTGGTCAGCTTTCCGATTCCCGCTCGCTCGTGCTTGATGAGCCAGTGCCGCTAGGCAATGGCAGGGTGCAAGTGACGGTGCAGGCGATGACTAATAAGGAAGCACGGCGTCCGCATTTTGAGGTGATTGAAGAAATCTGGGCCAGACAACGCAAGCGCGGGCATATTCCGCCCACTGCGGCTGAAGTGAACGCCCGGATAGATGAAGAACGCAATTCTTGGGATTAAGAAATGAGATTATATCTCGACACAGCTCCTCTGATTTATTATGTCGAGCAAGTCGCGCCCTTCGCTGCTGCCGTGCGCCAAAGGCTGGATGAAACGGATGTGAAAATTGTCACCAGTGAATTGATTCGTCTTGAGTGCAGGGTGAAGCCTTTACGGGATGGGAATCAATCCCTGATTGATGACTTCGACGATTATTTGTTGCATGGCGTGAGCGAAATCGTTCCGGTATCCCGTGAGACACTGGAAAAAGCGGCGGGACTCCGAGCCAGATATGTGTGGCTGAAAACACCTGACGCCATCCATCTGGCCGCTGCTATCGAATCGGATTGTGATGCATTCCTCACCAATGACCGCCGACTGGAACGATGCACAGAAATCAAAGTCGAAGTGCTCGCTCCTTGATTTCATCATTCGCGCTCAACGATAGCGCGTCAACGCTTCCACAAATTGCTGCGCCAGTTCACTGCGCGGGCTTTGGAAAAATTCCTTGGCTGAAGATGACTCGATAACTTTGCCGTGGTCGAGGAACACCACCCAGTCCGCAACCTTGCGCGCAAAAGCAATCTCATGCGTGGACAGCACGATGCGCTGACCAGCCTCGGCCAACTCGCGAATCAAATCGAGCACGTCCTGCGTCATCATCGGATCCAGGGCGGAGGTCGGCTCATCGAGCAATAACAACTTGGGTTGCGGCGCTATAGCCCGCGCGAGCGCAACGCGTTGTTGCTGCCCGCCGGAAAGTTCTGCGGGACGCTTGTCGATATGCGGCCCCATGCCAAAACGCTCCAGCGTATCGAGCGCCGTGCGACTGGCCTCGCTCTCTTCACGACCATGCACAATGCGCAGCGGCAACGCGACATTCTCCAGCGCAGTGAAATGTGGAAACAAATTGAAGCCCTGAAACACGAAACCGTTTTCGCGTCGCTGACGCAATGTATCCGCCTCGCTCCACGCGAGCGGCTTGCCATCCAGCCGCACCTCACCCGCATCAGGAGCCAGCAGCGATCCGAGCACACGCAGCAGAGTGGACTTGCCACTGCCCGATGGTCCCAGCAGCACCACACAGCCCGCATCATCCGGCGTAGCAAAGCCCGCACCATCTAGCGCGACATGCGCCCCATAGCGTTTATTAAGTGAGTGGGTTTCAATTTTCATTCCGCATTCCGCATTCCAAATTTCATTCAGGTTTCATACTTGAATTTAGTCTCCAACGTCCGCGCCCACCACGAAAGCGGCAGCGTGATCGCGAGATAAAGCAGCGCCAACGGAATGAAGCCTTCGAGCGCGGCATAAGTGCTGGAATAAGCCACACGCATCTGTTGCGTCACTTCCACGACGCCGATGACGGAGAGCAATGAAGAGTCTTTGACCAGGGAAACCATTTGCCCCGCTGTGCCCGGAAGCGCGCGGCGCAACGCTTGAGGGAAGATGACATGCCGCCACGTCTGCACGCGATTGAAGCCGACTGCTTTCGCAGCTTCCAGTTGCGACGCGCTGATGGATTCCCATGCTGCGCGAAAAATCTCAGCGAGATATGCGCCTTCAAAAAACGCGAGAATTACAATCCCGACGAACATCGAGGAGTCAATGTGCAGCGCATTGGCCACCCCATAGTAACCGATAAGCAACTGCACCAGCAGCGGAGTGCCGCGAATGATTTCCACACAGCCGCGAGAGAACAACCGAACCGGAACAATGCGACTTCGCTGACCCGTCATCAGCAGTAGCCCGATGACAACGCTTAGCACTAATGCGCCGAGCGAGAGCAACAGCGTTACCCACCAGCCCCGCATAATCAGGGCGCGCCATTCCCAGATCGCCGCCCAGTTCCACTCGTATTTAATCGCATTGAAGGTCGCATAGATTGCCGAGGCACAGGCGAGCGCGAGCACCAAGGCCCACGCGATTTCCGTTCTGATGCTCTTGGAAATCATAGCCACATCAACCGGGCGGCCACCCAAGTTCACGGCCCGCGAGCAGATGCACATGCATGTGCGGCACCGTCTCGCCCGCATCTCGTCCATGATTGATGACTAGGCGAAAACCTTTCGAGCCATCACTTACACCTAGCTGTTGCGCGATCTTTCCGGCGGCAATAAGCAGTGCGCCCAGCGTGCTTTGATCCGCCGCAATCGCATCGCCCACGCGCGGGATCACTTTTCGCGGAATGATCAGAACATGCACCGGCGCCTGCGGATTGATGTCGTTGATGGCAAAGCAATCCGCGTCTTCGTAAATGATCTGCGCGGGGATTTCGCGGGCGATGATTTTTTCAAAGAGTGTCATGGCATCATGGCTTCTTAAACAGGTCCGGCTGCTTCATATCGCGCGGCACGCGGGTGCCGAGTGATTTAATCTCGTCAATGAATTCACCCAGCTCCTCGAACTCCCGGTAGATCGAGGCGTAACGCACATAAGCGATGTGATCGATGGCCTCCAAGTGCTGCATGACTTTTCCGCCAATGAGTTGTGCTGGCACTTCGCGAAAACCCGCCGTGACCACCTCGGTTAAAATACTGTCAGCCGACTGCTCCAGAGTTTCGATGCCGATAGGCCGTTTGCCGCAGGCTTTCTTCATGCTTTCGATGAGCTTGGCGCGATTCCACGGCTGGCGGGATTCATTGCGTTTCACCACCAGAATTTCCTCGTGCTCCACTTCCTCGTAAGTCGTGAACCGTTGGCCGCAGCCAGTGCATTCCCGTCGGCGGCGGATGGACACACCATCCTTCGCCTCGCGGGAATCAATCACCTTGTCCTCGATACTGCCGCATTTGGGGCAACGCATAAATTATATACGATGCTGACATGAACACGGCGGGAGGCAATAACAAATATTGTTTCAGTATGTGGCACAGGTCTGCGACCTGTGTGTCGTCCCGGCATTCTGCCGGGACTCTTTCTGTGCTCCTCAACCTCTCAGCGCGGCTGACACATCAGCGGGGCTTTCCTCAGGATGCACAGTGACCTTGGTGATGAGCGGCACGGAAATGCGTTTCTGGCCACGGTGCTCTCCGACTACCATTAGCGTGCGAAAATCTTGAGAGAACATCATCCACTTGGGATGCTGCACCTTTACAGACTTGCCATCCGCCAGATGCACCTCAAAGGGCACGAATGGACTGGCTTCGGACAACTCGATAATATCTTCGATCAACATGGGCAAAGCGTGACACAGATTGCGTCGGTTTGCAATTGTGGCACAGGTCTGCGACCTGTGTGTAAGCCGCACATTCTGGGCGGATCACTGTTGAAGGAGTCCCGGCAAAATGCCGGGACGACACACAGGTTGCAAACCTGTGCCACGTTGAGCAACAAAACAGTTTGCCGCACTTCGCTTACGCCCTTAGATTTCACTATCATGTCTCCCGTGCGCAACATCGCCGCCATCCGAATTATTCAGGGCTTCCTCCGCGCCTGAAGGCGTGAGTTTGTTCAGGAAGCCCCCAGCCAGTCCCCTTGCCTCCTCTGCGAGGTTCGCTATGCCCACCTCAAGGCATTTTCCGCTTTTCTCTTTTCACTTTCCCCTTATCCCTTCCCTATTCCATGACACTCTCCCTCTATGACACCACGCTGCGCGACGGCACGCAGGGCACCGGCGTGAATTTCTCCTCGCGCGACAAGGTGCGTATCGCCCATGAACTCGACGCCTTCGGCATCCATTACATCGAGGGCGGCTGGCCCGGTTCCAATCCCAAGGACGTGGAGTTTTTTGAACTCGCGAAAAAAGAAAAATTCAAGTCCGCAAAGATAGCAGCGTTCGGCAGCACGCGACGCAAGGACATCAAGGTCGAGGACGATGCGCAGGTGCAAATGCTGCTCGCGGCGGAGACGCCGGTGGTGACTTTCTATGGCAAGAGCTGGCTGCTCCACGTCACGGAAGTGCTGAACACGACGCCGGAAGAAAATCGCGCGATGATCCGCGATACGGTTCGCTATTGCAAAGCGGCGGGGCGCGAGGTTCTCTATGACGCAGAACATTTTTTTGACGGCTTCAAGGACGAGCCGGACTATGCGCTCTCCACGCTGGAGGCCGCGCTCGAAGGCGGCGCGGACATGGTGGTGTTGTGCGAGACCAACGGCGGCTGTCTCCCGCATGAAATCACGGAGATCGTCACAAAAGTTCGTGCGCGATTCCCTAAAGCTAAACTCGGCATCCACTCACACGATGATGCGGGCTGCGGCGTGGCCAATGCACTCGCCGCGATCTGCGCGGGTGCAGAGCAGGTGCAGGGAACAATGAATGGATACGGTGAACGCACCGGCAATTGCAATCTCACCACGGTGATCCCAAACTTGCAGTTGAAGATGGGTATCCATGTCGTGCCTGATCTCACGCAACTCACTGCATTGTCGAAGTTCGTCGATGACATGGCTAATCTGCCGCACTTCGTTCGCGCCCCATTCGTGGGAACCACGGCCTTCTCGCACAAGGGCGGCACGCATGTGAACGCCGTGCAGAAGCTCGCGCGCAGCTATGAACATGTGCAGCCGGAGAGCGTGGGCAATCGGCAGGTGGTGCTGGTGAGCGATCTCAGCGGTCAGGATAATATCTTAAAGAAAGCCCAAGAACTCGGCTTCAATCTCAAGCGCGGCGACGAAGCCCGGCGCATTCTGGAACTGGTGAAGGAGCGCGAGAACGACGGCTATGAATACGAGGCCGCCGATGCCTCAATCGAACTCCTCATCCGCAAGGAACTCGGGCAATACACGCCCGCATTTAAGCTCCTGGAATTTCACACTTCACATCGCTTCCACGGCGAGCGCGGATTTGAAACCTGTGAGGCCACGGTCAAAGTGGAACTGAATGGCGAACGCATCTACACTGTGGAAGAAGGTGACGGCCCGGTGAACGCGCTCGACAGCGCCCTGCGCAAGGCGCTATCAGTGGCGTATCCTGAACTGTCCAAAGTCTCTCTCTGCGATTACAAAGTGCGCATTCTCGATAGTAAAACCGGCACCGCAGCGAAGACACGCGTGCTCATCGAGAGCACCGACGGCACCAATAACTGGGGCACGGTCGGAGTGAGCTTCAATATCATCGACGCCAGTTGGGCGGCGCTGGTGGACAGCTTGGAATATTTCCTGTCGCACAAGAAAAAATGATTCGAGCTTGAGGAAGCGATGAAAATTCTCCACCTCACGCCCGGCACTGGCTCGTTCCATTGCGGAAGCTGTCTGCGGGATCATGCCTTGATCAAGTCGCTCCGCACACGCGGACACGATGCTGTGATGGCTCCGCTCTATCTGGCGCTCGTTACCGATTGTGCGGAAGTTAGCCCGGAGCAACCCGTGCGCGTCGGTGGCGTAGTATTGTTTCTCCAACAAAAATTTCCGTGGTTCCGATTCCTGCCGCGCTCACTACACCGGCTTCTGAATAGCCCTAGGCTATTGCGCCGGGCATCGCTTCAGATGGGCATGACCAGTGCGCGCGATCTCGGGGAAATGACCGTGGGTAGCCTGCTCGGCGAAAAAGGACAGCAATGGGTGGAATGGAAAAAGTTGGTGCAGTGGATCGTTGACGAGCATCAGCCCGATGTGGTTTCGCTCTCGAACTCTCTGCTCATCGGACTCGCGCCCGCACTGACACAGCGGGGATTGCCAGTGGTAGTTTCGTTGCAGGGTGAAGATTCATTCTTAGATACACTAGTGGAACCTTATCGCACGCAGGCTTGGGATTTGATGCGGGAGAACGCGCGATCCGTCGCGCACTTCATCGCGCCCAGTAAGTTCTATGGAGAAATGATGACGCGCAGGCTGGAGTTGAATTCGGAAAAAATGAGCGTGATCTATAATGGTCTCGACTTCTCATTGTATCAAAGCGAGCGCTATGAGCCTGACGTGCCCGTCATCGGCTATCTCGCCCGCATGATCCATGGCAAAGGACTGACGACTCTGGTGGACGCATTCATCATGCTCGCAGAACGAGGGCGCGTGCCTCAGGTTCGATTGAGAATCGGCGGAGCAGCGACGCCATCAGACGAGAAATACATTCGCGGATTGAAGCACAAACTGCGTAGCGTGGGCTTAGAAGATCGCGTCTCATGGGAACCGAATCTAAGCTTTGAAGACAAAGTTCGCTTCCTCAATGAACTCACTGTGTTCTCCGTTCCCGCAACTTATGGCGAAGCCTTCGGACTCTATGTGATCGAAGCCCAAGCCTGCGGTGTGCCAGTCGTCCAACCAATGCACGGAGCCTTCCCGGAAATTCTGGCAATGACTCAAGGCGGGCTGTTGTGCGAACCGGATAATGTGAAATCTCTTGCAGATAAACTCGATGAATTGCTGCTGGATACTGATCAGTGTCAGAAACTGGGGCAGATCGGGAAGGAGCAAACCCAAGCCCATTTCTCCGCCGACTCTATGGCAGGGCGATTCGAACAAGTGCTGGGTAGGACCTTTGGGATTTAGGCGATTGAAGATCGGAGAAAGTTAGGGCGCACTGAATGCGGGGATCACAAAATACTTAATATTACTGTTTTAAATTATGGTATTTAGTGTTATTATAGTAAATAATGTCCGTAAAACTGCGCATCCTTATCTTGCTGACCGGGGGTCTTTTGGCTCCCCAGCAGGTGCGTGCTGATATTGTAACGGACTGGAATACGGCAGCGCTGAACATCATTCGCACCAGTGCAGTGGACCCGTTCAATGGCTCGCGTGATCTGGCGATTTTACAAGTCTCCATCTTCGACGCTGTCAACGGCGTGAATCGCCAGGACAATGCATTCTACGTGAACGGATCGGCGCTGGCGGGAGCGTCCAACGGAGCTGCTGCTGCGGCGGCGGGGCTGAATGTGATGACGGCGATTTTCGGGAACAACGCTGCCTTTAATACACTTTATGCCAATCAAATTGCGGCGCTGGGCGGAAACACTCCATCGGTCAACAACGGTGTCATCTGGGGCAATTACGTAGCCAATACCATCGTGGCCTATCGTGCTGCTGATGGATCTACTGCTGCCAATCCGCCATTTGCAGGCTCGAACACACAGGGCAAATGGCGGCCCACTCTTCCAGGTTTCCAAGCCCAGCCCCAACTACCAGGCTGGGGCAATGTCGCGCCCTTTGCCCTGAATACTGGGGCGCAGTTCCGTCCCAATGGTCAGGCTACTCTGGACTCTGCGACCTACGCGTCTGACTTCAATCAGGTGAAATCGCTCGGCTCCCTTACCAGCGCCACGCGCTCGAGCGACCAGACGAATATCGCTAACTTCTGGAACGGTGCGCAGGATGCGGTGACGACTTGGAACAAGGCCGCGCAAAGTGTTTCCACGAGCCTAAACTTGTATCAGAGTGCAAAGGTTTTCGCGGCGCTCGATGTCTCACTGGCAGACGCAGCCATCGCCTCGGCTGATGCAAAATACACCTATGCGTCATGGCGGCCCGTGTCGGCTATTCGCGACGAGGCCACGCGTGATGGCGTGCCTGGGCCTGCGGCTGGCGATAATCTGTTGATCACTGGCGATGCCAATTGGGTTCCTTTGATCGTCACTCCCGCTTCACCAGAATATGTCAGTCATACCAATGTCATGAGCGGCGCGGCGGCGGCCTCTCTGACGAAGCTTCTGGGAAACAATCAAATATTTTCTGTCACCAGCGACACTAATGGCGATGGCGTGGTGGACCTGACTCGGAACTACACCAGCTTCAGCAACTTGGCCTCGGAGTCATTGCTGAGCGGGGTGTATGCCGGTATCAATTTCCAGTCGTCTAACCAAGATGGCAACGCGCAGGGAGCACTCATCGGGCAATTCAATACCAATACATACTTCACTCCCGTGCCTGAGCCATCCAGCGCAGTTTATGTGCTGGCAGTGGGACTGTTCCTGATCATGAAAAGGCGGAATCGTTTGAGTGTATAAGGGAAAGCGAGACGGGAGACGAAGGTAGCGCGGACATTCGCTTCGCAGCCTGTCCGCCGTCAAAACCCTGCCGCGCAGCTGAAAAATCAGCAATCACGAGGCAGGCATCATCGAGATCGTATTGGTTCACTTCTTCTCCACCACCTTCACCTGCAATTCATCGGAGTTGCCGCGCAGTTCAGGGGAATACAGGGCGGTGATCTTGGCGGGCAGGGCATGGAAGGCACCAGGGACTTCTGCGCGGAGACGATAGGTCAGCGAATGCTTTCCTAAGGGCAGTTCACGAAGGAAAAACGAGGCGCGTTCGTCGTGAAGTTCTAGGTAGGAGTTCAGTGTGTCGCCCACATAGCCGCTGCGGACATTGACGGCCTCGAAGCCGGCGGCTTTCATGTCTTCGATGAGAAGATACTCGTAGTCGTTCTTGCTCTCGACGATCAGTTCAGCTTCGATCATGTCGCCGCTGCGGACGGTGTCGCCGTCCTTGATCTCGGTGCGGTCGTAGGCTTCGACGCGTTGTTGCAAAGGATTGCCGGTGGAGTTGGCGACGTTCACTTTCTTTTCTTTCGGTGTGAGCTTCCAGTAGTGACGCGCGACTTTGACTTCGAGTCCGGCGGCGGGGATGTGTTCTTCCAACGTGAAAGCAGTGACCCATGCGCTGGCATACAACGGTGCTTCGCCGGTCTTGCGCAATTCGAGGGTATGCTTCCCGCCGGTCAATGCTTCGCCGCTGAGGACGAAGCGGTTGTCGCCATCAAAGAGCGTGTCGCGCGAGAACTTCGCCTCGTGCTTCTTAACGCCATCGAGGACGAGTTCATAGCTGACATCGAGATTCGTTGAAGTCTCGCCGCTGGCGCGCATGTAATCGGCGAGCGCTTCGATGCAGAGAGCGGTGTCGCGCGTGGAGTTCCAATAGGTGCCGTTGCGACGATTGTTCACGAGGAACTTCGCGACGCCGGAGGCGGTTGCGCCTTTAGGGTCCGTTTTGCAGAGGAGCTTCAAATACGTCGCCGTCGTTTCCAGATCGTTGCCATACCAGCGCCACCAATAATTGCCGCTGGGCAGACGCAGGCGCGCGGTCTGGTTCTCAGCATCCTTTACGAGGAACTGCTCGACGTTGCGCAGCAGCATGTCGCGTTGCTCCTTCTTGCCGAAGTGATCGAACGCGATGCCAAGTAGCGCCTTCGATTGCGTGGAGACATTGTCGCGCTTGTCGTAGAGATAGGCGGCCATGTCTTTGTTCCAGTCGTCCGAATCGGCGAGCACAGAGAACACCAGCACGTCATCATTATCCACGTTGTCCTTCCATGGCTCCTTCTTCTTGCGCGCGTTGTTCAATTCCATCAGCTCGTGCGCTTGATGCTGCTTCAACCACTCGATGCCGCGTGAGATCGTGTCGCGAGGGATGGCGACACCGTTCTTCTGCGCGATGATCAAGCCGCGCACCACCACTGCGGTCGTGTGCGCATAGGATTGTTCGCGTTCGCCGGAGAACCAGCCCCAGCCACCGTCGCGGTTCTGCATGTTCGCAAGACGTTCGGTGCCGACGCGCACCATGTCGTTAAGCTTGGATTCTTTGAAGATGGGATTCTTTTCAAAGTCACGCGGTCTCTTGTTCTGCGGGCGCTTGGCGATGTCGGCAAGTTTGAGTCCCATGTCATTCAGCACACCGCGCGTGATGACCGAAGGCAGGAAGCGGTTCAAGGTCTGCTCCGTGCAGCCATAAGGATAATCTGCGAGATATGGCAGCGCATCCACCATCGCGGATGCGAGCGATGGCGTGGCCCGCACTTCGAGCACGGTCTGTTCCGGACGACGTTGTTCGGGAACGGTGAACTCGATCTTGCCGGTGCCTTGATCTCCACGCAGCGCGAGGCTCCACGATTCTGTGCGCAACATGCCATGCACATGCACGGGCAGCGAAAGCTCCATCGCGTCCGAGTCGCCTTGAGCGAGCGCTTTCACGCGAATCTTCGCCGTGCCTTCGCGGAGAACTTTTGCGCGCCAGTCAATGCGCGTTTCTTCACCAGGCTTCACGGTGGCGGTGGCATCGGCTTTCACGCCGTCCATGAGCGTAAGGTTTTCGCCTTCGAGTTCCAGCTTCACGGTGACGTTCTGCTCCTTGTCGAGGTAGTTATGCACGTTCGCGGAGAGCACGACTTCATCGCGCTCGACAAAGAATCGCGGTGCTTGCAAGCGCACGATGAGGTCTTTGCTGGTGATGAGTTCCGCGCTGCCTTCGCCGACGCGTGCGCCATCGCCCATCGCCCAGCTTCGCAGTTTCCAGGTGGTGAGATTGTCCGGCAGATCAAGCGCGACCTCGGCAGTGCCGTCGTCCTTGGTCTTGATGGAAGCGACCCACAGCGCGGTGTCGGCAAAGGCGGAGCGGATCATTGGTGCGGGGGCATTAGGCTCGCCAGATTTTCCAGCGAGCAGGCCGTTGTCGTCTTTGTCGGCACTGAATTTGGACTCGTCTCTCATTCCCGCCACAGAGGAGCTTTTTGCAACTGACGCCATCTCAAAACGATCGCCGTCAGCACCTCTGCCAAATCCACCGCCGCCGCCCATGTCCCCAAATGCTTCCGCGTATCCGTGGCTTCTCGTAGTAAGTCCGTTGTAAGTGTTCATTCCACTGAGAGTCAAAGTTCCTGATCCGGCTTTTCTGAGTCCTCCCCAATAGTAACGCGGGCCATACATGCCGCCCATGGAATACAACCCGACTCCCTGCATGGGCGTCTCGTTCTCACGCGTGAGGGTTTCACACCAAGCGCTCCATTCTTCGATGGGCTGGAGATTGTGCCGGCGTTTCCAGCCCCAGAAATGGTTCTTGATGTCCGGCACGTTCGAGCCGCCGCTGATGTAGTCGAGCGCCTTGTCATACATCGTGAGCACAGCGCTACCAGAGTAGGGCTTGCCGTCCTCGGTGGTGAGCTTGATTTTCACAGTCGCCTTCTCGCGCGGCTTGGCCTTGGCCACGGTCTCGATGCTGAGGTTCAAGATGCGCGACTGCGGCGGCACGACGATTTCACGCGTGAGATGATGAACGCGGCCATCGCTGATCGTGAAGGCTTCGATGAAACGGTTCGGCGCGTCCGCCTTCGTGACGGGCAGCGTGACAGTGGTGCTCTTCCCGTCGAGATGCAGGAAGCGCGGGCTGCTGGTGCGTCCGTTCTCGGCGCGCTCAAAAAGCACAACATGGCTGCCAGCGCGCTCGGTGTTGATTAGAAGTTTAATCTCCTCACCGATGGCGTATTCCTTGCGTTCGGTGATGAGTTCCAGCGCGCCGAAACGGAACTGTCTGCCGTCGAAGCCCGCGCCGCGCACGACAAGCAACTGTGCGCCCTCGGCGTTGCGGCCTTTGGCGTCGGTGATCGTGCAAGCGATACGAAATTGTCCGGCCTCGCTCGCGCTAAGCTTCTGCATGGCATGGCCAGCGGCGTCAGTCTCTACATCAGCGGAGAAGACTTCACGCTCGGAAGGTTTGCCTTCCTTGTCATAAGTCACTGCGAACAAATGTAGCTTGCCTTTGCCCGCGATGCCTTTGCCGTCGGGCGTGAGCGTGTGCATCTGCACTTCCATCGCGCCACCGACTTCGTAGTAACCGCGATCCATCGCGACGAAGACCTTGAACGGTTCACGGGCGGCGATGACACTGCCGGAGCCGCTGATGGTGCGGCGTGATTCATCCGTGATGTCCGCAGTGATCGAGTAGCTATGATCGAGATCGCCGTGCTGCGCTTTCGCATCGGCAGTATCAATCTCCACCTTCAGCGTGCCATCCGCGCCGATCGGTTCTTCTTTTTCCATCACCAGTTCCGGCTGCTCCATCTGCTCTGGCCACCAGGACCACACAGGGCCGAGGCAACCCCAGTGCTGCCAACCGGGATACCACGGGCTGTCTGGCGCGAACCACCAATAGCCGCGACCGTAGAGCCAGTCCCAGCGTCCGACGGGGAACCAGCGTGTGACGTGTGTGGCGCGCGTGACTTTGTATTTCACCGTCGCGTTCGTGACTGGAGCGCCGAAATAATACTTAGCCTTGATGGTGGCGGTGATTTTTCCGCCGAGCGCGATGGGATCCTTCGGTGCATCCACCGTGACTTCGAACTCAGGCTTCTTGTATTCCTCGACGCGGAACATTCCGAGGGGCGATTCGCTGCGCCTCTTGGTTTCAGGGGGCTCATGGGAATAGCTGATTTGATAAACACCGAGCCCGGCTTCCTTGCCCAGCTTCAATGAGCCATCAAATCCGCCGTAGGCATCGAGCGTGTGCGCCTCGTCATAAATTTTTGTGCCACGCGGATCTTTGATCATGAGCCAGCGTTTTTCTCCGGCAAACTTGCTCGGCTCGTCTTTTTCGAAATTCGCTATGGTGCGCCATGCTTTGAATTTCACTTCCTGCTCGGGGCGATACACGGGGCGGTCGGTGATGAGGTAATCGGTGCCCCCGCGGTAGGTTCCACTTTGCCACTCGCTCCACCACACGTTGTTAAAGCCGATGAAGGCCATGCGCCCTTCCTTCGTGGTTGCGACGCCGAGCCATTGATGGCTCTGATTTTTTTGATCCGGCTTGTGCATCACGACGCCGTGCTCGTCCGTGTTGGCGGTGAAGGTCTCGGTGTGCGTCTCCGTGTAGGGCCGCTTTGAGCCTGTCTGATTCTTGTATTCCGTGCGGTAGCCGAGCAGTTCGACTGTCGCTCCGTTCACGGGTGCGCCGGTCTGCGCGTCGGCGACAAAATACATCATGCCTGCGCTGGTGGACTTGCGCACGAGCTTCGTGTCCGCGAGCCAGAGCAGGATGCTGCTGCGGTTTCCATCCTTGGCGTTGGCCTCAATCCAATATGCGCCTGCAGCTTCCAGCGGCAGGGTGATCTCCTCACGTTTTTCTTCGTGTCCGGCGGCTGGCTCCAGCGCGACGCTCCACTGCGCGACTTGCTCGCCGATATATTTTTTGCTGTCTTTCTGAAGCAAGCGGTAGCCGAGGTTGCTCATATTAATGCGTTGCCCGTCGAGATCGCGCGGCTCTTTGACGAGATAGCTTTTGATGTCGGCGAGCAATTTGGAAACATCCACGCGACGCGCGGTGAACTTGGCCTCGGTCGTATTGCGAATGACGAAACCGAGCACGGGCTTTTGTCCTGCGACTTGCGAGTCCGTGCCGTCGAAGCGGCCCCAGTTTCCAAGAATTTGCGCACGCCGGGCTTTAGCGTTATTCACGAAGTATTCGTTTATCGCCTTCGATCCTAACGCGACGATGCGCTGCCAGTGGTCTGCGGCGCGATCAAGCTGGCTACGATTTTCAAAGGTCTGCGCTAATGCTTCGAGAGCTATTCCCGCGTGGTTCGCATTTACTTTATTGTCCGCGATGACAGAGAGAAGTTTGATGTAGTTGAACTCGTCCGGCATGGCGAAACGCTTCGCGCCCGTGGCAAGCTTCGCATAGGTCTCGTTGTCTTTGAGCGTCTTCAGTGAGGCGAATGCATCTGCAAGTTCCTTGGCGTTGGTGTTGCCACTGCGCTGATGCCATTGCACAAGAGTCTGCTCGCCGATTTGTGATTGCATGAACTGCGCGAAAGCGAGCCGGGCTTTGACAGCCGAGGACTCGTCAGCTTTCTCTGCCTGCGCGAGCAACCAGCGCCAGCGTTCGCCATCCGTCTTCGCCGCATCCCATGATTCGGGCAAATGATGATAGACGGGCAGGCCGTCAGTGCCGACAGGTGTGGCAATAGTCTGCTGAGCGTAGCCACGGTATCCGCGATAACCGTAGCGTCCGCCGTAAGGATTCTGCGAAGAGCCGTCGTCGGAAACATAATCAGGCTGCTTCTCAAGATCGGTGAGCGTGAGAAGCGTCGTCGCATCAATGCCGTTCGTGAAAAACGACGCGCAATCATTGAAGAACTGTCCGCGTTCTGCCGCCGACACCTCGGGAGTGGCGAGCAGTTTTTTTATCGCACGTTGCACGAAGCCAAGCGCGCGCGCCCGGTCTTGTTCAAAGCAGTTCACCCAGCGGCCCGAAGACTCGGTGTTGCCGCGATGGAAGGTATTGTTCTGGATATGACCGTAGTGCATCTGTGTAAAGAGCGTGACCTGCCCCGCCATTTTCAGAAGCTGCCAATCGTCCGCATGGCGCTGCACGGTGTCGTCAACCAAGGCATCGAGTTCCTCTGTGCGATTGATATTGGCGAGGCAGTCTTTCGCGGAGTTCAGGTCAACTGCGAGGTCGGAGCCGTGGTAGTCCGCGCGCTGGAGGAGCGATTTGTAGAGCGCGAGCGCTTCGGCGTGGTTACCTTGTTCGGCGAGTTTCATGGCGCGAGCGCGAGTTTTTCCCAAGTCGGCTTCCGCTACAGCGGCTGAAAGTCGGCCGTGGGGAAGAACGCTAGAGATCGCGAGAATGGCGAGGAGAAGTGAAGCGTGAAATTTCATAGGGATGAATGATTGTCCGAGCATGACGCATCAGGCGGCGGTTTATTGGAATTAAATTGATAATATTGAGTTTAGGAAACCACGAAGGGACACGAATGAACGCGAATTATTTGTGAAACAGAAATGGAATTGCCACTGCGCGAGGTAGCTGGGCTTCAACTTCCGGTGTTGAGTTTGGAATCAGAAACGAGGAAAATATATTTTCGCAATGAACCAAGGAACGATGGCGTCTCGCCGTCAGTGGCGGAATTGACGGCGAGACGCCATCATTCCTTGAAATGTTCATCTGCAACGCGGCGCGCTTTTTCTCAATTGATGGAAAGAAGAATGCGCAAACTTGAGCGCCGCCGTTTTTCCGGCATATTGACCGAATGCTTCCGTGGTTCGCGCCAGACCGATTTCCGATTTATCTCGCCCCGATGGCGGGCGTGACGGACATGGTCGCCGAGGAAATCGAGATTGTGGAGGGCGCGGGATGAATAATGACCCTGAAATCCTGTTTGAGGCCGTCACTCCGCTCGGCTTCACTGCGAGCGTGACTCATGCCCGCTGGGAAGTCATCACGACGATCAAGCATCCTGTGATGGCTGGCTGTGAAGCTGAAGTGAAAACGACGCTGGAAGCGCCCGATGAAATTCGTCGTAGCCGGAGCGATGACGAGGTGTATCTTTTTTACCGAACCCGGCGGGCCGGACGATGGGTCTGTGTCGTGAGCCGCCAGACAGGTTCCACCGGCTTCCTCATCACCACCTACCCAACCGACAACATCAAAGAAGGAGAACGCATATGGCCAATCTGAATGTCTATCACGATCCTGATGGCCGCACTCTGACGGTGTGGTTCAACGAACCCCAAACTGAATATACCTGCGAGGAGACCGGCGATGAGATCATCCTAATGAAGGACCGTGCAGGCCACGTCATCGGCTTTGAAAAGCTGAACTACCCCGGCACGAAGAAAGAGCAGGTGAAACTGTCCTTTGAGCAGCTCGCGCACGCATGAAAGCCCACAATGAACTGGCTGGCATCCCTTCAGGATGCTGTGAAATCAGGGACTGGATTTCCGGTGGTATCGCGTTGCTCAACCACCGGCGGTGCTTGCAAGCCGCTGGCTTGCAGACAATTTAATTCATCACTCTTCAGCATTATCACCGAACTTGAGCCGTGGCGCTTTTCCGGCATATTGGCCAGATGCTTCCGTGGCTTGCACCAGACCGATTTCCGATTTATCTCGCCCCGATGGCGGGGGTGACGGACATGGTCTTTCGCTCGCTGTGCAAGGAACTGGGCGCGGAGGTGATGGTCACGGAGTTCGTCTCCGCCGAGGGCATCATGCAGGCGGACGCCCGCACTCGGAAATACACAGATTTCGATGACGGGCAGCGGCCACTCGGAGTGCAGTTGTTCGGCGCGGACGGCGCACGCATGGGCGAGGCGGCGCGGAAGATCATCGATTGGAAGCGGCCAGATTTCATTGACATCAATTTCGGCTGTCCCGTGAACAAGGTGGTTGCGAAGAACGGCGGTTCCTCATTGCTGAAGGATTGTCCGTTGCTCGCGAACGTGGCGCGCGATCTCGTCAAAGGATCGCCCGTTCCCGTGACGGCAAAGATGCGGATCGGCTGGGATCATGAAAGCATTAACGCCCCAGAAGTGGCCCGCATTCTTGAAGACTGCGGCATACAGGCGATTGCCGTGCATGGTCGGACGCGGGCGCAAGGTTATACGGGTCGCGCGGACTGGGATGTGATCGCGCAAGTGGCGGACGCGGTAAGGATTCCTGTCATTGGCAATGGCGATCTGGCCAGTGGCGCAGACATCGCGTTGCGCAAAGCGCAATCGAACATCCGCGGCGTGATGATCGGTCGTGCGGCGATGAGCCATCCTTGGGTCTTCCGCGAGGCGCGGCACTTTCTGCAAACCGGCGCCCAAATGCCGCCAGTCACAGTGGAGCAGCGATTTGAGTTCATGCTGCGCCATTGCCGGCTCTCGCTGCAAAGCTCGCGCTGGGGCGCAGTGGAATCGCAGATCATGCGTGCGATGCGCAATCGCCTGATGGCCTACACGCAAGGGCTGCCGGGCAGCAAGCAGTTGCGCGTGCGCTTCTGCCACATGGAGAGCATTATGGAGCTGGAAGATTTGGCGGCTGAGTATCTCGGGAGAGAGGAAGTCCTCGCGGCGGCGTGAGGGGGGAGTGAGTTAAGGGTTATGGGAGTTTGAGCTTTTGGTGAGTGGGGTGAAGAATATTAACCTCTGATCTCGCGGATAAAGCGGATGTCTGAACGGTTCTTGTCTTTATTCTACTGTAGCTTGGGATTATCCGCGGTTTCAGTCTTCTCTTTCATTTCATTTGCGTCCCCAAAATCCAAGGGCATTATTTCGCCCGATCAAATCCTATTATGAAAACTCTATCCATCCTTTGCCTCTCCGCCATCCTCACCTGCACCGCTGCCCTTGCTGACGGTAAGCTTGATTTCCAGGCTGCGGACACCACCAAGTCCGTCCTTGAAAAACAAGCCGGTCAAAAGGTTGAACTTCGTCTCAAGTCCGGTGAAAAGATCGCGGGCAAAGTCGAGAAGGTCGGCGACAAAGCAGTGCATCTCTCTGCCATCGCAGGCCAGGAATTTTATGATGCAGTCGTCACGCTTGATGATGTGATGGCCGTTCTTGTCCGCACGGGCGGGAAATGATAGGCGTCATTTTTATTGAGAAGGAGCGCGAGTATGGCGTAGCCTACTCGCCACTTATGCGTCAGGGTTGTGGCTAGCTGCAAAGTCCAATTTTAGGCGAGTAGGCTATCGCCATACTCGCGCTCCATCTTTTTTAGAAGCTCCGCATGGAAATCTCCAACCCTTGGCTCTGGCTCGCACTCGTGGCGACGGTGGGCTTGTATCATCTGGAACTGGTCGCGACCTTTCTCAATCTCTCGGCCTTAAAGCCGCAGCCGCCCGAGAGGTTTCGCTCTGTAATCAATGCTGAAGAACACGAGCGCACGCTGGAATATGCACGCGTCTCGGCGAAGACGGGCATCATGGAAAGCAGCGTGTCGCTCGGATTGCTGCTGGCGTTCTGGTGGGGCGGAGGATTCGGTTGGACGGAAGTGCTGGTGCGCGGCTGGCAACTGTCACCATTGATGAGCGGACTGGCGCTGATCGGTCTGCTTTTTCTGCTGCGCAATCTCACGACGCTGCCCTTTGATATTTACGACACCTTCGTGATCGAGCGCGGATTTGGTTTCAACAATACCACCGTCGCCACTTTCATCATGGATCGCGTGAAGGGGTTACTCTTAGCCGCGCTATTGGGACTGCCCTTGCTGGCCTTGCTGCTGTGGTTGTTTGCGAAATTCGAGTCGGCTGCATTGCTCGGATGGATCGCAGTCAGTTTATTCAGCCTGCTGATGTCATGGCTCGCACCGCGAATCATTCTACCGTTGTTCTACAAATTTGAGCCGTTGCAGGATGAGACATTGCGGGAGCGAATCGTGGTGTTGTCCCGCAAACTGGATTTTCCTGTGGCCGATGTAAGTGTAGTGGACGGTTCGCGACGCTCCACGAAAGCGAATGCGTTCTTCACCGGATTCGGTAAGACGAAACGCATCGCGTTGTTTGACACGCTGCTGAAAAATCATTCGCACGATGAAATCCTCGCCGTGCTGGCGCATGAGATCGGCCATTGCAAACGGCGTCATGTGCCGAAGCAAATGGTGCTTTCGCTGGTGGTGAGCGCACTGATGTTCGGGCTGCTGCATTTTGCTTTGCGCGATCCGCGACTGTGCGCCGCTTTTGGAGTCCGCGTGCCGACCATCGCTTGGAGCTTCATTTTCTTTTCCATCGTTTATCAACCAATCAGTCTGCTTCTCGGCTTGATCGCGGGACAACAGAGCCGAAAAAACGAATTTGAAGCCGATGATTTCGCGAAGGAGTCCATGGGTTCCGCCGCGCCGATGGTCGAGGCTTTGACGAAACTCTCGCGCGATCATTTGAGCAATTCGACGCCACATCCCTTTTATGTTTTTCTGCATTATTCGCATCCGCCGACGCTGCAAAGACTCGCCGCGCTGGAGTCTCCGGTCGCTTAATCCTAAATCCGGGAATGAGAACCACGAATGGGCACGAATGGACACAAATAATCAAAGACTTATGAAGACAGTTAGTTTCACCCGGAAGGTGAGGGCCAGCTTTTCCACAACACGCTCATAATTAGTGTTTATTCGTGTCAATTTGCCGGAGATTTTTAGATTCTCTTGTCCGGCTATCTCCACTTCGTTTCGGTTGTGGTTCAATTTTCCTTTTTAGCAATTGATCTCGCGAAGATGCAGAAAGCAGATGCAATCCGCTCATTTTTCGCGATAATTCCGGCTCCCAATGCCTGAATTTTGCGACAGAACATGAGTGCCGGAGCCGTCACTCTGCAATGCCCCAGTTGCGGCGGCGTCTTTCTGACGTTGCAGCAAAGCGGGGTGTTGGAAATCTGTCCGCACTGCGCCGTGAGCGCGATGCGCGAGAGTTATAACCACACTAATGCCGAGGTCGGTGTCAATGCGCGCACCACATTACCAACTCGCCGCGAAGTGATTTCGCCAGTGCTGCCTGATGTTTTCTTTCCACAGACTCCGACAAAGTCCGGGCAACATGTGGATGATCAAACGCCTGCGCCCGTTCAAGTCGCAGCGCCAGTGGAAGCGCCTCCAGCCGCGGAGCAAAGTAGCCCGCCGCCCGAGGCTCGCGCTATGCCGCTCGCTAACGGCGAGGCGCGACCATTCGGCATTGATGATTCACCCTTGCTTTCAACCGTTGCGACCAATCGAAAGCGGAGACTCGGCTTGCTCTCGTTTTTAATGCTGTCCTGTCTGACGGGGGCGGCAATCTGGATGGCCACCAAGACTCCAGACGTTATCGTTGTTCCGCAAACGGTGCCGCGTCCTCCAACGGCAGAAGTTAAAATGCCTGTGGTGCCGCCAAAGACGGAAACTAAGCCGAAGGATGAGGTCGTGCTGCGCGCCCGAGCCGATGATGTTCACATGGCGAATCTAGCGGATGCGATGGCGAAAGGTTTGGAAGCTGCCAAGACGACAGATGAGCGCCTTCAGTTTATTGATCAGCCGGAAAATCATCGCGCCGATGTCGAGCGATTCTTTGCGAGCAACGGTGGCAAGTTGGACCTAGTGCGCATTGAACCCAGCGTGGGCAGCATTGTCGTGCTTCCCTCGGGGGATGAGGAAAAGCTCTTCAAGTTGACCACTAAAAAATGTCCTGACGGCGCGATTATCCGCATCATTTTGAAGAACGACAAAGCCGCGCTGTCATGGCCTGCATTTGAACAGTCGCACGATTATCTTTTTGACCGCTTTCAAAAGGAGGCTGGCGGAGCCGAAGTGCCCTCGGCATGGTTCACGGTCGTGTGCCGGATGACGCAGACCTTCGACCTGAAAGGCGCGAACAAGGACAACTGGATTTGTCTGGAGGCGCAGGGATCATTGGCACCCGGCGGCACGGGTAAAGTCTATGCGGCGAAGGACACTCCGGCTGGCCGGTTGCTGCTGGGCAAGATGACTTGGGATCGAGTTTACCTGACCGATTTGTTGGTAGGAAAAATGGAATTGGATGGGCATCTGGTCAATGTGGTGCTGGATTGCGCCGGGACGCAGCCTGCGGGTAGGCCGGTGCGGTGAATTCGTTGGAGTTCAAGCTTCAGCTTGTTCACCGCCGCCATGTCCATGATGAATAATTCACTATGGAACCAACCACACTGAGCAAGGTAAACCTTGAACTCCAACGAATGCAGACCTCTCGATAAAGTGAATTTTAAAACTTGGCATGGAATTTGCTTGCTATCACTAGTAGCCTGTGTTTTCGAGTGCGGCACACCCCGCATTTCCATGGCAGGCACCGGACTTTTCCAACAACAATCGCTCAAGCAGGTCATTGGCCCGCAGATGCAGCAGAGCTTGCAGATTTTGCAGGCTCCGGCGATGGAGTTGCGTCAGATCATACAGCAGGAGATGACGGTGAATCCGGTTCTGGAGGTGGAGACTACCGATGTTTCACTGGAAGACACCAAGGCCGAGGATCCGGATGATGATATTGCCGTGCTCTCGCAACTCGATGAAGAATGGCGGGAATACTATGCGCAGACGCGCGCCCAAGTCGCGCCGCGCACCTCGGATGACGACGAGCGGCGTCGCTTCTTGATGGATTCCATCACGGCGCAGACCACACTACAGGAGCATCTGCTCACCCAGCTTAATCTATTAGATATGCGCGATCCGAAACTGCGCGAGAGTTGCGAGTTCATCATCGGCAACATCAATGACGACGGCTTCCTGCACACTAAGCTGGACGAACTGAGCATGAGACATGGGTTGCCCATTGAGGAATTGCAGAAGGCCAAGGCGATCGTGCAGGGCTTCGAGCCAGCGGGAGTTGCCGCAGAAAATCTCGCCGAGTGTCTGATGCTTCAGCTAGATCGTCGCGGTCGCAAGAACAGCTTGGCTTACCGCATCGTCGAGCATCACCTGAGTGATCTAGCGCACAAAAGATACACCGTGCTGGCACGCAAACTGGCCGCGCCACCGGAGCAAATCAGTCGCGCCGTTGAGCAAATCGCCGCACTCGACCCGCGCCCTACTCAAGGATATGTGCCGATGAATAACCACTACGTCACGCCCGACATCTTCGTCGAGCGAGGGAGCGGGGGATATGTCGCCATAATGAACCAGAGCGATCTGCCGCAGCTCCGTATCAGCAATGCTTACAAGGACATCCTCGCCCGGCCCGGCACTGCGGACGACGCGCGGAGCTACATCCGTGACAAAATTCGCGGCGCGAAATTTCTCATCCGCAGCGTGGCCCAGCGACAGCAGACCATTCAGAAAATCGCATCGGAGATCATCAAACATCACCGGGAGTTTTTTGACAAAGGCCCCAGTCATCTCAAGCCTCTGAACATGGCTACCGTGGCGGATATCGTCGGCGTCCATGAAACCACCGTCAGTCGCGCCATCGCTGGCAAATACATGCAGACTCCGCACGGTGTATTTGAATTGAAATACTTCTTCACCAGCGGTGTGCGCAACGATGCGGGCGAGGACGTGAGCAACACCGCTGTCAAAAATTCCATGTCAGAAATCTTCAAGACCGAGCCTCCGCAAAAACCCTTTTCCGACGAGCAACTCGTCAAATTTCTCAAGGAACGCGGCATCAAGGTCGCGCGTCGCACCGTGGCGAAATATCGCGAAGCGATGGGCGTGCTGCCCTCTCACCTGAGGAAATCTGCATAACCCTACTAGGGAAGTTGAGAGTTAATGGCTGATAGTTGAGAGTCTGGCTCTGAAACATTTAGATCGAATCAAGTCAGTTATTGTTGATTGGACTGATGCGCGCAAGTTCACGGGACTTATATTCAGGCTCTCAACTCCTTTTCAAGATAACCATTTCTCTTTTGCGCCCTTTGCGCTCTCTTGTGTCTGATGCTTACTGAAGAACAAATCCGCGCCGCGCTCGCCACCGTTAAATATCCCGGCTTTTCCCGAGACATCGTTTCATTCGGACTGATCAAATCCATCCGCATTGAAGGCAATGATGTTCATGTGGAAATCTCTCTCGCCACGCGTGATCCAGGTGTCCCTCGTCGTGTTCACGAACAGGCTTATGCGGCCTTGCAGGCACTGCCCGGCATCGGTGGCATCAAACTTAATTTCGACATCAAAGACCCGCCGAACACGGCCCAGCAAGGCCCGGCCACCGTCACCTCCAGCATTCCAGGCGTAAAGCATGTCATCGCTGTTGCTTCAGGAAAAGGCGGCGTCGGCAAGTCCACGGTGTCGGCGAATCTTGCCATCGCACTCGCAAAATCCGGTGCTCGTGTCGGTTTGTGTGACTGCGATTTATATGGCCCCAGCATCGCGCATATGTTCGACATTGATGAGCGCCCGAACGCGACTGAGGACAATCAAATCATCCCGGTGCGCAAGCACGGCCTCCAGATCATGAGCATGGGCTTGCTGCTCGATGACGATTCACCCGTCATTGTGCGCGGCCCCATGGCCACGCGTTACACGCAGCAGTTTCTCCGCCAATGCCAATGGGACGATCTCGACTATCTCGTGCTCGATCTTCCACCCGGCACTGGCGACATTCAGCTCACCATCGTGCAGACCGTCGCACTGGCTGGCGCAGTCATCGTGACCACGCCGCAGGAGGTGGCCTTGATAGATGCGCGCAAGGCAGTCGCCATGTTTGGCAAGGTCAATGTGCCGATCATCGGCATCATCGAGAACATGAGCCACTTCGTCTGTCCGAACGACGGGAACATATATCATATCTTCGGCAAAGGCGGCGGGGAACGCGAGGCCAAGCGGCTCGGAGTGCCGTTGCTCGGCCACATTCCTCTGGAGATTCAAGTGCGCGAAAGCGGCGATGAAGGCAAACCAATCGCTCTGCAAGACGCCGGGAAACATCCCGCCAGCAAGGCGTTTCAAGACATCGCGCTTCAGGTTCGGGAGATCGTTCTAAAAAAGGAAAGCTGAGCAAGGATTGGGCGCAAATGTGGGTGCTGCGTCACGCTGCACTCAAAAAACCTGTGCAAAGCCTAATCTCAGAAGACAAAAGCATCCTGCATCCGATGCCAACGGCATCCTAGCTCGCATTTCTCACACATCCCGCAGTGGACGTGACAAGTTGTTCTGCTGCGGTGGAGGGAAAGTAGTGCTGGGCTTCAGCCCGCAAGCGACGCGGTTCGGGCTGAAGCCCCAGACTACTTTGGACACCGTCCCGCTATCCGAATTGAGCGTGTGAGAAATGCAACCACCGGTAAACCGACCCCCGATTTCAGTGCATCCTGAAGGGATGCCAGCAAAGTTGCCATCACTTTCGCTGACACATCTTGCACCTCAAACCATCAGAGCTATCGTCACCCATAATGCCCGTCTCCTTTGTTCACCTCCATTTGCACACAGAATACTCGCTGCTCGACGGGGCAGTGCGGATTCCTGAGTTGATGGCGCGAGCGAAGGAACTGAAGATGCCGGCGGTGGCGATGACAGATCACGGGAATCTCTATGGGGTGGTGGATTTCTATACTGAGGCGGTGAAGGCCGGAATCAAACCGATCATCGGCTGCGAGGCTTATCTCGCGCCTGGATCAATGACTGATAAAAAGGATGTGACCGGACGGAAGCGCAGCTCGCATCTCACGTTGCTCGCGGAGACGGATGAAGGCTACGCGAACCTCGTGAAGCTAATCACGAAGGCGCACCTCGACGGAAATTATTACAAGCCGCGCATCGACAAGGAGGCGCTGCGCGAACACTCAAAAGGCCTGATCTGCTTGAGCGGCTGCATCAATGGCGAGATCAATGAGTTCCTCCACACTGACCGAGCGGACGAGGCGCGGAAGAGCTTGATGGAGTTCCGCGACATCTTCGGCCCGGATAATTTCTTTCTCGAACTGCACAACCACGGCATGGCGCAGCAGCACAAATCCATCGTGCAGCTCAGCGCATGGGCCAAGGAGTTCGGACTGAGAACCGTCGCCGCGAACGATGTGCATTTCCTAAAGCGCGAGGATCACGAGGCGCATGACATCATGATCTGTGTGGGCACAGCGGCGAATGTGCATGACGAAAAGCGCATGCGCTACTCGCCCGAGGTTTACTTCAAGACGGCGGAGGAGATGCGCGAGATCTTCGCCGACATGCCGGAGGCTTGTGATGCGACGTTGGAAATTGCAGAACGCTGCAATGTGAAGCTCCAGCTTGATAAGAAGAGCATCGCCAAATACCCCAAATTCTCACTCGATAGATGCGATGGCCTTTCGCGCGAGGACTATCTCGGAAAACTCTGCATGGAAGGAATGGAGCGACGCTACGGACGCGATCGCGCCTTGAGCGACACTACGTTGCGCGAACGTCTCGACTACGAACTTGGCATCATCGGCAAGATGAACTTCACGAGCTACTTCTTGATCGTGTGGGACTTCATCAAGTGGGCTAGGGATCACGGCATCCCGGTCGGCCCTGGTCGCGGTTCTGCCGCTGGCTCGCTGGCATCGTATGCGCTGGGCATCACCGATCTCTGCCCCTTGCAGTTCGGATTGATCTTCGAGCGCTTCCTCAACCCGGAGCGTATCTCGCCGCCCGACGTGGACATTGACTTCTGCCAGACGCGGCGCGGCGAGGTCATTGACTATGTGCGTCAACGCTACGGCGAACGCAGCGTGAGCCACATCATCACGTTTGGCACGATGGGCGCGAAGAGCGTCGTGCGCGACGTGGGCCGCGTCCTGGGCTGGAGCTACGGCGACGCGGATCGCATCGCGAAGATGATCCCCGCTGAACTGAACATGACGCTGAAGAAGGCGGCGGAGATGAACCCGGATCTTAAGGCTGCACTAGAAAACGAGGCCAACACCCAGCAACTCTGGCAGTATGCCACCTTCCTGGAAGGCATGACGCGCAACGCGGGCATTCACGCCGCAGGCATCGTCATCGGAGACCAGCCGCTCGATACTTTCATCCCTCTGACGCGAGGCAACGCAGACGAAGTCGTGAGCCAGTTCGCCATGGAACCACTCACGGAGATGGGGATGCTCAAGATGGATTTCCTCGGCCTGAAGACGCTGACCGTCATCAAGGATGCCGTGGATTCCGTCCGCTTGCGTGTGCCGGATTTTGACCTTGAGAAAGTGCCGCTCGATGACAAGAAAACTTACGACATCGTGAAGCGCGGAGAAACGGCTGCGGTATTCCAGATGGAATCCGGCGGCATGGTCAACACCTGCAAGCAGTTGGAGCCGGACCGCATCGAGGAAATCATCGCTTTGATTGCCCTCTACCGTCCGGGGCCGATGGATCTCATTCCTGATTTCGTTGCCCGCAAGAAAGGCACGCAGAAGGTGACTTATCTGCATCCGCTGCTGGAAGAAATCAGCAAGGAAACCTTTGGCATTCTCATCTACCAAGAACAAGTGCAGAAGGCCGCGAACCTGCTCGCTGGCTATACGCTCGGCGCTGCGGACGAACTGCGGCGCGCGATGGGGAAAAAGCTGGTGGAGGAAATGGCCGTGCAGCGCAAGATCTTCGTGAAAGGTTGCAAGGAGACGAACGACATCACGGAAAAACGCGCGAACGACATCTTCGACTTGCTGGAGAAGTTCGCGGGTTACGGCTTCAACAAATCGCATTCCGCTGCCTACGGTATCGTCTGCTATCGCACGGCCTATTTGAAGGCCAATTTTCCCGTCGAGTTCATGGCCGCGGTGCTGTCGTATGAAATCAGCAATACCGACAAGATCGCTGTCTTTGTCAGCGAATGCCAGCGTATGGGCGTCCAGATTCTGCCGCCGGACGTGAACAAAAGCTCGCTGAAATTCGCGCCTGAAATCACAGGCGAATCTGAAACACCGAACACGATTCGCTACGGTCTGGCAGCGATCAAGAACGTCGGGGAGAAAGCCATGGAAGCCGCCATCGCGGAGCGCAATGCCAACGGGCCGTTCAAGGATGCAGATGATTTTGTCTCGCGTCTCGAATCCTCTCTGCTCAACAAACGAATGCTGGAAGCCCTAATCAAGGTCGGCGCGCTGGACTTCGGCGGCGAGCATCGCGCATCGTTGTTCAATCGCATGGACCAGATGCTCGGCGATGCGGCAGCGCAGCAGAAGCAGCAGCGCAGCGGACAGATCAGCCTCTTCGATGACACCGCGATGACCGCCACCCGCGGCACTTCGCGCATTCGTGAAGACGTGCCAGCCTGGAGCAAAGAGGAAGTGATGGTCTTCGAGAAGGAGCTGCTCGGCTTCTATGTCTCAGGGCATCCGCTCGATAAGTATCGCGGTGTCTTTGACAATCCGAAAGTTACCCGGCTTTCCGACCTCGCGGAAGTCTCAGATAAAAGCGGCAGCGTGCATTGCGCGGGCTTCATCCAGAAGATGGACATCAAGTTCACGAAGAAAGACAATCGCGCGTTCGCCACATTTACGCTGGAAGATTACTCCGGGACTACGGAAGTTCTCGCGTGGAACGAACAATTTGAGAAGTTCAAAGACCTCATCAAGAGCGGAGCGGTGATCGGCGTCAAGGCGCGCTGCAAGAAGGATGACCGCACCGATGCTATTGTGCTGACTGTTCAGGAAATCAAGGCGCTGAAGCCCAAGGATTCCAAGGCCGCTGGCCCTGAGACGAACGGCGTTTCCACCAACGAACATCATGCTCCCATCGTCATCACGCTTGATGGAAGTCGCCACAGCGCGACCGACCTTGATACCATTGGCCAGACGCTCGCGGCGCATCCCGGTGATGTGGCCATTCAGTTAAACATCCGCACCCGATCCGGCACCATGAAAATGCTCGCCGCCTCGGGTGAATGGAACGTCGAGGACTGCGCGACGCTACGTGATGGATTGAAGGCGTGGTTGTAGTCTCGAAAATAGTTTAACGCCGATGTCCTCCGGGCGTGATCCCGTTCGTCGTATTGTTGACGAATCATTCAGTTGAGTGATTCGTATCGAACCGCTCAACTGAATTTACCTCCTATGCATAAAAGTGTTTTCATCAATCTGCCAGTCACGGACTTGCCTCGCGCCATGACGTTCTACAAAGCGCTAGGCTACAAGCACAACCCGCAGTTCACGGACGACACGGCGGCATGCATCGTCATCAGCGATGTAATTCACGTGATGCTGCTCACGCATTCGAAGTTCAGCGAGTTTACTCCCAAGACTATCTGCGACACACGCATTTCCACCGAAGTATTAAACTGCCTTTCCTGCGAAAGCCGTGCGGAAGTGGACACGCTCGCCGAAAGAGCAAAGGCGGCCGGTGGTTCCATCTATGCAGAGCCTAGAGACTACGGCTTCATGTATCAGCAAAGTTTCGCCGATCCCGACGGGCATCAATGGGAGCTCATCCACATGAGTGCCATGCCACCTACGAAATGACCTTCTAAATCACAGCTCCGATCCAAAACACAACATCATGAATCCAGCCTACCCAGCCATTACTCCCGCCATCGTCGTCAACGATGGAGCCAAAGCCCTCGACTTTTACAAAGCTGCGTTCGGTGCGGAAGAACGCTATCGCATGTCCACACCCGGCGGCGGTGTCGGCCATGCCGAGTTCACCATTCAAGGTCAACTCTTGATGCTGGGCGATGAGATGCCCGGCTGCAACAAAAGCCCGCTCACCCTCGGCGGAGTCAGCGGGAAGTTGGTGTTGCAAGTCGAGGACACCGACAAGTCCTTTGACCGCGCCGTCGCTGCGGGAGCCACTGCCGTGATGCCGCCCGCTGATCAATTCTACGGCTGGCGCATGGGCATTGTGCGCGATCCCTTCGGCCACGAGTGGATGATCCAGCACGAAATCGAAAAGGTGTCTCCAGAGGAAATGGAGCGCCGCTGGGCCGACATGATCGCTAGCCCCACAACGGACTGCGCTAACGTCTAAAGCCCTTCAACAAGATTCGTCTCAACCTCAACAAACAAACATTATGATCAAAAAAATTCTTCTCGGACTCGTTGGCGTCATCGCCATCATTCTCCTTATCGCCGCGTTCAAATCACCCGACTTCCGCGTGGAACGCAGTCGATCCATAGCAGCGCCCGCAGCCGCGTTGTTCGATCAAGTCAACGACCACCACAAATTCAACACGTGGAATCCATTTTCGAAAATGGATCCCAACGCCAAGAACACATATAGCGGCCCAGACGCAGGCGTAGGGTCGGTTTGCGCGTGGGACGGCGACAAGGTGGGCGCTGGCAAGGCGACCATCATTGAAAGCAAGCCGAACGAACTCGTGCGTCTGCGAATGGACTGGTTGCGCCCATTGGAAGGAACTTCAACCGTTGACTTTACGATTGTGCCCGATGGCGACAAACAACGCATCACTTGGGCCATGTATGGGAAAAGCAACTTCATGGGCAGGCTGTTTAGTATATTCATGAGCTGCGAATCCATGTGCGGGCCGGAGTTTGAAAAGGGCCTCGATGATTTGGCGAAGATCGTCACGACTACAAACACCGCACCTGCCGCTCAACCATGAGTAACACGCAGCAACCTACCAACGAGCACCTGCTCTTCATCAAAGGCACGCACTGGAACAGCGCCCTCTCACCCGCTGAACTCCAGCGCTCCATGACCTACTTCTATGCCTGGGTCGAAGGTCTGCAAACTCAGGGCATCCTCCGCGCCGCCCAGCCTTTAATGGAAGAAGGCAAGTTTGTTTCAGGAACGAAAGGCGCATCGGTCACCGACGGTGCCTTCGCCGAATCGAAGGAGGCCATTGCTGGCTATTTCTTGCTCGCAGTAGATTCCACCGAGGAAGCGGTGCGTATCGCACAGGCCTGTCCCATCCTCGCTTACGGCGCGCAAATTGAAGTGCGCCCCGTCGCGGATCTGTGTCGTCCGATGGCCGACGTGAAGGCCGCTCAAGCTTAATCCATTTTCACCCAGCCCAACCTCCCACATGCAATCATCCCCCAATCCCTCTCCCCTCTCAGAACGCGAAATCATCATCACTCGCGAAACCCATGTGCCGCGCGAAAAACTCTTCGCTGGCTGGACCGACGCTGAAGCTTATCCGAAGTGGTTTTGCCCAAAGCCCTGGTATGTCAAAGACGTAGTGCTCGATGTGCGTGCTGGCGGTTTGATGAGCATGAACTTCTGCGGGCCGAACGGCGAATGCTTCCCGAATCCTGGCATGTTCCTCGAAGTCATTCCAAATGAAAAGCTCGTCATCACGGATTGCTTCTTACCGGATTGGGAACCAAATCCCGACTTCATGTTCGTGGGTATCCTCACCTTTGAAGCCCTGCCCAACGGAGGCACGCGCTATACGGCCAAGGCGCGTCATTGGACAAAAGAAGCCTGTGAGAAACATACGGCGATGGGTTTCTCCGAAGGCTGGAACAACGCCTTCGATCAGCTCGTGGAACTCGTCGGGTGACATGGGATACGCATGAGTAGCCCAAGTAATCATGATGTATCCTTAATACTTCGTCGCGTGAATGAATTCGTTGGAGTTCAAGGTTTACCTTGCTCACGCTGGCTGATTCCAAGGTGACATATTAATCATGTGCATAGCACAAGTGAACAAGCTGAAGCTTGAACTCCAACGAATCCAAAAGCATCGGGAATACTGACATTGACAAGTGCTATCAATGCTATCACATTAGCCGCCATGCCTCAGTTGCTCGTTCGCAATGTCCCGAAAATCTTTCTGCAAAAGCTCAAACAGCGTGCCGCTGCGCATGGCGTTTCAGCCGAAGAGGAGCATCGTCGTATCCTTCGGGAAGCTCTCTCTACCAAGACTAAAAAAGAGCGCACACTGATGGATTTCATCACGAGCTGTAAGTCGGTTTCCGGCGGTGAACTGCCAATTGAGCGCAGCACGGATCGCACATTTCGCGACGTCGAATTCTGATGGCTTATCTTTTGGACACCAACGTGCTCTCCGAGCTTCGTAAGGCGGATCGCTGTAATGCCAATGTCCTAGTATGGGCCAAGTGCATTCCAGCATCGCAGTTGTGGATCAGTGTGCTAAGCCTGGGCGAAATACGCAAAGGTATTGAGTCCCTACGCCGCAAGGACACACCCCAGTGCGTGATGCTCGAAAGATGGTTGGACATAGTCGAGCTAGAGTTTGAAAATCGCATCCTGCCCGTAACCGAAGCGATTGCTGATGAATGGGGACGATTGCAAGCACGTCAACCCATGGCCATCGTGGATAGTCTTATCGCCGCCACGGCTGAAGTTCACCATCTATGCGTAGCGACTCGCAACGCCAAAGACTTCAAAGCTGCTGGCGTTCCAGTGGTGAATCCCTTCCTTTAATACCATGAGCGACATCCGCGAACGAAGTCCCAGCCTCGTGGCGGATGACCTTTTCCGTTATGAGGGCGCGCGCATCATCGCTGTTCTCACTGCGCAACTCGGCACGCATCGGCTACAACTTGTGGAAGACGTAGTGCAGGAAGCGCTGGTGCGTGCGTTGCAAACATGGCCGTATCGTGGCATCCCGGACAACCCTGCCGCGTGGCTCACGCAAGCTGCGAAGAATCTCGCGCTTGATGCCCTGCGCCGCGAGCAGCGTTGGCATGAGAAGCAACCCGACATCACAGCCGAGCAAGAACGCTGGCTTGGTTCGAGCGACGACACGATGCCCGAGGATCACAACATCGCCGACGACACGCTGCGCCTGCTTTTCGTCTGCTTCCATCCACAACTCTCTAGTGAAGCGCAGATGGCACTCGCGCTGCGCACCGTATGCGGACTCAGTGCGGGCGAGATCGCCGCCGCATTTCTCACCAGTGAAGCCGCCGTCGCGAAGCGCCTTGTGCGTGCTCGCCAGCGAATTCGCGAACTAGCGCTGCCCTTTACCGTGCCAGACAACACAGAGCTTCCCGCGCGAATTGATGGCGTGCTCGGCGCTTTGTATCTGTTGTTCAATGAAGGCTACAAGGCTTCGTCCGGCGATCGACTCGTGCGCGAGGAGTTGTGCCACGAAGCCATGCGTCTCACTGAACTCGTGAGCACGCATCCATCCACGACTGCGCCGCGTGTGTTTGCCTTGCTCGCGCTCATGCAACTCAATGCCTCACGTCTTCGCGCCCGCACTGATGACGGAGGCAACTTGTTACGCCTCCATGAGCAAGATCGCGCCGCGTGGAATCAGCAGCTCATCGCCCATGGCATCACCAGTCTCGCGCGCGCCACCTCAGGCGATGTCGTGAGTTCCTATCATCTCGAAGCCGCGATCTCGGCCTGCCATTGCCTCGCCACCGATGATGCCAGCACCGACTGGCCCCGCATCCTTGGACTTTACGATCAACTCACTTCGTTGAATGCCTCACCTATCGTTGCTATGAACCGAGCCGTCTCAGTCGCCCGCGTCCACGGTTCCGCCCAAGGCTTGAAAGCTCTCGACGCCATTGCTGATCGCAGCACGCTCGAAGCCTATCATCTCTACCACGCCATTCGAGGCACCTTCGCCGCTGAATTGGGCCGCACCGCCGAAGCACTCACACATTTCAAACAAGCCGGCAACCTCGCCACACTGCCTGCGGAGCGAGACTTCATCGCCCGCCGCGTCTCTGAAGTCAGTGAGACCTGACTTGACGAGAGAGGGGAAGGAAATTCATCTGCCCCGGCTATGGAAGCGAATGTAAAGCTACATCGCCTCGAAATAAGCGTCTTCCATCGCCGTGATCTGGGCCTCGCTACCGAAGTTCGCACGCACGGAAGCGGCAGCGTTGGCTGAGAGGCGTGAGAGCATTGATGCATCAGACATGATGCGTGTGATCGCATGAGCGAGTTCCTCCGGCGAGCGCTCGGGAACGAGCAGACCGTCGTGCTCATTCGTCACTGCCTCGGGAATTCCGCCGTGCAAGGTTGCCACCACAGGAAGCCCCGTGGCCATGGCTTCGAGCATGGAGTTGGGAATCCCCTCCTGATCCTCTTCCCGCGTCTTCTCACTCGGATGAAGAAACAGATGCGCCCGCCTATACTCGGCGACGAGCTGATCCTGCGTGAGCCATCCGGAAAGCACGACGTTCTCTTGCAGACCAAGCTGCTGTGCGGTTTCAATGATCTTGTCTTTCATCGGGCCATCACCGCAAATGAGATACTGGAAGTCGGGATGCGTCCGCTTCACGATGGCGAGCGCTTTGAGCGTCGTGAAGATTCCTTTCTTTTCGATCAATCGACACGCTTGAACGAATCGCCATTGGTCGTCGGCGGGAGTCGCGCGAACTGTTAGGCTGAGATGCTCCAGCGGAACCGGCGTGCGGTTGAGCCGCAATTTCGCGCGCGGGCAGCCGAGTGATTCGAGTTTGGCCAGAAGCGATTCGCTGCGCGCCATTACGATTTTTGCCACGGCAAATACAGTCTTCAGCTTTTCTGCATAGCCATCTTCATCGAGGAACTTCGAGACATCGACGCCATGAAACGAGACCACCCACGGGCCGCCCCATGCTTGGAGCATTTCGAGGAAATGCACGGCCTTGTGTCCGTAATAGACATGAACCAGCGCGGGCTTATCACGATCGAGCAGTTCCACCAGATCATACGAGTAATATGGCTTCACCTCTTTGTTAATCGGGAACGGCGGAGGCCACTGCTTGATGATGTATTTAAACCAAAAGCGAAGGATGAAATTCCCGCGAAGCCGCGGACGCACGAGCTTCGACATCGTGACGACCGGCTCGAAGGGAAACATCTCCGCGTTTTCGTGAGACTGCGTATAAACCATGGTGCGCACTCGCTTCAAGCCAGTCACCTGCCGATAAATACTCTGCATCTCCGGCTTCAAAAAAGTGCCGCAGAGCGAAATGACGAGAGGGCGTTTGTCGGCGGTTTCAGGCATGAGAGTTCAAGGCAATCGCTTCATCATACACCGCTTCGAGCTTCGCTATTTGCGCAGTTGATTCAAATTTGTCGCGCACGTCTGATGAGGCAGCCTCGCTCATGTCGTGCCAGATGCAGGAACCGGAGGTGAGTTTTATCATGGCATCGTGCAGTGCGGCGCGATCACGTTCGGCGACGAGGATACCGCTGATGTCATGCCGCACGGCCTCCGGGATGCCGCCGTGCAGTGTGGCGATCACTGGTAGTCCAGTGGCCATGGCTTCGAGCATGGAGTTCGGCACACCCTCCTGATTTTGATCCTCAGTCATGCGGCTCGGATGGATGAAGATGTGGGCGCGATGATACAGCTCGCGCAATTCAGAACCTTTGAGGAAACCGGTGAAGGTCACTTTGTCTTGCAGGCCTAGCGATTGAGCCATTGTTTCCAGTTCGCTGCGTAACGGGCCATCGCCTGCAATGGTGAAATGCGCGTTGGGCTGTTGGATCGTGAATTTTGCAAAAGCATGTAGCGCATCATCAATGCCCTTTTTTTCAATCAAACGGCACGCCTGCACGAAATGCCAGCCGCCATCGCGAGGCGACTCGCGTGCTACATAGGGAAACTGATCCAGCGGAATGCCAGTGCGGTTCATGCGCAGCTTGCTTTCCGGGCAACCGAGTTCACGCAAGCGATCGAGTAGCGAATCGGATCGCGCCAGCACCAGTGTGGCGGCTTGCAAGAGTTCGCGCAGCCTGGATTCGTAGCTCGAATCATGCGCCCGCGTCTGGATGTCCATGCCATGAAATGACACGACCACCGGGCGCGTCCATCGTTGAATGAAAGGCAACAGGTGCACGCCAGTGTGGCCGAAGTAAACATGCATCAAGTCCGCGTGCCTCCGTTCCAGTAATCGTGCGAGCACGCCGTATTCGCCGCGATACACGATGGGCGGCTCGCGCCGAATGTATTTTAGCCAGAAGCGTCGGATGAAATTGCTTCGCACGCCGGGCGCAAGTTCAATGCCATTCTCGGGCATGGGAAAAAGTTCCGCGCTCTGGCGTTCTTTGCAGACGACGAAGGTATCATAGCGACGCAAGCCCGTGATCTGCCGGTAGATGTGGAGCATCTCCGGCTTGAGAAACGTGGTGCAATAGCTGGCGACCGTCGGCATGACTCACAACACTTCGTGCCCGATGGATTTTTCGAGTTGGGCGATAAGCTTGTCCATGCCGATGCCCTCGTTCGCGGAGATCGGGAGCACTTTGATCCGCTTGAACCGATCCTTCAGGCGCGGGATGTTTTCCTCGGCTTCGGGCAAATCCATTTTGTTGGCCAGAATGCACCAGGGGCGCTTCGCTAGTTCATCGGAGTAGAGCGAGATTTCCTTGCGCAATGTGGCGAGATCTTCCACCGGATCGCGGGCTTCGCTGCCTGCAGCGTCAACGACAAACAGCAGCAAACGGCAGCGCATGATGTGCCGCAGGAAATCATGGCCGAGGCCGACATTCTCATGCGCGCCCTCGATGAGGCCGGGAATGTCCGCGACGGTTGCGCGTCGCGAGGGACTGAATTCCACAACTCCGACGTGCGGCTCCAGAGTCGTGAACGGATAGTTCGCAATCTTGGGGCGAGCGGCGGAGAGTTTCGTCAGCAGCGTGGACTTGCCCGCATTCGGAAAGCCCACCAGACCGGCGTCCGCGATGGAACGCAGTTCGAACATGAAGCGGCCCTCTTCTGCTGGAGAACCCGGCGTGCATTCACGCGGTGCTTGATTGATGGGAGATTTGAAATGGTCATTCCCCTTTCCTCCGCGCCCGCCTTTGCAAAGGATATATGTTTCTCCGATTTTCGTGAGATCAGCGATGTGCTCCTGCACGGTTTCGCCATCTTCATTTTCGATGAGCTTGCTGATGACCAAGCCGGGCGGCACGCGGTAGATGCCGTGCTTGCCGGCCCTGCCTGTGCAGAGCTTGCCCTGTCCCGCATGACCGGATTCGGCGACGAGCCTGCCATTAAAAAAGAAGGCGCGCAGGCTGTCAGTGCTGTTATCCACCTGGAGCACGACATCGCCGCCGTGGCCGCCATCGCCGCCGTCAGGCCCGCCCTTGGGACGGAACTTACCGCGATGAAAATGAACGACTCCGTCGCCGCCCTTTCCGGCGCGCGCAAAAACTTTGATATGATCTACAAACACGCGCGCAGTATCGGGAGGATGCGCGGGACGTCAATGCAAGAGGGCTACCACTGCATCGTATTGCTGTTTCTGTTATTCGCCCGCCAACTGGAGCACCTTTTCGCGCAGTGAGGGTGAAATCCAGAAACGAGCATCCTTGTGCAATTGATCAAGCAGAGGTGCTACTAAGGAAAGCATCCCAGCCATCTTCGCTTGGAGAAGAACTCCTAGTAAACCCAGGGTCTTGAGTCCGAGAGATGTCGCGGTTATGCGTCCGGCATGTTCGTCAATAAGGATGACCGCACGGCGTTCCATAGCCAGCGAGATGGCGGCGATCTCACCAGCTTGAAGCCGCTAGTTGTTCTCCAATGAAGGAGTGCTGCGTAGCGCGGCTGCGATTTTGACAAAAGAAGGGAAGACCAATCCCCGAAGCGCTTATCATTAGCCTCAAGCCGATGGAACTCCAACTCGACTTCTGGCGGTGCGAGCACTTCACCAAAAAGTGCAGGCAGCAGCGCTTCCTGCCGCAAGAAGCACAGATTGAGAATGGCGGATGTGTCCGTGACAACAATCACCGGACAGGAAGTGCGCGAAGTGTCTTCATGTCCTCTGCGAGCATGTCCTCTGTGTAAGATGGGATGTTACGCCGGAACAGTGCCTCATCAAACTCTAGCCGCTGCATGCCCGCAATGCGCACAGCTACACCTCGCGAAATACGGCCCGCAGCAACAAGAGCGCAGGCCAAGTCGAGACGAAGATCAGCTTCATCCATTTCTGCCAAGGCGGGATCGTCTGGAAGCGTGAGTGTCATGAAGAGAACATACCACACACTTGTGGCCAGCCAAGCTCAAAGGGGAGCACCATTCAGTCCGCCCTTCGCGGAGTTCGCAAACACTTTGATATGATCTACAAACACGCGCGCAGTATTGGGAGGATGCGCGGGGCGTCAATGCAGCAAGCAAAGTCTCGTGCTTGCTATCATCAAATGACACAATTCGTTTATTCAACAAATTTGACCTTATCCAGTGCCCAGTCGATCATGCCTGAACTAAACCACAATGCCGCTGAATTTTGAATGGGATGAAGCCAAGGCGAAGTCAAATACCAGCAAACATGGTGTGTGCTTCGAGGAAGCCTCAACAATATTTGGCGATCAAAATGCCCTTACCATTGAGGACCCTGCGCACTCTTCCATAGAGAACCGTTTCATCACTCTGGGCAGTTCTCATCTTGGAAAATTACTGGTTGTCGTTCACACAGAAAGGGGCGACAAATTGCGCTTAATCAGTGCAAGACCTGCCAGCAGAAAGGAACGCAAAACCTATGAAGAAGCCACTCCCTAAATCCGTAGAAAATAAGATGCTCTCAGAGTATGATTTCTCAAAGGGCGTTCGCGGGAAACATGCCCGGAGCTACGCTGATGGAAGCAATGTAGTAGTGCTGGAACCGGACGTCGCAAAAGCCTTCCCCAACCCGAAAAAGGTTAATGAAGCGTTGCGTGTGCTGGCGGGCATTATGCGGCCACAGGGGCGACCTTCATGATCCATCCTTGTGAGTGAGCCAGACTCCAGCGAAGCACACCCCGGTAGGTGGACCATCTACATAATGCTGGGGCTGGTGCTTTATTTGCTGAGTTGTGGACCAATGGTTCTGCTTGATAAGGAATTAAGCAGACGCGGAGTAAATACAGATTCATTCTTGAATATATACTACGCACCATACCAATGGCTCTGCAAATACACACCACTACGTGTGCCATTGAAAGCTTATGGAGACTGCTGGGTGCGCAAAGCTGGCGGTGCGGTGCTGCCGTGAATGTTTGAATACCACTTCAATGCACGCACCAAACCCTGTTGCCATCACGTCCCCGGCCCGCTAATCTCGCCAGTATGTCTAAAATTCTCCGCATCCTTCTCTGGCTGGGCATCTCCATTCTCGGCGCGACAGCCGTCGCGGTGTCGGCGTTGCATCAGGGAGAGCAGATCAATGCACTGTGGCTCGTGGTCGCGGGCGTCTGCACCTTTGCGGTGAGCTACCGTTTTTACAGCAAGTGGCTGGTGACGAAAGTGCTGGTGGCAGATGAGCGACGCGCACCGCCGGCGATCACGCAGAATGACGGAAAAGACTATGTGCCCACGCACAAGTGGGTCGTGTTCGGCCATCACTTCGCGGCCATCGCGGGGCCGGGGCCATTGGTGGGGCCAGTGCTGGCGGCGCAGTTCGGATATCTGCCGGGGATGCTGTGGATTCTGGTCGGGGCGACGCTGGGCGGCGGTGTGCATGATGCGGTGGTGCTGTTCGCGTCCATGCGACGCGGCGGCAAATCATTGGGCCAAATGCTCAAGGAAGAAATCAATCCCGTGGTCGGCACGCTGGCGATGATTTCATTGCTGGCGATCATGACGATCTTGCTGGCGGTTCTCGGACTGGTCGTGGTGAATGCGCTCGCTCACAGCCCGTGGGGCCTTTTCACTATCGCGGCGACGATCCCATTGGCCTTACTCATGGGTTCCGCTTTGCGATTCACTAAGGCTGGTATCACCAGCGTGAGCGTAGCCGGAGTAGTCGGACTGCTGCTATCGGTGTGGTGTGGCAAGTATCTTAAAGAATGGGGCTGGGATCATGCGTTCACACTCAATGGCACGACGCTCGCGTGGAGCATCATGATCTATGGATTCGCGGCTTCCGTGTTGCCAGTGTGGCTGCTGCTCGCGCCGCGCGATTATTTGAGCACATTCATGAAACTGGGCACGGTGGGTGTGCTCGGACTGGTCGTGATCTGGGTGATGCCCATGCTGAAAATGCCTGCGCTGACAAGCTTCATCCACGGTGGCGGCTTGATCGTGCCGGGGCCGGTCTTTCCGTTCGTGTGTATCACTATCGCGTGCGGCGCGATCTCTGGTTTTCATTCGCTTATTTCTTCCGGCACCACGCCGAAGCTGCTCGATAATGAAAAAGCTATCCGCGTGGTCGGCTACGGCGCGATGGTCACAGAGATGCTGGTGGCGCTCATGGCGTTGATCTGCGCTTGTGCGCTGGAACCGGGCGAATATTTCGCGATCAACAGCGCGAAAGGTGCTGAACCTGCTGCGGTCATTGCAAAAGTAAATGCTGCAGGCTTTGCCGTGACTGAGGCGGACATGACCAGACTCGCTGCTGAAGTCGGAGAAGAAACCATGTTCGGTCGTGCTGGCGGTGCGCCCACGTTTGCAGTGAGTCTGGCGCACATGTTTTCCAAGGCCTTCCCAGGCGAAGGCATGATGAGCCTATGGTATCATTTTGCGATCATGTTCGAGGCGCTGTTTATCCTGACCACGCTCGATGCCGGAACTCGCGTGGGACGATTTATTTTACAGGATTTACTGGGACAAATCTGGAAGCCTCTGGGCAACACACAGTCATGGGCGGGCAACTTGTTCGCCAGTTCGCTCTTTGTCGGAGGCTGGGGCTGGTTCCTCTATCAAGGCGTCATTGATGAGAATGGCGGCATCAAAAGTCTGTGGCCACTCTTCGGCGTGGCGAATCAATTGCTCGCCGTCATCGCCTTCGCGCTCGGCACCACAGTTCTCATTAAGATGGGTCGCACGCGCTACATCTGCACCACGTTGATTCCGTTGATCTATTTGCTCGTGGTCACGTTGTCTGCGGGGCTGATGCTGATCTTCAATGACAAATGGGGTTTCCTCGCGAAAGCCGCTGATCTAGAAAAGAAAATCTCCGCCAGCATCGCTGGTGCGGATCTCAGCGTGCTGAAAAAAATGCTCTGGAACAATTATCTCGACGCCGCCGTTGCAGGCATCTTCCTCGTGCTGGTCCTGAGCATCGTGATCGGGTGCGCCTGGGAATGGTGGAAGCTGCTCAGCGGTGCGAAGCGCATTGAGCTAAAGGAAAGTCCTTATGTGCAGCTACCCGATGCCGCGTGACATTTGGCAGCGTCTCGTAACTATTGTAGGACGGTAGGGTGGCCATCTTGGCTGCCATGCGTGGCGTCTCGCCTCGCACTTGGGCGTCTTGCCCCATTTCAAGATGAGGTGAGCCGCTTAGCGAAAACTGGGCGAGACGCCCGTGTGCCAAGCGAGACGCTTGGCACGGCGGCCAAGATGGCCACCCTACCCCACCTGAGATACAGCGACTCAAAGATTGCTGCCATCAGCTATAGGATGCTCGGCATCCGGTAGCACAAAGCCACGACGCGGATTCATCTTGGTAACAAGAAGGTATTGCCGCACGGTATCGGCAATGCCTGCGGCGAGTTTTTCTTTATACGCTTCTTGCTTCAAGTGGCCGCATTCCTCCTCGTTCGTGAGATAGCCGCATTCCACCAGCACTGCGGGGCAGGCTGCATGCAAAACTACATAGAGTCGGCTGTCACGCGCGCCGCGATCAGCCGCACCCGTGGCCGCAGAAACGCGACGCTGAATCATGGAGGCCAGCAATTCGCTACGTTGATCCTGCATCGCGGTGGAAGATTTTAATGCTAGCCTTTGCCGCAACGGTGCCGCTACACCAGTGGTTCGCGCTGAACTAAAATACGTCTCCAGACCCGCAACTTCGCTCGCCGTGGAGGCATTGAGATGAATGCTGACAAAAGCGTTGGCTTTCAGCTTTGTGGTCATCGCGCTGCGCTCTTCCAGTTCAATGTAAGTGTCATCCACGCGTGTCATCTGCGTGGAAATTCCCAGCCCCTTCAACCGGCGCTCCACTCGTTTCGCAATGTCGATGGTGGTGCTTTTTTCCTGCACGCCATGACCAGCAGTGCCGCTGTCCTGACCACCGTGCCCGGCATCGACCACGACCAGACAGCCGCGCAAGGCCTCGGCAAAAGGATCGCGCGCATTCACAGCGGCAACGACGGCTTGGAGATCACGCTCCCAGATTTTTGGGATTTGCCAAAGGCACGCGTAACCCACCACAAGCGCCCCGAATGAAATCAGGGATCGAATGTGCCAGTTGCGTCCCGAGAAACGGTTCATAACAAGCGGCAAATTAACGCCATATCTATTATATTATTTGAAATTAATTATTAGTATAGTAAAAATAATTACATGAGGTCAACCATCTATTTTCTCTGCGGATGGATTTTTTCTGCCGTTCTGGTGTCGGGCGCCACCGACACCAGCTCATCCAGCACGACAAAAAAGAAATCCACAGCGGATACAGCCAAACACTCCACTACTGAGGACAAGGACGGCTTCCACAAAGTCAAACGCGGGGAAACTCTCTGGTCGATCGCCCGACTGCATAACGTGAGCGTGGGTGAAATCATGGATCTCAATCACCTTGAGAGCAATACCTTGCGCGACGGTCAAAACATCAAAATCCCCCAGCCCCAGCCTGAAGTCCACACTCCCGGCAACCGCCCTGCGACGCATCTAGTGGCCAAGGGTGAAACCTTTCGCGTCATCGCCAAAAAATACGGGATCACCTCGAAGGAACTCGAGAAAGCTAACCCACGAGTGGACCCCGACATCCCGAAAACTGGAACCAAACTTGCCCTTCCTGCAGAAAAAAAAGAGGTGGTCGAGACCAAATCAAAACCAACTAGTTCCAAGACCCACACCGTCACCGAAAAAGACACTTACTATACGGTCGCTAAAAGTAACGGCGTCACCGTGGCAGCCCTCACACTGGCCAATCCCGGCGTGAACCCTGACAAACTTCATCCCGGCATGAAGCTCAATCTGCCGTCTGTCGGCAAAACCACGCCCAAAGAAACCGCGAAGCCAGAGATCAAGCCCGAACCCGAGACACGAAATCCCAGCCCTGCCGTTGTCACTTCCACTACCACGGATACTAGCTTTTTTGCGAAGCAAAACCCACCGCCCGAGCCGCCACCCGTAGAGGAAGCTAAGCCGAAATTCCGTCGCTATATCGTGAGCGAAGAGGAGACACCCCAAACCATCAGTGAGGCCTTCAATATCTCGACGAAAAAACTCTTCGAGATGAATGATCTGAAGACCGGCGCCAAGTTCAAATCCGGCCAAGAGATCAAGGTGCCACTCAGCACGTCAGGTGTTGAAGAATAAGATTCCCATCTAATTTGTCATGTAAAGTTCCCCAGATTTTGTGGACAGAGCGAGCGTGGCGGGACAGTGCCCATAAGCACTAACTTAGATAGCATGTCGTTAGTGGTGCGTGAAAATCGTCTTCGTTCTCCTACTCGTTCTCGATCGACGATTTTTCGAGGACGAGTAGGAGAACGAGGACGAGAAATGGAAACGGCCCTTAAAAGCACTAACTAAGAGTCAGGACACGTCGCCACACTCCAATCTCAATAACCCGGCGCGGACACGGTGGCGTTTTCTACCTCGGTGCGCTTGCGACGGAGGATGCCGTCGGCGATCTCGGTAATCATCTCTTCAAGCAACAAACGGAAATGGCTGGAGGGGCGGAAGTCGCTAGGCGCGATGTGCTTCACTCGATCCGCGTGAGTGCTGAGCTGGTAGCATTTGCGGAAGCTGTCGCGCGATTTGTCTTCGGCATTATAGACGGCGATGGCGTTTCCGCCGTAGCGGCGCATCAAGGTGAAACAGGGCACGTCAGTGGGGCCGTCGCCGACATAGATCATGTTCTGAAACGGGATCGGGCGCATCTCGGGCGGCATGTGATCATTCACGTCTTCATCGGGGCGGAGCATTCCTTTGTTGATGCGGAAGATGAACTGCGTCTTCGTGGTGTGGCTGATGACGCGCTTCGGGAAACTGATGCGGCCTGATTCGTCCTCGGCGAACTCGCTAGCGAATACTGCCTTCACATGAGGCCGGAGTGCGCTGCCCTCCAGCAATTCCTTCAAGCCGGCGCTGATGATGTAATGCTCCAGCTTTACGCCGATAACACGATGCTCTTCCCGCAGGACGCCTTCGAGTTCGGTGAACATTTCTGGCAGACCAGGGAAGAATTTCAAATTTGGCCCTAGCTTTCGCAAGTCAGCGTTGGATGGCGGATCGGGCGTGAGGCAGTCGAGCAAGGTCTTTAGATAAGCCATCTCACCGTCGTAGCCCTGTTCATCCACCAACGCATGGGAGCGCTTCCAGAACTGCGCGGCATTGATGCCGAAGTGCGGGAACACCACTTCATCGGTCATGTAGCCAGGACTGAGTGTCTGGTCGTAATCGTAAACGAGGCCGATGGTGGTTTGCTGGGCGGACATGGAGAGAAGGGTTATGCGTTATGAAGTTATGGAGAGGAGCGATCAAGCGCTGCGAGTGCGTTGTTGAGGTAGGGGTGTTTGAATTTGTATCCAGCGTTCAATGCCACTTGGGGTTGTAATCGCAGGCTATCGAGCAACACGCCACCCAGTCCGCGCAGGGCGAGCTTCAATGCGAACGCGGGCACGTGAAAAATAGCGGGACGTTTCACGACACGCGCAATCGACTTCGTAAAATCCGCATTGGTCACAGGATGGGGCGCGACCAGATTCACTGGGCCGGAGATGCTTTGATGCTCGACCGTATGCAAGATGATGCCCACTTCGTCATCGAGATGTATCCAGGGCATCCATTGCTTCCCATCGCCCAGTCTGCCGCCGAGACAAAAGCTGAACACGCGCCGCAGCAATGGCCATGCACCACCGTCTTTTCCAAGCACCACGCCAGTGCGTAATAGAACCACTCTCATGCCCAGCGCTTCCACTCGGTTCGCTGCAGCTTCCCAATCCGTGCAAACTTCCGCGAGGAATCCAGCGCCGCGCGCCGAAGTTTCGGAGAGGATTTCATCGCCGCCATTTCCGTAGGCACTGCTGCCTGAGGCGCAGATAAATGTCGCCGGACGTTGCTGACATTCTTTCAATGCGTCCACAATGCGATTGGTCAACTCCACGCGACTGTCGCGGATACGCTTCATCTTTGCGGCAGTCCAGAGGCCAAAGACGTTATCACCCGCGAGATTGATCAGCACATCCAAGCCCGAAGGATCCAACACCGCGCCTTCTTGATGAAAGGGGCGGACTTCATTTGCCCATGATAAAGTGATCTCCTTGCGTCGGGAAAACACCACCACGGAATGGCCGCGTTTCCGTGCCTCCTGCCCGAGAGAACGCCCGATGAATCCTGTTCCGCCGATGATACCAATGCGCATGAGAACAAGGAATACTGGAAGATTGGAAAAATGGAAGGTTGAAAACTAGCATATCATCTCATTTTTCCATTCTTGTATCATTCCAATCTTCCATCTCCGTTGTGACATTATTGTCACTTTCTCATCGCATTATGCCGGACGAGAGCTAAAAGAAAAACTCTCGTGATCTTACTCCTTACAGCAGGTTTCGGCGACGGCCATAATACAGCCGCTCGCAATGTGGCGTCGGCCTTGAATCAAATCGCACCGGAGGAAGAAGCGCGGATCGTCGATCTCTGCGATGTGGCGCATCCGCACCTCGCACCTCTGCTGAAGAGTAATTACCAAATGCTGATCACTCGTGCGCCTAAGCTGTGGGGCCGAATCTTTACCCACTCGGCGAAGATGGATTTCAGCGGTTCCGGTGGCGTGGACATTCTCGCGGGGCTGCGCCGTGCCTTGCGGGAGCTGCTCTTGCGGGATCGACCACGAGCCATCATTTCCACGTATCCGGTTTACAGCAAAATTATCCAGACTCTCCGTGCGGAAGGGCTTTCCGTTCCACCGCTGTTCACGGTGGTGACGGATTCGATCTCGATTCATCCGGTTTGGATGCTCGCGCCCAGTGACCGATATTTTGTCGCCGATGAAGACTCGAAGCAATCACTTGCTGCCCTAGGAGCAGATAACGAAAAAATCATCGCGACTGGATTCCCGGTGCATCTTGATTTCTGCCAGCCTGTTCCTCCGATGCCCGATCTCCCTCAGGGCCGAATAGTTTATCTTCCTTCCACTAATGCAGACCATTTCACCCGCACACTTGAAGCCCTGCGCCCGCTGCTGATTGCGGGAACACATCTGACTCTACCAGTGGGCAAACATGCGTCGAGGCTCTACCACGCGGTCAGACGTTTCATCGACTCTTTGCCCGGCGCATCTATCGAAGTGCTGGGCTGGACTAATCAAATTCCGCGCATCCTCCAGACACACGACCTCGTCATCTGCAAAGCCGGTGGCGGCATTCTGCATGAAGCGCTCGCCGCGCGCTGTCCGGCGATCATTGATTTCATTGTGCCCGGTCAAGAAGAAGGTAATGCCGAGCTGCTAGTGAAACATGACTGCGGTGTGGTCACCAAAACGCCAGCGGAAACCGGCGTTCAAGCCGCGCGGCTTCTGGCGAACAATCGCGCCGAGGCCAAGCGCATGAAGGCCAATGCCCTGCCGCTAAGCGAGCCGGAGGCTTCATTGAAAATCGCCCGCAACGTTCTTGCCGGACTGGCCCCATGAAGCGCGCCTTCCTTTTCGATATCGGCAACGTCCTAGTGCATTTTGATTTCCGCGAGGCCACGCAAAAATTCGCACAACAAAGTGCCGCGACAGCAGATGAGATATTGAAGCTACTCTCCCCTTTCAAAGATGACTTGGAATCAGGCCGCATGAGCGACGCGGACTTCATCACGCAATCCATTTCCCGGATTAGCTTTCTCGGCACCCGCGAGGAATTTATCCACATCTGGAGCGACATCTTCACGGAGAACCTGCCCATGCTGAAGCTTGTTCAAGAGCTTGCCGGAGCGCATCCGCTTTATCTTTTCTCCAACACCAGCGGTTTGCACAAGGACTGGTTCTTCTCCAGATTCAAAATATTCACACTGTTCAACGACGGCATCTATTCCTACGAAGCCGGTTGCGCCAAGCCGCACGAGGAATTTTATCTTGAAGCCATCCAGCGCTTCGGCCTGTCCCCGACGGATACGATCTACATCGACGATCTCCAGGAAAACATCACCACCGGTCAGCGTCTTGGATTTGTCTGTCATCACTATGATGCCGGACAGCATCACAAGCTGGAAACGCAAATTTCAGCTTGGCTTAGCGGGAATGCTTGAAGCTATGAACAAAGGCTGCTAAACACAGCGCCTCATGCTGCATCATCTTATCGAAGTCTGGTTTCATTGGGTTCAGGACTGGGGCTACTTAGGCGTCATCGTTCTGATGGCGATGGAGAGTTCCATTTTTCCGGTCCCGAGCGAGGTCGTGATCCCGCCCGCTGCATTTCTAGCGGCTCAAGGCAAAGGCGGCATGACTTTGTGGGGTGTGATTCTCGCGGGCACGTTTGGTTCATGGCTGGGTTCGGCTATCACTTACTTAGTGGCGAGATGGATGGGCCACATCATCGTTCGCAAGTGGGGAAAATATATCGGCATCACCGATGAGAAACTGAAACGCGCGGAGCATTTTGTGGAGCGCTATGAGGCCAGTGGAATTTTCTTTGCGCGACTGCTTCCAGTGGTGCGGCATTTGATCTCGATCCCGGCGGGTTTTCTGGAGATGCGCTTTGGCATGTTCAGTCTGATGACAGTGATCGGTTCTGCCGTGTGGTGCTCAATCCTGACTTGGTATGGCAAAGGGATTTACGACCGCAATCCTGAGCTGATGAAAAATCCCGAAATGATGATCCACTCCATCAAGCATGAATCCGTCTGGATGGTGGGCGGAATCGCCATCATCGGCGTGCTCTACTTTGTCATGCTGAAGATGACGGCGAAGAAGGACACTGCGAAATCTTAGAGCCGACAAATAGCGTGATCAGGATTGCTTCGGCGCGGCTTGGAAAAACTTCCTGACCTCATTGTAGAGAGCGTCGTGTGGAGCGGTGGGGACACTTTGCTGGATGCCTTCGAGCCAGGCCTCTGTGCTTGGCGAATGACTGGCGGCGGCCTTGAGAAGTGATTCCATGCTGATGGGAACGGTGCGTCCCGCGTGGATGGCTCCAGACAAAGCGACTTCTGTGGCGCGATCGAAAACCCATTTCAAATCCGCGCCGGAAAAACCTTTGGTGGCTGCGGCGAGAGCGGCTTCATCAATCTTGCCAACAGGCTTGTCCTTGCCGAGGAGCCGGATGATTTGCAAACGAGCGGTATCATCAGGCGGCGGCACAAAGATGGCCTGATCGAAACGTCCGGGACGGCGCAACGCGGGATCGAGTTGCCACGGTGAATTCGTCGCTCCGATAACGAGGATGCGCTGGTTCTCCGTGCGAATGCCGTCCATCTCGCTGAGGAACTGATTGACCACATTGCGCACCTGAGTGTCACGCGTGTGACGACGGTCGGGCGCGATGCTGTCGATTTCATCGAAGACGAGCACGCATGGTGAGTTCTCTCGCGCAGTTTCAAAAATCTGATGGAGGTTGCGCTCGATGCTGCCGAAGTAGGGATCGAAAATCTCGTGCAATCCGACGGCGAGATAATTGCAACCAACCTCGCCTGCCGTGGCGCGAAGCATGAGCGTCTTCCCGCATCCGGGCGGGCCGTAGAGGAGAATGCCGCCGCCGGTCTTGCGTCCGTAGGCTTTGTAGAGATCGGCGTGTTGAAGCGGGTAGATGATCTTGAGCCGGATTTCTTCTTTCAACGCCTCCATGCCGCCGACATCAGCGAAGGTGCATTTGAGCCGCTCACCATCGCCGGGGGTGAAAAAGGTCTCGGGCCTCCATTCATAGGGAGGCTCATCAAAGGGATCATCAAACAATTCCTGCTGAAGGTCTGCGGTGTCGTCATCGTCATCCAGCAAATCGAGCGGGCTGACGGTGCGGTCTTTGATCTGGGGCTTGCTGCTGCGGCCAAGGTCGGCCTCCAGCGCGGGGTCGGCGGCAGAGGAATCAATGTCCAGTGCGCGGTTGTAATGCTCCAGCGCCTTGGCCTTGTTGTCTTCCGTTAAATGGATGCGGCAGAGGAGCAGATGCGCCGATACATTTTGCGGCTGACGCTGGAGAATGCGTTCCACGCGGACGGCTGCGGCGCTGGTGTCGCCTTGCAGCACCATGGCGCGGGCCAAGCCGAGCTGGGCCTCGATGTGTTCAGGCTCGATGTCGAGGATTCGCGCGAAAGTCTCGTGCGCATCTTCGAGCTGAATTTCATCCAGACAAGCGTGGCCGTAGAGAAGGAGCAGGGCAACATTGTCCGGCGACTGTTCGAGGGCTTCACGAAGCGATACGAGGCGAGACATATTTTTTAACCCGAGGGGTTTCGAGTTGGGTGAGCTACCATCATGCCGTCAGGCGCGCATTTCCAGAAAATTCTTCAAAAGACGCTTCCCTTCCTGCGTAAGAATACTCTCAGGATGGAATTGCACGCCGTGAATGGGCAGCTCGCGATGCCGCAAACCCATGATTTCATTTTCATCATCCAGCGCCGAAGCCGTGATCTCTAAGCACGCGGGCAAAGTGTCGCGCTTCACGAGAAGGCTATGATAACGCGTGGCCTCGAAATCTTGCGGCATGTTCGCAAAGACTGACTTCCCGGTGTGATGCATCTTGGAAATTTTCCCGTGCATCAAGCGCCCGGCGCGCACCACGTCGCCGCCGAAGACGTGGCCGATGCATTGATGACCTAGGCACACTCCGAGCAGCGGGGTGTTCGCTCCGAACTTGCGGATTACATCGTTGCTGATCCCGGCCTCATTCGGCGTGCAAGGCCCCGGCGAAATGCAGATGTGATCGGGCTTGAGCTTCGTGATGTCATCCAGCGTGAGCTGATCGTTGCGGCGGATTTCCATCGTCGCGCCCATCTCGCCAAAGTATTGGACGAGGTTGTAGGTGAAGGAATCGTAATTGTCGATGATGAGGAGCATGATGTGCAGGAGCGGGCCAAGTTAGATGCAAATCGAGGGCTGGAAACTGGAAAGAGGCCAACCTTGCGCATTTTATTAATGTGTGTTAACTATACAAAAGTTATGCTGGGGCGTGATCTATGATTGCACTGGCATCAAAAACGCTGCATATACCCGACCCCACCACCTCGAATCTTGGCGATCTATCCCTGAACGCCGAGAACAATTTCACGACCGCACTGCACCTGCCCTATGTTTGAATTACTGTCTAAAGGAGGCCCGCTGGTCTGGTTGCTGCTCAGTTGCTTCGCCCTTGCTCTCGCTATTTTCGCGGAGCGTCTGGCTTACTATCACCGCGCCAGTATGAACATCGGTGAATTCCTCGCCGGTCTGGCCAGCCTCATCCGCAGAAAAAATCACGCGGAAGCACTACAGGAATGCGTGGCCACCCGCGTGCCAGTCGGTCGCGTGCTCCATGCCGCCCTGCTACGTCATCAGGCTCCACGCGAACAGCTCAAAGAAATCGTCCAAGAAGCGGGACAACTCGAAGTGCCCCGACTTGAACGTTACCTCAGCGTGCTGCACGGCATCGCCCATGCCGCGCCTCTCATCGGCCTACTCGGCACCATCATTGGCCTGATGGACACATTTTCAAAACTCAATAACGTCAATGGCTACGCAAATCCCTTCGATTTGTCCCACGGCGTTTACACTAGCCTTGTGAATGCAGCACTCGGACTTGTGGTCGCCATCCCCAGCTATCTTTTCTACGCTTTCCTCGCGGCCAAGTCGCGCCACATCATGAGCGACATGGAACGCGCTGGCATTGAGATCGTAAATATCCTTGAGGACAATCGCGAGACCTCCGTTCCTGTCACAGCGAATGCGGGGGCGCAGATCGTCGAATTCCGCGATGCCGCCGCCGATGCCTCACGCAAGCGCGGCCGCAACGCCTGAGCCTCGTGCCCATTGCTGCCATGAAGCTTGAGAGCCACCTGCCCAAGCAGAGCTTCTGGCTCTACCTCGGCCCTGTGCTGAACGTGCTCACGCTGCTGCTCGTATTCTTCCTCCTCGGCTCAAACTTTGTCATCCAGAGCGGCGTCGATGTCCGACTCCCAGAAAGTGCCTCGCGCCTCACTGGTTTCGACCGCGCCCGCGTCATCACGGTGGCCGCATCGGGCGACCAGATTTTTTACTTCGACGGGGAACCAGACACGCTTGAAGGGCTGAAAAAAAGACTGATGAAAGCGAAACGTGAAATGACTAATTCCAATCTCGCAAATCATCGCGTCATCATTCACGCAGATGCCATGGCCCCGTTTGGTCGCGTGCTCCAGGCCAGCAACACTGCGCTGGCCCTCGGCTTCGAGGTCGCCTACGCCACCCAGCCGTCTAATGACGGCACCGGGCCATAAGCACCGCCCGACGATCAAGATCAACATTGAGCCTGACAAGCTTGGAATTTCGAGTTTGAATCTTTGCCAATGCCTGAAACACCAGATCCAAAACCCGCGCTGACATTCGATTGGCGCCAGCCCAAAGGACAATTGGGGCGCTTGTTGCTGTGGCTCGCAGCAACCGTGGTGGCGCTGACGGTTTTCTTTTTCCTATTCCGCGTGGTCTATCCGCAAACCCAGCGCTTCATTCCCGTGTCCCAGCAGATCGTAGTTCTTAATCCGTCCGATCCCGCATCCCGCGCCTCCATCAATCATGCGCAAGACCGCGACTTCATGGTTCTACCTTCAGGCAATCAGCAAAAAAACGCGATAACCCTGGATGATCGCGCCCCGGTTTTTCATCCGCTTTATGAAAAGCACGAACTGAAACTTCAGGACGTGTCCCAGCGTGACTCCACCGTGCCACCCGTGCGCTTGCTCGATGTCACCACGCCCATTTTGCCTCGCTTGGATTTAAGCGAACTGAAACGCTCCGCACCGCTTCCAGAAAAAATTACGGTGACAGTTCCCCGCCTTGAGCTGCGACTCACGGGCGCACTGGCCTCTAGAAAACTCATCTTCCAGCCGGATTTTTCTGCCGCAGCCATCACGGCTCCTGAAGCGTGGCTCATTGAAATCGGCGTGAACTCCGAGGGGCGCGTCATCTTCGCCCTGCCCACGGGCAATCCAGAAAAAAATAACGAGGCCGCTAAGCTACTGGGCCTGATGCAACAACTGAGGTTTGAACCAGACACGGCTCAATCGGTGCAAACTCCAGTCTGGGGTCTCGCCTCATTGAACTGGGCCATTCCTTCATCCGCGCCATGATTCCAGTTTCACTCGCCACACTGTTGATCATCGGACTTGCCGTCGGGGTTCTGTTGCTGGGCCTGCTCTGGTTGCTCGCTGTGATGACCCAACGGCGGCATGAAAAGAAAGTGCATCAACATTTCGTCCAGTGCCGCATCTGCGGAAACATTTACGATAACCCAGACCGGAAAACCATGAGCGCCTGCCCGTCTTGCGGCTCGCTCAATGAAGCCGCAAGGGCCAGGCCGATCTGAAGTGGGTATTGCTAACCCGCGTTTCTCACACTCCCCGCTGTGGGCGGGACAAGATGTCGAGCGGCGCGGCAGAGAAAGTAGTGCTGGGCTTCAGCCCGCAAGCGCCGTCGTTCGGGCTAAAGCCCCAAACTACTTTGCAAACCGTCCCGCAATCCGGAGTGAGAGTGTGAGAAATGCAGGCTAACCAGGCATCCGCAAATTCTTCTTTGCCCCAGCCAAATCTTTTTCAAACATAGCTGCTTCACGCGCTCCAAGCCGATGCATGGCAGGCCAAGATATTGCCAGTTCAGCTCCGGTGTGAACCGCCTCCACTGGTGTCACGCACGCAACTGGCGTGCCGCCATTCATAAGTGTGACCGACTCGCCGCCATAGCGGAGGCGGCTGATCAAAGCCGAGAAGCCTCGTGCTGCATCCGTAACGGAGATTAAGATCATGTCATCTGATAATCTGATTATCAGAAAATGCAAGCACCTCACTTCCCACTCGCCCCACGAATAAACTTCGCCAGGTCGCCCTTCTGCTTCTTAAGGTCAGGCAGATTGAGATACATCATGTGGCCAGCGGTGTAGTCATCGAGAATGATATTCTTCGCGAACGCAGGGTTAGTATTAAGATGGTTGAAGGTGTAGCGACTGGCGAGCCAGGGGGTGGCGAGGTCGTAGAGTCCACAGGAGACGTGGACTTTCATGAATGGGTTTGAGGTCATGGCTTCGGCAAGGGTATTGGCAACATTCACGTAACTATTTTCTTCGCCCCAGTTCCATGGACCGACACCACCAAGAATAGTGTAAGATTGGTCATCCTCGTATTTCAAATCAGCGCGGATGTATTGATTGAAAGTGGAGGCGTAAGCGCTGGCCACGGCATCGAAGCTGGGATCACTCCCGCCACTGGAGGACAGCGGGTCGCGCATGAAACTGGTGAAACGACTGTCAAAGCGACCGACGTTCACATTTTGCTCACGCAAGAGTTCGGCTCCGAAACGCTGCATGGTGACGCGCAAGTTAGCGCGATCCACATAAGACTCGCTGAGGCCAGTGAAGCGCGCGGTTTGCTTCACGATGGCGGTGCGCTTGGCAGGCTCAATGGAGGTTCCGCGCAGGAGTGCCTGATTGTAGTCGCCGAGAGCGAAGGCTTCGGCTTGCTTGAGCACTTCGGTCAGTGAAAGTTTTTGCAGATCGGTGGGTAGTTTTTTATGATACCACGCAGTAGCGGTATAAGTCGGCAAGAACAGGACATAAGGCAGATCGTTCCCGTCGCCGAAGTGAATAGTCTGGAAATCCAGAACGGTGCTGAGTAGCATGATGCCGTTCAGGTTCATGTGATGCCTGTTCTGAAGCTCACCACTGAGAGCCGCCGCGCGAGTGGTGCCGTAGCTTTCTCCAATGAGAAATTTTGGCGAGGGCCAGCGAGAATTCTTCGTAACGTAAAGACGGATAAATTCCGCGACGCTTTGTGTGTCTTCTTTCAGACCCCAGAATTTCTTGCCGTCATCAGGCTTCTCCGGGCGACTGTAACCAGTGCCAACGGGATCAATGAAGACGAGGTCGCTCTCATCGAGCAATGACTGGTCGTTATCTATGAACTCATAGGGTGGTGCCACGGCAAATCCATTGTCCTGAAGTTTCACACGCTTTGGGCCGAGCAAGCCCATGTGCATCCACACCGAGGAGGAACCGGGACCGCCATTGAACGAGAATGTGAGCGGGCGCTTCGCGGCATCGGTGACGCCGTCCTTAGTGTAAGCAATGAAGAAGATGTGGGCGGTGGTCTTACCTTCCTTGTCCTTCAACGGCATGAGACCAGCGGTGGCGGTGAAGTCGATTTTCTGGCCATTGATGGTAATGGATTGCTTGGTGACGGAGGATTTCGGCTTATCCTTTTCTTTGTCTTTGCCCTTTTCATTTTCTTCGGGCTTGGCCTTCTCGCCATCTTTCGGTTTTTCTTTGGAAGCATCAGCAGCATCTTTAGTCGCGGGCTTTTCATCAGAAGAAGTCTCGGCAAAGGAAACGCTGACAGCCATTAATGTAGCCAGAAGGGATGGTAAAAAAAATCTCATCTGGAACGCTGGCGTGCGTGTGAGTGATTGCAAACACAACCTGCAAGTCAGGTGCGGCAGTTTGTTTTTAAATTTTGTGCTTGGTGATTTTCATGGTCTCTGCCACATCTTCCATCCCCCAACCCTAATCTCCCACTATGTCTGATTCCGCCCGAGAAACTCTCCGCTCCCTGTTGATGAAAAAATCTGTGATGCGCGGAGATTTCACGCTCGCCTCCGGTGCAAAAAGTGACCTCTATGTGGATTGTCGGCTCACAACGCTCGACGCCCAAGGCGCCTGTTTGCTCGGCCAAGTGATGTTTCCCATTCTGCGCTCCGCAGAAAAAGAACTCGGCGTGAAAGTCAGCAGCGTAGGCGGCTTGACCATGGGCGCTGATCCTGTCGCGCTCTCCATCGCTATCGCCTCCCACCTCGCTGAACCAGCCACGCCTGTTCACGCCTTCAGCGTGCGCAAGGAACCAAAAAAACACGGAAGGCAGAAGCTGGTGGAAGGCAATTTCAAAAGCGGTGATAGCGTCGTTGTCGTGGATGATGTCATCACGACAGGCGGCTCGACATTGAAGGCTATCGAGAACGTGGAAGCAGAAGGCGGCAAAGTGGCGTTCGTCATGGTGTTGCTGGATCGGGAAGAGGGCGGACGCGCCATCATTGAAGCGAAAGGATACAAGGTTTTTCCGGCCTTTACGCGCTCTCAGCTTCTAGCGTGATTCATTTTGAAAAGAATTATTAAATGAAATTGAATGGATTGACGAGTTCAGCGTCTATGGCATATCGTTATTCTATTATGAAATCCATCCCAAAAGTTCTTACCTTGTCGGTGCTCGGAGCCTTGTCGCTCGTGAGCGTGAGTTGTGACACTACCTCCGGTGCCCTTGCTGGCGGCGGCACTGGTGCCCTAGTTGGCGGCATCATTGGCAATCAAAGTGGCCACACTGCAGGCGGTGCCTTGATCGGCGGCGCAGTCGGCGCAGCAGCAGGCGGCGTGATGGGCAACCAGAACCAGCGCATCAATACCATCGAACAGCAAAATGCCCAACAGCGCGCATACGACCAAGGTCGCTATGATTCCAGGTATCGCTAAACCGCGACACTAAATCCTTCACCAAGCCCCCGCTCCGAATTGGATCGGGGGCTTTTTTGTGCCGGTTTACAGCAATCGCCACTTGCAGCAACATGATGCCTGCCTCAGCATTGATTAACTGTATATAGCCTCACCATGAAAGGTCCCGTTGACACCCCCACGGTCGCCGTTGTCGGCTCGCTAAATCTCGACACGATCGTCACCGTGCCCCATCTCCCTCAGGCAGGAGGCACAATCACGGCTGAAGGCTGGGAGATGCGCTACGGCGGGAAGGGTGCCAACCAAGCCATCGCTGCCTGTCGGCAAGGTGCCATCGTGAGCATGATCGGCAGCGTGGGTAATGACGCCTTTGGTCGTCCCTATCTCGACTACCTGATGAGCCTAGGAATAGATGTGGCGGGAATCAGCCTGCACGCGAATGCTGGCACAGGTAGCGCACTCGTCTTTGTGAATCCAGAAGGCGAGAACAGCATCGTCGTGCTCAAAGGCGCGAACGGATTTCTCACAAGAGACGACGTTCTGACCCAGAGCAAAATCTTGGAATCAGCCGACATCGTGCTCTGCCAATTAGAGACTACGTTGGAAGCGACCGTCGCCGCCCTGCGTCGCGCGAACGAACTCCATAAGACCACCATCTTCAATCCATCGCCGCTTTTGGCTGAATTTCCCTGGGGACATGTGACGATTGATTTCCTCATCGTGAATGAACGAGAAGCTGCCGCGTTACTTGGCTTTTTTGTCGAGAGCACTTCGGAAGCCCCAAAGATACGCGCCAAAATGTCCGGGCTCGGCGTGAGCACAATCATCGTCACGCGCGGTGCGCAGCCCACCTTCGCCATCAGCGCCCATCAGGCGCTAAAAATTCCCCCGACTCAGGTAAATGTCGTGGATACCGTGGGCGCGGGCGATGCCTTTGCCGGAACATTCGCCGTTCATTGGGCGCAAACGCATGACCTTCTCGGTTCCATTCGCAAGGCCAATATCGCGGGCGCACTCACGACTACCAAGCCCGGAGCACAAGAAGCCATTCCGTCCCGAGAGGAAGTCGAAAACTTCGGCAGTTAGCTCAATGACCAATCTCATAATTCTGTAATCCAGTCCTCCAATCAACACCCCCTCCTTTTATGAAAAGCCTCTTAAAACTCGCCGCCCTGATGGTCTTGGCGTTTGCCCTCTCGAAACTTTTTAGCCATTCCGTTAAAAACAATGTCGGGCAAACTCTGCCCAAGCTTGAGGTCAAATACATTGGCGCCGCCCCTGCGCTCGCTGGCAAACCCATGATCCTAGAATTCTGGGCTACTTGGTGCGGTCCCTGCCGCCAGAGCATCCCGCACCTCAACGATATGTATAAACAATACAAGGCCAACGGCCTCGTCGTTATCGGAGTCACCAAAGAGGACGCCAACACCGTCACCGAATTCACCAAGGCTGTGCCTATCGACTACACCGTCGCACTTGATACAGAGGCGAAACTTTCCGCGCATTTTGGCATCACGGGCATCCCCCACGCCATGCTGGTGGACAAGGCCGGGAAGATCGTCTGGGAGGGGCACCCTCTGGAATTGAAGCCTGCTGACATCGAAGCCCTACTGAAATAAAACCATTACAATATGCGCGTCATTTGCGCCAAATGGCCGGAGGTGCTAGATTCCGCGCCTCATGGAATTTATCTTCAGTTCGATTCGCTTCATCGGCATCATTTTTCTCGTCCTCATAGTCTTCAACCTCATGATCGTGGTTCACGAGTGGGGTCACTTTCTCGCAGCGAAATGGCGCGGACTTAAGATCGAGAAATTCTATGTCTGGTTCGGAAAACCGCTCTGGAAGAAAACCATCAATGGCGTGGAATACGGACTCGGCTGCATTCCGGCAGGAGGCTTCGTAGCGCTGCCACAAATGGCACCGATGGATGCCATTGAAGGACCGACTGAGGAAAAACGTGAGAAGCTTCCACCCATCACCAGCCTCGACAAAATCATCGTCGCAGTTGCCGGCCCCCTCTTCAGCTTCGGCCTCGCGTGTCTCTTCGCGGTGCTGGTCTGGTATTTTGGCAAGCCCGAAAGCGAAGGCAGCACCACCACGGAAATTGGTTACGTGGCCAAAGACAGCGCTGGAGAAAAAGCTGGCCTCAAGCCGGGCGACATCATCAAATTCATTGATGGCAAACCCGTGCACAGTTTTGGCGGCTTGGTTGATAGCGTGCGCTGGCTCGTGGTTGCCAGCCAAGGTGAAAACATCGAATTCACCGTTGAACGCGATGGAAAAGTCCAGCCCCCCATACTGGTCAAGGCAGAGAAACCAGATCAGGACAAAGACATGTCGTGGTGGAAATCTATCTTCGCGCGTCCCCCATTTCGCGAAGTCGGTATCCTTGGGCGAGACACCCCCATGGTCGGCGACTTACTAGATGATAAGGAATATAACCCCGCTGCGATTGCAGGGATCAAACCCAACGACTTGCTGACAGCAGTGGATGAAATTCCCCTGCGCAATGTCGCGCAACTAGGTGATTACATCCACGATAATCCAGGCAAGACCCTATCCATTCAGATTCAACGCGGCAACGAAACTAAAACAGTTCAAGTCACCCCTCGCGTGCCTGAGCAGCGTCCAGAGGGCGTCGAGAAGGCCATGATTGGAATTAAATGGGACATGCAAGGCCGTCGCATCCCATCTCACCCAACTCCGTGGGTGCAGGTTCGCGATGCTGGCCGCACCATGTTCCAGACACTTGGCGCGGTTTTCTCCAGCAAATCGGATGTGAGTGCGCAACATCTCAGCGGCTTCATTGGCATCACCCGCGTTTACTACAGCCTCTTTCAGGACAAATACGGCTGGCTCCTAGTTCTCTGGTTCAGCGTGGTGCTGAACATCAACTTGGCCATCCTCAATATGCTTCCCTTCCCCGTGCTCGACGGAGGCCACATCACCATGGCCATCATTGAATCCATCCGCCGACGCCCCATCAATATCCGAGTGCTCGAGGTTGTCCAGACCGCCTGCGTCCTACTCATTTTCGGATTCATGATCTTCGTCAGCCTCAAAGACACGGGCGATCTCTTTGGAGCTGGTCAAAAGTCAGAGCGTCAGTCGAAAAAAGATGATCTGAAAAAAGAGCAAAACACCGCCATCAAGTTCACAGCTCCGGCAGCGAAGTAATCCGCCGTCATGTCAGCGCCTAACACGCTTCATTACTGCCCCGACCTCTACCACTACGCCCGCCGCGAAACACGCGAGGTCAGAGTCGGCAATGTCGGCGTCGGCGGAGGTAACCCGATTCGGGTGCAGTCAATGCTCACCAGCGATACGCGCGACACCGATGCTTGCGTGAAGCAGACACTGGAACTCGTCGCCGTCGGTTGCGAGATCGTCCGCCTCACAGCACAGACGCGCCCCATCGCGGAAAACTTGGAGCACATCAAGGCCGCACTGCTCGCTCAAGGTTGTGACGTGCCACTTGTGGCCGACATCCATTTCAAACCCGACGCCGCCATGGAAGCAGCAAAGTGGGTCGAAAAGGTGCGCGTAAATCCCGGCAACTTCGTGGACAAGAAAAAATTTGCCGTCCGCGAATACACCGACGCCCAATACGCGGAAGAAGTCGCAGCCATCGAAGACGCCTTCGTGCCCTTGGTAAAACTTTGCATCGAGAAGCAACGTGCCATGCGCATCGGCACCAATCACGGCTCGCTCAGCGACCGCATCATGAACCGCTACGGCGACACCCCGCTCGGCATGGTCGAGAGCGCACTGGAGTTCGCCCGCATCGCACGCTCACACGACTATCACAACTTTGTCTTCTCCATGAAGGCCAGCAATCCGAAGGTCATGATCGAAGCCTATCGCCTGCTCGTCGCCAAGCTCAACGGACTCGGCAGCGACTGGAACTACCCGATTCACCTCGGCGTCACCGAAGCTGGCGACGGTGAAGATGGCCGCATCAAAAGCGCCATCGGTATCGGCTCGCTGCTACACGACGGCATCGGCGACACCATTCGCGTGAGCTTGACGGAGGACTCCGTTCATGAAATACCCGTCGCTCGCAAGCTCGTCGAAGTTGGAATGCAGAATGCGGAATGCGGAATGGTGAAGCAGGCTCCGCCGCCATGTTGGGATCCGTTTTCCTACGAACGCCGACAAACCACGACGCTGAATGTGAACGGCATCGCACTCGGCGGAGAAGAAACCGTCCGCGTCTTCACCAGTCGCGCGAAATGGGACGCCGTCTCGCACAAGCTCGACAAGCTGGGCGACTTCCAGCCAGAGATAGTTATTGAGGATAGCGGCGTGATCGAACTCGATCCGCGCGATGACGCCGCGATCAATTCTCTCAACGCGTCCCAAAATCCGAAGCTCGTGACCGTGCAGAACGATCTCGATCTCGCCACCATCCCCGCTTTCCGGCTTCTCGCTGCCAAGCTCGACGCCCGACATCCGATTCTTCTCAAGGACACGCTGACCTCTGACCTCCGGCCTCAGACTCCTGACTTCTTGAGCAACTTGCTCACCGCCTCCACCAACATCGGCTCGCTCCTTTGCGATGGCATTGGCGATGCCATCATTGTGCAAGGTGAAGACGCCCCCGGCCAATCGCTGCGCGTCTCATACAACATCCTTCAAGCCGCTGGTTCACGCATCTTCAAGACCGACTACGTCGCCTGTCCGAGCTGTGGCCGCACGCTCTTCAATCTGCAAACCACCACGCAAAAAATCCGCGCCGCCACCGGCCACCTCAAAGGCGTGCGCATCGCCGTCATGGGCTGCATCGTCAACGGCCCCGGAGAAATGGCCGACGCCGACTTCGGCTACGTCGGCGGCGCTCCCGGAAAGATCAACCTCTACGTCGGCAAGACCGCCGTGAAGTTCAACATCCCCGAAGACGAAGCCGTCGAACGCCTGATCGACCTCATCAAGGAGCACCACCGGTGGATTGAGACGCCGATGGCTACCGCCGCGACTTAAACTTCAGGAACGCGCCCGTGCCAACTGTCGGGACTTCGCTTCTCGTGCATCACCGCGTAAATTCTCACGTGCTGGATCAACGTTTCGTGAACATAGTAGATTCGATAGGGAAATCGTTTCAGCCGAAAAACCTGAATACGATCATCGATCCGTTGAAATCTGCCAGGATCGTTCTTGATCGCATTCACACCCGTTTTCACCACTGCCAAAAAACGCTCACCGAGTCCTTCGCTCTGACCATCATACCAATGCACGCCGTCATGAAGTTCGGCTTCGGCGTCTGGATGAAAATCAAACGTCATGCCTTGTGGCGCGCTACAAGCGATTCCTCAATACGGCGAAAAACAATATCACCAGACACTGGTTGAACTTTGCCAGACTCTATATCCTCGATTCTCTCTCGCACGATGCTGATTTGCTCCGCCTCAATGTCATCATCAAAATCCGACGGCAAAGACTCAAGTAGGATGGATGCAAGTTCTGCGCGCTCACTCTCGGATAGAGCCAGTGCTTGCGGTCGAAGAGTTTCGACGGTAGTCATGAGTGAATTATAACGCGGCAAATTACACCCGGCAAGAGTAGCAAATTTATTCTTCATAGAGAGAAAACTATCGACTCCCTGTAATGAGCGTGACCTTCATTCCCTCCGATTACTTCCGAGAACAGCGGAAGGACGAACTTTTTGATGATCCTGGCAAGCCTCTGGAGATTGATATCGGCTGTGGCGATGGCTCCTTCCTGCAACAACTCGCGACCTGTCATCCAGATCGGAATTTCCTCGGAGTCGAGCGGCTGCTCGGCCGTGTAGGAAAATCAGCGCGCCGCATCCAGAAGGCGGGACTGACGAATGCCCGAGTGCTCCGATTGGAGAGCAGTTACACACTCGGTTGGCTGCTCCCGGCAAAAAGCATTTCTCGGGCGCATCTGCTTTGTCCCGACCCGTGGCCAAAGAAATCGCACCGGAAACACCGCATCATCAATCAGCCGGAATTTCTCGATGGCATTGAACGCGTGCTGGAGCCTGATGGTGAGTTCTTATTAAAATCTGACGATGCGGATTTCTTTGAAAATGCGCTCGAAGTCATGGCTGCACGCCCAGCATTCACCCGGATCGACTGGCCAGATGAAGAATTTCCTTATCCTCAGACAGCCTTTGAAAAGCAATGGATCGCCCTTGGCCGAGTGATGAACCGGGCGCGTTGGCGGTTCAAGCCCAATATTATCTGCTGATTAGCACTTCTGACGTTGCGCATACTTTGCGATTCATTGTGCATTGGCTGCATGTCATGGCTGCCGATCCTAGGTAAAATGGCGTGTTCCCTGCTTGTTAGTGCCATACGGGCTCTATCAATGATAGAGCATTAACTTGCATTCGTAATACACTTATAGCTCCTTACTATGGAACTCAGCCTATTCACTGACTACTCGCTCCGCGTTCTGATTTTTGCCGCTGCACGCGGCGAAGAAAAGGTGACACTTAGTGAGATAACCGCCGCCTATCGCATCTCCCAGCATCACCTCGTGAAAATTGTCCACTATCTCGGAAAGCAAGGTTACCTGCGCAATACTCGCGGACGCACCGGCGGCATCATGCTCGGACGTAAGCCAGAGGACATCGGCATTGGGGAAGTGATTCGCAGCACCGAGACCCATCTGGACTTGGTGGAATGCTTTAACTCCAAGACTAACACCTGTCGCCTAACGCCCGCATGTCGGCTCAAGGGCGCTCTCATGGAAGCGCGCACGGCGTTCCTCGATGTGCTCGATACTTATACCCTCGCTGACTTCGTGCAGCAGAAGCTTTCCATTCTGAACTTATTACAGCCCCAGCGATTATTGCTCGCCTCATGAAAACCCCATCCCGACTTGCCGCCACGATCGTCTTCATCATTTGCTGCTCCAATAGCCTTGCAATAGATGGATTCACTCCGGTGAACAAGCCTTGGGAAACCTCTAGTGATCCCGTCGCAAAAATGTGGCGGCGCTGGCAGAGCGGACAGAGCCAGCCGGATGCGCAAGATGAAAAAGCCTTTGTCGCTACAGTCTTAAAGGAACTCGGTGTTCCAGTGCAATCCCAGATGCTCGTCTTCTCCAAGACCAGTCTGCAAAACCCGCTGATCACGCCACAGACGCCGCGAGCCATCTATTTCAGCGAAGACGTTTACTGCGGATGGGCGCAGAACGGCATGATGGAACTCATCGGCTACGACCCCGAGAATGGCCCGCAGTTCTACGCCTTGACCAATCCATTTAAGACCAAGGAAAAGCCAGAGCTGCTCGCGACAGACAACTGCCTTTCCTGCCATGAAACATCGCGCACTAACAACATCAAAGGCATGTTAGTGCGCTCCGTTTACACCGCCGACGACGGCCAGCCGATCCTGAGCCAAGGCAGTTTCGTCAGCGGCCATGAAAGCCCGTTGAGCGAGCGTTGGGGCGGATGGTATGTCACTGGTAAACACGGCAAGGACCGGCACATGGGCAACGTCATCGCCACCACCAACGGCGATCAAGTTGAAATCAATCGCGAACAAGGCGCCAACGTTGTCTCACTCGACCGCTTCATCTCGACCAAACCTTATTTGACGAACACCAGCGACATCGTGGCGCTCATGGTGCTGGAGCATCAATGCACGATGCATAACAGGTTTACAGAAGCGTCCAAGAGTGCGCGCGAGGCCATTGCGCGCCAGATCAATCTGCAAAAAATTCTTCATGAACCCGTCACCGATATTCCTCAAGGCAGCGCCCACAGTGTGATCCATAGTCAGGCTAGCAAGGTGGTGAAGCATCTTCTCTTTTACGATGAATACGCCCTGCACGATGGCGGGATCGAGGGTAGTCCAGCGTTTCAAGATACCTTCCGCAATGACCGACACGAGACCGCCGATGGGCGTTCGCTCAAGGATTTCCAATTACTGAATCGCCTCTTCAAATACCGTTGCAGTTACATGATCTACTCCAAGGCCTTCGATGCCATGCCCAAGCAACTGAAGGACCAAGTCTATGCCCAGCTCTTCGCCGTGCTTAGCGGGCAGGATAAGTCAAAGGACTTCGCCTATCTCAGCTCCACTGAAAGACAGCACATCAAGGAGATTCTTCTGGAGACAAAGAAGGATCTACCAACTGAGTGGAAAACGGCAGCGCAATAAGAAATTGGAATGATGGAAGTTTGGAATACTGGAATGATACCAGAAATGTGCTGACAAATTCCGTTCCACTCTTCCACTCTTCCACTCTTCCACTCTTCCA